>NZ_JAQUVZ010000018.1:46539-68555 GCF_028693135.1 Methanosarcina sp.
CAGGAAACTTTATATAAATACTGATTAAAAAATACAGGAACTGTAAGGGTGTAGCAAAAGAGGTCTTAATCCAGAAATACATTTAGATGTTAACTTCACTAATTTATCCGCAACATATTGTTTTCCGTGATGAATAAGAAGGTACCGAAGTTAGCCGAGAACCAGGTGAATGTTTTATCTAATATTTTGTCAAGGTAAGACATATTTACTGCAAAAGAGGAGGGGGTATCCAGGGGCGTATTTGGGGTAGAATTAAGAGTATCCGGGGTTTCCATGCCCTCAACCTTTGGCAGGAAACTTTATATAAATACTGATTAAAAAATACAGGAACTGTAAGGGTGTAGCAAAAGAGGTCTTAATCCAGAAATACATTTAGATGTTAACTTCACTAATTTATCCGCAACATATTGTTTTCCGGGTCCTATCACAGAGACAATAATTAACCTGCAACCTGGTGCAAAAGCTACTCGCATCCATGTCCCATTATCGTCATAATCTTTCATTTCCGGGACTATTTTTTGGCTCTTCATTGTTTTGTGTGGACATCCTCCGAAAGACCAGCGCGGTCTTGAATTGAAAAAATCTTATCCATAGAGAATGATGAAAAACCGAAAAAAATATATAAATCAAATCTCATTCCCGATATCCGGGAACGAGATTATTTCTTTTTTAGAAAAATTTGTTTTTTCTATATTTCCAGCTTTATCTGAAGCCTTTTACGAAAACACCTCTCAGGCGAACGTGCCTTCTTGTTTCATGTACACCCAGTACCCTTCATAGGGTTTAACTTCGAAAATATCCGTACCGACCTGGTTTCCGTTGAGTACTCCGGAAAGTCCATTGTAACCTACAAAGGCATAGGTACCGGAACCGCTTTCTTCATCAGTTATCCAGGGGCCCATTACCTTGGAATAGTTAGTTCCGATGGTTATAAATGCAGAATCGGCCGTCAGGTTATATTTTACGGGTGAGCCAACCGCGTTCCAGCCAGGGTACAGTTTTATGCTCTGTGGGGCTGACATTACAGATGAAGCCTCTGCGGCTGAGGCAAACTGTGCGGAGGCGTTGAATTCCACCCCTCCGGGGACGTTTATCCAGTATCCTTTCAGGGGTTCGAGGGTTGAAACGTTCTCATAGATCCCGCTTGAGCCGTTGTAGTAGACCAGAGCATTGTACTGCACACCTGCAAGCAGGTTCTCAACACTGGCATTTTCAGCTTTGAAGGGAATCGAGAAGAAGTACCACTTTGAAGGAAGCTCTTTGGGCGGGATCAGCACTGCATCTATGGCGTGGATAACGCCGTTGCTGGCATTTAAATCCTGCAATATAATCTTTGCGTCTCCTACAAACACTCCTTCCTCAGTAACATTGACCGGCAGTTCGCTTCCCTGAAGGGTCGTAATGTTAGTCATGTTAGCAACATCTTCTGCCATCAGCTTCTCACCTGCAACATGGTAGAGGAGAATGTTTTTCAGGGCATCTGTGTCGTTAAGGAGAGCTTCCCGGGTTTCGTTGGGCAGGGTTGCAAAGGCATTATCTGTAGGAGCAAAGAGTGTGTACGGGCCTTCCCCCTTCAGAGTGTCAGTCAGGTTTGTGGCATTAAGGGCTCCGAGAAGGGTTTTGAATCCTTTCGAAGTTGCGGTTTCTATGATATCCTTTCCTTCAGATGGACCTTCAGGTGGGATCAGTACTGCATCTATGACATGGATAATGCCGTTGCTGGTCTCTACATCCTGCATAGTAATCTTTGCTTTTCCTACGAACACTCCTTCCTCAGTAACATTGACCGGCAGTTCGCTTCCCTGAAGGGTCGTAATGTTAGTCATGTTAACAACATCTGTTGCCATCAGCTTCTCACCTGCAACATGGTAGAGGAGAATGTTTTTCAGGCCTTCTGTGTCGTTAAGGAGCCCTTCGACGGTTCCGTTTGGCAGGGCTGCAAAGGCTTCATCTGTCGGAGCAAAGACCGTGTACGGACCTTCCCCTTTCAAAGTGTCAGTCAGGTTTGTGGCATTAAGGGCTGCGAGAAGAGTCGTGAAGTTTCCAGCCTGGGTTGCGGTTTCAATCAGGTCCTTTCCCTCTGGAGGCGCTTCTTTTGCGACCTTGATCATCACCGCATATTTTGCTTCTGCAAGGACCGGTTCTCCTCCTTCTTCAAGGGTGTACAGGAATTTTACCTCATCCCCGTCACTCACCTGGTTCATGCCGATATCATCAGGGACCTGGACTTCGTTTATTAAGGTGAACCATTTCTCCATGGTTTCATTGTTATTCTGGTACCCTTCTATACTTTCAAGTATCAGGGACTTCTCTGTCATGTTCCCGGTATCATTTCCGGCCATTTCCCCCATATCGGATACATTGAAATCAAGCCCTGTTGAATAGAGAGCTCCGAGGTCTGTGGAGTTGGAGATCTCATAGCTTGCAGAGACGTTATTGCTCGGCACGAAGGTAAAATTGCCTTCTGTGAGAACAACCGTGTTGTTATAGAGGACCATCGCTGGATTTTCGTTATCCTGCGCCGAGGCGGTACAGGTAGCTGCACTTACAAGTAAAAGAATAATTAAAGCAGTTGCTAGACGGTCTAATCCTGATCTAATCTCAATTCCCCCACTATTTTTCTTTCAGCAGATACTAATTCCGTTTTAATAATTATGAACCCCGTTTTGATCTGGCTGAAAATTCGCAGTGTTTTAATGTGTAAATTACAGTCATATATATCATACAAAAAGTATTAGTATTTTCCTATTAATATTATTTTATAAAGAATAAAGTATGATTTATAAAATTTATTCAGACTATTATAAAAGTAAAATTTCTTTATATTTTTTAAACCATTATATTTTTTTAATTTGATGATTTCCCGAATAAAAGCCGTTATCCGTCTCTTTTTCCCACTCAAAAGCCTTAGATTCCCCTATTCGTGTCCCGGAAACCAGGTAAAATTAATTTATTCGTAAAAAACAGTACATCGAGAAAAGAATATTAAGAATATTATATAATTATTATTTTTTATATGTATCTAAAAAATAGTATACTAAAGTTGGAGAAAAGCCTGTATAAAACAAATTTAATACATGTTTTATATATAAATTCATCAAAAAAAGAGTTCAACAGATCAGATTTTCAATTTTGCTTAAGTTGGAGTCGAAAAATTAAGGTCTGAAAATTTAAGGATAGTTAAATTGATTTAAGTCCTAACAAATAAAGTCAATTTAACTAATTTAAGTCAGGAAAGACATTTTTTATAAAAATGAAAGGAAGAATTACTTCCTTTCTTTTGCATACGCAACAATCGCGTCCTTGACCCCGTATTTAAAGGCAACCACAACTGCAATTCCCCATGCCAGCGGTCCGAAGAAAAGGTAGAGGATGCTTGTGTCGATAAGCATCGTATCCAGAGCTACAAGGATCACGATGATTAACAGGAAGCCCCGAAGGAGAGGGAGAATTACTTCTGCACCTTCTACATTCATACCCTTAACAGTGCCAGCCAGGTAGTCCATGACGATGTCAATGGAAAGAACCCCTATCACCAGGATCAGGATTCCGGTTAGGAGGCGGGGTAGATACTGAGTAATATCTATCAGCAGCTGGGTGATCATTGTCAGCTGTAAAATGTCTGCTACAGCTGTGAGGAAGATCAGGTACCCAAAGATTCTAACCAGCCCGGCTATGATCCCGGAGACTGACGCCCCCCCTGCCTTGATCGAAGTCCCGATGGAGGTTTTTTCGATCTTTTCATCCACTCCCGTTGCAACAAGTATTGTTTTTACCAGGTCGCTGATGAAATCCACGATCAGCAAGCCTATAATCAGCACAACGAGGGCGGAAATGATAAGTGGGATGTAGAGGATTATCATAGTGATGAAATCAGCAACTGCCTGTATCTGCAGGAGATCTATGATAATCACGGCAAAGATGATGTAAATGAACCACCGGATTATAGAATCAAAAAAGCCTACAGTACTCATATTAGCTTTTTTTATCATCCCACCTATGACCGTTTTATCAATCAAGTCGTCAAGCCCTATCTTGTCCAGGATCTTTGCTCCAATCTTTCCAACAACGGATCCCAGGATTTTTCCCACAATAATAAGAAGGATAATTGCTACAAGAGTCGGAACAAAAGAAATGACTTCGTCTGTCATATTGTATAAACTATTCATGATTTCGGATTGAACCAAAAAACCACTCCCAACATATTTGTTCTAAACTGGCGATTTATCCCGATTCCCCATTTTTCGGATAACCAGTTTTATATTTAGTATATTATTTTATCGTTTGGATAATACATATATTTATCTGAGTATGTGAACATAAATTCCTTTTTGACAATTTTTGTGAACAATTGTAAACCATCAACACTGCGAGTGGACTGTGAAGCATTTAAATAGAAAACTGTACACAGAACTTAAATTGAATAAACCCTCATTATGAAAAGTGTTTATTTTTATTCAAAAGTGAGGAAGAGTCTTGAGACTTACAAAGTTAGGGAAAAAACAATCAAAGGCCGGGCTTGCCCCTGGCACGCTTGTGCATGTGGGGGAAAAAAAGGCAGAGAGGATTGTGATCCGGCTCTGGGCCTACAACAGCGAGGAACTGATAGAAAAAGAGCTGCAGACCGTGGAGGAATGCCTGGCCTTTAAAGACAAGCCTGGAATGAATTTATGGGTAAATGTCGATGGGCTCGATCGGATTGAGGTTATAGAAAAGCTCGGAAGCTATTTTAAGATCCACCCTCTGACTCTCGAAGACGTGCTAAACACGGGACAACGCCCCAAAATGGAAGATTACAGTTCCTATATTTATACTGTACTGAAAATGATACTTCTCGATAAAGAAAGAGAAGAGATAATGCTAGACCAGGTAAGCATTATCGTTGGCCCCAATTATATCCTCTCTTTTCAGGAGAGGGAAGGAGATGTTTTTGATCCTCTAAGGGAGAGGTTAAAAAATCCTGCCTCACGCCTCCGAAAGAACGGAGTGGATCATCTTGCATACAGCCTGATTGATGCTATAGTTGATAACTATTTTTTGATTCTTGAGTACGTTGGGGAAGAGATCGAAGACCTTGAAGAAGAACTGATAGTCGACCCAAAGCCTGAAACCTTGAAAGCAATCCAGAAATATAAGAGAGAAATGATCATTCTCCGTAAATCAGTCTGGCCCCTCAGGGAATTGATAAGCAATCTTCAGAGAGCTGAATCAGGACTCATAAAGGAGACTACGCAGATTTACCTGAGAGATATCTATGACCATACCATTCAGGTTATTGACTCCATAGAAACCTTCAGGGATATCCTCTCTTCGATGGTAGATGTCTATCTCTCCAGCATAAGCAACAGGATGAATGATATCATGAAAGTTCTGACGATCATCGCCACGATTTTCATCCCCCTTACCTTTATCGCAGGAGTCTATGGCATGAACTTTGACTACATGCCCGAACTCAGATGGTACTGGGGTTACCCTGCAATAATGCTGTTTATGGCATTACTGGGAATAATCATGTTTCTTTATTTTAAAAAGAGAAGATGGGTCTAAAGCCCGAATTGCGCCTCGCCCGAATTGCGCCTCGCCCGAATTGCGCCTCGGGAGTACGCGGTCCTTTTCGCTGCGCTCAAGAGGACTACTTGATGGGTTTTAGCTGAGATGCGCTCAAGAGGACTACTTGATGGGTTTTAGCTGAGATGCGCTCAAGCAGACTCGCATAAAGGATAATTGCAGCTTCATTATTATAGCTTCATTATTATAGCTTCATTATTACAGCTTCATTATTATAGCTTCATTATTATAGCTTCATTATTATAGCTTCATTATTATAGCTGCATTTCCATAAAAACGATACGTAGGCTAGGAGGGTAGTTTTGAGGACTTACGGCTTTGTCCGGCTATCTTAGACTACCACCCTCGCTCTTACGGCTCTCCGGCAATTTAACATGTTACAGCTCTGTGTTCACAGAGTCTGGCGATTTTCCACGAGCTTACAGCCTGTAGAGAGCAGAGGGATTTTGGTTCCCAGACTATAATTTTTGGTTCCCAGCCTATAATAATAGTGTCGTGGTGGCTCTTAAAAGTGTATTTGAATGTTGGTATTGATGTTGCTAAGAATGTACATGAAACCTGTATTCTGAATGATAAGGGGAAACAGATTGGGAATTTTATTTGAATTAAGAATTTAAAAAGTGGTATTGAGAAGTTCAGATCAGAATGTCAGGATAGGATAATAATTCATGATCGAGAAAGCATGTAGAAATTGATGTACTGAACTGAGTTTCCAAATGGGTTTTACGAGAGAGGTAAAGATTAGATTAAGGAATAAAGAGTAGAAGCGGAATATAAGTGTAAAACTGAGGTTTAGAGGGGAAAATAGAGTGAGAAAGGAAATAATAATTTTTCTGGTAATGCTTGGTATTCTTTTTGTTGCGGGTTGTGCTGAAAATGGGGGTTCGGAAGAGCCTGCCCCTTCCACACCTGTCGAAGAACCTGTCAAAGAAGTAGATACCGGGGAAGTTGCCGGAGAAGAAGAAGAAACTGTAACTGTCCCTGAGTCTGAGCAGAATGAAACCGGTGCGAAAACTGAGATTGTTGATGTCGAGATTCGGGACTATAAGTACATACCCGAGAGCCTTAATGTTAATGTTGGGCAGACTGTAAGGTGGACAAACTACGATTCCGTGCTCCATGATGTTGTAGGGTCAGGTATTGAATCCGAATACCTCAGGCAGGGAGAGACTTTTACTTACACCTTTGAGCAGGAGGGAACTTATGATTATATCTGTACAATACACCCCTGGATGGAAGGAGAGGTAATCGCTGAAGCCTGATTCGTAAAAATTAACAGGCGAATTCATGCCACCACCAGAAGAAACTGAATTCAGAAATGTCTTATCTATCCGAAGAATACTTTTCTTGCCCCGGGGAACCTCATTCAAATTCACACATAAATATAAGCGCCTCCGCCGGCTTGTCTGGACGCCCATAAAAAAAAGAAAGGCACTGGAAAAAAGAAAGAAATACAGATTTGAAAGAGAAATAAGCCCTAAGATTTGAAAGAGAAAGCAGACTGAATTCTGTTGTTTTGACCTGTTATGCTCTCTTTTTAACTCAAAAGCGCCATCATCAGCTTTAAAATTCGAGTTTCCTTTTCTTTATTCTTCTCCTTTTCGATCTTTTTTGGAAAGCCGCTCTCCTTCGTCGAGCGTGACAAAAACGACACAGTATGGCGAATAAGGTTGTATAGGTCAGAGAAATCGTAATTCAGTCCTCTTGAATTACGCTCACTGCTATAATCCATCAAGTAGTCCTCTTGAGCGCAGCGAAAAGGACCTCGTGATCCCGAAGCGAAACTCGGGAAGCGCAACTCGGGTGGTGCAACAAATACATTAATAATGAGTTATGACTATTCACCTACGTTTCAGCTTCATTCTTATATTTACGTCTAATTTATCCCCTAATTAAGGTGAATTTATGTCTTTAGCAAATCTCAGAACACATTATACAACCGATGTCAAACCCGAAAAAGTTGATAACGGTCAGAAAATAACCCTCGCAGGCTGGGTCTATGAGGTCAGAGACCTTGGAGGGATCTGTTTCGTTGTTCTCAGGGACAGGGAAGGAAAGGCTCAGGTCACACTTGTAAAGAAAAAAATTGACAAAGAACTCTTCGATGCAGCAAGAAGGCTTGTTCGCGAGTCCGTAGTTTCCGTAACCGGCTCTGTCAAGTATGAAGAAAAAGCTCCGAACGGTTATGAACTGCTCCCTGAAGAGATCACTGTCCTGAACATTGCAGCTTCTCCTCTTCCTATGGACACAACCGGAAAGGTAGAAGCCGAACTGGACACAAGGCTTGACTCCCGCTTTATTGACCTGAGAAGAGCAGAGACAACTGCGGTTTTTAAAATCAGGCATGAGTCTCTCCAGGCCATCAGGGAATATTTTGTAAAGCATAACTTTATTGAAACAGCAACCCCAAAGGTCGTTGCTACCGCTACAGAAGGTGGCACTTCCCTTTTCCCGATCACCTATTTTGATAGGGAAGCTTTCCTCAACCAGAGCCCCCAGCTTTTCAAGCAGATCCTCATGAGCGGCGGGTTTGACAGGGTCTTTGAAATTGGCCCCATCTTCAGGGCAGAAGAACACGACACCCGCAGGCACTTAAACGAAGCCACTTCTATCGATGTCGAAGTCAGCTTTGCCGATCATTTCGATGTAATGGAAATTCTGGAAAACCTGGTTGCTTACGTCTATGCCCGGGTAATTGAGAACTGCAAAGCCTCTCTTGAAATACTTGGAGTTGAACTGAAAGTCCCGAAGACTCCTTTCCTGAAGCTTACCTATGACGAGGTAATTGAGATCATAAACAGCCGCGCTGAAGAGAAAATGCACTGGGGAGACGACCTCGGAACTCTCGGAGAACACACAGTCGGAGATTATGTCTACGAAACCACAGGCGAGTCCCACTACTTCATTATCGACTGGCCCACGGAGATCAAACCTTTCTATGCCATGCCTTATGAAGACAGGCCTGAGTTCAGCAAGTCCTTTGACATGATGCACCGCACAATGGAGCTTTCCTCAGGAGCCCAGCGGATTCACATTCATGACCTTCTCAAGAGCCGGATAGAGTCACAGGGTTTAAACCCCGACGGCTTTGAGTTCTACCTTAAAGCTTTCGAATACGGAATGCCCCCTCATGCAGGGTGGGGACTGGGCTGTGAGCGTTTTGTCATGACCATGCTCGGAACTAACAATATCAGGGATACGGTGCTTTTCCCGAGGGACAGGAGAAGACTTTCTCCCTGATCCCTTTAATTTTTTCTATTAAGCTTGAAAGGACTTCCTGTTTTTGAAAAATATTTGTTAACTTTTTTAAAGCTGAAAGGCGGAACATAAAATGACGGAAAGAAATACTTCTACTGATTCTCCCGAAAAACGGGCAGCTGGAATTGCAGCAGCCAGGCTTGTTAGCCCTGGAATGGTTGTTGGACTGGGCACAGGCTCAACAGTTGCATACACCATAAAGGAACTTGGACGCCTTGTGCGGGAGGAAGGGCTCGATATCCTGGGGGTTGTCACCTCTTACCAATCCGAGATGCTCGCAATAGATGCAGGAATCAGGCTGACTACCCTTGCCCAGCACCCTGAACTGGACCTTGCCATTGACGGGGCTGACCAGATCGACTCCGAACTCCATGCTATTAAAGGAGGAGGTGCGGCTCACACAAGAGAAAAAATCGTTTCTGTTTCTGCAAAACGGTTTGTGGTTGTAGCCGATGAGTCGAAAACGAACACGCAGCTTGATAAAACCGTGCCTGTGGAAGTCCTGCCCTTTGCAAAAGAACTTGCAGTAAAGAAAATCCGGGAGCTGGGCGGAAAACCACAACTCAGGTCTGCTGTAAAAAAAGACGGGCCCGTAATAACGGATAACGGAAATTTTGTCCTTGATGCAGAGTTTGGTGTTATAAAAGACCCGGAAGCTCTTGCCCTTCAACTGTCTGCGATTCCAGGAGTGGTTGAGCACGGGATTTTTTGTAATGTGGATGAACTTTACATCGGAAATAAAGACGGGTCTGTGAAGATTGTAACCCGACAGAAATAAGCCGGATAGTCAGGTAGAAAGCTGGATAACCAGGAAAAAATAAACAGGGTAAACAGACAGAAATAAACAGAATTACAAACAAATTCCCCGGAAAAGGCAGAAGTAGAAGTTAAAGGCAGAAGTGCTTCCTGCAAACATTTTCCTTCAGGTCCCTGTGGCAAGCAGGATGGGATACTGCCTTTTTCATCTTTACAGCATAACAGGAAGCGGAAACAGCGTTCTTTTTGTAAAATTACAGGTCTTACCGGTATATTTTTATAGAAGTATTATCAGTAATTTCCTGATCAATTACTATCTACAAGTTTAACAAATTGCGCAAAACAGGGTGTTCGGGTCCGATGCCTGAGATAAAGCGCCCGCAAGTCAGAAAACAACTTCAAATTATCAATAATTTATCCTTCAATTCATACTATGTATTTTCAGGAGGTTTTGTTCAGATGGATAAAGGTGGCCAGCCAATCTACATAATAGATCCGAGTAAGGAACAAACAAAGGGAAGAGACGTACTCAGCATGAATATTGCAGCTGCAAAAGCAGTGGCAAACATAGTTAAGAGTACGCTAGGACCCCGGGGTATGGACAAGATGCTTGTGAACCCTCTGGGGGACGTTACCATCACAAACGACGGTGCGACTATCTTACACGACATGTCCATTGAGCATCCGACAGCCAAGATGCTTGTGGAGGTTGCCCAGTCCCTGGAAAGTTCTGCAGGGGATGGGACCACAAGCGCTGTTGTGTTCACAGGGGCCCTGCTGGAAAAAGCAGAAGGCCTTATTGAAAATGGAGTACACCCGTCAGTTGTTGTCAAAGGATACAGGTTTGCAGCAGAGAAAGCTGTTGAGATTTTAGAGGACCTGGCAGTTACTGCAGGTGAGGGAGACAGAGAGTTGCTTGTCAAAACTGCCAGAACCTCCATCACTGGCAAGGCTTCCGAAAAATACAGCCGTTTGATTTCAGAACTCTGCGTGAATGCTGTTCTTGCCATTCATGAGGAAGGAAAAGCCGACCTTAAAAACATTATTATTACAAAAGATATCGGTAGGCGTGTTGAGGAGACGGAATATGTAGAAGGAGTTGTACTTGACAAGGTTGCACTTGATAAAAACTTCTCTCTCAAGGTTGTAAATCCCAATATCGCGCTCATTGATGCTCCTATGGAGACCGAAAAGACCGCAAACAAGGCAAAACTTCAGATCAGCAACGTAAGTGATATCGAAAATTTCTTAAAGCAAGAGGATACAGCCCTTTTTGAGATGGCGGATCACATAATCAGGGCAGGCGCAAATGCTGTCTTCTGCTCCAAGGGTATGGATGACAAGATCGCAGCCTACCTCCAGAGCAGGGGAATCTACGCAACCCGCAGGGTAAAGAACGACGATATGCAGCACCTTGCTGACGCTACGGGAGGCAGACCTGTAAGAAACATCAAGGAACTTACAGAAAAAGAACTCGGGCACGCAGGGCTCCTTGAGCAGGACAGGGACGACGAGCAGGGTAAAACCTACCTCAGAGACTGTAAGGGTGCAAAATCCGTATCAATCGTTCTTCGCGGCGGAACCGAGCATGTGGTTGACAATCTGGAACGTGCAATTGATGATGCCCTTAAAGTTGTGAAATGTGTGGTTGAAGACGGAAAGGTCGTTGCCGGAGGCGGGGCTTCGGAAATGGCAGTTGCACTCTCCCTCCGTTCTTATGCTTCCAGCATAGGCGGGCGTGAACAGATGGCAATCACAGCTTTTGCTGAAGCTCTTGAAGAAATCCCAAGGACAATTGCAAGAAACGCAGGCCTGGATGCCATCGACACCATCCTGAACCTCCGCGCAAAGCATGCCGAAAACAAAAACGCCGGTTTAAACATCCTGACCGGTGCTGCTGAAGATATGCTTGAAAAAGGTGTTGTTGACCCTCTCAGAGTAAAGGTCAACTCCATCAAAGCAGGTTTTGAAACTGCAGCAATGGTGCTTCGTGTGGACAGTATGCTCCGCGCCCAGAGTTCCTCAATGCAGGACGTCAGACCCGAGCATATGGCAAGTACCTACGACGGCATGTCAGCACCTGCACTTAATATGCGCAGGTAAAACCTGACCCCTCTTTAACAATTGAAAAGTAAATAACTTAGTTTATTACAGGAAAAGTTGCAGATTCTGTTCTGCAGCTCCTTTTTTTGGAAGAAGTGTCACCAATTAAGGTTTATTTCCTTTTTTTTAGATTTGTAGATCATCTGTTTATTTTCCTCTTTTTTAGATCATCTGTTTATTTTCCTCTTTTTTAGATCATCTGTTTATTTTCCTCTTTTTTAGATCATCTGTTTTGATCTTCGATATTATAATTAATTTAGTATGTTATACCATTAAACTAGTATTAAACTACCTAAATTATATATTGATGTGAATTTTATATTCAAATCGAAAATAAATGAAAGGATTTAAAGTCCTGCTTTTGGATACCCAGAAACTCAATTTACAGGATACTTTTCAAGCTGCAGGTGTCTGGTCTCCGAGAAATGGCGGGCAAATTACTGGACTCTCAAACTGCACCTCAGTCAACTGAACATCAGTCAACTGAACCCTGGTCAACTGAACCCTGGTCAACTGAACCCTGGTCAACTGAACATCAGTCAACTGAGTCCTAATAAATTGGCTCCGGAACAGACTCAATGGAAAAAGAGTTTGAACTGGCTGGTTAAGCTTCATTTTTCACTTAACAGGTTCGGAGACCTTAAGCTCCTTTAAAAGTCTAAGATAACCCCCCTTAAGAGGTAGTGGAAGGTGTACTGCAATAACTGCGGATTGGAGGTAGATCCGGAAGACTTTTTTTGTTCAGGTTGCGGAAAGAGAATTAAAAACAGACCTGATATAGAGAGTTCCGAGCGTGAAATGAAGGATTTTGAGTCCGAAACCTCTACTTCCCGAAAACTCAATTTTTCAAAAACAGTATTTTTCTCTTTTAATAACCATAAAATACCCATTCACAGGTGTATTTTTAAAGGGATCCGGATTGTGGCTGTAATTTGTATTTTAGGAACCTTATTGACTGCTTACTCAACTTTTACCCCTGGCTCCAATGACTCTCCTTATTCAAACAGTCCGAGATCACAGGACCGGATACAAACTGATAAAAATATCCGGGTATGCGGGCAAATAGCAACCGAGTACTCCAATAGCCATACATATTCAACAGATGATGTTTATGACTGCGATAACATGGCCCAGGATGTCTGGAACATGTTAAAGGCAAAAGGAATTAACGCAAGAATAGCTGCAGGAAATTTTGAATTCACAGGTGATAGTAGAATCGCAAACGGGAACATTGTCCATGAAAGCTCCGATTCCGGGAACCTGGGTGAGATTGAAGTTCCCAGCCGTACGTATGACAGTATAAATGTGTCGAACTCGAACATCATTGATGGCTTCAATCATGCATGGGTCCTGGCTGAAGTTTCTCCGGGTTTCTGGGTAGCCATAGAATGTACTGGTGGGTATATTGTTTATAGTGACGAAAACGAAAAGTACTACCAGGGCATGACCTTCAGTAACCCGAAAAACTATAGAAGTTTCCTTTCTCTATACAGGGACTGGAAAATAAAGGCTCTTGACTATGAGGCAGAGAGGTCGTATTATAATGAACTTATAAAGCCGTACAATAGCGCAAGTACCTCCGAACAGATCACTATGATAAGCGGGATTGAAGTTGCTCAGCGCACACTTTCCGAAAAAGAGCAGGCGTTCCTTAAAACAGACTCGGAACTGAATGCTTTACTAAGGTACGGATAAATATTCATTTTTAGCAGGCAAGCTCTCAAATTTTCAGAAGTAATCTCTCAGATTTCCCCGTAAAAGAAGTAATCTCTCAGATTTCTCCGTAGAAGTGCCGGTAATCTTCGATAGCTTTTCTTGCCTGTTCAGGGAATTCTTTTCTCAGGAATTCAACGAACTCATCCCTTGATTCAGTTTCTTTGAGGACTTCAACCATGCTGGCAACAAATTCCCTTGACAGGGGATTTCCTTTCTGGACCTCAAAAGAGAGGCAAAGGGCTTCTTTTGGAAAATACTTCCTTCGAATCCAGGGAGAAACCGAACCCAGTAATACCCCTGCTTTCAGGACACTGTAGGCAGGTACTCCGATCCTTTCCAGCCTGTCCCTTCCTGCAAGTTTTTCAAGGTTTTCTCCGGAATAAGAATGGAGTTCAATGTAAACCTCGGGGTCCAGAGCTTCAACGGCTTTGAGTATACTTATCCCCATTCCCTGATAGTAAGCCGGGTCCAGAGTTGAGATATATTCTCCCCTGTTGACAAGCGGGATCACTGCAAGGGTGCCTTTTTCGGGAGGCTCTATTTTCAGCAGGAGTTCCGTTGTGTCTTTCCACTCATCCCCATGCAGCCCTGCGACAAAGAGGCGAACAGGTTTTCCATGCCCATAAACCCTCAGTCCGGTCTCGTCAGTGTTCTTATGCATGGTGCACGTGTCCATACAATTGAGATTGTCCGGAGAGGAGCCAGCTTTTTCAGCAACTTTCATCAGTTTTTATTCCTTCTGATTTTTTTCTTCAGACCGATTCTTTTTCTTCAAGCTGGTTTTTTTCTTCAGGCAGATTCTTATTCTTCGAGCTGATTTTTTTCTTCAAGCTGACTTTTTTCTTCAGGCAGAAGTTTTCTTGCAACCACATAAATCTCCTGCTTTTCGGAACTGATGACATGCTGGACTTCAAGCCCCAGGTCCTCGATCCTGTTCAGGATTGACTTAGGGGTTTTCTTCTTTGGAGTTTTTATTACCTGGAGCAGCCTTCCCCCTTCCTTCAGGAGAGGGAGCACTCTGGCAAGAGCTTTGAGTGAGTTCTCAGGTTCAAGAGTCATGTCTGAGAGAATAACATCCACGGGCTCCTCAGAGAGCTCTTTAAGAGGTATGGTGAAAACATCCCCGAACATTACCTCAACGTTTTCCCGTTCATATGCAATTTTCCCAAGCTCACTTCTGAAATCCCGGCTGAATTCTATGCCTTTTACATGGGCTGCAATCTCTGACGCAAAAAGGAGAAAACCGCCTGCACTCGACCCCAGATCAAGAACCCTGTCCCCGGGTTTGAGGACCCCGCTTTCTTCCTGAACAAGCCGGAGTTTAAAGTAGCCCTGCGGCTGGTCCAGGCCTTCGACAACTTCTATTACATCATCAACTGAGACGTCTCTGGAGACTTTTGTTACCACAGCGCCGTTGACTTTAACGTTTCCTTCATGAACGGCAGTCTTGGCTCGTCCCCTGGACTTGAAATGTCCCATATCTACAAGGTATGAATCCAGTCTCATGGGGGATTGTATCGGCAGAGCCTGTATATATAAGTAGCAAGTGGACCTTCAAAAAATTCAAAGTACCCTGAGTACCCTGAGTACCCTAAGCATTTAACAGGATGAAAGTTAGCTGGCAACAGTTGAAAAGAATAAAGCTTCTATTTTCAAGTCTGCCAGCAATATATATCGTGCATATATCGTGCATATATCGTGTATCATTGTTACTATTTCAATATTAATTACAGCTTTATTATATATCGAGAATAAATAGGTATATATTTAAATGACAATCTCAGTTTATTTAATGACTTAGTTGTCAATTTTAAGAGCTGGTGTACTAAAAAATGATAAAAAAGTTCACATCATTATTTCCTCTATGGGCGGTGCTTTTATCCGCAGTAGCCTACGTATATCCGGAGTATTTTATCCCCTATAAAGGCTCTATTGTGCCCCTTCTGAGCCTGATTATGCTCGGGATGGGAGTCACACTGTCAGTGGACAGTTTCCTTGCAGTCCTGAAGAGGCCTTATGTGGTCATTCTGGGCACCCTGATGCAGTACACCCTTATGCCTCTGGCAGCGTGGATAGTCTGCCTGGCTTTAAAGCTTCCTGCCGACCTTGCAGCTGGTGTGATTCTGCTTGGCTGCTGTCCCGGCGGCACGGCTTCAAATGTGATCTGCTACCTTGCAAAAGGGGATGTTGCACTTTCAATAGTGCTCACATCTGTCTCCACCATGGTTGCTTTTCTCGCAACTCCCTTCCTTACCTGGCTCTTCATCGGGCAGACCGTGGATGTGGATGTCATGGGCATGCTTGTAAGCGTTGTAAATATTGTTATTGTGCCTGTAGTGCTCGGGCTTTCAATCAATTATTTCTTTGAAAAAAGGATTACAGCAATCAAGGACGTCTTTCCGGCAATTTCAGCTCTCGCAATCGTTGTCATCATTGCCATAATCATAGGGGCAAACAGCGAAAACCTTGAACAGAGCGGCCTTATGGTCCTGGTTGCAGTGATCCTGCACAACAGTCTGGGCCTTGCAGGCGGCTACGGAGTTGCAAAAGCCTTCAAGCTCAGCGAAAAAGAAGCAAGAACCCTGGCAATCGAGGTAGGAATGCAGAACTCGGGCCTCAGTGTTGCTCTTGCGATAAAACATTTCACAGCTGCTGCAGCGCTCCCAGGTGCAATCTTCAGCATCTGGCACAACCTGTCCGGAGCTTTCCTTGCAGGGCACTGGTCAAAAACCAGCGTACCTGATCCCGATAAAAGTGAAATGCCCGGAATCAACGGGCACATGCATTAAGAATTTGGGGTAAAACCTCAACGGGTTTTGCAAAAGTCGAAACAAACAAGGGTTGGAAATCAAGGAAAATATTCCAGGGTCTGCAACGTAGTTTCCTGGAATCTTTTCCTTTTCACATTTCCCTTTTATTTCCTGCAGGTTATATTCCCATTCACGGGTCATGGGTTAAGGATTTATTTCCTTCTCCTCGAATCTTTTTTTGGATCAAACCCCTTCCTTTTTTATTCAAACCATTTTGAGCGGGAATATCTCTAAACCGTCCTTCATTGTTCACTCACTGAGTAAAGCTAATGATGGAGATATTTTCCTTAAATAGGTGGCAAATAGGACACAAGCGGTGGCGGCACAGATCATTCCTGCAGGATAAGAGACACTGCCTGGTAAGCCGAACCCCTCAGGAGCCTGTAAGATGTATGTTGTTACCACTGCTGTCATAAATGTAGCCGGGATGGTAGCAATCCAGTGAAATTTGTTGTTATTTGACAAATATACTGCAGATGTCCAGAGAACTATGGTAGCCAGTGCCTGATTCGAGAAAGCGAAGTAACGCCAGACTATACTGAAGTCGATCAGGGTCAGACTGAACCCTATGACAAATATTGGAAAAGCTATTATTAGCCTGTTCTTTAAAGGCCTCTGGTCCAGATTCATGACATCGGCTATGGTCAGACGTGCACTCCTGAAGGCTGTATCTCCGGATGTGATGGGGCAGGCGATAACTCCCAGGATTGCGAGAATTCCTCCTGCAGGCCCCAGCAAACCCAGGGATACATCCTTTACCACCAGGGCAGCACCTCCTGCATTAGTAACTTCACTCAGGCCGACTACTCCTCCCGGAAAGAAAGACATTGCAGCAGCAGCCCAGATAAGAGCGATGGCTCCCTCCGCAATCATGGCTCCGTAGAAAATACGTCTGCCATATTTCTCATTTGTCAGACATCGGGCCATTATTGGGGACTGGGTAGAGTGGAATCCGCTAACAGCTCCGCAGGTGATGGTTACGAAAAGCATAGGCCACAAAGGAAGACCATCAGGATGGAAACTCCTGAAGGTTATTTCAGGGATCTCGTATCCTTTGATGAGAAGCATGGAGCCGATGCCCAATGCCATTATCAACAGGACAGCTCCGAATAAGGGGTAGATACGGCTTATAATCTTGTCTATCGGAACGACAGTAGCTACGAAGTAATACAGGAGGATAAGGACTAGCCAGAAATTCGGTTGGGCCAGTAGCCCTGTGAACCCCAGATTTGTCAAAAGTCCTGCCGGTCCGGACATAAACACCGTTCCTATAAGTATGAGTAAGATAACGGAAAACGCAATCATGGCAATCCTCGCCTGTCTGCCTAAATATAGCCCCACAATCTCTGAAATGCTCTTTCCCTCATGACGGATACTTAGCATTCCGGAAAAATAATCATGCACTCCACCTGCAAAAATACTGCCCAGGACGATCCACAGGAAAGCAGCAGGGCCGTATAAAGCTCCCAGAATAGCACCATATATAGGGCCCAAGCCAGCAATGTTGAGAAACTGGATGAGGAATATGCTGGGCCAGCTGAGGGGGACAAAATCAACCCCGTCTTCCTGGGTGTATGCAGGTGTCCTGCGTGAGGGATCAGCTCCAAATACATTTTCAACAAACACACCATAAGAAAAATAACCTAGCACAAGAGCGACTAGAGATAGCAGGAAACTGATCATATAATTTAACAATGATATTGTTATTATTTGCCGGTTTCCCTTCAAATTTATTTGGCAGTAGTTTTAATAAATCTAATGCGTTTTTATAGTACTCAGGTAGGCAATATTTTTTAAATTATTATGTTAAAATAAAATATTAAGCAGGATTTCTACAGAGCTTTAGCTGTCTTAAATTATTAATAAATTTGATATAGTAGAAACTAATATCATTAACTAATTAATATGCCAGGAAAATTATAATATCGATTCGTTGAAACCTGGATAAACAGGCACAAGCATCGCTTATATTGGAAGCTAAGATATAAAACATAAATCACAAATTAGGCCCGTACATCAAAAATTAGGTCCTTACTGTACTAAGTACTCGTTACAAAATAACCAGAACAGCATATAATTGTTATTTGAGTTAATTGAGCGGCTTGCTTGTAAAAATGGGAAGTATTGTATAAAAATTTAAATTCTGTTGCATATATTATTTTGCGGTGGGTCCTAATTTGAGCTTCCAATAAATCCTGATTTCGGTCTCTTCGCTGATTTCTATCTTTTCGCTGTTTTGAGTGGATAATTCCATCAATTTTCTAAATATATTTGACAGGTGTTACAATATGAATCATTTTAAAAATGTACTTTGTGTTCTGTTCATTACTGTTCTCTTGCTGGCAGTTTCCGGCTGTGTGCAGTCAGAAAAAACAGGTGTTATTGAACCTAAAGAACAAACAAGTGAAGAAAAACAGACCGAACTGTTAGCCCAGAAAGATTATACAATGTCCCAGGTCAATGCAGCTATTGACCTCATAAATGAAAAAGGAGAGCTTGCATTTCCCGATTTCAGAGAAAAAGACAGCAAATGGTTCCATAATGATTCCTACATCACCGTCTGGAAGACTGAAGGAATACGGGTTGTTTTCCCTCCAAAAACAAGCGGCGAAGGCGAGAATGTGAGCGAGCTTAAAGATTATAATGGGAAACCGTTAGGCAGGATGCTCATAGACACTGCTTTAAGCGAAAAAGGCGAGGGATGGGTCAATTATGACTGGCCAAAACCAGGTGAGACAGAACCTTCAAAGAAGTGCACATTCACCAGGAGAACTTCTATCGGTAACCAGACATACCTTGTTCATTCCGGCTTTTACGTAGATGACTACATCTATAACAAAAACATTGAAGACATTGAAGATATCAACTACTTTGGAAATGCACCCGTTAGAAATCTGATCAATCCGAATAGGGTTGAAATGGAGCTGGACATAAATTACAGCATTGCACATTTTCTAGTTAAACCAGGTGATCTCCTTGATTCCCTCATTATGAAGAACCCGGAAACATATTATGTTCTTGAGGGCGAAGGCATGCTCTACATAGAAGATGTACCATTTGAACTGAAAAAAGGACAAATTGTCCTCGTACCTGCAAACGCAAAACAATCCATCGAGAATACCGGAAATGTTGACCTTGAGTTCCTTTCCATAAACCAGCCTGCATGGGAACCGGCTAACGAGGTAATTCTGGAGTGATTTTTCACTCCACTTTTTTAAAGAAATTCCACATTTATGAAGAATTACTGTCAACAAAAAACGAATCCATGAGTGATCATCTAACGCTTAACCGATAACTCATGTAATTCACTTTACTTTTTGATATCAAAGGTCTGTGAAGGTTGATCGTTTTTATCCAGGTGCACAGAAATGCTTTTCTCTTGTCAAGGACGGTTAAGAATCTTCTAATTTCGGCGGTTTAAAAATATTCAGTTCTCAATTCTTGAGAAAAGTTAGAGGATTGTAGATAATGCTGAAAGTGGAGGAATGGCTACTGATACGAGATTTGTATTCACAAGGCTTTAGCGACAATGAAATCGCCAGACAAACAGGTTACGCCAGGGGAACTGTGAGGAAATATCTTAACAAGAAAACCGCCCCAGACTTGCAGAAACACCCGCCAAAACCGGGTAAACTTGATCCATACAAACCTTACATACAAAAAAAGATTAATACAGAACCTGTGAAGAATGGTTCAAGGCCCAGTTCAGAAATAAAAAATATACAAAGTAAATCTTGTTGAGGAATGGTCCAGGGGAAAGTTACGGATTCGATCAGTGGGGGATTATTTGAGATAAATCAATGGTGTTAGACCCAAAAATGAAGAGAATTCGGAGAAGTACTGAATTTAATGACCTCGAGATACAAACCACTTACACTCAAAATATTTAAATACAGATATAAACTATAAATTTACTTTGATGTTAATGAAAAGAACAGCATGTGCTTTAATGGGTATATTACTTATAGCAACTCTCTGGTCGGGTTGTATTGAATCGACCGGAGAGGCTACCAGTGAATCAGAGGATCTGACCATAGGAGCACTGTTACCGCTTACAGGAAGTCTTGCCTCTATAGGAGAAGCAAGCCAGACAGCACTTGAAATATCAGCTGAGGATATCAACAGTTATTTCTCAGGACTTGGTTCCGGAAAGAACGTGGAAATAATTGTAAAGGATACCGGAAGTGATCCTGAAACAGCTCTGGAACGGCTCAAGGAACTTGATGAAATGGGGATAAAGATGGTTATCGGCCCGCAGTCAAGCAGTGAGGCAGAAGCTGTCATGGAGTATGCAACCCAGAATGGCATCATCCTTCTGAGTACTGCATCAACAGCCCCATCTTTAGCGATCCCTGACGATAATCTGTTCAGGCTTGTACCTGACGACACCAACCAGGGAATGGCACTGGCTACACTGATGAATGATGAGGGGATCGGTTCTGTAATCCCTATGTACAGGAATGACCTGTGGGGTAACGGACTCGTTGATGAGGTAGAGAAGAGTTTTGAGACTCTTAATGGCACAGTGCTTGAGGGAGTTATATATGAAACCGAGAACGCGGACCTTTCCGCAGAAGTGGAGGCACTCAATGAAAAAGTAGTAGCAGCCACTTCAGAAAACGGGGAGGGATCCGTAGCTGTGCTTCTTTGTTCCTATGGAGAAGTAACAGAGATCTTTACTTTGGCCCGGAACTATCCTGCCCTGTCAGAGGTCAACTGGTATGGCACTGACGGCATGGCGCTGAACAGGGAACTGATCAATGACGATGATGCAGCCAGTTTTGCTGCAGCAATCAATGTCAGAGCACCAGTATACGGATACTTGAGAGCAAATGACAGATACCAGGTGGTTGGACCTAAAATCGAAGCCCGACTTGGAAGACTTCCTGAGTCTTACGCATTGACCGCATATGACGCTCTCTGGGTAGCTGCATTTGTTAATCTGGATGCCATTCCGGATAATGATGAAAGTCTAAAAATGGCAATGAATACCATTACAGACACATATTTCGGAATTAATGGATGGACAAAACTCAATGAGAACGGAGACCGAAAATACTGGGACTATGACATCTGGACAGTCGCTGAAGAAAATGGAAGTTACAAGTGGGAACTTTACGGCAAGATACTTCTGCCACTCAAGGATAGAATGGTTATCATGCGTGGTGAAGAACTAACATTTGTTAAATAAGTGATGGTGCATTCACACCACCATTTATGTTTTTATTTTCTGAAGTTTTGCCATTTCCCATAACATTCCTTATTTTCCAATAATGTTTGATGAGCTCATCCCAAAACCAATTTTTCCCACTTATTTGGCATGAAAGTGCTTTCAAGTACTTTCATTTATTAGAGCCTGTTATTCAAGGAATTTCATGCACGTTTACTCTTCCCAGAAAATGAGCATTAAGAGTAAACGATTTTTAAGAGTAAACGATTTTTAAGAGTAAACGATTTTTAAGAGTAAACGATTTTTAAGAGTAAACGATTTTTAAGAGTAAACGATTTATCTGACCTGGCGTTTTGCTTCATCTGACGGAAAGTTCTTTTTGGGCAAAAGTGATGATTTAACAACAGGAATGGAAAATATGATTGACGATAAATATAATACCATTATTTTTGATTTTGACTACACATTGGCAGATGCAACTAATGGTATTGTATCAAGTTTTAATTACGCTTTTAGCAGGTTAGATATTAAAGGATATGACAGCGAAAGCATAAAAAAGACCGTCGGATTACCGCTGAGTGAAGCGTTCATGCAACTGACAAACAAGAAAAATGAAACCTTAATAAGCCGTTTTA
>NZ_JAQUVZ010000068.1 GCF_028693135.1 Methanosarcina sp.
ATGAAGGGAGACTTTCACGTACGGTTCTTAGGAGAGAAGGGGGGAGTAATCCCCTTGACTTATCCGACAATTCAAAGTCAAATTATTGCGTACTGAATGAAATTTGGTTCTCTTGATGCGGGATTTTCCCCCCAATAACTTATTGAGATTTGTGATTTTACAGAAAATTAGGCACATTGCCAGAGAAATATACAGGTAAAAACAAAAAATCTTAAAAAAATTAGAACTTATTGGCTTTTGTGATATTATATCCCGTGAACTCCATTTTTCCAGAATCAGGGTCAATATATGCCATATTTGAAATGCTGGAGTAATAAGTGAAAAGTTCCCTTCCCCATTTGAGGGCGCTCTCCTCATAACTTATAAGCATAGTCCCATCAAACCGTCCATTCTTGTCAAAGAGCCAGAGAGCCATAAAGGTGTTCGTTACAACAAGAGTCAGAGGGCCAATATGTCCACTGCGTATGGAAATATTCATGTTTTCGTGCCCGAGGAAAAATTTAAACTGATCCGGGAAATCGTCAAAAAACTTATCAAAAACCTGTCCCGTAAGTACGAAAGAGACCTTTGCGTTCTTCTGAAGAAGCTTTGAAAAGATGCTGACTGTTTGAGGCTGAAAGGTGGAGCTTGCCATCATAACATATTTTGAGGCAAGAATATTTTCGACAACGTTCGGATGGAACTCAAAGAGGCAATCTCGGTCTGCTTCCAGAAGCTCACAGTGCTTCAGATTTCCAATCTTTTTTCTCATATGATACGGGATCTCGCTAAGGTCACGAGTTTCCCAGTATTCATGATTTTCTGCATAAATGTTGATAATATTCAAAAAATCCTCTAATTTTTCAACAATAAGAACTCCCATATCAGATAACTGATAAATGTCTTTAACTGGGTCACAGGTTACAAGACCCCATTTAAGAAGTTTTTTAATTTGGGGCATCAGTGCACTTGAATTGACATCAAGAACCTCTTTTATTTCATCGATGTTCTTTGGCCCTTCATTCAACAGAAGAACCAGTACATTTTTTCTTTTTTCAGATAAGAAGATTGTATTTATCAGGCATGAAGGATCCACTCTCAATCACCAGGGGCTTATAACTACCTTAAGGGCAAAACAAAAGAGAACAAGAGAATATTTAATGAAATTTATAAACAACTTAATATAGGGATCTTGATATTAAAAAGTTATTATTTAGGAAGTATCAGAAAGTTCTTAAACACCTACCTTGAGTCCCAGATAATACAACTATTTCCGGAGATTAGCCATGAAAAAATCTGAAATAAAGATTTTGCAGACAAAAAAAGAAAAAATTTGAGAGGAAATTAAAAATAAGAAGTCAGGGGTCGAAAAAAGAGATCGGACAATAAGCATCCACCAGAAATAGAAAATATAGTAAACCAGCTCAAGAGATCGAGAACGGGAAAGGATTTTGCAGATAAATAAGCCTGCGCAAGCACATTAAAATAGCAAATCTGTGCCTGCGCAGAGAGGGTGCTGAAGGTCTTATTTTCTGCTTTGGGGATTATATGATGACAGTACCTCTCGGAGAAGCCTGAGTATACTGCCATCAGCGTGAAACACTGTACAGGGACCTCCTGGCTGGCTCCTGCAGAAAGTGTGTAAATAAAGCTCTTCGCCTTTTTGCAGGGTATTACTGCAAACTTACTGGAAAATATTTCGGTTTCTGGAAGCACTCTGCTTTTCTAAACGGCTATGCACATTTGTAGAAAGTAACTGCTCCCGCAAAATGCACGAAGAACCATTTACCTTGATTTTTCGGATGAATAAGGGATTTTCTGGAAGACTGATGGTTTTCAGATACACTGGAAACTCTTTTTCCATCTTCCGGAAAATGTGCACGTTTTTTAATTCAAGAGGTTTTTTTACACTTATGATGTTTAATCTCAAACATGGGGAAGACTTTTGAA
This sequence comes from Methanosarcina sp., assembly GCF_028693135.1. Lineage (GTDB taxonomy): Archaea > Halobacteriota > Methanosarcinia > Methanosarcinales > Methanosarcinaceae > Methanosarcina. The sequence continues at coordinate 1,930 of NZ_JAQUVZ010000068.1, forward strand.
TCGCGTTACTAGAAGGTTAAGGGGGTAAGGTTAGGAGAATAAAGTCACTCCCATTCCCCCCAGCTGGCGGGCCTGAAAATATGAGAACTATTGTTTACCGGCCACGGCCTCTGATACCTTCTTTAATACATTCCTGATCTCTATACCTTTCTCATCTTTGATGCCTCATCTCTGAGACCCAACCGGCGAGTCTCCGGCGTCTGTAAATTTTACAGGAGCTGAAGCCTTTTCTGCGCCTTTTTCTTTGGAGACCAGAAGACAGAGGAAGGCAAAGATCATGCATGCTAACATAAGCAGCCAGACGGATTTATACTGGGCTACGGAAGCAACAGTTCCATCAGAAACTTCCATCATCTTCCCGGTCAGGGTCATGAAGATGGCTCCGCCAAGGAAGGGAAAGATATTATACGCACCTATTGCAGTTCCAACAATCGATGAAGGGAACCAGTCTTTAATCTGGGCATAGGATACAATAAAGAAACCACCAAAAAACCCGAAGAGGAAGTGTATAAGGGTGTATGCGGTGGTACTGGTAATGTTTCCTGCCTGAGACCAGAGGATTCCCCAGAGAACTATATACACGGCAGTGCCTGCAATAAGGACTTTCTTTCTGGACTTGAGCACCTTGTCCGAGAGGTAACCTGCAATCGGGCAGCCGAAAATCATACCAATTGCTATGAAAGAAAGGATTCCTGCATAGGTTCCCTTGTCCCAGCCGAGAACATCCCTGAAAAAGGGGCCTCCCCACAATCCCTGATAGACCATAAGGCTTCCGTACATGAAGAAGAACCAGATGGACAGAGGCCAGAACTTCATCCCGGAATTAAACGTCTGCCTGAGAGCTTCTCCCATCGGAATCTTTGCAACGGCTTTCGGAGGAATGTATTTCTCTCCCTTTTCGTAGGCTTCGATTTCTGGAATAGTGGGACAGCCCATATCTTCAGGTTTGTCCTTAACCAGCACAAAGATAGCTACTGCAAGCAGCCCGGAAAAGACACCCAGCATCAAGAAAACCTTCTGCCAGTCTCCAAAGAACGCTGCCATTATAGCAAGAGGACCAGCGGCACTCAGGGCTCCTATGTTTCCAATTGCGAGCAGGACTCCGGACATTGAAGCAAACTCATTCTTTTTGAACCAGATGGCAAGCACCTTCATTACAGGAATGTAGACCATTGCCACCCCGACCCCTATGAGCACCCTGCCTATAAGGACCATCGTGAAACTGGAAGCAATTCCCGTCAGGACAGCTCCCACCGCAGCAAGCAGGGTAAAAACTCCGGCAGTCTTTTTTACACCCCAGCTGTCAGTCAAAATCCCACTTGGAAGTTGCATTGCCGTGTATGCATAGAAGTAGGCGGAACCAAGCAGCCCTATAGATGCAGCTCCCACTCCAAATGAATTCATAATGTCAGTCGCAACTACTGCGGTAGACACTCGGTGGAAATACACAAAGAAATATACAAGGGCGAGAATAACAAACACCACCCAGCGATATTTCATTACTTTGTTCATATTATTCTGATTAATTTCCATAGCTATCGCTCCCAATAACAATAATTAAGAACACAGATAATACAAATGTAAAGAGAGTACTGGACTCAGGCATCCTCAAGAGGATGCACCTGAAGCCTTAGTTTCTGAACTCAGGAAGATACTAAAAATTATATTATTCTTGAGATAGCCTTCTTCCTGAGACAGCTTTCTTCTTCAAACAGTTAATTCGTGATTCTTCCAATGTGTCATCAAAGATTGTCTGCAGACCAATCAGCTACAGCTTTAACCCAGGTCTTGAGCCTGTCTGACGTACTAAGGGGTGGGGTTCCGCATCCGAGCATACTGGCTTTTGCTCCGCTGTCGAGCCCTTTTCTTGTTTCTTCAATAATCTGCTCTTCCGTGCCTTCGACCATCAGGAGAGGAGTCACATTCCCGATAACAGGTACATCCCCGGCAATCTTGGTTGTTTCCTTCATATTAACAGCCTGTTCCACACTGAGGCAGTCTGCACCTGTAGAAGCCATCCCTTCAATAATTGGGACAGTGTCTCCACAGATGTGAAGTTCCCAGGGACACCCAAGGTGGTGCACGAAGTCACCGATCTCTTTTTCAGCCGGAACGGCTACCTGGTAGTAGAACTCAGGCATTACCAGATTAGGGGATGCTGATGCATCCGAATAGTATATAATGTCAGCTCCGGCTTCGACACAGGCCTCAGCATAGATCCTGTTAATCTCCAGGGCTATCGAAAGCCAGTCTTGCATTTTTTGCATTTGTTTTTCTTTATGGAGGCACTTGATGCTGAGCATGGAAAGGTTCTCTGCACCCATGAGGTCTCCTGTAAGAGTTATGGGAGCAACAAGGAAAGCAGTAATTGCTGCATCGGGAGACTTTTCCTTGGAGAGTTTAATGGCTTCAAGTGTGGTTTTTACATATTTGTTTTCAAGGAAGTTGTCATATTTTACCTCTTCGGGCTTATTGAAAAAGCTCCTTACCGAAGGCTGAATATCAATCCTTCCCATCTTTACTTCAAGACCAAGGGCTGCGGATTCTATGAACATACCAAAAGGCATCACAATATTATCAAGCCCTGCATCAGTATGCATCAGGCTCACTGTATTGACCATCATCTCGGCATCACAGTGATAGTCCGGCCAGGAACTCCCACTCTTCTCTATATATTCCTTGACCATAGCAGAGCCAGTGATTACCGGAACTCTGTCAACAGGTTTTCTGTTGAGCATTGCAAGGACCCTTTCTTTTGAGGTCATCTCAGATACCATGTTTTTATCTCCTTTTTTTACTCCGTTTATGCGTTTTTAACTCTCAGGTCAATTCTCAAACACCTGTTTAAAGTTTAACCCCATCTAACGCTTTCAGATGGGAAATTAACAATTGATTCTTTCAGCCAGCTTGCTGCACTGGCTGCATCATGAGGAGAGACATCTGCCCCTATCTGGGCTGCATACCCTGCTGTGATAGGAGCGCCGCCCACCATCACCAGTAGTTTGTCCCTGAGGCCTTCATTTACAAGCATCTTGACGACTTTTGGCATCTCAGCCATAGTTGTGGTCATCAGGGTGCTCATGGAAATTGCTGTTGCCTTATTCTCCTTTGCAGCTTCAATGAACCTGGAGGCAGGTACGTCGTTTCCAAGGTCCACACAGTTGAAACCGTTTGCACTGAGCAGGGTCTTTACAAGGCTTTTTCCGATATCATGGACATCACCTTCAACCGTTCCTATGACGACTGTTGCTGCCTTTGAACTGCTGTTTTCATCCTTCTTCATATAAGGAGCAAGAAGGTCCATCCCGCCGTACATTGCAGCCGAAGCGATAAGAAGCTGGGGGACAAAAGCTTCTCCCTGTTCGTATTTTTTCCCGATAAGACTCATACCTGCTGCTAGACCCTCTATAAGAGTCTTGAAAGGGTCTATGCCGACCTGAATTGCCACCTCTGTCCAGCCCCGGGTCATTTCCTCCTCGCCTTCCATTACCAGGAGAGAGAGTTTTTTGAGGGTAATTGTTTCCACATCAGCCCCGGTCTCCAGAAGCTTCTGGGTCAGCTCTTTGATTGTATCTTCGTCCTCATCTTCTGCTGCCTCGTCCAGTTCTTCGATTAATTCCTGGACTTCTTCCGGTAGATCATCCATTTTGATACCTCTGGTTTAATTAGCTCATTAATAATCCACAATTATTGATACTCCGTGTTGCATCTGAAGAGGTACAGGGTTAAGATCCGGATCTTTTCCTTCTTCTAACAGAAAGCAATTAAATATTGATTCAAAAATAGATATACTAACCGTCATCGGAAAAACTCATAACGTTAATGGAAAGGTGGCCCTGATAAAAAATCGCTGTGTATATTAAAAATTATATATATTTAAGATAGTAAACAAGCTTTTGAAAAACAAAGAACCCCTGAAAAATAAACATGTTAATTTTTGAAGAGTCTCTCTATAAAACCTTCAAGCTTTGATGAATTAATGTCCCCGTTTATAGTATCAACGCCATTGATTTTCCAGCATGGTGTTGATTTTCCAGCATGGTGTTGATTTCCAGTCTGCTATTGAATTCCATATTGGACTATAAAATATAAATGTTAAATTTATATATAGTAACTGATTTCTCCCACAGTTACAAAGTATATATAAGTATCGAGAGAATAACGGATATCCTGGACTCAGCCTGCTGTTTTAAGATTTATTCATGAATTAGAGGACCTTTTATAGAAATTTGAGGGCTTTTATTATGCCCCTGAGTTTCCGGCAGTGAAGGTAGCTCTCCAAACTAAAAATTCCTTTACAGAGAATGAACTGGCGTGCCAGAGAATACATTTGATGTTTGCAAATCTTTTACTCTCTGCTCCATAATATTTTGAGAAAATAACATAACTTTTATTAAATGTTATACTTATTATATTCCAGAAACTAAGACTGTTGTGAGGGCTATACATGGAAGATTTTGTTGTTGCAAAAATAAAAAATGAGTTCGATAAAAAAGGAAACCCAGCAAAGATTCCACTTATGAGCGGAAAGCAGTTTTTCGAAGCCCGAGTTGAAGAAGACGGAATCTACGTTGATAACCTGAAAAATCAGCCATTTCTCCCCTGGAATATATTTTCCGAAGCCGTTAATTTTTTGCAGGAAAATGGAGGGCAAGCGAAGAAAGGAAATGCAACAAACTCCAGGCTGGGAGATCCGAATCTTGATCTGAACACCATAGAAGGGTATATAGCCAGTAAAGTCTACGGCTGCAAGATCGGAGATAGTGTATTTAAGAGGATAACGCCAATAGCATCAATTCTTGCCTGGGCTGAAATATGTGAAAACATAAGAGGACAGATCTGCCTTATTTCAGAAAAAAAAGAACTTCGAGCCTCGGAACCCAAAACAGAGATTACTGAAACATATATTCCGGAAAAAAAGATGCCTGAAACAAAGATGCCTGAAACAGAAATTATGGAAACAAAGATGCCTGAAACAGAGATTTATTTTACTCCATCAGTGGAGGAAAGTAAAGAAAAAGCCGAGATAAATGCCCTTTATTTGAAACTCGCAAACAGGGACACAGAGTTAAAAAGCCTGGAAATTAAACTTGAAGAAAGCCTGCAGAGAATAAAAGAGTTAGAAGAACAGTTTGCAGACAGAGACAGTGAAATCATCAGGCTTAGGGAAGAGCTTGAAGCAGGAACCGGAAAAATAGATGCCCTGAAAAATTCTCTATCAGGTTCGGAAGAAAATATAAAAAACCTTGAAGAAAAGCTCACAGGCAAAGCAGTCGCCCTCAAAGGACTTGAAAAGCTTATCTCCGAAAAGGAAGGTAAACTGGAGGAATTTGAGAAAGAGTCCGTTGGAAAGAACGAACAAATAAGAAACCTTGAGGACAACCTTGCTAAAAAAGATGAAGCTGCAAAGAATCTTGAGAATCAGCTTATCCAGAGAGTTGAATCAATAAAAGGACTCGAAGATCGGATTTATCAAAACAGTAGCGTTATTGAAGGACTTAAAATCAGCCTGAACGAAAAGGAAGAGGCTATAAGTGTTTTTGAAACAGAGATTCAGAAAAAGGACTCAAAACTTCAGGAATTCCTTGAAAAACTTGCCGATAAGGATACAGAAATAGGAAAACTTGAGTCAGAGCTGAGTGAAAAAGAAAATGAGAGAAATAGCCATGACCGGGCACTCAAAGCAAAAGCTGAGGAGATAAGAGCACTTCATGAAAAGTTCCTGGAAAAAGAAAGGGCTATGGAAAAACTTGAAGAAAGCATCTCGGAAAAAGATGAAAACCTTAAGACTCTTGCCGGCAAGGTTATTGCAACGAGTGAGGAAGTAAAGAGAATTGAAGCGAAGCTCGCCGGAAAAGAGAGAACTATAAACACGGTAGAAGCCATGCGTGCCGCAAGCGAAGAAAAGGTCAAAAAGCTTGAGAAACAACTTTCAGGATATGTAGGAGAAGAAAAACTGGCAGGGCAGCTCAGGGAAAAAGACGAGCTAATAAAACAGATCAAAGGAACACTTGTAAGCAAAGAAGAAGAAGTTTCCAGGCTCAATGATGAAAACAGGAAGTACAGAATGCAGCAGAAATATGAAGCTGAAGGATTAAGACAAATAGAAGAACAGAAAGCCTCAAAAAAATGGTGGAATCGCCTGTAAGCCAGAAATAAAACGGCTTCCTTCACATAACACTTTTTTAAAAAGCTGTTTAAATGTTGTTCAGTCCGGGCCTTTCGGGGTATGCAGTAAGAAAAGAACTATGAAGCAGATGAAGGATCATATCGGGGCTAATTTTCCGGAGATTTGTTACCTCACCGATAATTTCTTCTTCTGTTCTCCCCTGAACCTCCAGTTCCTTAATCTTTTCAAGCACATAAGAAGGTATTACAAAATAATTATTAAGGTCATGCCAGTGCCCACTGACGTCGCCTTTTACAAGATGAATTCCTGAAGATTCAAGGTACATTTTTATAAATTTGGAAAGTCCATCATAGGAAGATGCGGGAAGCTGAAGTATTTCAATTCCAGGACAGGTCTTGACCAGACTGAAGAGATCCTTGTCCGATGGCCGAAAAGCAAGGTGTACTGCCTTCTCCTCTTGTTCCAGGCTAAGGATTTCATCCCTGCTGGTTACCACTCTAATCCGTATACTACCTGGCCCCATTTTATGCTCCCATTCTATGTAAGCATGGATCATTTATTTAATTTTGTATTTCTGTTTTTCGGATCAAATGTCAGTATGTTGAATGAGTAAACTCCAGATAGAAACCATCATAAGGGCGAAAGTTAATCCTGCCGGCGGAACTAAGTGCTTCGGATATCATTGAGTTCCTTCGGAATCTTTTCTAAGCCCGGCTGCGAGAGCCTGCCCAAAGGAAATGCAGCCGTCTCCACAAGGAACATGGCGGTGTGTGAGAAATTCAAAGCCTGCTTCCTTCACAGTTCCCGCAATGCATGAGGTGATATGGTCGTTGTAGGCAACCCCTCCACTCAGACCAACCATCTCAAAACCGTTTTTCGTAGCAAGGGAAATGGCAATTTCCGAGATTCCTTTTGCAAGGTTCTCTTCAAAGGCAAACGCAAGATCAGCAGGGGAATATTTCCCCCCGGAAAGATCATAAACCCCCAGCAGGAGCTCAGTCGTATCAAGTACAGGAGCTCCGGACTCTCCCTCCTTTCTGAAAACCAGAGGGAGGTCTAGCCTGTGAATGCTTTTCTTTGCTGCGGACTCAAGCTTCATTGCCGGCTCTCCCTCATAAGTCCTCATTCTGCATATGCCCAGAAGCGCTGCGGCCGCATCCAGCACTCTCCCTGTGCTGCTGCTCATAGTAACATTTATTTTTCTTTGAAGCTGCTGCATAACTGTAGAAAATTCCTGCCTGCCCCTGGGAAAGTAAAGAGGAAGTTTTTCCAGTTCTGCTGCTCCAAGCCTCCCGAAAAGCATACCAAGAACCATGCGGGAAGGACTTATTACTGCAAGGTCTCCCCCGGGCATAGGCTGAGGCAGCAGATTTCCCAGGCGTTCATATCCGAAATACGAAGCTCCCAAAAACTCCCCTCCCCAGACTGTGCCGTCCCTGCCGTACCCGGCTCCGTCAAGGGCAATTCCCAGAATTCGGGAGTCTTCTGGCAGAGAATTGTCGGCCATGAGGGCAAGGATGTGGGCGTAGTGGTGCTGGACCTGAAGTGTTTTTTTCCCACCCCGGCTCATTGCAAAACGGGTTGTATTAAAAGCAGGGTGAAGGTCACAGCCCCAGTTGAGAGGCTCTATACCTGTAAGTCGGACAAGATGCTGGAAAACCTCAGAATGATACCTGAAAGTCTCCACATGACTGGTATTTCCGATATACTGGGAGATGTAAGCCAATTTTCCTTTTGCCAGGGTTACTGTAGAGTTCATTTCAGCCCCCACTCCTGCCGCCGCTCCTACTTCGAAAGGCAACTCTACAGGTTCGGGAACAAACCCTCTGGAACGCCGGATAAAAGCCTTCTGTCCGTTCACAACCCGAATAACCGTATCATCGTTCCTGTTTGCAATAACTCTGTTATGCAGCAGGTGAAAATCCACAATCCCTTTAAGTTTTTCAAGCGCGCCTTCATTTTCAACAACCATGGGCCTTCCCGGAAGGTTTGCGGAGGTCATAACGTATACGGAATCCGGCACGAGGTTGAAAAGCAGGTTCTGTGTGCCTGTATAGGGAAGCATGACCCCAATGTCGTGCAGGTCAGGAGAAACTGATTCTGCCAGTCTGAAGTCTTTTGATTTGGGAAGCACGGTTATAGGGCGGCGGACAGATGTGAGGCATTTCCTGCCTGCATCCCCAGGTTCTGCAAAGGACTCTACAACCACTGCATCTTTTGCCATAACCGCAAAAGGCTGCTCAGACCGCCCCAGCCTTCTTCGAAGCTCCTGTACGGGTTCTTCCTTTCGGGCATTGCAGGCAATATGAAACCCTCCGAAGCCTTTGATCGATAGAATTGAACCCTGCTGGAGAAGGTCAGAAGCTTTTGCAATTGCTTCATAACTCTTTGCAATCACTTTCCCCTGGGAATCCGAAAGCCAGAGCTCAGGTCCGCATTTCGGGCAGCAGACGGGCTGGGCATGGTGCCTCCGGTTGAGAGGATCGGCATATTCCACTTCACATTCCCCGCAGAGGGGAAAATCTGCCATTGTAGTATTCTCCCGATCATAGGGAAGGGCACAGACTGTTGTATAGCGTGGGCCGCAGTTCGTACAGACGGTAAAAGGATAATGATAGTACCTGGAAAAGGGATCAAAGATCTCCAGCCTGCATTCATCACAGATAGCCGTATCCGGAGGAATTATGGAGTTTTCAAATGTTCCGGGTTCACTGTGTATGATAACGAACTCCGGACAACCGGAAAAAGAGATAGTATTTATTTTGATTTCCGTAATTCGGGCAAGGGGAGGTTTTTTTTCAGGAAGGTCATGAAGGAAACGTTCAAGGTTTGCCCTTTTTCCCTCGATAAGGATCTCCACGTGGTTTCCAAGATTTTTCACGTGCCCTGAAAGTCGGTGAAATTTAGCAAGCTGATATACGAAGGGGCGAAACCCGACACCCTGCACCGTGCCGGTCACATGAAGAAGTCTGGCTTCGTTTTGCATAAGGAAATTAGGATTGATATTCGTCGTTAAAATAGCTTTCTGATAATAAGCAGGACCAGAGAAAGAGAAATAATAATCCGAAAAAAAATAATATTTTGTGCCGATCTCAGAAAAAATAACCGTCCTGAAGTTCAGGTCACGGTAAAATTTGGAAAGATTGTTCTTAAGATAATAATGAGCCCGAAAACCATCATTAGAAGGGAGATAAGCCAGGCTATCTGCAGTAGACGGCCCTGGTTTTCGGGTTCACCCAGTTTAAGTACTGCTCTTTCAATCGGGTTCAATTTATCGTCGCGTTTTACCATTTCAAACCGATCTTGGTTATTTGATTCTCCCTTTGATCCTCTTAAGCCGGAATGTATCTCCCTTTCCATCCCCTCAAGGGTGAAGCGGATGTACTTTCATGATTTTTGAGCCATTCTCGCCTTGACTCTCTTCAGCCGGAAAGTACCCTCCCTTTCCATCTCCTCAAGGGTAAAGCGGATGTACTTCATGATTCCAATGAGCTCGGGAATGACTTTGAATTCGAGAGCGTTCACACGCCTCTTTGTCTTCTCGATTTCATTCAGGAGCCTTTTCATTGCGGTTTCAAGCTCAGCGGCGGTTATGATCTTTTCTACCAGATCCTCATAGGCATCGGCAGTTTCGTCGATGTATGCATTTGTTCCTATAATACCGTAACCCCTCTCATAGAGGGGTTTGCGGACTCCGGTAGAGCTGATCTTTGGCACCACAACACCCATGATATTATGCCCTGAAAGCTGGATTTCGGGGGATAGCTTTGCTGTAAAAGCGGTTGACCTGACTGCGACCATTCCGTTCACAGCACAGGCAAGATTGATTTTTCCCGTAGCTTTTTCAAAAGCAATATCCAGCTCGGTTCTGACATTCCTTGCCTCGTTAAGGATCTTAAAGAACTCAAGAATAAGACCGTCTCTTTTCATCTTAAGGAGCTTGTGCCCACTTTCAGAGAGCTTGATTTTCTTCTTGAGCTGGATTAACTCCGACCGAGTTGGTTTTATGTCTTGAGCCATGGCAATCACTGAGCCTTTTTGTGTGCAGGATGGTATTTCTGGATGTACTTGTTGTCAATCCTACCCAACTGGTTAATTGGCAGGTGTGCGAGGATCTTCCAGCCGATATCCAGGGTCTCTGCAATGGTCCTGTTCTCGTTTCTGCCCTGGGTAACGAACTCTTCTTCGAAAAGGTCAGCAAATTCGAGGAACTTCGAGTCTCTCTCGGATAGAGCTTCTTTACCGACGATAGCTACGAGACCTCTCAGGTCACGCCCTTCTGCATATCCTGCATACATCTGGTCAGAAACAGCCTTGTGGTCATCCCTGGTCTTTTCGCCTCCGATACCGGAGTTCATCAGCCTCGACAGGGATGGCAGCACATTGATTGGCGGATAGATACCTTTCCTGTGCAATTCCCTGGAAATCACAATCTGGCCTTCGGTAATATATCCGGAAAGGTCAGGAATCGGGTGGGTAATATCGTCACCAGGCATTGAGAGGATAGGAATCTGGGTAACTGATCCCTTGGCACCCTTTACAATGCCTGCTCGCTCATAGAGAGTTGCAAGGTCAGTGTACATGTAACCAGGGTATCCACGACGACCAGGCACTTCATTACGGGCGGCACCCATCTGACGGAGAGCTTCTGCATAGTTGGTAATGTCAGTCAGGATGACGAGAACGTGCATGCCGTGCTCATATGCCAGGTACTCAGCTGCTGTCAGTGCCATACGCGGGGTGATGAGACGTTCGACAGCAGGGTCGTCTGCCAGATTAAGGAATACAACTGCCCTTTCCAGAGCGCCTGTCTTTTCAAAGTCGCTCATGAAATACTGGGCTTCTTCATTGGTGATACCCATTGCAGCGAAAACCACTGCGAACTCTGTATCGGTTCCGGGCACCTGAGCCTGCCTTGCAATCTGCAGGGCAATTTCGTTGTGTGGAAGACCTGATGCAGAGAAGATCGGCAGTTTCTGTCCACGGACCAGGGTGTTTGTTCCATCAATTGTGGAAATCCCGGTCTGGATGAAATCCTTAGGAGGCAACCTGGCGTAGGGGTTCATTGCAGCCCCGTTGATGTCCAGAAGCTGGTCTGGCACAATCCTGGGCCCGCCGTCCAGAGGATCACCGGCACCGGAAAGGATCCTACCAAGGAGATCAATAGATGCGGGAAGCTTAAGGGTTTCCCCTGTAAAAACTATACCGCAATCCTTGTTCAGACCGCCAGTACCTTCAAAAATCTGGACAACAACAACATCCGCAGAAGAGTCCAGCACCTGACCTCTGCGAGTGGTTCCATCAGGAAGGTTGACATTAACGATTTCGTTATAACCTACAGGCTCTGTTTTCTCGACAAAGACAAGAGGCCCTGCAATCTGAGTGATTGTCTTATATTCTTTTACCATGCTTACCTACCTCCCATGGCTGCAAACTCCTTATCCATCTTTGCAAGGACGGTGTTCAGAGCAGCATCGAAGTTCTCCTCGTACTTAACCTTGGGAAGCTCGTCTTTGGATTCCATCTTGATAATATCCGAGACAAGAACACCTGATTTCAAAGCTTCCTGTGCAGCGTCTCCGAACTTCATGATGGACTGCATGATCTTGTACTGCTCTGAGAACGGGCTGTAGGTGTCTATGGGGTGGAATGCATTCTGCTGCAAGAAGATTTCCCTTATCATACGGGTAATTTCAAGCAGGAGCTGCTGTTCGTCTGGAAGAGCATCAGAACCTACGAGCTGCACGATTTCCTGCAGTTCGGATTCTACCTGAAGCATTCCCATTGCCCTTTCTCTCATAGCTACATAGTCCGAAGCCACGTTCTCAGTAAACCATCCATCAAGGCTTTCCTTGTACAAGCTGTAACTGTTCAGCCAGTTGATAGCCGGGAAGTGACGCCTCTGGGACAGCTTGGCATCGAGAGCCCAGAACACTTTCACGATACGCAGGGTATTCTGGGTAACAGGCTCTGAGAAGTCACCGCCAGGAGGAGATACTGCTCCAATAACAGTAATGGAACCTACTTTACCGCAAAGGGATAGTGCAACACCGGAACGTTCATAGAATTCGGCAAGCCTCGCAGACAGATATGCAGGGTAACCTTCTTCACCAGGCATTTCTTCCAGACGGGAGGAGATTTCTCTCATTGCTTCTGCCCACCTGGAGGTAGAGTCTGCCATCAGAGAAACGTTTAATCCCATGTCACGGAAGTATTCCGCAATGGTGATCCCTGTGTACACAGATGCTTCTCTTGCAGCCACAGGCATGTTCGAAGTGTTAGCGATAAGGACAGTACGCTCCATGAGCGGCCTTCCGGTCTGCGGGTCTTCGAGTTCCGGGAAGTCGGACAGAACATCTGCCATTTCGTTCCCTCGTTCACCACAACCGATGTAGACCACAATTTCAGTGTCACTCCACTTTGCAAGCTGCTGCTGGGTAACGGTCTTTCCGGATCCGAAAGGCCCGGGAATTGCAGCTGTTCCACCTTTTGCTATAGGGAAAAGTCCGTCAAGGATTCTCTGTCCTGTAACAAGAGGCTGTGAGGGAAGCATTTTTTTCGCCACAGGTCTGGGTCTTCTTACAGGCCACCTGTGCATTAGTTGCAGTTCGGTTCCGTCAGTAAGGGTACAGACAGTCTCTATAACAGTGAAGTTTCCGCTCTTAATTTCAGAAACTGTACCGGAGATATCTGGGGGCACCATGATTTTGTGTTCAATGTTCACGGTTTCCTGAACAACTCCGATTACTTCTCCACCTTTTACAAAGTCGCCTTTCTTGACAACGGGTTTGAATTCCCAGATTTTTTTGTGATCAAGTCCGTCTGCAGTGACACCTCTCTGGATGAAGCTGCCCATCTTCGCAAGCAGGACGTGCAGAGGTCTTTGAACCCCATCATAAATACTGGAAAGAAGACCCGGACCAAGTTCCACGGACAGAGACATCCCTGTAGTTACACAGGGCTCCCCTGGCCTGACACCTCCCGTTTCTTCGTATACCTGGATGATGGTCTTGTCCTTTACTATCTGGATGACTTCACCCATCAACCCTTCATTACCGACTTTGACCAGGTCATACATTTTTGCCTGCAAGCCGATAGC
>NZ_JAQUVZ010000003.1 GCF_028693135.1 Methanosarcina sp.
GTGGTTTGGAATCTCTACCTGTATAGCGAGTCCGAGGGGCCTACCATCATCTTCTGTGCAGCATAGCTACAGTTCATGCGACAGGAACTGTCGCATGAGTGCGCTTTCGTGGCGCACAATCATCAGCGTATCTGACAAAGTTTACTTCGTTTTGACATTTTACGATAAAGTTGTCTTTCTCACTTTTACCTGTACTGTATTTGGTAAACAACAATTGTTCTATGTTATCTAAAGCTATGTTCACCATAATGGGCGATATGATTTCTTCTCGCAGAGTTACAGTTTTTTTTGGGTTCAGATGATATTTAGAATCAAAAACGGCCTTAAAATATTGATTTCTAACAGATCTATCTCTCAAAATATTGTTTATTAGCCATTGATGGTTGATTTTGTCGAAACAACCTTTGACGTTCCCTTTCAGGATCCATTGTGCAGAGTTTTTATTGCAGAGACAGGTAAACACCTGTTCACAAGCATCTTGTGAACTTCCAATATTGGTTTGTGCTGTAGACCTTCTTTCACTATCGAATCCAGCCGTTTTCTTGATTTCATTATGGGTAGCTGTCCTTACCTTTAATGTCTCTGAATTACTTACATCCATAAGTTTACCCCAATTATTAATAATAAATAACAATAAATGTACAATCAAAAAAATTATACATCTATTTTTTTTGTTTAATGTATGTAATATACGGCGTCAGTTGTATATAAATTTTTATTAAGTAAGGGGTTACTTGGAATGGAGTTACATTTTTCAATTATCTTATATTCTAATCATCTCCTATGCCTTCACAAGCCCTGGGAATCTTAAAAATTAACTCCGGATAGCGGCTTTATAGACCACAAATTCGCTCTAAATTAAATTCCCTGCGCTCCTGAATATGAGCATCATTCCACTGCCCTTCTTTCATTCAAACTCGTCTAACCCCTGTCCAGGGTCTGTTCAAATTTGATCTCTTATTCATTAATTATCCAAAGTAACTGGGGTTGTATCCCGGGTGTTATTGTTCCGAGCGAAGCGAGGTTGGCCCTTTTTGCCAGGTAAGATTAAAAAATTGCATAAAAGACATAAATGCCAGAAAAAGGTGTTGACTCTATTTTATTCATTAAATTTAAAGGCAGATCACTCTCCTTCTTCGAGCTTGGGCGGGCATGGTATCCGAGCTACGAAACTGGAACCCCGGCAATGAGCAAAGATCAAAATCGAAAAATACGCCCTCTGCTTGAAGTTCAATTGATCAAAAAATCTGGAGTCCATTTTTTCAATCTCTAAAACCTTCTAGCCGTGAAAAACTGAATCCCTGTCATCCGGAAAATATTTGCAGATAAAAAATTCCGGCTTCAGGTGTCTTTTGTAAACTCCTGCTGTGCCATATGTGAAGCCATTTCAGGATTATTACTTTTCTCTTTCCTTTCCCCCCTTACTAGTTCCAACAACTTTAAAAGGAATGCCCATTATCAAAATGTGAATTTTAATGGTACGGATCAGGGTTAACAATTCCGTGATTTACTTCTTAAAATGCCGGGTTGTTTTCCCCGGAATTTCAATCCTACAACTTTATGAGAGATTAAAATGGAACTCGACGAAGTCATAATCACACGGGCAATTTTTGAAGAGTATTCTAAAACCTTCCTTGACTACACGGACATCGATGTAGCACTTGTAGGAGGGGGACCTGCAAATCTGGTGGCTGCAAAATACCTGGCTGAAGCCGGGGCAAAGGTTGCCATTTATGAGCAGAAGCTGTCACTCGGGGGCGGCATGTGGGCTGGAGGCATGATGTTCCCGCGCATAGTTGTGCAGGAAGAAGCCTGTCACGTCCTGGATGACTTTGGAATCAGGTATAAGGAGTACCAGCCCGGGTATTATGTGGCAAATTCCGTGGAATCCGTCGGGAAGCTGATTGCAGGGGCAACGTCTGCAGGGGCTGAGGTCTTTAACCTTGTGAGCTTTGAGGACGTCATGATCCGGGAGAACGACAGGGTTACCGGCATAGTCATCAACTGGGGGCCTGTCACAACCCAGCGCCTGCATGTGGACCCTCTCATGATCCGCACAAAACTCGTGATCGATGGGACAGGGCATGAAGCTGTTGTCTGCAACACGATTCTCCGGAAGATCCCGAATGCAAAGATCGGAGAACTCGGGATGCTCGGGGAAAAGCCAATGTGGTCTGAGGTCGGCGAGCGCATGGCCGTGGACGCAACCCAGGAGATCTACCCCGGGCTGATTGTTGCAGGCATGGCTGCAAATGCCGCAACCCGTGCACCGAGAATGGGACCTGTCTTCGGAGGCATGCTCCTTTCCGGGGAAAAGGCTGCAAAACTTGCCCTTGACATATTCAAAAATATCTGATTTTTGCCTGAAACCCGCTAAATCCCTCCCAGATATCGGGTTTTTACCTGTCTGGAATGCCGGGTAGCAGAATCCCTCCCTTCTCAAAGAAGGGTCTCCTGCTTTTTCCGGCAAAAACTTTATATAAATAAACTCCTTCTATAGGTTGCTTCAAACCTGAAGTACCAGACCCTGTGGCCGGGGTAGGGTAGAGGTTATCCTGTGGCCCTGTGGAGGCCACGATCCGAGTTCGATTCTCGGTCCCGGCCCTAAATATCTTTTAATGCTTTTTTTATATTCTGTGGTTACAGTATTTTTCTGCAGCAGTGTTTTTTATATCGTTTCTGACATCTATTTTATAATCTGCTCTTAATCTACTCTTAATCTGCTCTATATTACAGTTACCTTACACTATGTTTCTATAACCTTACTGCATCTACCAATCGCCTGTATCTAATATCCGACTGCACTGTATATGCTTCCAACTTCATATGCTTCCAACTTCAATTATCAAATAAAGGAAACGAGAACTGCCATGAAAGCACTCATTATAGACGGTTATGTGGACGAACCCGCCTGCCTCGGGGTTCCTCCATACCTTTCTCCTTACGCTCGGTACATAGCAGGAGCTCTTAGAGAGCGCGGGCTTTCCGAAAACGAGATTCACTACCTGACCATCGACACCCTGCGGGAAAACCCGCCCGGGGCTGGTGAACTTATAGGGAAGGCAGACCTTCTGATCATTATTGCAGGCATGACCGTGCCTGGAAAATACCTTCGGGCATCTCCGGTAACGCCTGGAGAGATTGAAACTATTTTTCAGGCTGCGAGCGGGGTAAAGGTCATAGGCGGCCCGATAAGGCTCGGTTTCAGTAGCGAAGGTGGTAGGGCTGCAAAGGGGACGGAAAGCGGGATAAGCCTGGGAGAAGCCGTGCTTGCAAAAATGGACATCGAGGCTTTTATTTACGATCTTTTTGAGGACGGGACTGGCGGGAAAGGGAGCAGTGGAAGCAGTGGAAGCAGTGGAAGCAGTGGAAGCTTTCCTGCAAAGCTGAAAGCCCCGGAGTCCGTTGACCACCGATTCAGGACAACAGCCGAGATAGGGCGCTGGGGGTCTAAAGGGGCTTTTTTGATCCGGCAGCACCCGGACTACCCTTACTGCATGTGCGAGCTTGAAACCTACAGGGGCTGCGGCAGGCAGGTCCACTGCTCTTTCTGCACCGAGCCATTTTATGGGGCTTCGGACTACAGGCCTGTAGAGGATGTTATCTCCGAAGTCTCTGCACTTTATTCCCATGGAGCCCGCTATTTCAGACTAGGAAGGCAGCCTGACCTTTTTACTTACCACGGGACCGATGCCGGAGGGCCTGTTCCCAAACCCGTGCCTGAGGTCCTTGAAAGGCTTTACCGCGGAATCCGGTATTCCGCACCTGAGCTTTCCGTGCTTCACATGGACAACGCAAACCCGATAACCCTTGCAACATACCCCGAAGAGTCAGAGCAGATTCTGAAGACAATTATCAAATATCATACCTCTGGAGATGTAGCAGCCTTTGGGATGGAGACTGCTGACCCGAATGTGGTTGCAGCAAATTCCCTCAAGGCGACTTCCGAAGAAGTTTTTGAGGCGATCAAACTGGTAAACAGGCTTGGAGCCGTGCGCGGGGCAAATGGGCTTCCGGAAATTCTCCCGGGCATTAATTTTGTCCACGGGCTGATGGGGGAGACGAAAAAGACTTTCCAGCTGAACTACGATTTCCTGCAGCAGGTGCTTGATTCAGGGCTGCTTCTCCGAAGAATTAATATCCGGCAGGTCATGACATTTCCCGGAACTCCAATGTACGGTAGGGACGAAGCAACCAGGAAGCACAAGAAACTCTTTCTGGACTATAAGGAACAGGTCAGGAAGAACATCGACCTTCCAATGCTTCGGCGGGTCGTGCCGGAAGGAACGGTACTGAGAGATGTAATGTGTGAGGTGCATGACAGAGGGATCACTTTCGGAAGGCAGCTTGGCTCTTATCCCCTGCTTGTGGGGGTTCCTGCCCTTCTTCCCCTGCGGAAGTTCACGGACATTACTGTCACAGGACACGGAATGCGTTCGATTACCGGAATTCCCAATCCCCTGCATATAAACACCGCATCTCTTGCCCTTATCCGGGAAATTCCGGGCATCGGCAGAAAAGCGGCTGATTCTATAGCTGTCGGAATTCCCTATACTGACAGAGAGGATTTTCTAAAGAGGGTAAGTGAGGGAGAAAAAGTGATCAGTTTTATCGAAATCTGAGGCTCTAAATCTGAGGCTCTAAATCTGCTTTACTCCTTCTTTTCCCTTCTTTTTCCGGCGTTCTACTATTTCTAAGATTTTTTACAAATCTGCGTCCTGAAATCGGAATATTTTATTCCGGAAAATCCTTTTTCAGTCTGTCAATATCTCCAATTTCTTGATCTTAAAACTCAGAACCTTTCATATTTAAAGCTCCGAATCTTTCAAATAAACAGCTATTTATTCAATCCCAAATCATTTTAAATGGGGTAGTTAAGGGGGAGTTGCTTGAGCGATAGCGTAGAACATTTATATAGAGTAAAGATTGCTTTTCAGTTGAGTTTTATTGTATGGGTCATGATTGGAATTTTCATGTTTTATGCTACTTTTGAGGCTCAGTCCAAAATGCTTGGGACATTTTTACTCCTTTTCTCAGTTATACTTTTCACACCTTTTCTGTCTGACGGAACAGATTGTACTGAGATTGAAAATCTGGACGACTATAAGGAAGAGAAATTTTAGAAAACAGGAAATTTTCTTGCAGGGCAGCAAGGCCTCATTTCTAGATATTTTAAAATTTCACTTTTTTATAAAAAATCTTCTTTACTATTTCAGCTGTAAGGATATACAGTCCCACAATGGCTCCAAGAATTAAAATGACTGAAACCGGGAGAGGTTTGAATCCAAATGGGACGGCAAACGAGGTAAAGGGGAAGCCAAGAGTCAGAATTCCGATCAGCAGGGTGGCAATAAGGAGATATTTTCCAGGCTTGCTCCTGAAAAAAGGTTTCCTGCTTTGGATTACAAGTACTATCAGGGACGCTGAAATGACAGATTCAAGAAACCAGCCGGTCCTGAACTATTCTGTCATCCCCGGGAAAAGGAGAAGCAAAACCCCGAAAGTGAGGTAATCGAAGATCGAACTGGTAATTCCAAATGCCATCATAAACTTACGGATGAAACCTATATCCCAGTGGTGAGGTTTTTCAAAGGCATCTGCAGCTCCTTTCTCCTGCCAGAACCCCAATATACTGCTTATCAGGACAATAGCTACAATAATCAAGGTGTCTGCGGGGTCGTGGAGAAAGAAAAACAGCCCGGTAGCAAATAGGAGAATAAGGGTAACCAGGTTCTTGAATTGGGAAAGCAGGATATTCAGAGCATCCGATCTATTTTTTGGCTTAAGAATATTGGCTCCATAAGTTTTAAGGCGTTGACTGCTTTCAGAGCCCTTCAGACCTTCGCTTCTTGTCTGGAGTTCCTGCAATATTTAAGATACAGGAACACTCCAGAAAGCAAGTTATTTCTCCTTATGCACCAGCTGGCTGTCTCCTTCTTTTGCTTAATTTTTCTCAGGCGTCTGTAACTCCCAGAATTCTGGCAAGCTCCATGCCCTCGCTTCCTATGGATGAGAGTTCGCTTGCAGCTTCAGACTTAGAAATGTATTTTTCGGTCCGGACGCTTGCAGACTCCTCCATCTTAATTGTAACTTCCTCTTTAGTGTACCCCTTTTCAATGCATTCCCTTACGAGCTTCCCATATATCCCAGCTATAAGTTTCAGGCAATCAAACACAATGTTCTCTTCAACAGCGTTTTTGTCGTCCAGCAGGACCCGCTTGAGACTTCTGGATTCGATGGATTTAGTGAAGAACTCTTTGAGCTTTGCTGTGAACATATAGAGCGCTTCACTGTCTATAAGAGGAGCCAGTTTTTCGTCTCCTGTTATATCATGGTCTCCATAGAGGATCAGAAGAGTCATGTCATCTGCAGAGATTGTAAACATGTGCTCTGCGTCCTTGTCTTGAAGCACTGTCCTGACACTGTCTCCTTCGTACTCGATACTCATAATATGGAAATCGGATACATCCATCTTCTTTACTTTTTCTTCCCGGGACAGGATTCCGCTCTTTGCCCATACAGGCAGGGTGAGTTCGTGAATATCCTCAACTTTTAGTGAACTGTACGCAAAGTTCAGTTCAAACTCGTACTGTAAGCCGTTAACTGAACTGACCTGCCGTCCCCTCAGTTCTTTGTCTTCAGTTGAGGCATAATAGGCATTCTCGACTCCATAGATGCTTGTTTCAAAAAAAGGGCTGAGGGTTGTGAGTATCCTGGTTTCAAGCTGCTGCGCTTCCATAAGTGCCAGCCTGTTTTGCCTATCAATGTCTTCAAGCCTTTCATTCTTTTTTAATAGGGATACGGTTGAAGAGGCCTCAATTGTTTTTGCTTTAATTTCAAGAATCTCCTCTGACTTGACTCCCTGCGCACGTTCTTCTATATAATCAATGACGTCTTTCTGGAACCTGTCTATCTCCTCGAGCTTGCTCTGAGAGATTGCTGTCTCTTCCTTATTCCCCTGCTTTATCCCTATAATTGATTTTTCGAGAGGTATTGCTTCTTTTGAAATCCTTATGAAATCCTGCAGATCCTGGATAAAATCCCTCTGAACAGGAAGTTCTGTAGAGTCCTGAAAGGTATATTTCATTTTTAGTTACTCCCTTATTGCGTAAAAATGTCTTTTGGTAAATTAGGTTTCTTCACATTTAAATCTGTGAGCTGATACTTTTTAGAACAGCAGATACTTTTTAGAACAGCAGATACTTTTTAGAATAGCAGATACTTTTTAGAACAGCCTATTCTTTTTGGAACAGAATGTACTTTTTTGAATAATATATGCTTTTTAGAGTGATAATATGACTCCTTCAATTTCCATGATTTTTTTTCATTGCTTCTTAATAAGTCTTTTAATGTTGAGTGATCACATTTTTTATATTTTCTTTGTGGTGATCTAGTGAACTACCCCTGAGCTAAAGAGGCTGTCCGACAATTCCATTTCAGGGCAAAAACATGTGCAAAATAAGGTGTTTAAAGCCTTTAAATCGTAAACAAAGGAATTAAGTTCTTGCTGAAAGTAATTGTCGAACAGCCTGTAAAGACTCAGAGACTTCCTGTGTCATCCTTCTGACTATTGTCCACAAGTCAAACAGGCTCTACCCCATGTCCGGTGAAAAGATGTACTTGAGCTTCCCTTTCGGATTCCAGTTTTCGCTAGCACCGTCTCTAGCCCTTAAAGAGTGAGTATGATCGTTAAGTTTGCCCTGTTAACCAACTTGCGAGAATCGCATTGTGGTGAAAGCAAAATACCTCTACCCGTGCCTGGGTGTTGCTTTGGTATTTCAGCATGGGATTTCAGCACAGGGTAATAGACTTCAAAATCAAAATAAGTTTGCAGAATTAATAACAAGAGAGCGTGAGAAAGTTGACGCTTATCTCCCACGAAGCTGAAGACTCGGGTTTTTACGCATCTTCATATAAAATATTAGGGTGTTTAAAAAACCGATTTTCAAAAAAATCATTATTATTGAACATAAATTTTTTATATTGGAGTATATTTAGTATCTAATAATTTTTAGAAAGCTTTATATCCAATATTTGCATATGTTATATCATATTATCATCAAGTGATAATATTAAAAGACATATATTACATTCAATGTGGGGTGTTTAGAATTCATCGTAATTTACCTATTGGCGAATTTACTGTTTGCGATTAATAGGTATATGTCTGATGTGCC
The DNA here is from genome assembly GCF_028693135.1 of Methanosarcina sp. Taxonomy (GTDB): domain Archaea; phylum Halobacteriota; class Methanosarcinia; order Methanosarcinales; family Methanosarcinaceae; genus Methanosarcina. Next base: position 8,178 of record NZ_JAQUVZ010000003.1, read on the forward strand.
GGCTGACTGGTCAGCACTGGCATAAAAACGGGGTTGGTTCATAATTTCCCTGCTGCGCAAGAATTAATGGGGTTCAGACTTGTTGCTCCAGAGATAAAGGCTTACCAACTCCTGCCTGAAAGGGTTTCGGATATTTGGTGGCTTTCTCATCTACTAATCGAGGATAAAATTGATCCGATTAATTAGGCTCCGGGGGTGAGGTGAAAAGCAGTTTTATGAATAAAAACTGTAAAAAACTGTAAATTTTCCACAGTCTTGTTTTGTTTATTTTTTTGCTGATAATTAAGTTCAGAATTTATAGACTGTTTATAGGATTGTGTTATAACTAACTGGATCTGCTACAACTCGCGAACTTCATTATATTATTTTGTATAATATAATATTCAATGTAACAAAATTGGACTTAAATTGAACATTTGCGGAATCTAGGTGTAGAATATGAAACAAAAATTACTACTATTTAGTGCGCTGCTAATTATGTTCCTTTTAGCAGGAACAGTAAGTGCAGGTGAAAATACAGAGGATACAGATGCTGTATTGGTTTCGGTGACTGATCCTGTCAATACGGATGGGGACACCGTAGCCCCGAACGTGACACTTATTTCCCCGGCGGAACTCGCCGTCGTCAGCATGAAGAATCCTCTTATATTCAATTTCACCTCTCAGGATGATACCCAGAACCTTTATTACCAGGTGTACATCGACGGAGAACCTTTTGCTGAATACGGTTCCGGGAGCATGACCTCAGGGCAGTATAAAGAAATTCCCTACGCAGGTCTCCTCTCTGATGGCCCTCACAACTGTTCCGTTTATATCGAGGACCAATCCGGGAATAACTGTACAAGTGAAGTCCGGAAATTCTATGTAAACTTTAATGGACTTCAGGTTTCCCTCATTTCCCCGAATGGTGGGTTCGTTTATGCAAACCCGGAATTTAACTTCAGTGTTTCAGGAGGGGCAGGGCTGCCTTTCGATTACGAACTGCTTATTAACGGTATGAAAGTAAAGGACGGCACGTTAGTTGTTGGAGAAGATGAAGTTAACTACTATTTAGTAAATGCAATGGTTGAAGATGCAGAGAACATACCATGGACCGTGCGTATTACTGACTGTGCGGGTACCGTCTCTGAACCTATTCCACTTTTGTTCTCTGTTGATACTACGGCCCCGGCTGCTGTGGCAAACCTGTGTGTTTTGGACTCACTGAGCAACACAGAATGGTACTATACGTACGATGAGCCCGGACTGTACGTTAGCTGGGATAAAAACATCGACGGCGATCTTGCATTTAATCCATATGTAATTCTCATCAGCGATTCCATGCCCTCGAGTATTCTGGACATGAAACAGGCAGTGCCTGTAAGCATGATCTATGACGCTGGCACTTATATGTATATGAACATTGGAACGTATGATGGGAAGCCCCTCGTCTACGGTAAGGACTACTGGGTAGCTGTTATTGCCCTGGATAAGGCTGGCAACTGCAACGACAACGTTGCCCTTTGCGGCCCGGTTCAGACATACGAAGACATGACCCTCATGCTTGATGCAGGCTGGAACCTGAAATCCGTACCTCAGAATCTGGCTACTTTCAATGCGGATCCAGACTCGGTCTTTGGAGAATCCAGCACAGTAATTTACTGGACCGGTAACTGCTGGGAATTCCCGAAGACTATCGAACCGTGTAAGGGTTACTGGGTCTACACTCCGGAAGCTAGCGTTAGCAATGTGAAGTTCAAGCCAATGTCAATTGATGGTACAACTCCCGATTTACCCGCCTCTCTTGACCTCGCTCCCGGCTGGCAGATGATAGGGCACACCTCTACAGTGCCTGTACACTGGTCCAAGACACTGGGTTCATTGCAATTGCAGGGCCTGCTGGGTTCAGAATATAAGTTCTCCAACCTTATCACGTATTCTCACAATGAAGGTTGGGGCGGCACCATCTCTCTTGGAATCTGGGACCTGGTCGGTGCAGAAGAGTCCGTGGCTGCATTCCCGGTTCAATTCCTTCAGTCTGAGGGCCTTATGTGCCCAGGACAGGGATACTGGATCTTCATGAAGGAAGACGGTACCTATGCTTCCATCGAAAGTGTGGGGATCGACGTGAATACCGCTCCCGGAAATGATACTTTGCCCGAAAATGATACCTTGCCCCTGTAAAGGGTGAAATTTCGAAAACAAGTAACTTTTCAGCCAGTCAGGCTGAAAGGTTTTTTCTTTTTTCTTGTTTGCGTAGCAATCGGAGGTAAATCATGAACAGGATATTAAAAAATAGTTTATTGGGAACAGCTGTACTTATGTTATTTTTCATAACAGCTGCTCATACAGGTATGGCAGGGGAAGAAATCCCGGTCCCTCTGCTCCCGATGACAGTGCAGGGAGTTGCCCTGATTGATGGGACTCCGGCTCCCACAGGCACTGTTGTTGCAGCTTACCTTAATGGAGAGCAGGTAGAAGAGTTTCTCGTAAATACTTCCTCGGGAGATTTCACTTTCTATATTTCCGGAAAAGCTGAGGATGAAGGAAAACCAATTACCTTTACAGTTGATGGGAAGGATACAGGAAAGAGTTTTGACTGGAAATCCGGAGAGGTAGTCTCGTCCGTCGAACTTTCGGTCGGTGCTGTAGCTGATTCCGGGAGTTCTAAAAAGAGCTCAACACCAAGTTCAAGTTCCGGAGCGGCAAAAATCAATGAATCGGAAGCTTCTGGAGCTGAGGTTACTGAAAGTTCAGTTCCTCAACAGAATGTAACAGTTAAGGAAAAAACGGTCCCGGAAAATACAGTTGCCGATTCAGGTGAAGATACCGGGATTGAACAGAGCACAGAGTCGTCTGAAGATTCCTCTGAAACAAGCAGTACTCCAGGTTTTCAGATTATTTATGCGGTTGTAGGCCTCATTCTACTAACTTTCGGATCCAATTTCGGGAGGGAATCGAGAAAGAAGCCCTGATAGATCTTTGTAAAAGGATCTGCACGGGTAACGTGAAAATCTCAAGGTGATATGGTGACCATCAAGGACAAATACTTAAAAATTTTATCGTGTCTGGTTATTCTGGTACTGGGCATGTCCCTTATTCCGGTTGCATCTGCCAGCAGTATTCCTTCGATTCCCAATGCGTTTGAAGGAAAGCTGATTACAGGCGATGCCGATGCACCCGCAGGAACTATTATTTCAGCTTATATAGATTCTGAGCTTGCTGGCAGTAATACTATCGATGAAGCAGGAGAATACCAGCTATTAGTCTCGGGTACCGAGGAGGATAACGGAAAACAGATAATCTTCAAGCTGGGCCTCGTTGAATCCGAGCCTGTCTCCGTGACCTACCAGCAAGGCGCTACGCCGGTAAAGGGACTCGATCTTACTTTCGAAGGAGATTTTGTATCTCCAGTCATAGAAAACTGCTTTGCATCTCCTGTGTACATCCTGAATGACGGAAAGGATTACTCAGCTATCAGAGCAAAAGTCTCGGATGACTTGTCCGGGGTTCTGTCAGTAACCATTGATCTCACTCCCATAGGTGGAGAAGTGGTTCCATTGACACTCGAAGACGGAGGCATTTATACCTGCAATGTAGGAAGTACTCAGGCAGGAATGTTTAAACTCGCCCTTACAGCTACGGATTACTTCGGGAATACAGTTACGGATGAAGACAGCATCTTGATCACCGTAGTTTCAGAAGATGAGCTCACGACAAGGTATGGAGGCGCTGATAAGAGTTTCTCTGCCGAAGAAATCAACAACATTGTAAATAATAATGAAATCTCCAGCAGGAGCAAATACGCAATTCTGGATATTTACTTTGCTGACGGGTGGGATCGGATATGAAACGGTTTGAGTTTAAAATTGCTTTTGTACTGCTCCTGACCCTGGTCTTATGCACAGCACCGGCTTCTGCAGGCAGTGCAGAAAGGACTCTTTATTCTTCAGTTAGCACCAATGAGGTGTTTCAGGTAACGGTTAATGTAGCCGATTATGGTGCAGCCGGTCAGGTTCTGGAAAAACTTCCTGCAGGTTTCACATACGTCAGCTCAACCCTTCCGGAGGAAGCTGTAACTGTAAACGGAGACGAGGTTTCCTTCCTGCTGATGACTGAAAAGAGCTTCAGCTACACCCTTAAAGCTCCTGCATCAACTGGCACATACCAGTTCACGGGTCTTTTAAGGGATATCAATAAAAATGAATTCTCTGTCCTCCCTGCCCGTTCATCCATCAGGGTCATAACCTCCGGAGGTTCAGGTGGATCTGGAGGTCCCCTCGAGTCTCAGAGCAATGTTGAAGCTAAAGAGCTTTCCCAGGCAGTCGTCACCAATGGAACAAATGTAAGGTTTGATTTTCCAAATGGTGTAACCTGCATAAGGTATGTGGAGTTTGACGCCAGGAAAACTCTCGGGAGAATCACTACTATTGCCGAAATGCTGAAAGGCCAGTCAAAGCTGGTTTCAAGCCTGCCTGAAGGCACGGTTTATAAGAATGTGAACATCTGGGTGGGTTCCGGAGGGATCGCAAATTCTGACAATTTCGAAAACGCAGTCATTGGTTTCAGAGTCAACAAGGCCTGGCTAGAAGAAAACGAGGTTGATACGGATTCGTTAAGCCTCTGGTACTATAACGATTCATGGAGCAAACTTGAGACCATGAAAATAGATGAGGAAAACGACACATACGTCTACTTCGAAGCCAGAACCCCAGGGTTCGGACCCTTTGTAATTGTTGCATCTGGTAAAGACGGATCTGGTTCGATAGATGTCAAGCCTGTTCCGACTGAAACCTCGGGAGATGATGTGAAATCAGAACCTGAAAAACCTGCAAGCTCTACGCCTGGTTTTGAATTAACAGCTGTTCTGGGAACAGTTGGAGCCGCATACGGCATCATGAGAAGAAGAAAGTTTTAAATGCCTAAATAAATTCCCAGTTTGAAGCAGCATCTAAAGCTGCTTATTCTTTTCTTTTCCGAGTTGTGATTCGGGATCACAGGAAATCGGAGATTTTCTGGGAGTTGCGATGTAATCGCAACAGTACGCGGTCCTTTTCGCTGCGCGCAAGAGGACGAAGGAATGATAAATATATAACTTCTAAATTTCAGTTTGGGAATCGATTTCCAGTTCCATTTCCCCCAATAACCATTCTTGGCAACAAAATCCTTGATATTATATTTGTATCGTTCCTAAGTAAATCAGGCAAAATTAAATCACTCAAAAGTAAATAAGTCAAAAAAGAAAATATTTTTGAAAGATGTAGCCTGAAATCTTGAAGTTTTTCCGGCTTATTAACTTACTTTTATTAGCTCACCAGCCCTGGATTTCTCCTTCTGGTTCGTCTTCATCATGGTAAAAATGAAATTCTTTTTTTTCGGTATCTTCTGCAAACACAAACTTCTCTTCAATTCCTATTTTTGCAAATGTAAGAGCATCATCACCATCTCTTACAGCCGGCAGGATGTCCACATCTACATGATCCTTAATATTGCTTTCCGGAAGAAAAGCCGTTATGATAAACCAGTCAATTCCCCCTGAGTGTTCCTCACTTACATATCGGCTATTGTCTGGTGGAATCTTTGTAGCTTTCTGAGGCATTTCGGACCCATCAGCTCGATAAGCTACAAACCGGATAGTATAGTCAGTTTTATTCTTTATTATAGCCATTATCTCATCCCTCTATCTTAATCCACTGGTAATCTCCCATTTCAAGAAATTTTATACCTAAATCTACTTCTGAAGAGTAAATACTTTTGGATGCAAAATTTCTGAAAGGCGTCACGCTGCTTAAAAATGCGCCAATATTTGATCTCGACAGCTGTTTTTTAACTACAAAAGATATTTTTTGACCGCATAACTTTTTTAAATTAATATTTGGCTTTAATAGCACCATTTCAGATTTTTATGGACAAGAGTCTCAAATACAAAGAATATAATGCCGGCTCGAAATTTAGAACTCTGACCCATACAACCTTCTTCTCCATACCATATCGTTTTTGTCCCTCCCGAATTGCGCTTTGGGATCTCAGAAAATCGAAGATTTTCTGGGAGTTGCGATGTAATAGCAACAGTGTGCGGTCCTTTTCGCTGCCCGAATTGCGCTTTGGGATCTCAGGAAATCGAAGATTTTCTGGGAGTTGCGATGTAATCGCAACAGTACGCGGTCCTTTTCGCTGCGCTCAAGAGGACTACTTGATGGGTTTTAACAGTGAGTGTAATTCAAGAGGACAGAATTAAAAATGTTTATGACCCGTACAACGTCATTCGCCTTATTGTGTCGTTTTTGTCACGCTCGACGCAGGAGAGCGGTTTTCAGACAAAAAAGATGAAGTGCGAGGAAAAACTATCGAGAAACACTTCGGATATTCCCGAATAATGGTAACCGATGAATGAGGAATCACTTAAATGCTGGCTGAACTGCTGGCTGCAATAAAAAGAAAAAAATCAGCAGGTTAAAGAAAGCCGAACTGATAATTCAGACATTAAACGGCGTGGTGAACTACCCCCCGCTAAAGCTGTGAGGCTTCCTGCTTCATACCTCGAACTACCGTTCACAAGTCCACAGGCTCTACCCTCTGTCCCAGAGGTGAAAAATTATTTAATACAAATATTTCTGGTTTCCTTGGCTTGGTTATCGCTTAGGAATTCAGTACATCGTATAGGACTGAATAGTATTTCAAGGTTAGAAGATAGCGAAAATGAGAGAAGTTTACGCCATTCATCCCGCAAGCTAAAGCAAGGGGCTTTCTGCCTGTCACAAGTAAAATGACTGCGGGTCAGAAGAATCAAGCTGGTTGTTCAAACTAATTAAACCTTCAAGCAAATTAAACCAGCAGGTTAATCGGGTGTCTGTTTGCAGGCTCGATGTCCAGATCAGCCACGGATTCAGCAATCATGATGTCGCTCATCGCAGCCATGGGAAAAACGTATGGGGCATATTCTATCGGGCCGTAGAGAATGAAATCCCCGCCTGCCGCCTGTTGCAGGCAGGTTGAGCCTATGTCGCAGATTTTATACAGAACCGGGTCTTTTTCTTTCTGCCGGGTCAGCCAGTTCCAGGCTGAAGGAGCATTATGAATTCCCGAGCCTGTGGGATGTCCCCATTTTGCTTTTGCGGTAATGGTCATTCTGAGAGCTATTCCAGCTCCGTTTCCCATAGGGGTGATGCTAGGGTCGATAAGCTTGTTAATTATTCCACACCTGTCTGCAATTGAGAGAAGCCCCTCTTCTAAAAGCCCTGCCCCTGTTTCGAGCAGTTCCATCCTGCCCTGGAGAGAGGAGTCCGTTGCATTAAAACCGAGGATAATAGAACTGTCAATATCGGACTGCGCAAGAGCCTCTATTTCGGAAGCATTTATGCTCATGTTTATGGAGTTATAGACTGCCCTGTCTGCAAGCCCTATTTCACTCACATACTGTGCTGCATGTGAACGCACGGTCCCTTCGGGGGAATCGATGAGAAACGGGGAATCCGAGACCTCTGCAATAAAATCAATATAGCGCGTAATGCTTTCGTGGGTTGTGCCAAATATATGGACCATATGGGGATTTCCGGTAGTATCCGAACCCGACTCCTGCAGGTTTACGAGCTTTTCGGCAGCAGCCCGGTCAAAAAGTCCTTTTGCCGCGTCTTCTACGATTTCGTGTTTATTGTAAAAAATAGTCCCTGCAAGTACGGTAGGTAGTTCTCCCGGCTGCCCGCCTATCTTTACCCCTGCAATGTTAACAATTTCCTGTTCTTTCTGGAACTTAAACATTTTTACGCCCTCAAAATTCACACTTCTCAAATTCACTTACTTCTTTTGATGTCAGGAATCTAATTAACTCTCTTAATTACAAAACATCCCTTAATTACAAAACATCCCTTAATTACAAAACATCCCTTAATTACAAAATATCCCTTAATTACAAAATATCCCTTAATTACAAAACATCCCTTAATTACAAAACATCCCTTAATTACAAAACATTCATATAAATCATGCTGATTAAAAATATATTTTCTAATTAATATATCTCCGGATTGGAGGATCAGAGGCTTTTTGCCAGGCAGATAATTCCTGCCATTGAATCCATTACGAATTCTTCTGAGATTATCACATCCCCTGAAGTGGGGACTGCAAAAGAGGACTGCCTCTTTTTTGGGGCGCAGACAACTATGGGCTCTTCAGGGTATGCTTCGCCCTTATCCTTATAATCTTCAACGAGCTTCCGGATCTCTTCGGGATCGTTTAACCCTATTCTGTCCAGAAGAGTAACCTGCTGCTGGAAGCGTTCGACTGCATCTCTTGAGATATTTTCTATAAAGGGAATTGCGCCCTGAGAACCTGTAATCCTGCCTTTTTCGTCAATCCCATTTGCGTGGATTGCAAGCAGGGAATGGCCTGCCAGATGGCCCCGTGACTCGGTCCCGCAGACCAGGACATACCGGATATTGGAGTTTGAAATTACGTTTACAATTATTTTTTCGACACCCAGGTTTTCAGTCTTTGAACTCCCCCAGATGGCGGCATCAGGGCAGGCGTCAAAGTTGCTTGCAAGGGTTACGACTGCAATCCTGGAGTCCGGTTTTCCTGTAACGTAGTCCCCTTTTACAGGGGGCCAGCTCTCTGCAATTGTCTTCAGTGAATCACCTTTTTTCTTTCCTTGTGAAGGTCGGATAGTGCACTTGCAAGCATGATGGCTTTTGTGAAATGCCCGCCTACCCTTGATGTGTCCACAAACACATAATCGTCCAATAATACCGGAGCTCCGAGTCCGTCGCCTCCGCCAAGGAAAGCAATGGTCCGGAAAATAAGGTTGCCTGAGATCCCGTCAGGGGCAACAATGAAGTTCGATTCCTTTATGGCGTCTTCAATAAGAATGGTATAGTGCCTGGCATTAATCCCAAGTTCCAGAGCTTGTCCTGTTACAAATTCTCCATCCGCAAGGGTTCTGTCCACGCGCCTGTCCCTTCCGATATCTCCTATCCTGCCTCCGGAAAGCACTCCTACTACAGGCTCGACCCCTAACCTTTTTATATGCTCTGCACCAAGGGTAATCATACGTAGCTTATCTTTGATTGTGTTTCCTTCATCTATTCCAACAGGGGCAAGGAAGAACGGTGTTCCGTCCGCCGTCAGAAGCAGGGCAAGTCTGCAAACCCTTTTCATTCCAAGGGCTTCTTTCAGGTTTGAAATAGCTCCGGATGCCTTTGCAGTGCCTCTTATAACCGCATCCACATTTCTTGAAACCAGGAGTTCTGAAAGGACTTTTTCGGGGTCATCAGTATCCACAACCTCAAGTTCTGTCCCTATCTCGTCAATTTCTTTTTTGTTCCCTACAAGGACAACCTGTGCATATCCCAGTTCCTGGGCTCTCCATGCACTTTCAAGAGTTTTGGGATTTGGGTCCCTTATTCCCATAGCTACCCTTGCCCTGTTCGACCGGGCTCGTGATTCGATAGCCTCAAGGAGGGCATACATGCCGTTCTTTTCCATATCCATCAGACTTTTATGTAAGATTTGAAGTAGTTCAAAGAAAAACAAACACAATCATTAATTAATTTTGCCCTTCCCGCCCTAGTTGCGCCACCCGAATTGCGCCTCGGGAGTACGCGGTCCTTTTCGCTGCGCTCAAGAGGACTACTTGATGGGCAATTAACATTGTCTAGGTCGGAGGACTGATTTATAAGTGATGTTTTATTCTTAAAAGGGGTTCTGGGAAAAATTGTAGGAGTACATGCTGAGAACTTATTCAAAAAATTGAAACATATACAGTTAATAATGAGTTCCTTTTTTATTGGTATGGTTTTAGATGATGTCGGCAATCGAATGGGCTGAAAAATACCGACCCCGGATCCTTGAAGATGTCGTGGGGAACAAGAAGGCAGTGCAGGATTTCAGGGTATGGGCTGAGGAATGGCAATCCGGGATTCCTGAGAGAAGGGCAGTGATACTCTATGGGCCTGCTGGGATAGGGAAGACTTCAAGTGCTCATGCGCTTGGCAGGGATCTGGACTGGGAGGTCATTGAACTCAATGCAAGTGACCAGAGGACTGCAGGTGTTATTGAGAAGGTTGCTGGTTCTGCAGCGTCAATGAATACTTTTTTTGGTGGAAAGCGTCTTATTATCCTTGATGAGGCGGACAATATCCATGGGACTTCGGACAGGGGTGGAATGAGGGCTATTGCCGGGATTATAAAATCCACACTCCAGCCGATCGTGCTTATTGCGAATGACATTTACGGGTTAACACCCACAATCCGGAACCTATGCCTGGAAATAAAATTCGGGTCCGTGCAGAGTCGTTCCATGATCCCTGCTTTGAAGAAGGTTTGCGAGGCTGAGGGAGTTCATTGCAGCCAGGAAGCTGTCCTGCATATCGCAGAAAATGCGGGTGGAGACTTCAGGAGTGCCATGAATGACCTTCAGGCTGCAGCGAGTGGGAAGGAAACACTCGAAGTTGAGGATATCGGGACTTCAGGCAGGGACGTCAAGGAGAATATCTTTAAGGCGATGCAGAAGATCTTTAAAAGCACTGACTGTAAAAAGGCTCTTGAATCTGCACGTGGGCTTGATGAAAGTCCTGAAGATCTCGTGCACTGGATCGATGAAAACCTGCCTATTCAGTATGCCCGCAAGGACGGTGACCTTGAAGATATAAGGACAGGTTTTGAATATATTTCAAAGGCTGATCTTTATCTTGGGCGGGTAAAAAAGCGCCAGAATTACAGGATGTGGAGGTATGCCAGCATGCTTATGGTCTGCGGGGCTGCCCTTTCAAAGACAAGATCGTATCCCGGCTTTATCAAATACCAGCAGCCTTCACTCTGGAGAAGGCTCGGGCAGACGCGTTCGAAGCGGGACATGCGAGACAATATCGCTTCAAAAATCGGGGAGCATAGTTTTGAGTCAATGCATTATTCGAGGAATAACCTTCTAGGGTTTTATTCGCGAATGCTGAAGGATGAGGAATCTGCAGTTGAAGTTACTGCAAACCTCGAGCTTGAGCTTGAAGAGCTGATGTACCTCTCAGGAAGCGCAAAGCCAAGCAAAAAGCTGCAGAAAATTTACGATGAGGCACAGAAGCTTATTGAGGAAAATAAAGATAAAACTGAAGAACCTGACTTTTTTAAGGCTTCTGCCCCTGCAGCAGACGATAAGCAGAGAACCCTCCGCTGTCCTGTTATTATTTCGGAGGACGAAAAGGGGACTCAAAAGGGGGTCCAGGCCGGCAAATCTGAAGTTTCTGATTCTCAGCCTTCGGAAGACGGGCAGAAAACCCTTCTTATGGGATTTGACACACTTTCGGAGATTCACGAAAAAAAAGAGACTTCAGGGAAAATACTGCCTGATGGTCCGGAACCTGCAGGAAATAATTTCTTTTCTTTTTCCACTCCCCTTCCAGAAAAGAAACCTGTTTCTGAATCTGTAGAGAAGAAAATCTCCCCTATATCTTCAAAAAAGAAGGCTCTAGCTAACAGCGCCCCGTCAAAACAAAGGATATCTGATGAAGCTTCAACCTCCGCAGGCATGCAGGATAGCACAGGAGAAGTTTTGAAAAAAGCCGAGCCTAAAAACCAGAAAACACTTTTCGACTTTTAAATGTGTCTGGAGCGCTAATAGTCCACTATTTCTTTTCTGGAATCCCCAATCCAGAAAAGTTATTTTTTATTTTCCCTACACTTTTTTTAAATTTATATTTCTTTAGATAGTTGGTTTATGCATGCTTCATTTTATTACTTTACCCCGGTTCAGTTTTAGAAAAAAGGTGCTGTGTCCTGATTTTTAGTGGGCTTGGCAGCCCAGATATATTTGAAACCTAAACCATCTTTAACGCTATAAAAAACCCTAACTGCTGCGAAAAATGACCTGAAGTATTATATAAGCGGAACTGATAGGGTTGACTTTGAATAAATAAGGGTTGACTTTGAATGAATAAAGAAGTGTTGGGGTGTTTGGGAAATTCGGACTGGAATTTCAGAAGGTTTCTATTATAAAACTGTACTCCGTATGAGGACAATTTAAATAAACTTGGACGGTTTAAGAGAAGTTGAGATAAGTTAAGAGAAGTTGAGATAAGTTAAGAGAAGTTGAGATACTGCAGGTGTAATTGAGATTATATAAGGAAAGTGGCTCTTCGTCATTCTCTATGGATAAGATGATTTTCAATTCAAGATCGCGTTGGTTCTGATAAGGCTATTCACACAAAACAACGAAGAGCCGGTAAAGTTGAGAATGGTTTGAACAAAGTTACAAAATGTTGAGATAATAATATTATTTTGAAATAAAGTTGAGAAAAAAAAGCCATGAGAATAGTTTGTGAGCGGGCTTGGGGAGTTGGGGGGAATAGTTGGGGGAATAGTTGGGGAATAGTTGGGGGATATGGGTTTGGGGTTATACTATGGAAAAGAGACCCGCTCACTATGCATGAGTAATATTACATACTATAAATACCTTTCTATAAAATACATCGCAATATATAATTACAGTCTTATAGTTAATATATTCTCAAAATGTTCTTAAAAATAATATTTTTCTGGAACCCGTGCAGTCAGATAATGGATTAATAACACTGGAAGAAGTACGGATAAGAAAGGATAGCACTTACTTGAGTATCAGCTAACCTTTGTAGATATATAATAATTTGTGGGCAATTAACAATGCTTTTTGAACAGGTAATAATAAAATTAGTGTGAGATATTAATAGAATTAGTGTGAGCGAGTTGGGGAGTATGAATTGGGGTGTTGGGGGGTTGGGGTTATCTTACAAAAGAGAGACCCGCTCACATATTATATCAGGCTAATATTGTATAAATATATTTTGCTTGTATTACTTCTGTTGTAAAAAATGCAGAAAGAGTGTGTTCAAATGGCAGGGATTCTCATACTCTCAAAATGGTCTCTTAACATTATATTTCTGTTTCAGCTCTCAGTCTTTGATCCAGAATAATTGGTGAAAACTTCGGGATATATAGTGATTTATCATTGGTGATAATATTATAAAGTTTTATCCAAACAAAAGACATATATATAACTAGTGACATGTTGGGTTTGCATTTCAAGCAATTGCTTGTAAAGCGATCATCTAAAAAATATGACTTATAGCAAATTGGGCTCGTGGTCTAGTCGGTCATGACATCGCCTTTACACGGCGGGGATCCTGAGTTCGAATCTCAGCGGGCCCACTTAATTTTTTTAATTTTAACCAGATTTTAAAACCGAGTAGCTTTTTTTGAATAGAAGTAGTTCATGTTTTTTATTATGTATCAACTGCATATTTAATTTTCTTTTTAAAACTTAAGACTTTATATAATACTGATATTGTTATATAGAAAGGGGAACGATAAAGACTTAGAATCTTTGTTACCTACAAAAAGATACGCTTTAATATATTTTGAAAGCGTTGAGTCTTACAAAGATTATTTTGAATATCTAGTGGGGGAGGAATCAGTATTGAAGAGAAGGAGCAGGACAGATATTGCAGTAGATATTTTAAGAGTGGCGATGAACGGGGCAAAGAAAACACATATCGTTTATGAGGTAAATCTTAACTTTAACATTGCTCAGAAATATCTGGAAATGTTGAAAGAGAAAGAGCTTATCAAGCACGAAAACGGTGTTTTCATCACGACTGATAAAGGAAAAGTTTTTCAGGAAATGGCTAAAGAGCTTAAACTTTAACATTTTTCCTTTTTCTCTTTAGATTTTTTACTTTGTGTTCATATGCTTTCTTTTTATTTTTTCTATTTTCTGTCTATCCGGTTTTTCTGTCTATTCTATTTTCTGTCTATCCGGTTTTTGATCTTCCTCAATCTATTAAATATATCTCCACCCATTTTTTACCAAAGACTGAGTGACGAGCCCCTCCGAGAAAATAAAAGAGGAATCATGGCTTCAGAAGGAAGCCGGCAGTCAGGCAATAAAGCCATAACAAGGCTTAGTTAAGTAATAATCCTTCTGAACATTTATGCGCCCCCGTATATATAACGGCATTTGGAAACATATACACTATGGCGATGAAGGCACTTTTTTTGAACTGTACACTTAAAAAATCACCTCAGGTATCGAATACCCGTGCTCTTATTGACAGGGCTGGGATTATTTTTAAAGAACTTGGTGTTGAAAGTGAAGTCATAAGACTTGTTGACTACAATATAGCTTTCGGGGTTTCTTCAGATGAAGGGAACGGAGACGAATGGCCCTTCATACTTGAAAAAATAAAAGCCTGTGAGATCCTGATTATAGCATCTCCCATCTGGTTTGGCGTACGCTCTTCGGTGGCCCAGCTGGTCCTCGAAAGGCTGGACGGGACGTATATGGATGGGAATCCCGTAACAGGGCAGTATCCTCTTTATGGGAAGGTGGCAGGGGTTATAGTCACCGGTAATGAAGATGGGGCGCACAATGTTGCTGCAACCACACTCTTCAACCTGACCCATCTCGGATGTACTGTGCCTCCCAATGTTGACTGTTATTGGGTTGGTGATGCAGGTCCGGGGCCAAGTTACATCGAAGCCGGAGGGGAAAAGCACCTTTATACGAATCGGACAGTCAGATACATGGCACATAATCTTGTGTACTTCGCAAAGCTTCTCAAAGAAAACCCTATTCCTACCAACCTGAAAAAGCTTGATGAGGAGGCAAAGAGGGTAAGTGACTGAAGCCAAAACAGCCTTAATATCCATATATAATCCTTAAATGTCCCCCGGTTGGACTTAATATCTGCATTCATTACTTACTATCAAAACACAACAATTTATATGCACATATTACGTTTATTTATTCAAAAGTTGTATGTTTTTTTTTCAGGATAATATTTTTCTAATGGAAAAGAAGGGGATTATTTGATTGAGGGGGATAAATCGATTGTAAAACTTAAGGTTGCAGAAGCCGATCAACGGGATGTCGGAAAAGGAATTATCCGAATTGACGAAAGATTCAGGGAGATACTGGGCCTGAAACCCTTTGATGTAGTGGAGATAAGAGGTGGAAAATCTACTTCTGCCCTTATAGGCCGTCCTTATCCCAGTGATGCCGGGCTTGATATTGTCCGTATGGACGGACTTATCCGTACCAATGCAAAGACAAGCATAGGGGAATATGTGGAAATCCGGAAAGCCGAATGGAAAGAAGCAAAGCATGTTACCCTGTCTCCCGTTACGAGGGGTATGCAGATCTTTGCTCCCAGTGAGACGCTCAGTGCGGTCTTCATGAACCGTACGGTTTCAAAAGGAGACTTTATCTCCACCACCAGCTTAAGGAAGTCCAGGGATAGAGATACTTCTAACAAGGGGCTCATGTTCGATGACTTTTTCCAGGACTTTTTCGGGCAGGGCTTTGGCCCCTCCTTCGGGCTTGGGGAAATCAAGCTGCAGGTCGTCTCTACATCCCCGACGGGGATCGTAAAGATCACGGACATGACAGAAATCGAACTCCTGCCAGAAGCCGTGGAAATTCCACCTGAACAGATAATTCCTACTGTTATGTACGAAGATCTGGGTGGGCTCAAAGACGCCATTACAAAAGTCAGGGAAATGATAGAACTCCCCCTGAAACATCCTGAACTTTTTGACCGGCTTGGGATTGACGCCCCTAAAGGGGTGCTGCTCCACGGCCCTCCCGGAACGGGCAAGACCATGCTTGCAAAAGCAGTTGCAAATGAGTCCGATGCTTATTTCATATCCATCAACGGCCCGGAAATAATGTCCAAATACTACGGAGAATCTGAAAAAGCGATCCGTGATATATTCGATGAGGCTGAAAAGAATGCCCCTGCAATTATCTTTCTGGATGAGATCGATTCCATTGCCCCAAAAAGAGCAGAGGTCACAGGGGAAGTAGAGAGAAGGGTGGTTGCCCAGCTTCTTTCCCTCATGGATGGCTTAAAAAGCCGCAAGAACGTGATCGTAATAGGCGCAACAAACCGCCCCGAAGCCCTGGACCTTGCACTGCGCCGCCCAGGCAGGTTTGACAGGGAAATAGAACTTCGGGTTCCTGACACCGAAGGCAGGCTTGAGATTTTCCAGATCCATACCAGGGGGATGCCTCTTACCGAGGATGTAAACCTGAGGGACCTCGCCCAGATTACCTATGGGTTTGTGGGAGCTGACATTGCGGCACTTTGTCGGGAAGCTGCCATGAGTGCTCTTCGGCGTATCCTCCCTAAGCTCAATCTGAAAGAACCCCAGATCCCAAAAGAACTCCTGGATACCCTGCAGGTCACAAGAGCAGACTTCGAAGAGGCCATGAAAGAAGTCCAGCCTTCAGCCATTCGGGAAATCCTTATTGAGATTCCCAATGTCAGCTGGGACGATGTGGGAGGCTTAGAAGATGTAAAATGCCTCTTAAAAGAAGCCGTGGAATGGCCGCTTAAAAACCCTGAGTCTTACAGGGACATAGGAGTGGAAGCTCCAAAAGGCGTTCTCCTCTACGGGCCTCCGGGCACTGGAAAGACCCTTCTTGCAAAAGCTATTGCCCATGAATCCGATGCCAATTTCATCACAGCCAAAGGAAGCGACCTCCTCTCCAAGTGGTACGGGGAGTCCGAAAAGAGGATTGCCGAGGTCTTCATGCGGGCAAGGCAGGTTGCTCCTTCCATTGTTTTTCTGGATGAACTTGATTCTCTTGCTCCCATCCGTGGGATCTCCGCAGGAGAGCCACAGGTTACAGCCCGGATCCTTAATCAGCTCCTTTCCGAAATGGACGGGCTCGAAGAGCTCCGGGGTGTGGTGGTGATTGGTGCAACCAACCGTCCTGATATCATAGACCCGGCCCTGATCCGTCCAGGGCGCTTTGATGAACTTATCCTTGTGCCTATCCCGGATAAAGGGGCCCGGAGGGAAATCCTCAAGGTCCATACAAAGAAGATGGCTCTTGCAGAGGATGTGGATATCGAAGAACTTGTTGACCTGACTGACCAGTACACAGGTGCAGATCTCGCAGCCATATGCAAAAAGGCAGGAAGGTATGCCCTGCGCGAAGAACTCCATGCAAAAAACGTCAAACAGAAACATTTCCTTAAAGCGATTGCAGATACAGGGCCTTCAGTTACTCCAGATACCATGAAATATTATGAAGCTATTAAAGGCGAACTGAGGACCAAGAAGTCCAAGGAAATAGAAAACCCCTCTTATATCTAAAAACGAAAATATAATATATTTATTTTTAGCCTGCCTTCCGCCTTTTTAGGCGCATAAATTCAATTTTTCCATAATATCTTTTTGCTTCTTTGTAAGTTCCGTAAAGATTGCTTCTCCATTTTCCAGATCTATCTTTTTGATTTTTTCAAGCTCCATAAGTAAACTCTCTACTGTATAGTTCTTGAGGATCTCTGTTTCTTTCATCATATTTAGAAGCCGCATTCTAATTTAGAAGCCGCATTCTAATTATGAGTCCAATGAAACAGACAAATATGAAGCCTTTTGTTGCCGGATCTCTCTGTGTATTGAGTGGAAGTGATTGAATGTCATTCTTCATTGATTTGAATCCTTTTTCAATAATATCTCTTTCTCTGTATACAGTAAGGCATTCCGTCCAGTCACGTTCCCCTTTATAAAAAAGTAAAAACTTTCCCATCCTGTTTATTCTCTGAGAAACTGCATTTTTCTTGATCGGGATCTTGAAATGGTCATCTCTTTGTTTCCATGAATAGAAGCTTGCCATATCCCTTGCTCTCTCTTTGAAAACTTCTCCTGCTTTTTTCCATCCTGGAATCGCTGTTTCTTCAATTTTTTCCATCATATCATAACTACGATATCATAAGACAAGACATGCACAATTTAATTTATAAGAAGGGGCGAAATGGGCACTGAAATGTATTAAATAAAAAAATAAGTTCAGATTTATTGGAGGGGGTCGAAATGAGAGTTATAATAAATAATGTAATATATAATTTAGATAATATATTAAGAAATAGATCACAGTAAATATTTTCAAAGAATTACTCCACGACCCTGCCCTTACTATGCATGCAAATTCTGTAACTCAAAAGCAAAAAAGACAAACTTATGACAAAAAATCGGATTTAAAGGAAGCAGCATAAAAAAAGACAACCGAGGAATAACATGAGAAAACATTCAGTAATCATCACTCTCATTGCGGTGATGATTATCATCATCTCGTTTTCCGGTTGCACGACGCAGAAGGATGCGGGAGAAACGAAATCGACATCTCCGCAACAGACCACTACCGAGCTCTCGTATCCCATCGTCGATACCGGTCAGGTAACATACTACGACAATGAGAATGTGATCACCGACCCGGAGGAAGGTAAGGCTTTCTACGGTCAGGACGCACAATATTCGGGTAACCAGCCAGCCTACATCCTCAGCAGTGACGGGCTTACGGTCTATGATGAAGTCACCGGGCTGACGTGGCAGCAGTCTCCCGACACCAACGGTGATGGCGAAATCCTTGCGAACGATAAACTCACATTGTCCGAAGCACAGGAACTTCCTGTCAAACTCAATGCCGAAAACTATGGAGGATACAGCGACTGGCGCCTCCCGACAATCAAGGAACAATATTCGCTGATACTATTCAACGGAACTGACCCAAGCGGAGAGACTGGTAATTCAGACCTGAATCCATTTATTGACACGAATTATTTTAGTTTCGCATATGGAGATACAGATTCAGGCGAGCGTATCATTGACTCGCAGTACGCATCAGAAACCCTGTATGTATATGAGGACAGCTTACTCTTCGGAGTGAATTTTGCCGATGGCAGAATAAAAGGCTATGGTCTGACCATGCCCGGACCAACAGGAGACATTCCATCCGAAGGTATGCAAGAACAGAATGGACAGATTCCACCGATGAACGGAATGCCAGAACAGAACGGTACTCAGATTAACGGGCCTTCCGGCGGCACCGATAAGACATTTTTTGTCACCTGCGTAAGAGGCAACCCTGATTACGGTGTAAACGACTTTTCAGACAACGGTGACGGGACCATCAATGATAGCTCCACCGGCCTTACTTGGTCTCAGTCAGACAGCGGCACCGGTATGAACTGGGAGGAGGCACTTGCCTGGGTTCAGACAAAGAACGAGGAAAACTACCTCGGGTATAGCGATTGGCGTCTCCCGAACGTAAAAGAATTGCAGAGTATCGTTGACTACTCACGTTCACCTGACACCTCAGACTCTGCTGCAATCGATCCGGTATTTGAATGCACCGCGATCACGAACGAAGCGGGTGAGACAGATTATCCCTACTACTGGTCAGGCACCACACATGCGGCATCGAACGGAAAAGGCAGCTTTGCATCCTATGTCTCCTTTGGCAGAGCAATGGGATATATGGAAGGCGAATGGCAGGATGTGCACGGCGCAGGAGCACAGAAGAGCGATCCAAAAGCAGGTGACACATCAGATTATCCCGAAGGCAATGGCCCGCAGGGAGATGCCATCAGGATCGATAACTATGTCCGTCTGGTACGTGGCGGCGATGTAAGCATTAACTGAATAAAAAAAGCAATAGAGGAATAACATGAAGAAAAATTTATTAAAAATTGCCCTTGTTGCATTGATGGTCATCGCTATCTCATTTTCCGGCTGCACGGAGCAGACGGATACACAGGAGACGGATGCACAGGAAATTGAATCGCCAGCTCAGGAGGAGGTCGCCACTGGTATAACGTATCCCCTCGTTGACACCGGCCAGACTGCCTGTTATGACGATGACGGAAACGAAATCGACTGTCCTGAATCAGGTGAAGCATTTTATGGTCAGGATGCCCAGTTTGAAGGCAATCTTTACAGCTACACCGACAACGGCGACGGAACGGTAACAGACGAAGTTACAGGGCTGATATGGCAGCAGACTCCAGCCAGTGGCAGCTTAAACTGGGAAGAAGCTAATGAATATTGCGAATCCCTGGAACTGGCCGGATATGACGACTGGCGCATGCCCACTTTGAAGGAACTGTATTCCATCAGTGACTTTTCTCAGGGATGGCCTTATCTGGACACAGCCTATTTTGATCTGGCTGGCAAAGACGTGAGCAAAGATGAACAATACTGGGCTGCTGACTATTATGCTGGCACGACGGTGGAAGGCAGATCGGAAGCGGCTTTTGGTGTGAATCATGGAACAGGCCACATCAAGGCGTATCCTGCAACCGTTTCAGGCCCCATGGGAAACTATGTACGCGCAGTTCGAGGCAATTCATACGGTATTAATGATTTCGAGGCAAATGGGGACGGTACGGTCACTGACCAAGCCACCGGTTTGATGTGGCAGCAGGCAGATAGTGGTATTGGCATGGACTGGGAAGCGGCTCTGGCCTATGCTGAGAATTCTACGCTGGCAGGCTACGATGATTGGCGCTTGCCCAATGTGAGGGAGCTTCAGAGCATCGTTGATTATACCCACTCCCCCAGTGCCGAAGATGAATCAAATATAGGCCCTGCAATTGATACTGATTTCTTTGAAATCACCGAAATTGCTCCCGGCACGACAAACTACAACCCGGATTACGGATATTACTGGACAAGTACCAGCGCTTATTTCAACCCGGGTGACCCAGAGTATTATTATGCCTGGTATGTGGCTTTCGGAACTGCAACTGATAATAACGGCAGTGACATGCACGGCGCCGGAGGTGTTCGGTTTGACACAAAATACGAAGGCGGTGCATTGGGCGAAGGCGGCGAACGATATTATAACTATGTCCGCCTTGTGCGAGGATGAAAAACGGTTATACCACTTTTCAAACCCGTAACCTTAGCAGGCTCCACAATATAGTCACGCCTGCAATTGTTGCAATAAAAACCACGTAGTTGCATTATTTTTTCTCGTGACTATATTATCTTTATATTTTTATATTTTTGTCTTTTTGCCTTTTTTTCGAGAAAGTCCTGTTATTTATATTAATTCTCCGAATAATTGCTTATGGTTTCTGAGAATGAAAGCGCCGACCCTTTCAGGGAACTCGGATGGAGCGACATCGAAGAATGGGCCGGCTCAAAAACCACATCAAAGGGAGAGGATTACCAGCGTTCAGGCAGGGTTGAGGAAATAAGATGCACCCCGGAAGGTAGCCTCCTTGCAATGGTGCGAGGGAGAAAGGAGTATTTCACGGAAGTGACCCTGGTAAACGGGACGCTGAGCTCCATATGCACCTGCCCTGTTGGAGGGGATTGCAAGCACGGAGTTGCAACTGTCCTGGAGTATCTTAACCTCATGCAACACGGAATAAAAGTCCCTCTACTTTCCGAGAACGACCCGCTCCTCCTGAGAGCCAGGAAAATGCACGAGGGGCCCGAAACTTTTGAAAGCCTCAAAACCGGGAAAAGCTCCCGTCCGCCCCTGCGCGAATGGCTCGACGGGCTTGAAAAAGCCGAACTGATAGACATCCTGGTGGAGTTTTCGGTAAAAAGCCCCTCTCTTGGCATCTACCTCCGGGACAGGCAGGACCTCGAAACGGAAAATGTCGGGGGGATTGTCAGGGGTATCGACTCCGAACTGGAGAGGCTCTGGGAAGAAGCGGAGAGTTACGACCCCTGGGGTTATGGAAGTGGAATTCCCGATTTTTCAAACGTGCAAGCCCGGATGGAAAGCCTGCTCGATACAGGCCGGTATGATGAGCTCCTGAATATCGGAAAAAAGATCATGAACCGCGTTGAAGATATTATGGAGTATGACCAGGAAGGGGAAATAGCAATGGAAATTTCCGGCTGCATGAATATTGTATTCGAAGCCCTGGCCGGGTCCCCTCGCCTGGCCCATGAAAGGATGCTCGAAGCCTTTGAACTTGAAATGAAAGACGACTACGAGATCACCGGCGGACACGGCTTCTGGGGGGAGGACTTTTCCAGGGAGGACTGGAAAAATTTTGCCGAAATCCTGAAAACCCGGCTGCGTGAAATTGACGAAGGGCAGTTCCCTGAATATTCAGCCTGGGACCGGAAGCTGTTGGTTGACCGGCTGATCCAGGCCCTGCAAAAAGCAGGTCTTTTTGAAGAAGCCATCCCCATATGCGAACACGAAGCAGAAAAGACGGACAGTTATGAACGGCTGGTAGGGTTACTGCTCGAAGCGGGCCGGAAAGAAAAGGCTGTAGAATGGATTTTCAGGGGGGTCAGGAAAACTCAGACAGAAAAGCCCTGGACGGCTCACGAACTCCGCCAGAGCCTCTTTCAAATCAAAGAAGAAGAAGGAGACCTCCTGTTTGCAGCCGCTCTTCAGGCAGAGGAGTTCTTCAGGGAACCGAAATTACCTTCCTACCTCGAAATGCGGGAAGCGGCCGAAAAAGCCGGGGTCTGGCAGGAAGTCAGGGAAACAGTTCACGGATACCTTGAAAAAGGAGAACTGCCAGCAGTCAGGGGCAAAAAGAAAGAAGAGACCTCGGTACTTCCCGGAATTCTCCCGGCAACAGGGCTGCTGGAACCCGGCTCATTCAAGGAGATTAAACCTCCTGTTCTTGACCTGCTGATCAAAATAGCTATAGAAGAAAAAGCTCCGGATGAGGTGCTCAGGTGGTACGAAGAACTTAAAAAAGGAGGGGATGAGGAAAGAAGATACGGAAATTACATCGACGAAAACCAAATTGCAAATGCCATAGGCATGAAATATCCCGACATCGCGATCGGAATATGGAAAAAACTTGCAGAGGAACTTATTTCCAGAACAAAAGTGGATGCTTACCGGGAAGCTGCCGTACACCTCCGGAAAATCAAAGAGACCATGGAAACCGGGAGACAAAAAGGAAAATGGAAAGTATATCTTTGCGGAATCAGGGATGAAAATAAACGCAAAAAGAGGCTTATTGAGATCCTTGATAAGCTGGAAACTGACCGGATTATCGAGGGGTGATTATCGAAGATTGAAACCCTGTATTAAATACTATCCAGAGAAATACCAGACCATAAAAACCCGCACCGGGGCGCGAACGGACCCAGTTGCTTACAGCGGGGGGTGCAGCAAAACTAAGATTCAATTCTCTTCACTTTCTCCATTAATTGTGACCATAATCTCCTTGAAACTTGCCAGTGAAGCCTCCATATTCTCGATAATCTCATTTGCAAGAATATCGGGGTCCGGAAGGTTGTCCAGGTCAGCTAGGCTTTTGTCTTTGAGCCAGAAGATGTCCAGGTTCGTTTTATCCCTTGCTACGATTTCGTCATAGCTGAATTTACGGAACCTGCCTTCGGGAGATTCTTCACTCCAGGTCTCTGTACGAATGTGGCGGTTTTCAGGGTTGTAGCATTTAATAAAGTCTTCCAGATCTGAAAACTTCATAGGGTTCTTTTTCAATGTGTGATGCACATTTGTGCGGTAATCGTAGATCCACACTTCTTTTGTCCAGGGCTCTTTTGCTGCGGGTTTTGCTTCAAAGAAAAGCACGTTTGCCTTTACACCATTTGCATAGAAGATGCCTGTCGGAAGGCGCAGGATTGTGTGCAGGTCGGTGGTTTCAAGAAGTTTTTTGCGGATAGTCTCTCCGGCTCCGCCTTCGAACAGGACATTGTCGGGCAATACCACTGCTGCTTGCCCGCCGGTTTTGAGAATTGTATGGATGTGCTGCACAAAGTTGAGCTGCTTGTTGCTTGTGGTTGTCCAGAAGTCCTGCCGGTTGTAAGTGAGGTCTTCTTTTTCCTGCTCGCCTTCTTCGTTGGTGAAGGTCATACTGCTCTTTTTCCCAAAGGGTGGGTTGGTGAGGATGTAATCGTAACGGTAACCGGGGTCGGCTATGAGAGCATCGGAATTGGAGATCATAGGCTCCCCGTCGATTTCCCCGATGTTGTGCAGGAACATGTTCATCAGGGCAAGCCGTCTGGTCCCTGCAACGATCTCGTTCCCGCCAAAGGTTTTGTTTTTCAGGAAGCGGCTCTGTTCGCGGTCAAGCTGGTGGTGTGAGGTAAGGAAGTCGTAGGCTGCTAAAAAGAACCCGCCTGTACCACAGCAGGGGTCTCCGATTGTTTTCATGGGTCCGGGCTGGAGGCACTGAACCATTGCTCTGATGAGCGGCCTGGGGGTGAAGTACTGGCCGGCTCCACTTTTTGTATCTTCTGCATTCTTCTGCAGGAGCCCTTCGTAGATCTCTCCTTTGGTGTCAACACCCATCATGACCCAGCTTTCCTTTTCGATCATATCAATGACCTTGTACAGCATGGCGGGGTCGCTGACCTTGTTCTGAGCTTTGAGGAAGATCTGCCCGAGCATCCCCGGCTTTTTCCCCAGCTCTTCTAACAGCTTCTTGTAGTGAATATCGAGTTCTGCTCCCCGCTGCTGTTTCAAATTATCCCAGGTGTATTCCTCCGGGATGCCAATATCCCTGTTATACGGCGGTTTCCTGTACTCTTCAGCCATTTTCAGGAATATGAGGTAGGTCAACTGTTCCAGATAATCGCCATAGCTCACGCCCCCGTCCCTCAGGACGTTGCAGAAGCTCCAGACTTTGGAAACGATGGATGAGGTGTTTTCAGACATGGTTTGAATCCTTGAGATAAGAGTAATATTTTTGTTTTGAGCTATTTGGTTTGTCAGGGATGGTCATATGGAGAATACCATTCTCTAAAAGTGGCTTTAATATGTGTTTTCGGAAATGTTCTCGATGTGTTAATTGCAAGTGTTCCATAATTTCGCTGGCTGTTTTAGGTTCCTTACAAAATTCGATAATTATCTCCTGTTTATCGACTTGCGTGGTGACTTGCGCGGTGACTTGCGCGGTGACTTGCGCGGTGACTTGCGCGGTAGCCTGGGGGGTAACAGGAACAATGATCTTAAAAACGTCTCCTTCAAGAAGCTGCGGGTCAGCTCCACCGGAATAAATCCGTGTGTAGTTGTAGAGATTCCTGACACCTGAGCCTAACTCATCCGCCCTTCCGATCTCTTTGAAAAAGCGAGCAATTACCGGATTTTTAGGGTATGGTGTGAAATTGGAAGGATTTATTCTGCCATGTCCATGTGGGCGGTTCGCATTTTCCGCAACAACCTGATCAGTTTCAATTATGAATCTTGCAGGAAAACCGTTTATGTATTCCCTGTGGATGAGCATATTTGCAACAACTTCTCTGAAAATATGATCTCTCAGGCTGATTCTCTGATCCTTTTCCAGATAGAAAGGGTCTGGCAGATGTTTTGCAACAAAAGCCATGAGCCTGTCATAACTTTCGATAAGGTTGGTTCGGATGTCATCCCTGTCGTCATACCGGTCAAGGTTTATTCTGCGAAGGATAGCATCGGTTTTGAAATGGGGCAGTACGCTCTGGATAACTTCATCCTTGCCCAGCAAAAGAATAGCAGCAAGAGTATAACCTTCTTTGCCGGTCTGGTAATCATGTTGATACAAACGGGCACTGCTTAAAAGCTCCTCATCATTCATTGTTGCCCAGGGATGATTTGGGTTCTCGGCACGGACCATTTTCCGTACTCTCTGGATAAGGTCGCTCCTGAGGTCTTCCAGTCTGACATAGGGATAAATGCGGTTCTCTGAAAATGAGCTCTGTTTTCGAATATAGAGGTGAGCCACAGCATCAGGATGATTGGTAACATCCAGGTCCCCATCTTCATTTCTATCAAATATTTTTCCTTTACAGCGGTGAACCTGTGAACTTTCAGGAATATTGAGATAGAGAAGGATTTTTCCTTCAATGTTTACAGTCTCCGGCAATATGTACAAAGGAGGATTGATAATTTGCGGGTTATTCAGCGCAGTAACAAGATCCTTTTTGATCTGTGGCAGAGCATCTTTATCAATTCCTGTGATATTCCCGTTGTCATCAACTCCAAGAACAATATGTCCTCCATTGCGATTTAGAAAAGCACAGACTGTCTCGTACACATCACGGTTTATCTGAGTTTTGCACTCCTTAAATTCCACGGTAAGACCTTCGCCGTCCCGGATGATGCTCTTCAATTGCTCAGAGATCATGATCTACCCTTCTTGCCGCTGGCTGTCTTTTCCGCTCTTATTCTCTCCAACAGAACCTCCGCCGACTCCCAATCCTCTGCCCCTCGAACCTCTGCCAGCTCTCTTTCATTAAGCAACTTCCCCTCAAACGCTTTTTTCAAAATACTCTGCCGCAGTGCTTCGGCTTTTTCCAGATTCTCTTTGATATCCTGCTCTATCTTATCGCAGACTGAAAGTCGTTTTTCGATCTCCTGAACGATGGCTTGTTGTTCGGGAAGGAAACAGAGAGGGATATTTAAAATTCTAACTTTTTGAATTCCAAAAGCTGCTTGTGTGGTAGCTTTTGAGCCTTGTAAAAATTGTTTTTCAACAATTTGACTTTTTGACAAATAAAACATGTATTTCTTTAGACAATAATGGTCATTTGATTTAATCAGAACAACATTTGCAGATAGGGTATAAAATCTTCTGATTGGAATTAAAAATGGCTTCCCAATAGTTCCAATTTTTCCAATGATAAAATCTCCCTCGTCTATAGAATATCTTTCCAAGTGCTCTTCTAAGACAGTTGGAGATACTTTTCGGGCTTTATTATAATCAAACTCACCAGTTTCTTTATCAATGTCGCCAACACCAACATATGGAATTCCATTTTCAAATATTGGGGGAGTTCTGTGACTTGGTTGGGGGTCGATAGCGTTGCCAACATCTTCTAACCTCACCCAACACCATTCCTTCGGAATTTTTGGTAATAGGATCAGTTCATTTTCAGTGAAAGGTTTTACAGGTTTCACCTTGGTAGCCTTCACAGCTTTTTCTCTCTCGCTGTAAATCTGCTCCAGCAAATCTCCTGCATCCGGCAGATCTGTCTGCTGCTCCCGCCATTTTTTGGTAAGCTCTCCTTCAAAAGCTTTCTTCAGCACCGCCTGCCTGTAAACCTTGAGCTGTTCCTGTGCCAGTTTAATGTTGGCAATGCCGTTGTCCAGTTCGCTGAAGAGAAGCTCGATTTTTGAGACTATGGCGCGTTGTTCGGGGAGTGGGGGGAGATTTATATTCAAATTATAAGCGTCATTTCTATTTAATCCCGGAATTGCTGTTGATTTATCAAGTTGACTTAGAACAAGGGATTTCAATAAAAAAAATGAAAACATAAAATCCAAATATTCAGGTACCTTTACAAAATAAGTTGTATCAATGGGCCATAGGTTTTTTTTTTCAAATGCTACTTCTCCAGCAGCTCCCTTTCTTCCAACGATGATGGCAGGACCTTCAATTAAATATTCGTCATGAAAACCAACAATTCCATTAGAACCGTAAACAGGATAGTTACCGATTTCATTTCTTTGTTTTTTGGTGAGACCTTTGCCATACTCGAATTCAAACAGATCTCCTAATTTGCAGTTAAATCGTTCTTCCATTTTTAAGCCGCCAGAGCCTCATTTAATTCTGTATTCGTACTTTTATCCCAACCTTCACCCAACTTTTCTCCGAACATTTTTTTATTTTGAAGTACTTTTAAGATGTCAGTTGATTAAATAATTGTCTACTTGTCTATTTCAGGGATGTAATCAAAATTTAAACCAAACCGGGGATGAGTGGGATTGCGAATGTTAATCTTTATTCTGACAATCTTTATTATTTTTAGTGGATGCGTTGAAGAAAATAATCTCACTCAATCAAATGAGTCAGCATATCAAGGGCAAGCAAATATAACGCCGGAAAATCTTTCCTCAACAACCCTGTCATCCGAAGAGAAAAATATCCCTGAAATCGAAGTGACATCCTTTTCAAGCATTTATATGCACGATAATTCAGAAAACGTATTAAATTACCTGTTTAGCTGGGATAATGTCCCGGGTAACGAAAGTAATAATCTCAGCAAATACCTCATGAATGATCTGGGGATTGATTGGGTAAGTAACGCGCAGATCGTTAAAACCGATGACAATAATACTATCCGTGTTTTTACTTCCAACAATTCTCTGGAGTTAAAGCTTGCAGACGATAAAAATACGGTTTTAATAACTCCCAATGACATTCGATTAAAAGTAAAAGAGGAAGATGGTAAGCTTTGCATATACAGAGTTAAAGAATACCGTGGTTCAAGTGATCCCACAGAAAGCAAGTTCGGATATAATCTCAATGAAAAGTATTACGCGGTATATGACCTTTCAATAAAGAATAATGGTTCAAAGAACCTCGATTTTAAATTAAACGAACTTCATGTACGTGATGGTAATCGTACATTTAATACTACAAATCTGGACCCTTACGGTTTTTATGAGAGATCACATCTGGAGGTGCTTTCAAGCCTCAAAGAAGAAAATAAAATTGAAAGTATGACTCTATCTCCCGGACAAACTATAAACGGATCTGTGGTTTTTCAGGTTAATTCGCTGTACAATGAATCGTTTTTACTGATGTATAACGAAACTCTTATTTCCTCAGCCTCTTTAGAAAAAAGTATTGAAGCTTTAAAAGTTGCCGAACACTTCAATTACTCAACGGTGTTTGGCATACCGCCTTATTCTGAAGACACTTCTGACTTTAATAGTGAAGGGGCTCCATTATTTTGCAGCTGGGCAAACAGAAGTGTATTTGAATTCTTCAATAAGGCAGATTCGGAGAACGTGATGAAACCTTCTCCCTACTCTCCCGATGGAATAAGCTGGACCAAAATTGTCTTTGCATTGGAAGTCAAACCTGAAAGAAACATAACAACGCTTCCAGTAAAAAATAGGGACTCACATACATACAGTCTTCTTGTTGTTGATGATGCCGGAGAGGAACTAATTAACACACACGAGATTGAAAAAATAGCATTTCTAAGAAATGGAACCTATCAGCACTATTCCAGAAATGATCAAGATTTTCCACAGATGAATTTAACTAACCACACATTCGTTAGAACTTCATTTGAACGTACTTATGGCACTCATATGAATGTTTACGTTTCGATTGATAACCAGAATCTTATACTGGACGATGACCTGAATGCAATTCTGGTAAGATATAGTGACGGAGGTTACCATTTCGTTTAATTGCAGGATCTTATACTTGATGATGAACTGAATAATCTCGAGTTTATAATAGCTTTCCTGAGTGCTACATCCGGAATATCGGGAATCTCTTCCCGCTGCAATTTCTCAATCTTGTATTGCATGTTTGTGTGCCGTTTGACGAAAAGAATGGCATAAAACAGCTTTATCATTTTTCAGCTCATCAAAACGAACCCGACCTTCTTTCTGGAAAAACTCGATAATCTCATTGCGGGTAAGTTTCTGGGAATTTGCTCCGTTTCGAATAATTATGATCCGTACAACGTCATTCGCTTAATCATGTCGTTTTTGTCACGCTCGACGCAGGAGAGCGGCTTTCAGACAAAAAATAAGACAAAAGACCCGAAAGAATAGCCATAAAGTAAAAGTGAAGTAAAAAATCTGGGGGTGAAGTCAAAACAGGATTAAAATATACCTGAAAAACACTCTTTTCCACGTCTGTTTTTATTAATTTTTACTGGAGATTTCAACCTCCGGTTTCTTTCTTCTCTTATTATCTTTCTTCTCTTATTATCTTTCTTCTTTTTTCTACTTTTTTTACAGGGCCGCCAGACAAGCTGGCGGATGCGTCCGATATTTACCTGTGAATTAAAAAGCGGTTTCCGGGGTCCAGGGAAGTATTCTTCGGGCCAGGAAGGAATTTCACTATAATTCTCGTATTCTCTTAATGCCAGCAGGAATTCTCCTGTTATTTGTTTTTACGGGAGGATGGGATGGTTTCAGCCCTGTAAGGCGCAGAAGATAAAAAAGATTTCATATCGGGATATTCTGAATAATACCAGCCGATTAAGCAGGAACCACCATTCTGTTCACTTTGTCTCAAAACAGCATCATGATTTTGCCTGTTAAACATCAGGAATGAAAAGCTGAGAAAAGCAGTAAAAGGAATGAAAAGCTGAGAAAAGCAGTAAAAGAGGAGAAAACAATATCTGTACGCTTTAGCGTTGATTAAAAGAGTTAGTAAGGTATTCACAAGGTTTGACATGCATCAATGAAGTTTGTTACGGGATCGGTTTTTAAGCCGTCCTGAATTTGCTCCATTTGATAGCTTACGCGTCAATGAAGTTTGTTACGGGATCAGGTTTTAATCTGTCCTGAATGTGCTCCATCTCGCAGTTTACACGTCAATGAAGTTTATTACGGGGTCAGGTTTCAATCTGTCCTTAATTTGCTCCATCTCGCAGTTTAAGCGTCAAAGAAGTAAATTTCTGGATCGGTTTTCAAGCCGTCCTTAATTTGCTCCATCTTGAAGCTTACGCGTCAATGAAGTTTATTACGGGTCAGGTTTTAATCTGTCCTGAATTTGCTCCATTTTTCAGCCTTACGCGTCAATGAAGTTTATTATGGGATCAGGTTTCAATCTGTCCTTAATTTGCTCCATCTCGCAGTTTACGCCTCAATGAAGTAGATTTCTGGATCGGTTTTTAAGCCGCCCTGAATTTGCTCCATCTTGAAGCTTACGCGTCAATGAAGTTTATTACGGGATCAGGTTTTAATCTGTCCTGAAGGATCAGGTTTTAATCTGTCCTTAATTTGCCCTATTTTAGAGCTTTACGCGTTAATGAAGTTTATTACGGGATCAGGTTTCAATCTGTCCTTAATTTGCTCCATCTCGCAGTTTAAGCATCAACGAAGTAGATTTCGGGATCGGTTTTCAAGCCGCCCTGAATTTGCTCCATCTTGAAGCTTACGCGTCAATGAAGTAGATTTCTGGATCAGGTTTTAATCTGTCCTTAATTTGCTTCATTTTACAGCTTACTACCTTGTGAACAATATATACTATGTAAGTAATGGTATAAAATACTGTCGGTGATATTACTAAGAGTAATTTAACAGGTTCATTTTTTGCAAATTCTGCCTTGTGAATCCCCATTCATGCACTCTTTTGATTACAGGTGTACATTAAGTACTTCACTAATTTTACTTTTCTTAATTGAGTTTATTGAATAATGGTTAATCACAGTTGCGCTGGCTCACCTCGCTGCAAGCAACGGGGGTATTCGACTGAAATAAATTATCCAATGGAAAAGGGCATATTCACAAAAATAGTAAGGTTTCCGAGAACCTCAAGTCTTTCCCGT
The DNA here is from genome assembly GCF_028693135.1 of Methanosarcina sp. Lineage (GTDB taxonomy): Archaea > Halobacteriota > Methanosarcinia > Methanosarcinales > Methanosarcinaceae > Methanosarcina. Next base: position 39,141 of record NZ_JAQUVZ010000003.1, read on the forward strand.
ATTCTTCGGTAAGAAAATCGGATCGGAAACAACAATTTTCATATCATCACCCGAAAATGAGCTTTTAAATTTCCCAGTAAGGATGAAGATTATACTGTTCATACACTTTAGCCAAATCGTTATGATTTAAAGTCCAAACATCTTCATCCAGGCCTTCTGCCGTTTCGAATGCTCCCTTATCCACTTTAAGGATATAATCTCCTCGACTTGCGCTAAGAGCTCCCCAGGGAATGGCAAAGAATTTACACCTCATACCAAGAAAACAATCACAAGCAAACACTACGTATGCGATTCTTCCCCATTCAGAGTCAATCATGACTTCTTTAATCTTTCCGAGTTCTTCGTCGTTAACAGTGAGGATCTTAGATCCTTTTATTTCAGTTGCCGGCACAAAAGTCATGTTCCTTGCAACTTGCGTTTCTTCAGCTACTCCCATACACCTCAACTCCTAATATATTATTTACTTATTGTCTTTATTTATCTCTTCCAAAAGTACAGAGAAGCATTCCATGCTCTCAGCCTGCTCTTTCTCCATTCCAGACTTAAGCATATTGTCACAATCTTTAATCGTTTGGAAAAGAGATGTGACTGTCAGCTTCTTACAGTAAACTACCCCATTAATAATAACAATTCATTGATAATATACATTCCTTGCGCACTTGAGATCGTGTCCATCATTACTGAAAACGGTGAGAAAAAGAAAGTTTATGAGTTTCCCCGAAATGCTAGTTTTCATCACAGTTTCACCCCACTTTTCACCCCACTTTTCACCCCACTTTTCACCCCACTTTTCACCCCACTTTTCACCCCGCTTTCTCCCAACTTATCTCCCAACCTGTTCTCCGCTTTTATGATCAATTTTCCACCGCAAGATGCTTATTTTTTTGCTTTTATCCGATTATTTTCTCCCAACTTTTCTCCCAACTTTTCACCCCACTTTTCACCCCACTTTTCACCCCAGTTTTCTCCGAACTTTTCTCCTAACTTTTCTCCTAACTTATCTCCTAACTTATCTCCTAACTTATCTTCGACCCTATCTTCGGGTATTTCTCTTAATTGTTCTCCGAATCTTATTTCGTGCTTTTACCCGGGATTTTACCCAGTTTTTCACCAAACTTTTTACCAAACTTTTCATCGGCTATCACCCAACTTTTCACCCAAAATATTCATCTCTTCCATTATCTTCACGCCGTCAGTGCCTCATTCAATTCACTGAGAACCATATTCATCTCGTCCCCGAAAAGCTGGTACATTCTGCCGCGCCCGCCGAGAGCATCAAAGGGAGTGTAATCAAGGTCGTCTATTTCCAGATGGAAGCTGTTAGCCACATAATCTTTTATCAATCGGAGCCAGTTCATCTGATCATCGTTGAATTTCAGGGTCCCTGCCTGTTTTTTAAATACCCAGTCCTGGAAGTTCCGGTTAACGGTCTGGTCGTAGGAGGTCAGCACAGAGTCGATTTCGGTTATCCTGCGGATCAGGGAAACCAGGGCTGTGAGTTCTTTTTTCGGGGAATTTCCATTCACCTTTTCCAGCTGCTCGTAAGCCTGCCATACCCTGAAGGGAGCGAAATAAGGCTTTTCAAGTTTCAGTTTATCCAGCACTTCTGTTATCATCGTAAAGGTAACTTCCCTGCGCTGGTAGGGCTGGTTATAGAAAATTTTCAGGGCTGCGATCTCGTCTTTGTTAGCTTCCATATATGCCTTAAAGTCACTGACCAGCTCATCCGCCTTTGCCACAGCGTCTTTGTCCCATTCGGCTCTGTTAAGGGTGTCAATGTTCACGGTATCGATTATCTGCTCATGGACTCTGCGGACATTTTCGATATAATCGTTCAGCTCTCCGGAAAAAGTGGATCTGGCAACATCAATCAGATTTTCCTGTGCCTTTTTCTTTGCATCGGCTTCCTGAATTTCCGGCTGGTGCTGTTTAATCTCAGAAGCTCCGGAATCAATGATATCAGGGTTATATGCACTGAGCAGGTCCTTAACAGTCTGATTGATAGTTTTTCCCTTCGCTTTCTCGGCAAAAGTAGCTCTTTCGTCCTCACTTATCTGCCGGTTCAGCCTTGCAAGCCGATTAGCCAGGGAAACATACAGGTCTTCGTCCTGAGCACCAAAAGTTACTGCTGCCAGCAGGTCTTTCAGTGAACTATTCCTCTTGCGTTCCAGTGGCCGGCTGTCAGTCTTTAAGGTTTTTGTAACGCCAACGGCATCCACAATTACAAAATGCGTCTTAGCCGAAACAGCCGATTCCGTCACCTTTTTCAGGTCATCGAAGCCCAGGGTCCGTGTACCCCGTCCCTTCATCTGTTCAAAATAATTCAGGCTCTTAACATCCCTCATAAACAGCAGGCATTCCAGCGGCTTAACATCCGTGCCCGTGGCAATCATATCCACCGTAACCGCTATTCTGGGATTGTAAGCGTTGCGGAAATCGGCCAGCACTGATTTGGGGTCTTCTTCCGCTTTGTAGGTCACTTTCTTGCAAAAGGCATTGCCTTCGTTGAATTCTTCCCGCAGTATATTGATAATATCATCGGCATGGCTATCGTTCTTGGCAAAGATCAGGGTTTTTGGAACTTCCTCTCTGCCAGGGAAGATCTCAGGTAAATTTTCCTTAAATGCCCGTATCACATTTCTTATCTGGCTGGGATTGACCACATCCCTGTCCAGCTTTTTGGAAGTATAGGTGAAATCTTCGTCTAGTTGTTCCCAGCGTTTTTTACGGGTCAGTTTTTCCCGCTTGTCCACGAACTCCTGAGCAGGTATCTTACCCCCGTTTTTGCTAATTTCAGTATCGATGATGTACACATCATAGCCCACATTTACGCCGTCTGCCACAGCTTCTTCATGGCTGTACTCGCTCACCACATTCTCATTGAAAAATCCGAAAGTGCGTTTATCCGGCGTAGCCGTTAGACCTATCAAAAAAGCATCGAAATAGTCCAGAACCTGCTGCCACACGTTGTATATGGAGCGGTGGCACTCATCTATGACTACAAAATCAAACTCTTCAATGGGGATCTTCTCATTATACACTACAGGAAGCGGTTCCTTTTGCCATCCTCTCTCGGCAGGGTTCTCTTCCTCGAGATTTTCGTCCAGCTCCTCGCCCTTCAAAATAGAGTAAAGCCGCTGGATCGTGGAAATACACACCTGGCTGTCCGAGGATATATAACTGGAACGCAGGCGCTGCACATTGTAAAGCTCGGTAAATTTGCGGTTATCATCATTGGGCACATAAGCCATGAATTCCTGCTCTGCCTGCTCGCCAAGGTTCCTGGTATCAACAAGGAATAGCACTTTTTTGGCATCCGCAAATTTTAGTAACCTGTAGATGAAGGTTATAGCAGTATAGGTTTTTCCTGAACCTGTTGCCATCTGGACCAGAGCCCTCGGGCGGTTGTCCTTAAAAGATCTTTCAAGGTTTGAAATTGCTATTATCTGGCAATCCCATAACCTTTCGGGAGGCAATTCAGGGATATCAAGTAACCTTTCCCTCAAAGGCTTCTTTCTGAGCCATTCCTCAAAAGTCTCAGGTCGGAGAAAAGAAAAAACAGGTTTTGACCTGGGCTTCGGGTCACGGAAGTCTGTGAAGCGTGTAAGTTCCCCGGTACTCTCGTAAACAAAAGGAAGTGGGTCATTGTTCAGGTACTTTAGCTTGCTTGCAGCATAGTCGGCTGATTGTTCCTCAACAATGGTTAATCGGTGTCCTTCTTCGTCCCTTTTCGCCTCAATAATTCCAACGGGTCTTTTGTCAACAAAGAGTACATAATCAGCCGGTCCCACATCGGTCTGATATTCCTTAACCGCAATGCCTCTGGAAGCGCTCCAATCGATCCTGCTCTTTTCCTGCACTATCCAGCCAGAATCATTTAATTTTCGATCGATGTCATTTCTGGCTTTCTGCTCCGGGGTCTGGTTATTACTCATCTGTCTTTACCCGTTGAATGTTTTTTATCCATTAAAATTCATTTTCATCCTTCTGTGCCTGGATTGGAGTGTCGAGGCTGGCACTCTCTTATATTCTTATTATAATCCAAATTAGAGATTCACAATTAATTCAAATATTTTTCTATATTAACTAAAACTAGAACTTTATTGCTATGGCCTGCTAATTCTGCTAATGATACTCTGCCCCATAATTTATAATTTTGTTTTTACAGATATTCAAGGTATAACCGGCTCTTAATTGCTCTTCGCTGTTTTGAAATGATTGAAAATAATTGCCCGGTTGAAAAGTGATCACACCAAAGAAATAAATCTCAGTTTTGAATGCGACTTTCACCGATAAATGTTTCTAAATTTATGCATGCTATCTCCCCGATTTTGGAAATAGATGTAAATCACCTACTCGAAAACGTGGAGAGCCAAAAAAAAGCAGATGAAAGGGATGCGATTCGAGTCCACGAATTCCTTCGAAAAAGGATCTTTTATATACTCATCCATTTGTATTGGTTAAGAATTTGCGAATCTTAAAAATAACTGCTGAAATCATCCATTCCACTTAATTTAGATTTATAGGTTTACAGAAGGGTGATTCTAAAGTAACCATTATATTGGTTGTGGAATAGTTTACTGTAAATCTGAATCACAAAAATCCCTTTATGTTTTTCAAAATACAACGAATATGTTTATCTCCGCAGGCGGGAAGACCCCCTTCCTCAAAAATCTGAACCGTCAGGTGAAGATTTTATGGTGTGGCAGTTCACCAGACAAGATCAAAAATCCACTCTCAAGAGATTTTCAAGGCTGAAATTTTTAATTAAAAGAGGGGTAAAATGAATCAAAAACATCTTAGATACATACGGCAAAACAGGAAAAAAATAGGAATTTCCATTGTAATTCTTATTTCCCTGATTGCACTGGGAATATTCATTCTTTATGCTACACAATCCAACTATTCTCTTATCCCATTAAATAAGATTGTGTATGTAACTGGCGATGGAAGTGGAAACTTCAACTGTGACGGGAGTGATGATCAGGTAGAGATAAATCAAGCTCTTGCATACGTTGCAGAAAATCGACAGTATTCAACTGTTCATTTAAAAGGTCCAAATATATACGATATCTCTGACAGTATTTTGATTGGAAGCAAAACAGTCCTTGAGGGGGATTCTACAGCCGTAATTAAACTTAAAGACGAAGCAGGCTGGCAAAGTGGGAAGCCGCTGATAACTCAAATGGACAGTGCCGGAATCCGTAGAGTCACTATAAGAGGATTTGAAATCAACGGAGATCATGACCATAATCAGGACAAAAAGAAAGGGGAAGGATATTACAATATGATCTCTTTCCTCAATGCCAGAGACATTCAAGTTCATGATATGTACCTGCATGATGGGCATGGAGACGGGCTGAAAGTAGAGAAAGGGTCCAACATTCAATTTTACAATAACAAAGTGTACAAATTGGGGCATGACGGTCTTTACGCCATTGAATGCCAGAATATAGAGGCCTGGGACAACACAATAACTTGCAGGACTAATAGCGGTCTTAGAATATGGAACTCAAACCACATAAAATTCCATGATAATGTGATCGACTCTTTTTTCGATTGGAGCGCAGGAGGCCCTGGAATCCTTATCGAGAAATCAACAGGTATAGTGAACGATGTAGAGATATACAATAATACTATCCATAACACTTATGGGCCTGGAATCTGGCTGATAGGTTATGGAGAATCTTATCCCAGGAAAGAGGCACGGAATGTCCACATTCATCATAATACCTTTTACGACACCGGTACGAACCCCGGTATTGACTGGGTAGGAGGTATTGTGACCAGTGGGTTTTACGATACTCTCATTGAGAATAACGTATTTGACGGTATATATCATGCTGCTATTATCAATATGTACCCTTCAGTTTCTACAGGCACAAGCGATACCGTTGACCTTTCACCTCAAGGTACAGGATACACAACGATTATCCGCAACAATATAATTGTAAATACCCAAAAACGCACAAAAGACCCTGATGGGACAGGATACGCAGTGATCAATTATCTCCCTGAAACACATACCTTTGTGCTGGATAATAACTGTTTGTATAATAATGTGGGTGGAAATTATAAAAATGCAAACTCAACCACTGACATATATGTAGCTCCTCTCTTTACAGACCTTGGTTCACATGATTACCATCTCAAATCAAATTCTCCCTGCGTCGCTGCCGGGAATCCATCTTAAATTCTTCAAAAAATACTGGAGAAAATGGTAACCAGATAAAGTGTCAAGGGTGGTGAATAATTCCCTTCTCTGAATATGGGGGGATACAATTTACCTCAAAAAGGTAGGATGCGAGAAGTGCGATTCGAATGCACGAGAACGCACGAGAACGCACGAGAACGCACGAATTCCTACGAGAATAGGTCTTCAACCTATCACCTTTGACCTGGCTTCTTGCCGCAACTCAAAAGAAATGTAAATAGAACCAGAGAAATTTAACGACAATAAGAACCTTAAAAAATTAACCTAATAAAATAACCTAAAAAAAATGAGAAAATTCTAATAAGTTCAATGCGAGGGAAGGGAGTCGAACCCTTGAACCCCTGCGGGAATGGATCTTGAGCCCATCGCCTTTAACCACTCGGCAACCCTCGCACAATTGATTTTATTTATTGTCTAAATATTATCTAGTTTTCCTGATTATATCTTGACTCTGTCACTGTTGACCGTTTGGATATTCTCGCGCTTTTCGGAATCCAAATAGGTAAAGTTATAACTAACATATAAAGCTAATCCTGTAACTAAGCTAATCCTGCTAATTTTTGAGTCAGGGGGATGTTTTGCACATATTTTTTCTCATTTCCGGTTTCAGACATCCCAGCTTCATGTTCAGGTTTAGAGACCTTCAGGTTTTCCTCATGAACTGTTTACATGGACCCAGTCGAGGTACTCCTTTTCCCCTTCAATTTCCCAGAATTCGATCGCAGGCAGGTCGTACGTATGAAGGATTTTCACGACTTCGATGATTTCATCAAGGCGTGAAGAGTCGGTTTTAACAAGTAGAACTATCTCGTTCTGCTCCTCTATCTTTTCATTCCATCTGTAGATTGAAGATATCGGAAACATGTTTACGCAGGCTGCAAGCCTTCTTGAAACCAGCTCTCTTGCGATTTCTGATGCATTCTTCATATCTCCTGCAGTAATGTACGCGATCCCAAGCATGTAACAGGCACCTAATACAAAGTTATTATAACCACAAATTACTGGGTATATACTGGATATTATTATTATTATTATTCGTGCAATTATTATCTATTGCCTTTGACCATAAAATAGAACCCTTTAAAATGACCTTTCCGGCAAACCGAAAACTGTATTTCCATATGTATTTTTATATAATTATGATGTATTATTTTGTGCCTTTTTAGATACAGGCATTTTCAAAAAAAATATTTTATGAAACTGGATCTCAGGCTATGTAAAGACGAACTAAAACGTTTTTATAATAAGATATACTACCGGGTTTAACAGCATTAATTAATTGAATGTATGTCTTCCCCGAACTACTGCTTAAAAAGACAGCTTGGAGCTTGTAAACTGTGTTCAAAGGTTGCTGGCGCTAACTTCATTATTGAAGGCATGTTCTATATACAATTATAATTGATCTACAGTTATAATTGATCTACAGTTATAATTGATCTACAGTTAATCTATCTACAGTTAATTACAGTTAAATCGACCGATAGGCAATCATCGATATGTATTCAATCATCGATATGAGTCAATCGTCAATATTTAATCGATTAACATTCACAATCCAAATCTTATAATTGTTTCAGTTAATGATTTCGGAGAATTTTCTTGAGTGGCACAAGCATTGCACTGGGTATTTTTTTAATGTACTGGTTCCTGATTTCCTTTCTTGACAGAAAGGGTATCCTGGAAAAGTATAACATAAGCACTTTCGGGCCTCTCCCGATCCTCATGATCAGGACAACAAAGGGTCTTAAGTTACTGGACATTCTTGCCCGCCCTAAACGTTACTGGAGGATTTTCGCAAACGTTGGAATCCTGATGATGTTTGCAGGCATGGTTGCTATGCTCCTGGTCATTATTATTTCGGACCTGGCACTCTATACCTCATTTCTGAACAATAGTGTGCCAGCGCCGGGAAAGTACAATGCCCCCAGGAATATCCTTTTGATCCCCGGAGTAAACGAGTTTATCCCTTTTACCTGGGGAGTGATTGCCCTCATAGTTACTCTTGTAGTGCACGAGTTTTCCCATGCAATCCTGTGCAGGGTTGAAGGCATCAGAGTCAAATCCATGGGAATCCTGCTTGCCCTTGTTCCTATAGGGGGTTTTGCGGAACCTGATGATGAACAGCTCTTCGGGAAAAAAGAGGATGTAAAAACAGAGCTTCCACTAACGGCAACGATTGAGGAAATCGAAGAGTGGGAGCAAAGAGAAAAAGAAGAACAAAATCCAAAAGAGGAGCAAAATGGAGAACCAGGTGTCCTCAAGCACGAAGAAGCAAAGCCTGAACCAGCAGTTGTTGCCACAAGAACCCAGAGGTCCCGTATCCTTGCTGCCGGAGTTATGGCTAATTTCTGCGTTGCTTTTGTAGCTCTACTGCTCTTTTTTGGGCCTGTGCTGGGGGCAATTGCTCCTCTCAGCGATGCAATGATCGTAGGCATAAACGAAAGTTCTCCAGCTCAGCTTGCCGGGCTTCAGGAAAACATGATAATCACGCAGGTTGATGACACAAATGTCACTACAGGCATGGACCTTCTCTCTTATCTTGAGACAGCCGAACCCGGAGATACTTTGCGCATCCATGCTTCAAAAGACAGTGTCGTTTCAGTCCATGAATTAAAAGTTCCTTCTTCTCCAGAGAAATGTTTCAGTGGTGTGCCTGTAGGGGGTATTGTAGAAGGAAGTCCTGCAGAGGCTGCAGGAATCGAGACCGGGATGACAATGCTCCGGATTAACGAGACAAGAATGCGAAGCATTGCAAGTTTCATTGACTTTATGCAAGGGACAAAGGTAAACCAGACTATAGAGGTAGAGATGATGCCCTCTGCAAATTATACGGGTGTCCTTACCGAAAACGGCACCGCTATTTTCGATGTCCAGCTGGCTCCTCATCCCTCGGATGGTGAAAGTGGCTTCCTTGGAGTGACGTACGGAAATGAAGGAAACCTGGATTGCCCGATGCTCGGAATTTCCATATGGATGCCCCAGGCAAAATTCTATCTTGAAGCGCTAAAGCAGATCCCTTCCTTTCTGGACGAACCAGTAGGCTGGATTCTCCTTTTCGGGCTTCCTATATACGGATTTGCAGGTGAGGGATTCCGCGGCTTTTCAGGCACAATCGCTCAGTTCTACCATCCGGTTGGCTGGGCAGAGCCCCTTGGAGTTGGAATTTTCTGGATTGCAAACTCCCTGCTCTGGATTGGTTGGCTGAACTTTTACGTGGGCCTGTTCAACTGCCTGCCTGCGGTGCCTCTTGATGGTGGGCATGTGTTCAGGGACTATTCCTACTCCCTCATATATCGGTTTACACGGAACGAGGCAGTTTCAGAAAGGATCTCTAATTCGATCACAGCAAGTCTTTCGATGTTGATCCTGCTCTCATTCCTCTTCATGATATTCGGGCCTTTCATAGGGCAGTTGATGTGAATAGCTCAAACTGAGAATAGCTCAAACAGGGAGAAGCATCGGGATAAATTCAATTAATTCGGAAATCTGCTGGAAAGCCGGAAAGTTAAAACTTTTTTCCGGTTTTCATGATTCTTTTCTGATTCCTGATTCTTTTCTGATTCTTGATTCTTTTCTGATTCCTGATTCTTTTCAGATTCCTGATTCTTTTCTGATTCTTGATTCTTTTCTGATTCCTGATTCTTTTCGGGCATTTCTTCGGTTTGCCGTTACTAGCCGGTCTTTGAGATTTCCTGTTCCTTAAATAATATTCCAGCCTATTAGAAGAAGCTCTCAAGTAACATTCAAGCGAAATTCTATGAACCTGTAGAGAGAATATAGATTAAAAGATATTTTGACCTAGTGTCGCGTCAGCGGTAAAATGTCGTATTTAATCGATTACATCTATTTAGAATCATTTAATCATTGAAGATTGACGCGACACTAGTTCAGCAGAAGACCTAAGGAAGGGCACGAAGAATGTTTTCTTCAGGTAAGAAAAGGATCAGTCATAAATCAAAGTTTCGAAAAATAATGCGCAAAAAGCCCGATATGGCATACAAACTTGTAGTTTTGCTCCTGCTTGCAATCTATATTTTGCTTTTTAAACAGCTTATGATTCTTGAGAACCAGCCCGCAAATGCAAATGCTGTCACAGCTATCTACTGGGCTACAACTACCATTGCAACGGTAGGATATGGGGATGTGGTTTTCACCTCGCTTCCGGGAAGAATCTTTTCCATAGTCGTACAGGTTACGGGAATTATTCTGATTTCAGGTTTTCTTGCAACTTATGTTATCGCTCCCTGGATGGACAAGGTTATCAAGTTCAGAATGCCAAGGAAAGTCCCTTCTAGCATGAAAGACCACATTATTATCTGTGGGTACAACCAGCTGGTAGAAACCCTGATTGATGAACTGGCAGAGCAGGAGATAACTTTCATAATAATCGAGGACGAGGAAGAAATCGTAAAAGAACTTGTTTTCAGGGATATCCCCTGCATTTTCGGGACTCCAAGTGACAAGCAGGCCCTTACAAATGCAGGTGTTCAAAAAGCCAGGATCCTTATTGCCAACAAATCCGATGAAAGAAATGCGAACATCGTGCTAACTGCTCGGGAGTTCCAGCATCTTAATATTATTGCCATCGTTGAGGATAGGTCCAATTCAAAATATCTGAAATACGCAGGTGCTGATACCGTTGTTTCTCCTAAATCGATATTCGGACAGTTTATCGGAAGAAAAGCAATGGACAGGCTTGTAAGCAGGGTGACAGGGACGACTGAAATTTTCAAAGGAGTGCACGTTACGGAATTCCCTATCTATCTCAAGAGCTCGCTTATAGGCAAGACCCTTAAAGAAGTTTCCAGCCAGCGGCTGACTGATGCAAGAATTGTTGGAATCTGGAAAAGCGGGGCTCTCTCTTTTGACCTTAAAGAAGAAGATATCATCCGGGGCAACTCTGTCCTGCTGGCTGTGGGAACGCCGGATGAGCTCTCAAAACTGAAGAAACTTACACATTGACTGCCAGCCTGAAATACAGCTTAGGAATGATTCAAATATAATATCAAGGGGTTTTGTTGCCAAGAATGATTATTTGGGGAATGGAACTATAGATCAATTCCCAAACTAAAAATTAAAAGTTATATTTTTGTCATTCCTTAATAGGGTATCATAACTCAAAATTATAGACATCATAACTCAAAATTATAGACATCATAACTCAAAATTATAGACATCATCTCTCAAAAATTTTATCTGTTTAAAGCCATAAAGACCAGATAAAGCTAAAGACCGAATAAATTGACTTGATAAAACTTATCCAGGGCAATTTTTCAGCACATTTCTTCAAAAACTTGTTTAAAAACCTAAGGGATTAATAATGAAGTCAAAAGGACATCTTGTTGTACTCGGGTATGGGGACGTCGGAAGGAGCATTGTGAGTGAACTTTCTGGAGGAATGTTCCGTTTTGTAGTTGTGGATTCCAATGAGAAAGTTTTTGAGAATGTGGAATTTGAACATCTTGTGGGCAACGGGGCGGATGAGGAGATCCTGATGGCAGCTGGAGTAAAAACTGCATGCCTTGTGTTTGTAGCCCTGAATGATGATACCAATGTTATTTTCGCAACCCTTATTTCCAGAGGACTGAATCCTGAAGCTATCATTGTGGCAAGGGCAAACTCCGTACAATCCATCGATAAGATCTATAAGGCAGGAGCGGACTATGTCGGGTCTCTTTCTATAGTTGCGGGCCAGATGCTTGCCAAAATGAGCGCAAATTGTATTGGAAAAGTCTGCAGGATCGATGAAGATATAATGCTTTACGAGGGCATAGAAATTGAAAAGTACCATATTGAGAAAGGCTCTTTTTTTGACCGAAAATCAATAGAAAACCTGGACCTCGAAAAAAAGGTCGGATGCACTGTAATAGGCATTGAGCGCGAGGGTCTTGTTACTACTACCATTAACAAACAGACTGTACTCCGGGCAGGAGACATAGTTGCAGTTGTGGGAAGCAGCAAGCAGATCTCGGAGTTTAAGGAGAACTATCTTGATTAATATACTGTTTTAATATAATGATAAATGAACACAAGTAAAAGTCTGGTTTTTAAAAAGTCTTGTTTTTTCTCTGTTACTGTAATTCTCTGTTCCTGTAATTATGTTCCTGTAATTCTCTGTTCCTGTAATTCTCTGTTCCTGTAATTTTTGCAGGCACCTGCTTTTCTGGCAACTTTCTTTATTTTTTCAGGAAAAAATATATCAGTTGAAACATAATATACTAAAATGGAAACTTACTTTTTATAGTAAGTTCAAGATTAACTTACTTTAATTGATGAGAAACTATTCGCGTTTAATAGAAACCTATCGTGCTTAAATATGTAATAGTATGGAGGGTATGTGATCGTATGGAGATTTTGTCTACTGGAGTAAAAGGGTTGGATTTGCTGATGGATGGGGGGTATCCTAAAGGAAAGAGTATTCTGGTCACCGGTCCTCCTGGTTCGGGAAAAACCATCCTCGAAATTCATTTTCTGCACAGGAGTTGCCAGGAAGGCAAAAAATGCATACTTGTTCTTACCAGAGAGCTTACTGAAGACATACTCACTCAGGCCCGAAGCCTCAATCTTAACCTGGAGCCTTTCCTTGAGAACGGCCAGCTGAGTATCAGGAATATATTCGAAGACAAGATTAACAAGCTCAAAAGTGTTTCAAAATTCGGAAAAGGGCTCTGTGCCGTGGATGCGGATATACTCGAATATCTGAGCTCCATGTCTTCGGAAGTTGATGTTGTGATCATTGACAACATCGGAGTAATGGCTATACATCACGATATAAGAGAGTTTGCAGATGAGTTCAGTTCGATAAGCATAATCCTCCTGAAAAACGGATGTACAAGCCTCTTTATAATGGATGAGGATTCTTACGAGCTGACCCACAAGCTTACAGGTTACATGGTTTTCGGGTTGATTAGACTCATAACACAGGAAAATTTCAGTTCTGGAAAAACAAAGCAGTATCTCTACATTGAAAAAATGAGAAATACTCCAGTCCCGGTCAAATATTCCCTGTTTGACATTACTTCGCAGGGAATTAGAGTTATCTCAGGCATAGGCCAGAAATCACTCGACAAGTGATCCTATTTAATCTCCCGACGATCTCATTCCGGTGTCGCGTCAATCCTCAAGGATTGAACTATTCTGAATAGTTGCAACTGATTTTAGACGACATTTTCCTGTTGATGCGACACTGGAGACTGTTCCAGCGAAAACTGGAATTCGAAAGGAAGCTCAAGTACATATTTTCACCGGACACGGGGTAGAGCCTGCTTGACTTGTGGACAATAGTCTGAAGAATGACGCAGGAAGCCTCTGAGTCTTTAGCTCAGGGGTAGTTCACCCCGAAATAACAAAAAGATTCAGGGAAGAAAAAGAAATTAAAATTAAAAAGGAATTCAGATATATCTGATTCAGAAATCAGGTAAAAAGGATCTGAAATCAAATATTATGCTGCTTTTATAATAAATTCACAGCAGTCGTTCCTGTTTCCTATGGTTTTTATAGCTTCAAGGCTGCAGCCTGAATCTACTTTCAAAGTTATGCTTGAAAAAATCTTCCTGGTCAGTGTACAAAGGATGGGGTTTTTGCGGGCTTCTTCTCCTTTCCAGGGACATTTTGTTCCCCTGACTACCCAGATTTTTTCATTTTCACCCATGGTCGAGGAAAAGACTCCACCCAGCTGGTTCATTATCTCGGCGCAGACATTCCCTGCGTAAGCCAGGTCCATTTCTCTGTTCTCAAAATGGTACAGATCGAGAAGGGTCCTTTCTACCATGCCTGTCATCTGGTTTATTATAACCTTTTTTTCTTCATTGGAGATAGACTGGAGAAGAGTCGGAATTATGGATGTAAGGATACTCTGTACTCTGTTCTTTACTTCGAGATTGTCGCGGTCGGAAACCAATCTGTCGTGAAGGCATTTGACTCTGAGCAGAGATTTCACTCTGGTCTTGAGTTCAAGTCTATTTATGGGTTTTGTAAGAAAATCATCAGCTCCGACATCAATCCCTTTTATCCGGTCTTCAAGTTCTGAAAGGGCGGTAAGCATCAGGACGGGAATGAACTGGGTTTCGGGATTTTCCTTGAGAATTTTGCAGACCTCGTAGCCGTTGAGTTCAGGCATCATAACATCCAGAAGGATGATATCCGGGTTTTCGTTCTTAACTTTCTGGAGTGCTTCTTTTCCACCAGAGGCAGAGACAACTTCATAAGGTTCGACTGCAAGGTAGGCCTCCATAAGTTCTACATTTTCCTTCATGTCATCTACAATCAGGATTTTTGGTTTGATATTCTCATTCAACAAGGCTTCCTCCCTTGGGTTCATGAATCTCGATTCCTTCAGATGTGATTTCAAAGATCGACATATCGGGAGAAATGGGGGTACTGCGCATCTTGGGTATGCATAGGTAGCGCTCCATTTTTCCGAGATAGGCATTTTCTTTCACCAGAAGGCGAATAGAACCATAGACCGAGTACTCAGCAAGCTGGTGAGTTAGATTGTGTGCTGACTCGTCCATGATTAAAAGAGTAGTGCAGCCTTTTTTTCTCACGAGATAGTTCAGTCCGTCAAACTGGTCTCTGAGCTTTATTTTGGAAACTCTCAGGGCAAAGGTGCCTAGATTATCTATGACAAGGCATTCCGTTCCTTCACGTATGAATTCTATAAGGTTCGGAAGTTCAATATCCAGGCCTTCAGGTTTAAAACCATACCTTGTATGCCCTATGCTTTCGGAACGGCTTTCAAATATATTTTCTATGCTGAGCTGCCCGCTCTCGTAATAAGGTCTAAGATCATGCCCCAGCATTTCTGCCTGGTAGAGGATATCTTCAGGAGTTTCTTCAGTTGCGATCATCAGGCATTTTTTTCCTTCCTGACAACTCCTGTGAATGAAATGGATTCCAAAGATAGTTTTTCCACTCCCTGCTACACCCGTTATCAGGGTTGCTTTGTTCACAGGATAGCCCCCGATCAATTTCCTGTCCAGTTCTCCTATGCCTGTTGAAACCCTCTCCATTTTTGTAAACCCTCATTTTCTTGTGTACTTTGCCCTTTTCATTTCTGCGCTATTATGCGGCATTGAATTAATTGTACAATGTATTGTAAGTTATCACAAATCTTTAAATATTATTTAACAGTTTTTTAACTTAAAACACATATCCACTGTTCCTTTATAGCTCAAAATAAAATATCTTTCTATTTGATTTTATTTGTTCAGATGGGGCCATATATGACTTATATAATTCAATAGGGTACAATAATATGATGCCGAAAATCACTTCTATATATTAAAAGAACTTTTGTAATATAAAAGTTATGTTTGTGAGTTGTTTCTTTTTTTTTCATTGATGTTTCTATTAATCTTGATTGGACTTTGAGCCATAAATTTCCGATCTTTTCATTTAATCTGTTATCATTTATTTCATCTGTATGACTTGATAAACATTTTCATTGCAAGGGTATTTTTGAATTTGCTCTCTTTCTCTGTCCACTTTTCTCAATTCTGAGAGAAACCTTTAATATGGGTAGTTACTATCACTACTCCTGCACCGTGGGCTCGTAGGGTAGCCAGGATATCCTAATGGGCTTCGAAGTAAGATTATTACGAAGATACCCATTGACTCGTGTTCGAATCGCGGCGGGCCCGTTAATTAATTTTGTACCTGATGTCCTCAACTTTACTGTAACTGTTCTTCTGTGCAGTCTTTTCTTCAGCTGAAAGTTATTCATTAATAGTTTTTTTACAATATTTTTTACAATTATCATAGCATTGCGGGCCAAAATCCTTTCATTGGGCGCCAAAAAATATTTATTCTCCGGATTTTCTTCCTGCTGAAAAATAAACCGCGGAAATTGAAAAAAGAGGTTCCTGGATGGAAAAGAAACGTGACCCCTCACTCAACATAAAACTGATTGATGCTAAAAGCTCTCAGGACCTGGAGGATGCCTTCCATGTCCGAAGAAAAGTCTTCGTAAAAGAACAAAATGTGCCTGAAGAAGAGGAATTTGACAGGGCAGACTTAAGGTCCCGTCACGTTGTTGTGTATGCAAATACCAGACCTGTTGCCACAGGCAGGCTTTTTAAAGATGGAGAAACCTGGCTTATCGGAAGGATTTCCGTCCTGAAAGAATGCAGGGGAAAACAGATCGGTAAACTCGTTGTAGATAAACTTCTGGAAAC
Organism: Methanosarcina sp.; assembly: GCF_028693135.1. Taxonomy (GTDB): domain Archaea; phylum Halobacteriota; class Methanosarcinia; order Methanosarcinales; family Methanosarcinaceae; genus Methanosarcina. Next base: position 55,530 of record NZ_JAQUVZ010000003.1, read on the forward strand.
AGCTGTAAAAATGGGGGCAGGAGAGGTTTATATTCATGCCCAAACTCATGCAGTAAGCTTTTATGAAAAGTTTGGATTTGTTGCCTATGGGGAAACTTTCCTTGAAACTAACATAGAACATATATCCATGGTAAAAAAGTCTTGATTTTCTGCAGCTAAAAGTTTGTTTGATAAGTATCGAATCTCATCCTCGAATCTCAGTCTCAGGATTTGTTTTTTCTATTTTCACATCCAGGAGACAAGTTCATTATTTTTTCATATTCATTAAATAATATAAATTAGACTTTGCCGTAGCTGTAAAACGAAAAATAGGACAAAATCACATTTATATAATTTAGTGATCTATTTCCTTATGGGGAAGAGGAGACAAAGCAATGTAGTATGTTCCTTTGCCAGAAGTCTTATTTGAAAAAAAATTACATTCTGTTTTCTCTTCAGCGTTTCCCGCTTATTGTAGTTTTTGCGGAACTAAATTGAATGTGAATTCTCATTATATCTGTTTAATTCTCACGAGTTATATCTTATAAAAAATGGGCACTTTCAAAAGCGAAAGGGTGCGATGCAATCATAAGGGGAGCTGTCAAAGGTCATATGGAAAATAAAAATAATCCCTTGAACCTCGGTGCTGTCGTCTCGGTACGTGGCAGTATCGTAGATATAAGATTTGAGAAGTATTTGCCTCCCATATACTCATTACTACGTACGGGAAAAAATGGAGAAATTGCCATTGAGGTTTTAACCCAACTGGATTCATATCACGTTCGTGGGATTGCACTGACCCCTACCGAAGGGCTTGCCCGGGGCACGAAGGTAGAAGATACGGGTGGACCATTGAAAGCACCTGTAGGAAGGGAAATTCTTTCCCGGATGTTCGACGTGTTTGGAAATGCCATCGATCACAGGGCTCCACCGTCAAACGTCCAGTGGCGAACAATCCATCAACCTCCACCACCATTGATAAGTCGGTCAACTAAATCCGAAATCTTCGAGACCGGTATCAAGGCTATAGATGTGCTTGTACCCCTTGAACGCGGAGGCAAAGCGGGCCTGTTCGGAGGGGCAGGTGTTGGCAAAACGGTGTTGCTAACAGAGATGATTCACAATGTGGCCAAGCAACACCAGGGAGTGAGCATATTTTGTGGAATAGGGGAGCGTTGTCGTGAAGGGGAAGAACTTTACCGTGACATGAAAGAAGCAGGGGTGCTCCCGAATACGGTCATGGTGTTCGGCCAGATGAACGAACCCCCAGGTGCCCGTTTTCGAGTGGGGCATGTAGCTCTTACAATGGCAGAGTATTTCCGAGACGATGAGCACCGCGATGTGCTGCTGCTTATCGATAACATTTTTCGCTTCATCCAGGCTGGCTCGGAAGTGTCTGGCTTGATGGGGCAGATGCCATCGCGCCTTGGCTATCAGCCGACAATGGGCACCGAGTTATCGGAGTTAGAAGAGCGTATATCCAATACCGATGCCGGAGCTATCATGTCAATTCAGGCGGTATATGTACCGGCTGATGATTTCACGGACCCTGCAGCTGTGCATACGTTTTCACACCTTTCGGCATCGATTGTCCTCTCACGCAAAAGGGCAAGTGAGGGGCTTTATCCGGCTATTGACCCCTTGCAGTCAAATTCAAAAATGTCCACAACTGGCATTATTGGGGAAAGGCATTATCGGCTGGCCCAGGAAATCCGGCAGACGCTCGCGCAATACGCAGAACTCAAAGACATAATATCTATGCTTGGCCTGGAACAGCTGTCACATGAGGACAGAAACGTGGTCGTTCGCGCTCGCCGCCTGGAGCGTTTTCTCACTCAGCCATTTTTCACTACCGGGCAGTTCACCGGTTTTAAAGGCAAATTCGTCCCTCTCTCAGACGCCCTCGACGGCTGCGAGCGTATCCTGCAAGACGAATTCAAAGATTACCCGGAAAGCGATCTCTACATGATCGGAACAATTGATGAAGCAATAGCCAGAAAATCAAGCAGGGAACAAACATGAATTCACCCCTCATGAAGCTCAAGATTCTTCTGCCTTTCCAGATTTTTGCCGAAAAGAAAGGTGTATCGCGCATAGTCGCAGAGACCCGCGAGGGTTCGTTTGGACTCCTGCCACACCGACTCGATTGTGTAGCGGCTCTGGAACCCGGGATTTTGATCTATGAAACCGAAGCAGATGGCGAGGTTTATGTGGCTGTCGATGAAGGCGTCCTGATCAAGGCCGGGCAGGACGTGCTGGTCTCAGTGCGCAGCGCCATTGCCGGAACAGACCTTCATCAGTTAAGGGAGGAGGTAGAAAGAGAGTTTTTGACCCTGGACGAGAGCGAGCAAAAAATGCGTTCAGTGATGACAAAATTGGAAATCGGGCTTATGCGTCGCTTAGCGGGGTTTAAGAATGGCTGACAGACCGACAGATAAACCCTCGAAGGACGCGCATCCCCTGGCCCGCCAGGTTGGGACAAAAGCTGAACGCAAACTCAGAGCACAACGTCATGTGAATCGGACTGTCTGGCTTGGTTTAGGCATGATGGGGCTTATCGGCTGGTCGGTGGCAATTCCAACGCTGCTTGGTGCGGCTCTTGGGCTCTGGCTGGACAGGCAATATCCAGTGAGCTTTTCCTGGACTCTCACGCTGCTTATTATAGGCCTGGTTGTCGGCTGTTTGAATGCATGGCATTGGATAGCCAGAGAGCATGAGGAAATGCAGGCGGAACAGGAGGATAACAATGAATGAAGTTTTGAATCTCATCTCGGCGCTGGTAGCTGGCTTTTTGCTCGGAGCTTTTTTCTTCGGCGGCCTCTGGTGGACGGTTCAGAAGGGACTTTCGTCTAAGCAACCGGCGCTTTTATTCTTCGGCAGCTTGCTGCTGCGGACTGGCACTGCTGTGGCTGGATTTTTCTTTGCCTCGGGCGGCCATTGGGAGAGGCTGCTCATGTGCTTACTTGGATTTTTCATTGTGCGCCGTATCGTTCTCAGACTAACCAGACTCCCGGAGGAAGACCCGAATCAACTGACAAAGGAGGCAAGTCATGCGACTTAGTCCTGATGAGCTGGTTTTCTGGCAGTACGGTTTTATCAAGCTCAACGCTACGATTGTGTACACCTGGGGGCTAATGCTGGTAATGGTAGTCGGTTCAAAAATCGTTACAAGCAAACTTTCCACTGATCTGAAACGTTCCCGATGGCAGAATATTCTGGAAATCATTGTCATGGGCATTTTAAAACAAATTGAAGATGTTGGCCTGAATCGACCGCAGAAGTACCTGGGCTTTCTGGGCACGCTCTTTCTGTTCATCGCCATATCCAACCTCTCTATCATCTTCCCGGGCTATGAGCCCCCAACCGGCTCTCTCTCAACCACGGCTGCGCTCGCGTTATGTGTATTTGTGGCCGTGCCAATTTTTGGCATAGAAGAGCAGGGGCTTGGGAGCTATCTCAAGTCTTACACAGAACCGACGATCATCATGCTGCCATTTAATATTATCAGTGAAGTATCCCGCACGCTGGCTCTGGCAATCCGGCTGTTCGGGAACATTATGAGCGGGTCTATGATTGTCGGCATACTGCTGACAATAACGCCATTCATTTTTCCGATAATTATGACAGCTCTCGGCCTGCTAATTGGCATGGTGCAGGCCTATATCTTCAGTATTCTGGCTACGGTTTACATTACTGCCGCCACGCGAACCGGTAAGTCCAGAAGTGAAACCGGAGAATAAGAATTGAAACAACAAATCTAACAACAGAAGGAAACACTATGGCTCTGGATATTTATACGACTACAATCGCGGTGGCATCAATTGCCACCTCTGGCATCACTATAGGCATTGGAGTTATCGGGCCCGCAATTGGGGAAGGGAGGGCTGTTGCAACGGCGCTGAGTTCGTTAGCACAGCAACCCGACGCTTCCGCGACCATTACCCGGACCCTATTCGTGGGCCTGGCTATGATCGAGTCCCTGTCTATCTATTGTTTCGTGGTTTCGATGATTCTGATCTTCGCCAACCCGTTCTGGAGTAAGGCAATTGCCTGAGCTGCAGAGGTAAATAGCCTATGTTGATCGATTGGTTTACCGTCATTGCGCAGGTGCTCAACTTCCTAATACTGGTTTGGTTGCTGAAGCGCTTCCTTTACAAACCTATTCTCAATGCCATCGACGCGCGGGAGAAGAAGGTAGCAGATGAACTTGCAGATGCCGATGCTAAAGAGGCAGAAGCGCAAAAAGAGAAAGAAGAGTTCAGGCGTAAGAACGAGGAGTTTGACCAGCAACATACTGCGCTCTTGAGCAGGGCAAAAGATGAAGCGAAAGCCGAACGTCAGCGGCTTCTCGAAGAAGTACGGAAGGAAGCCTCCGATTTGAGATCAAAACAGCAGGAAGCGTTAAGGAATGACAAACAGAATTTAAATCAGGCAATCAGCCGCCGGGCTCAACAGGAAGTCTTTGCCATTGCCCGAAAAGCGCTGCAGGATCTGGCTGGAACGAGTCTGGAAGAGCGCACAGTTGATGCGTTTGCTCAAAGGCTGCTCGAACTGGAAGGTGCAGAGAAGGAACAGGTGACCTCTGCGCTTGGTGTGTCTTCAAGCCCGGTGCTCGTTCGTACTGCCTTCGAGCTTCCACAGGCACAGCGTGACCTGGTCAAAAAGACGATTAAAGAAATGCTTGGAATCGAGATTCAAGCCAGGTTCGAGATAGTGCCAGACCTGGTCAGCGGGATTGAGTTAACCGCAAATGGACAAAAAGTGGCGTGGAGCATCGCGGATTATCTCTCATCGCTGGAAAAAAGCGTAGATGAGCTCCTGAAAGAGCAACCCAAAAGTGAAACCAAAACTGAACCTGAACTTAAATCTGATGGACCTGAGTCGAAAACCGAACCTGAAGCCAAAACCAGGCCTGAGTCAACCGATGAATCCGCGACTGAACAGGGATCTGAGACTAAACAAGAATCTGATCAGGAACAGGGATCTGAGACTAAACAAGAATCTGAGAATAAAATAGTCAATCCCGAACTAAAGCCAAAATAAAGAGCCGATGAACATGGAACCTGAAAGTCTAAAGGATGTTTTTGACAATGCTTTTAATGAAATAAGCCAGGTGCGTGAATCATCCACTCCGAAGCTCACTCCGCGGGAGGTGGGCACTATCATGACAGTTTCCACAGACATCGCCACTGTCTCCGGCCTTCCCAGTGTGGGTTACGAGGAGCTGGTTAAGTTTCCCGGCGAGGTGTTTGGGATCGCGTTTAACGTGGATGAAAAAGAAATCGGCGTCGTTTTACTGGGCGAATACTCACATCTGCATGCAGGAGATGAAGTCGAACGCACTGGCCGGGTTATGGACGTGGTTGTAGGGGATGAATTGCTTGGGCGCGTCATCGACCCTCTCGGTCGGCCATTGGATGGTAAAGGGCCTGTAGTCTCCGGCAAGCGTTTGCCTATCGAACGCCCCAGCGCGCACATTATGGACCGCGCTCCGGTTAAAGTGCCTCTCCAGACCGGCATCAAAGTTATCGATGCGTTAATACCAATCGGACGCGGCCAGAGAGAGTTAATTCTGGGAGACCGCCAGACTGGCAAGACTGCAATTGCGATCGATACCATTCTTAACCAGCGCGATTACAATGTCCTGTGTGTTTATTGTGCCATAGGCCAGCGCGCATCAGCAGTTGCTAAGACAGTAGCAACCTTGCGAGAAAAGGGCGCAATGGAGTATACCGTTGTCGTCGTGACTGAAGGTAATGATCCGTCCGGTCTGACCTATATTGCTCCTTACGCTGCAACCAGCATTGCGGAGTATTTTATGGAATCGGGCCGGGATGTGCTGATTGTTTACGACGATTTAACCAATCATGCGCGTGCCTATCGCGAACTCTCCCTCCTGCTTCGCCGTCCTCCGGGGCGCGAAGCATATCCCGGGGATATCTTTTATATTCACTCACGGTTACTGGAGCGAGCTACCCACCTGCTCAAGGAACTCGGGGGTGGCTCGCTTACTGCCCTTCCTATTATCGAAACCGAAGCCCAGAACATTTCCGCCTATATTCCAACTAACCTGATTTCTATCACAGACGGGCAGATCTATCTTTCGCCTTCATTTTTTGAATTGGGAGTTTTGCCTGCGGTTGATGTCGGCAAATCCGTTTCTCGTGTAGGCGGTAAAGCCCAACTTGCTGTCTACCGCGGGGTGGCTGGGGACCTGAAGCTCGCCTACTCACAGTTTGAAGAACTCGAAGCATTTACCCGGTTTGGCGCCAGACTGGACGAAAACACCCTCCAGATTATCGAGCATGGAAGGCGGATCCGCGACATTCTTAATCAACCGGAATTCTCTCCTGTACCCGTACCTGAACAAATCTTCATTCTGCTTGCGCTGGACGCTAAACTCTTTGACAGTGTGCCGCTTGACAAGATGGCAGAAGCTGAGCATTCCCTGCGTGAGGCAGTAAAGGATATCCCAACAGAGGTGCGCGAACGGTTCAATGCCGATGCGGAATTGAGCGAAAAGGACCGGGAAACAATTCTCAAGATTGCACGCAGAGCACTGGAAAGTTTCCGGCCCGAGTCCAAAACCGAAGTAAAATCCGCGGGAAAATAAGGAGAAGTTATGAGCGAAACCACGGAAAGTCTGCGCAAAAAGATTGATAGAGCAAACGAGCTTCAATCTGTCGTCCGCACGATGAAGAACCTGGCGGCTTCGAGCATAGGACAATACGAGAAATCAGTGAGTGCGTTGTCTGACTACTATCGCACAGTGGAACTGGGATTGGAAATCTGCTTTCGGGAAATTGAACCCTCTGCTCCTGCAGAGCGGACAAAGCAAAAAAATGCCGGATCTATTAGTGCGGTCGTGTTCGGTTCGGATCAGGGCCTTGTGGGTCAGTTTAATGATATTGTAGCCGATTATGCGGTCAAGAAACTGGCAGCTTTGCCGGGCAAACCCCAGGTCTGGGCTGTCGGTGAGCGTGTTTCTTCGCGCCTGGAAGATGCGGATTTGCCGTTGATCGGACTCTTCACAGTACCAAATTCCGTCAAAGCCATTACTCCGCTTATAGGGCAGATTCTTGTGGAAAGCGAAAAGTTCCGCAGCCAGGACGAGAATGCTGAACTTTATCTCTTTTACAACCGCCACAAAACCAGAGCTACTTATGAGCCTGTCAGTCAGCGGCTGCTGCCACTGGACGAAACCTGGCAGCGTGATCTTACCAAACTTCCCTGGCCAACCAGGAATTTGCCTGAGGTAATGGGCAATATCACAGAGACATTGAGGGCACTCATCCGCGAATATCTTTTCGTTTCGCTTTTCCGGGCATGTGCTGAATCCCTCGCGAGTGAAAATACAAGCCGTCTGGTAGCGATGCAGCACGCCGACAAGAACATCGATGAATTGCTGGAGGACCTCAATGGAACATTCTACCGTTTACGCCAGAGTGGCATCGATGAAGAACTGTTTGAAATCATCGCCGGTTTTGAAGCGCTTTCCAGGTCTCGCAGCCCAGGTCACAGTGAAGATAGCAAGGCTTAGAATCGGCTTCAGGCAGATCGAGAAACTAGACAAAATGAGTTCCATGAGGCCTAAAAAGGGAAAAAGTTCATGAAATTTTTAAAAATAGTATACTGAGTATTTTAAATCTTGGTAAATACTCAAGAGTTTAAGATTCAACGAAAGCAAAATATTTCATAAGAGCCCCTAAAGTTATGAGGCACTCTATTTTTCCTTCTTTGATCATTTGCTTTACTGCGTCAGGTTCATAAAATCTTATGCCACAAATATCCTCAGATTCCTGATTCTTACCTATTTCCACATTGTCAACTTTGATCTTTACAAGTTTGACTCCTATAGGAGTTATAAAAAAAGTTGTATTTTGGTACAATTGCTCCAGATCGATTGTTTCTATAACTTCGAAGTCTCCGACTTCTTCTGCAATTTCTCTCAAAGAGCATTGTAATCTATCTTCGTTTATCTCCGAAAAACCTCTTGGACAACTTTGGAAATATTTTTCTGGCATTAAACGATATTCAGTCAATAGGCAAATTTCGTCATTTTGATTCAGAACGACTGAAACGCAGTTTTCCTCTCTTTCCTCAATACCAAAAGTATCATATAGATAATTCCGATCATCGTCAAGGACAGCATAATATCTTAAAGTTACACCCAATTTTTCGTTTTCAAAAACTGAGCCCTTACTAAGATCGCTTTTCCAATCAAGTTTAATCTGTTTATTCTTTAATTTTCGTCTTTGTCTTGAATCTAGCAAAACTTTACTTTTCAAGTTTCGTCACCTGAACTATTTTTTGAATTCATAGGAAAATTTCATCTAATGCCTTCTCTATTATCTCTAATACATCATCTATTGCTTCTAACGCATCTGGATGAGTTGCAATTATCTGCACAATCCCTAGATCAAAAAGCATATTAATGATTTTCATCCTGATTAGCTCATCAGGATATAATGCAAAGATGAGAGAAAGACAGAATATAATGAGATCGACGGTACTTGCCTTATGGTTACCACTTTCTACATCCAGTACTTGTAACTCAGTGTTTCTCCTGTAGAATTCATTCCAAATAGTGTATAAATCTTCAGATGAGATATTTTTGTTAATATTTATTTCTTCTATAGCGGCTATATCTTTAATACACTTTATTGCATCCTTAATTTCCGGATCCGCTTCTATTTTTCCTTCTTTGAGCTTTCTTTGATAAAAAAGCATCTTTTTCTTCAATTTTTCTTCCTTGTCCATGAAATCATCTTCTCTTTTTCTCTACAATATCTAAACTAGCGTATTGAATAAAAGGAACAAAATAAACAAATTTGTTCTTTTTCTTTTTTAGGACTTCAAATATGTTATCTGTATTCAAGTTCCAACTTTGCGAAGTATACAGCGTATTACTCTTATTTATTAGCTCAATAAATGAATTATGTATATATCCAGATATAGAACATAAAGGAGCAATTACCGAATCAGCGCCTTTTGATAGAAACGCGGTAACAAGTCCAACCGCCTCATTATCATCTGTGATTTTAGTTAAACCACCACAGCAGGCACCTATGAAAATAGTTTCAACATCTTTTAAATCCAAAAATAACAGAATATCATAAGTAGTCAAAAATGAATCATGAAATCGAAGGAGGGATACATAAGCAGTAACAACATTATTGTGAAAAGCTGAATGTGTGGAAAAACCAATGTTTGTGTATTTAGTAGGAGGTTTAAATGCCCTATAGAATTCTTCAAGGGTTCCGTCAGCGCATTCGAGAAGCGTGATTTTTTTACCCTCATCTCTTGGTTTATAAAGACATGGAATATTTTGAGTTGTGTATAGGTCTTTTGTTGGGGAACATATCCATAAATAATTATTTTCCTTTTTTGAGAAAGGTTGCTTGTTGATACCCAATCTCATTAAATGAGTCAAAGTCGGAGCATAATACACAGAGTAATTAGCTCTTAAATCAGTTCCTTCATTACCTAACAGATGAAGAGGAACTTGAAATAATTCTCCATCCGGTACAAAAAAAATGTTCTTAACGCCATTTAATTTATCATACAACTTAAATGCTTCAGCTAGCTCAGCCATCGTATATGGAACTTCAGATTTTAAATACTCAACTTCTGAACTCTTTTTTTTGTAAATCTCAAGAGCAACATTCACTTTGGAGATCCAGTCATTATAAATTTCTTTTGGATACTTTACTTCAACTGGCTTACCTCTTATACCCCCTCGGTCTAACAAAAACATCCTTATGATAACATTTTCTTCAAAATTGTGAATTAAAAACTTAACAACTACTGTATCCTCACTTTCTGGAATATTACCAAGTCTTTTCACAAGATATTTTTTAACATCTTCAAAGTAAATTCCTTTAATGAAGTCTAAGGGGAATTCACTGTTATAATTTTTTGTTTTTATTTCATCGCGGTTTATTTCTACAGCTTTTATAATATCTTCATATTCAAGCACTAGCTTCAGGAAAACTTCATTAGTGTTACTTGTTTCTCCTAAAATTATATCTCCAATATCTTTCTTTTCGGCCACTTCTTTTTCCAACAAGATATTTACATCACGCTTTAATTCCTCGATACTTCTTCTTTTCTGGTTAAATCTTATTAACTCATCATTTTTTCTAATTGTAGAAATATCAATTAAACCACGGTTTGTGTAAAAATCATTAAAATTCAAAGCTTTTGAATACTCTTTCTTTTCAATACACTCATTAATCACAAGCGATATATCTTCACGAATTTGCTTCATAACTTGTCTTTTGTATAAAATAGAGGAAAAAACAACTCTTAATTCATTAGCAATTTTTATTTTAGCACAAGAAACATCTAAAGGCGTAAATTCCTTTCCACCGATATTTATCGTAGGGCGAGAAATGCCTAAAGGTGTAGAATCATTTCCATTACTAACAGTTTGATACGACTCCTTTTTCGACTTCTTTTTCAAAACTGCTTGTATAGAATTTAAATTGTGCAGTATACCGATTTTGTCGGCCGATCCTTCTATTCTGAAATATTTTTTTGTAATCCCTTCATTAATTCTTTCTTGAGCATCATCTATATATTGTTCCGCCTTTATTTTGTCTTGGTAAACCATCAATTTACCTCTTTCCCATCCACCTTCTAAAATGTCGTTTTCATATTCTTTCACATTGCAACCAAGCCTTCTCAATGCATTTTTTGATTGGAGTTGACGGTATATATCCATATATTTTTCCACATAGCCATAACCATTCAGTGAAGTCTCATTTGCTCTTATAGCATAATCTTTAAAAATTACTATTAAATTGTCAGTATCTAGACGGTTTTCTAATGAAACATCACCTACATTTTTTGCATATTCTTTAAAAATAACCTTCAATGAAGGAGAATCATTGACACCTTTGTTGACCACAAAGCTATAGGCTTCAGCAAGATTATGATACAAACTTGCCATTCCATGCCCATAGATCCAATTTACTATTTCTCCATCTTGCTCAAAGTTGCAGTCTTTCCGTTTATTTATTTCTTTTTGATAAGAATCTATAAAGTCAATGAGGTTTTTCCCATAAATTGAAACGTAGTCCTCGGGGATTTGACCCGGAAGGACTTGTGAGAAAAACTCAAATTCAGTTCTTATGCGATTACTCGTTGTATCAGGAATAAAATAAGATGAGGACGAATTTGGATTACGAGCAATGTATTCTGCTAATTTGAAAAAATATAGTGCTTTTGAATAATCGCCAGATCTATAAGATATTAGGCCGCATGTGTTAACATATCTAATAACTTCATAAATTTTGTTTTGATGATATTTGACAATATTTTGAGCGACTTTTTTGGGGTCAGTTAACTGATCATCATTATGACTTAATAACTCTTTGAATAAATTAAAAGATTCTGCAAAAACTTTTAGTCCTTCTTCCAAATCTAGTTCTCTGTCACAAATAATCATCCGTCGGCAAGAAGCCGAAATTCTATCCCACCCACTTTCATTTAGTATTAACTCGCCTAATAAGTCCTTCAGATTTTTTTCTTCTTCGTAATTTTGGTCAGGGCCATGAAAACAAATACTTTTATCAAAATCCAGATTACGCTCAAGGTTTTGGTCAAAATAGTCAATCAATTTTTGTACTTTTTGATTTTGATCAGTCAAGTCAATTTCAACCATGAAGAAGTTCTCCGTAAAATATTTCAAACTTATCTAAATTTTGAGGGGTTATATAAAAATATGTTTAAATTATTACATAAAAATATATTTCAACTGAAATTATAATTTATTTAGCTATAATCATACAGATTTAGCTTTCAGAATGATATTGGGTTATTACCTTGTATCTTGAGGCAAAAAGCTCTATACTTTAAAGCTGGGTGAGTCTAAAAGCTCATCACGTAATCATATCTAAATGTGTCAGTTTGTTGGCCACATGCGGGTTTTTAAAAGAGAACAATCCGGTTTATGGAAGGATTTCCTTCCTGAAAAAATGCAGGGGAAAGCAGGTCGGCAAACCTGTGGTAAGAGACTTCGGGAAAAGCTGTTGAACTGGATGCAGGAGAGGTTCATATTCACGCACATATTTTACTCTCTGGATACTTATTTATCATCTGAGTAAAATTCAGTATTATGAGCTGGTACGGAATAGATGCAATAGATAAAGCTGTTTCAAGGACAAAAACAGCCCTTTTCGAGCCTTTTGATTTCTGGAAATGGGTAAAACTCGCAATCATCATCTTTTTGCTTGGGGGTATCGGGTCCAATTACGGAGGCTCGGGCACCAACTATCGGATGGACTCCGAAGATTTCGGGAACAATTTCCCAAACATCGAACCGGGCAGGATGCCTGACTTTCTTTCTGGCGTATCCTGGATTGGCTTTGACCATATTCAGTCTATACCACCCATGGCAATTATAGCTGCAATAATAGCCTTTCTTTTTCTTTTAGCTTTGATTTTTTCCTACATCTCCAGCGTCATGGAGTTTGTTTTTGTAGAAGCCCTGGTAAGGAACAAGGTTCATTTCTGGGCTTATTCAAAAAAATTTCTGGGAAAGGGGTTCAACCTCCTGCTGATACGTTTAGCCCTGGGGATTGTTTTTTTTGTACTCTTTGTACTGGCTTTTCTGCCTTTTATCCCGGTATTCCTTAAAGAGTCCCCTGATTTTTCCTTTCCTGCCATCATAGGCGGAGTGTTCTGGTTTTTTGGCGTAATTATTATGCTTGCCCTGCTCGGGGCAGTCGTAAGCTCCTTCTTAAGCCTTGCAATTCCCCTTGCCATTTACAGAGAATCAGGAATTCTTTCGGCTTTCCGCACGGTCTACAGGAATTTCAGGAAAAGCTGGAAAGAAGTCCTGGTTTACTGGCTTATCAGGTTCCTGCTGGGAATCGGGATAGCTATCCTTGCAGTGGTCCTATTCGGGTTGCTGATGCTGGCGCTAGGAATTGTTTTTCTTATTATTGATGTGGTTCTTTATTTCCTCTTCTCGACTTCCGTATCAGAGTCCCTGGTCTGGATACTCCTGATTCCCTTCGTCATTATAGAACTGCTGCTGATCTTCGGAACTCTGTTGTTGCTGAGCGTGCCTCTTGCAGTTTTCCTGAAGTACCATTTGCTGAGTTTCCTTGAAGCCTGGTTTGCCGGGGCAGACATTCCCTTCTTCGATAAGCTTTCCGGAGAACCGGAAATAGGGTTCGGGACAGAATTGAGTGGATCGGAACAGAGTGCATCAGAACAGGATGTATCGGAACAGAGTGCATCAGAACAGGATGTATCAGAACAGAATGCATCAGAACAGAGTGCATCAGAACAGGATGTATCAGAAAAGAGTGCATCAGAACAGGATGTATCAGAACAGAGTGCATCAGAACAGAGTGCATCAGAACAGAACGCATCAGAACAGGATGTATCAGAAAAGAGTGCATCAGAACAGGATGTATCAGAACAGGGCGAATTGGAAAAAAACAGATCGGACCCAGATAGATCATAACCGGCTGCATGAGCTGGATTTCAACCTTTTTTTACGTAATCCTGATCTATGTTCAGAATCTCTGTTTTTCAAGTTATAATATACTTTCCTGATACTAATTAGATATTAACTATAATCTAGCAAACACCTGCGGGTTTTTCTGTATCCGGAAGGGTAAAAATATGGGAGTTGATAATCGTGAAACAGGAATTCATTGAAAAGTACTACATGGGCAAAGACGTAGAAATTGATATTGGAGGAGGTACCACATACAGGGGAGTTGTTGCAGAATGTAATGACGGAGTCCTGAGCCTTAAATGGACCATAAAAGAAGAAGGATACACGCATATTGATATAGAGAGAATTGCCGCAATGTGGAGAACCCTGAAGTAAAAGAAAAAAAGATGATACAGGAAAACTGTGTCGTAAAATGGTATTGTAACAGGCGCAGTAAAATAATATACTTTAAAATTTGCTTTGTATGCTAAGAATTCACTTCGCAGTAGGGGTAGTAAGTCTTTTTACTTCCTCTAAGGCTAAGCTTTATTTCTACATTTAGGCCTTTAAGGAGGGGAAAGAACCCTCTCCTTTTTTGTCCCACGTTTTTTTCAATCTTCAAGTAGTTTCTTTTTTTGTATCTCTTTTAATTTCTGCCTTTTGTCTGTCGCTTATCGTTCTTCTCTTTCTCTTTTTTGTATTTTTTGTCTTAAAGCCGCTCTCCTGCGTCGAGCGTGACAGGAACGGCATGATAAGGCGAATGACGTTGTACGGGTCAGAACTATCTAATTTCGTCCTCTTGAACGCAGTCTTTAGTATTAACATCCATAAACATCCATAATTTAGTCCCCTGAGCAAAGTTCACTGCTAAAATCCATCAAGTAGTCCTCTTGAGCGCAGCGAAAAGGACCGCGTACTCCCGAGGCGCAATTCGGGTGGCGCAACTCTGCTAAGAAAACAATGGACTGGTTTTTCTGCTGTTACAATAAAGCTTAAATTAAGTACAGTAATTACTGAATAAACTGATTGGCATGCAGTAGATCCTTTTATCCGTCGGAAAGGTGCATATCTGCTTTCCCGGGTAAGGATATTTTGTACGTAAGATATTTGTCTGAAGTACAGTATATAAACGGTCGGTAAAGGGCATTATATACTTTACCGTAAATTCGGTACCTTGCCGGTCAGAGGTTTGTTATAGTATGTTGACCAGTAATTTATCCTGAAATCAGCGCTTACTGGTTATCCGTGCCAGCAGCAGCTTGTTAGTATTAACATAGTCAGTATTAGTCTTGTCAGTATTAGTAGTAGTATTGTCACCACTTACTGGATAGCAATTTATTAAGAGTTGTCTGTCAGCCGCAGGAAAGGGCTTGAATCGACGACCTTTACTTTAGTTTATTTTTCATCAGGGAGACTCCCATATGATAAAGGAAATCACTGCCAAATACAATGCAGAACAAATAGAAAAAAAAGTAACGCAGTTCTGGGAAGACAGCGATGCCTACCGGAAAACCCGGGAGCACCGCAAAACCGGAAAAAGGCTTTTTTTTGTTGACGGGCCCCCATACACTACAGGCCATATCCACCTGGGGACTGCCTGGAATAAGATCATTAAAGATTCTATTCTCCGCTATTACTCCATGAATAACCGCAACATCCTTGAGCGTCCTGGCTGGGATATGCACGGTCTGCCTATCGAGGTCAGGGTCGAAGGCTTGCTTGGTTTCAAGTCCAAGAAGGATATCGAGAGTTTCGGAGTAGAGAATTTCATTGAGAAATGCAAAGAATTTGCCCTCACGCAGAAACAGGCAATGACTGAGCAGTTCCAGAAGCTTGGGGTCTGGATGCAGTGGGAAGAACCCTATATGACCCTAAAAGATGACTACATCGAGGCTGCCTGGTGGACCCTCAAACAGGCTCAGGAAAAGGACCTGCTTGACGTGGGCAAGCGTGTAGTCAACTGGTGTCCCCGCTGTGAAACCGCGATTGCCGACTCCGAAGTCGAGTACGCAGACAGGACCGATCCGTCCATCTATGTCAAGTTCAAGGTTAAGGGAGAGGAAAACACCTTCATAGTGATCTGGACCACAACCCCCTGGACCATCCCCTCAAACATCGCCGTTGCGGTCCACCCGTCCTTCGAATATGCGAAGTTCAGGGCAATTCGTCAGGACGGAAAAGAAGAAATCCTGATCGCAGCCACAACCCTCATTGAGAACGTGATCCGGAAGGGCAGGTACACGAACTACGAAATTCTTGAGACCATGCTCGGGGAAGACGTCGCAGGCCTGGAATACGAGAGCCCCCTTGCGGACCTTATCCCACGCCAGGCTGAATTCAAGCACAATGTCTACGAGGCCGAATACGTAACCGCAGAAAACACCGGCTGTGTGCACATTGCCCCGGGGCACGGGATGGACGACTTTAATGTAGGAGTCAAAAACAGCCTGCCGATTTTCTGTCCCGTAGGCCCTAACGGTTCCTACACCGAGGAAGCCGGCAAGTATGCAGGCATGAACATAAGGGACGCAAACGCTGTTGTCATCGAGGACCTCCTGGAGCGCGACAGGCTCCTTGCCGAGGGGACCGTGACCCACCGTTACGGGCACTGCTGGCGCTGCAAGACCCCCATCATCTACCTGGCAACCGAACAGTGGTTCCTCAAAATTACCGATCTCAAAGAAAAAATGCTCGAGGAAATCGATTCAGTCGACTGGTACCCTGATTGGGCAGGCTCAGCCCGCTTCAGGACCTGGGTGGAAGGCGCAAGGGACTGGTGTATCTCCAGGCAGCGTTACTGGGGAATTCCTATCCCTGTTTGGAAATGCCGGAAGTGTGGAAAGCTTGAGGTAATAGGGACAAAAGCCGAACTGCTGGAAAAGGCTGGAATAGAAAACGATATCGAACTGCACCGCCCCTACGTGGATAAAGTCACTATTCCATGTGAGTGCGGAGGGGAGAAAAAGCGTGTAGAAGACGTTTTTGACGTCTGGTTTGACTCGGCTGTTGCTTCCTGGGCAACCCTGAAGTACCCGCAGACGCAGGACCAGTTTGATGAATGGTGGCCTGCCGACTTCATTACCGAAGGGCATGACCAGACCCGCGGCTGGTTCTATTCCCAGCTCGGAGCAAGCATGGTTGGCTTTGGACGGGCGCCTTATAAGAGTGTGCTCATGCACGGCTTTACTCTTGATGCCGGCGGAAAGAAGATGTCAAAGAGCCTTGGAAATGTAATTTCCCCGCTGGAAATCATCGACAGGTTCGGGGCAGATACCCTGCGTGCCTACGTGCTTTCCGCAAGTGCGCCCTGGGATGACCTGAAGTTCAACTTAGAAGAGATAGAAACTGTCCACCGCTCAATTAACATCCTCTGGAACGTTTTCAGGTTCCCGCTTCCGTATATGGCGCTTGACAAATTTGACCCGATGAAGGTCAGCCTGGACTCTGTTAAAGATGCTCTGCGGGAAGAAGACAGGTGGATTCTTTCAAGAGCCCAGTCCGTGGTAAAAGCTGTAGATGAAGCCATGAGCGGGTACCTGCTGCATAAAGCAGTCCGTGAGATCCTGGAGTTTGCCCTCGAAGACCTCTCGCGCTGGTATATCCAGCTTATCCGCCCAAGGACCTGGACCGAAGCTGACGATCCGGACAAGCTTGCAGCTTACTGTGTGCTTTACGAGGTCTACGTAACCATCACAAAACTGATCTCCCCCTTCATGCCTTACCTGGCTGAGGAGATGTACCAGAACCTGATCCGGAACGTGGACCCAAAAGCTAACGAATCCGTGCACATGAGCGACTGGCCGAAGGTTAACGAGACCTATCTTGACCCTGAGCTTGAAGCAGCCATGAGTACCGCCCGTTCCATCGTGGAAGCTGCCTCAAACGCTCGCCAGAAGGCAGGAAGAAAACTCAGGTGGCCCATTTCCAGAATTGTTGTCTCCCCTGAAAGCGAAGCCGCAGCAAAGGCAGTTGACAGGCTGCGTTCCGTACTTATGGACCAGACCAATTCCAAAGCCATTGTGCTTACCGGGGTTGGCCAGAGCTGGGACGAACTCGGGCTTGAGGTTATCCCTGACCCGGGAAAGATCGGGCCTGTCTTCAAGAAGGATGCCGGAAAAGTTATCCCTGCCCTGCAGAAAGTCGAGGGTTTTGCTTTAAAGAAAGCCTTTGCTGAAAACGGGGAATTCGAGCTCCTCCTTGCCGACGGGACCACTGTCACAGTCACTCCGGGTATGGCAAACTACAAAGAAACTCTGCCCGAAGGCACAGCCAGCGCAGAGTCCGATGCAGGCCTTGTTTATGTGGATGCGAACCTTACTCCTGAACTCGAAGCTGAAGGATACTCAAGGGAAGTAATCCGCAGGCTGCAGGACATGCGGAAGGAACTCGACCTTATTGTGGATGAAAACATCCGCGCCTCTGTCTGGATCGAAGACAAAAGGGTCTTAGCGCTTGTTGAAACTCTGAAGGATCTTATTGCAGAAGAGGTTAGAGCCGATGTCTTTAACATAGGCAGCGGTACCGAGGTTTCCGGAGCCCTTGTAAAGGACTGGGATGTCGAAGGCATTGCCATGAAGATGGGAATTGCGAAGAAATAACTCTGTAATTAAGTTTAAGAATGAAACTCGATAAGAAAATCTAAGTTCATAAACGAAAAACAGGAAAGGAGTGATTTATACGAATTTTGCTGCCTGGGAGCCTATCTACGAACGAATTCTTGAAGACTTCGGGTTCGACCGCACAGGTGATGAAGAGGCAGCTCGCCTCCTTTCCCAAAAACTGACTGAGAAAAACACTGCCAGTCTTTCCGAACTCAAAGATACGGTCTCAGGAAAGCCTGTCCTGGTCTGCGGAAATGCTCCCGGACTCAGAAACGAGCTTTTGAAAATCGACCTTTCTACTTTTGTGATAATTGCAGCCGATGGAGCCGCTGCCGTCCTTATGGATATTGGCCGCGTGCCTGAAGTTATCTGTACCGACCTTGACGGCAATTCCGAAACTGACATCGAAAAAGAGATCCTTGCCTGTTCGAGGGGCTCAATAGTCCTCATCCATGCCCACGGGGACAACATGGATAAGCTGGAAAAATATGTGCCCCGATTCAGGCGCTTTATTGCAACTACCCAGGCCCGGCCTTTTGATCAAGTATACAACTTCGGCGGATTCAGTGATGGAGACCGCTGCGTTTTTGTAGCCAGGGAATTCGAGGCTAAAAGTATCAGGCTCGCAGGATTTGACTTTGAAGACCCCTTAGTGAATCCGATTAAGAAAAAGAAGCTTAATTGGGCGAAAGAATTAATCGGGATGTGCGGGAATTGAGGGCTAAACGGACATGTGAATGGTCAGAGTGCAGGGAATTGACTAATTAAAATATTTCGTCTAATATAATAATTTAAATTTTTTTCCTGGAAAACAAGCATAAAACAAGCATACTTATAATGAAAAATCTGTAATTTATATAGTTTATAAATAGAAAGTGTTATTCGTATTTTCATTCATATTCGCAGGCTTTAAAGCTTTATATTAATTTTTATTATGCCTTTTGCCCTTCATTTTTCCTGAACTGTCTTACTTTTCCCTTATTTGCAGAAAAGAGGGATAAAAGCTTTATTCTACCGGTACACTTACAAATTTATAACCTATAATTTAAATTTATAAGTTGACCCCTTTATTCCTACGGGATTCTTCCAGTTTTTCAAGCACTATTTAATGGTAAGTATTGTTAATTCTGTTGATTTTATATATTTTATGAATATATTTTTATTTATACTCTTAAGCAATTAAAATTCAGTCTGTTAGCCTTCAAATAGGAATTAGCCGCCAGGCTAGTTTCTAAAAATAATTGCTATGAGTATAATCTTGATGTTGGGGGTTGATAGAGAGTTTGACTGAAGTTGTATACACCATTAGAAAGTTAATCAAATTTCAAAAAAACTTCATTCTTTTCAAATAATGCACCGAATATACAAGAAAAATGTCTAAACTAAATAAAGAAGAACACATTAACATCTGGAGGAAAATATAATGGGATACTTTAGCTTTTATTACAAAAACGTAATATGCTTTTATCAGGAAACAATTTTCAAAATCAAGTTCTGCTTCTGATAACTCTTTAAGCAGATTGATAATAACCATTTAAACTGATAAAAAATTGTTTCCATAGCCATCTTTTCGAGATATAATGGAGACATTCTCTAAATTCGTTTTATCTTGAATTGATGGCTATTGATCCTTACTTTTTTATGATTTAGCAGCTACAGATTCTTTTTCAGGGCTCCCAATGTGATTATCTGGGTAATCTGGGTATACACTGTAGCTTGAACCGTATTCTCTTCAAAATAAACGGTAAATTTTCCAGCAAGGCGACACTTAAACGTTACATTCATGAAGTTTGTAACTTGAATAGGTCGTATGGGTGTGATTCTATGGGTGTGATTCTATGGGTGTGATTCTATGGGTGTGATTCTATGGGTGTGATTCTATGGGTGTGATTCTATGGGTGTGATTCTATGGGTGTGATTCTATGGGTGTGATTCTATGGGTGTGATTCCTCCACTCATAAAATTAATTAAATTTCACTCAAATTCGTGGAATTCATATTTCGATCCCGAAGAGGATACTTTGAACCTTTATTTTCCGTTTTTCGTCCTGTTTTTCCAGATTTAATCTATAACTCAATCAAAACTCACGGGCACGATCTAATATCAATTTCTTAACTATATTTCCGTTTATATTATACCTAATGGATATTAATAGGTGGTTCCTACTTAATCGGTTGGTATTATTCAGAATATCCTGAGATGAAATCTTTTTTCTCTTCTGCGCCTTATAGGGTTGAAACCGTCTCGCCTGCCCGCAAAAAAATAACAGGCAAATTCCTGCTGGTATTGAGAAAAAACGAGAATTATAGTGAAATGCCTTCCTGGTTCGAAGAATACTTCCCTTGACCCCTTCCTTTGACCCCGAAAACCGCTTTTTAATTCACAGGTAATATCGGACGTATCCGCCAGCTTGCCTGGCGGCCCTTCAAAAAAAGAAGAAAAAAGAAGAAATATAATAAGAGAAGGAAAAAATAAAGAGGCTGAAATCGCCAGTAAAAATCAATAAAAACAGACATGGAAAAGAGTATTTTTCAGGTATATTTTTATCCTGTTCGGACGACATCCCCCTACTTTTTACTTCACTTTTTACTCACTTTTTACTTCAATTTTAATTTATAAATTTATTTATGGTCTTTTTCGTTCTCTTTTTTGTCTGAAAGCCGCTCTCCTGCATCGAGCGTGACAAAAATGACACAATACGGCAAATAAGGTTGCACGGGCTATAAATATTTAAGTCGTCCTCTTGAGCGCAGCGAAAAGGACCGCGTACTCCCGAGGCGCAATTCGGGCGAGGCGCAATTCGGGCAGCGAAAAGAACCGCGGGCTCCCTAATCGCAATTCGGTTTTTTCAAAAATATCAACCATATAACAGTGGACGACCTAATAATGTCTTATGGATACAATATGAAATCACGTTCAGTAGCACATAATATGAGGAGAGGCTTTATCCATAGTCTAGTTTTTTAGAACCGAATCTGGATTTATCGGTAAGTAATTCATTTATCTGCCGACTGAAAATATATCCAAACAGGAAACTCTAATTATCCGCGGTAATTGTCGGACAGTCTCTTTAGTGGTGGGATACAGCCTTTCAACTTTTTCAGAAACGTTTCTAACATATGGATAAATTTACTTGCCGATTTGCCCAGTATCATTCCTTAAAGGCGGGATGAACATTTAAACTACCGCCGTATTGAGAAAACTTGTGGCATTTTTGTGTACTTCTGCGGAAGTTGGGATTAAATACTAAATATCCTGCACTATTTAGAGTTTTTAAGAATTATAACTTATAAGTTAAGAAAAAAAGCAAACATATTCCTGCACGATTTAGAGTTTTTAAGAATTATAACTTATAAGTTAAGAAAAAAAGCAAACATATAATTTCAGCCGGATATTTGTCAGGATTTTCAAAGACTATTAAATGATTCGAATCATTAATTCTATCAATTTTATATAATTTCATATTATTATTTAATTTATACTTTCTGGCAATTAAATAACATCTGCTCCTCTCCAAGTGAAATCAGTATCAAGAAACGTTTCAAAAATTAATTGCCGTGAGTATAATACTTTGGGGGTTGATAAAGGGTTTAACCTGAAATGTACACATCATTAGAAGGAAATGCACCTAATGCTTGAAAAGTACACACCATTAGAAGAAGATGCGCCTAATTTTAAAGGGTTCATATTCTCCAATGTATAAAAGCAAACGTAATAAGAATAAACTAAGAATGGAGGAACATATAATGTGTGGATGTTTTACTTTCTTTAACTTCAACTATAGAATTTGCTATATGAAGATTTATTACAAGATAGTTTGTAGTCATGGTCATGGTCGTGGCTGTGGCTGTGGCTGCTGATAATGATAACTATTGAGCCTGAAATAACTACTGAACCTTAAAAGAAACAGAATCCATAGTCATCTCTTCAAGGTGTAAAGGACAACTTATGAGAATTCGTCCTTTTTTTGAATTGATGACTATTATCTTTATTATTTTTGAAAATCAGTTTTCATGTCCAATGGAACTATTTCTTGGACCAGATGGTATTTTTCCCACACTATTCATTTTTTCTTCATTCCGGCACTTCCGGGCTTATTATGGGTAATCTGAATAAAGTGGATAATATTACCGGATAATATTACTTTTTCTTCCCTGTGCACACAAATGCTCCTATCACTGCCACAACTACCCATAGAATGCCTGTGAAAGGAGTGCTTTCCGGATCTGAGGGTGAGTTTGAATCTACTGGCTGTTTACCTGTTGTTCCGGTCTTATTTGTCTCGTTTTCGGTCTGTTTTTTTTCCTGCCATTTTTCCTGAACTTTCAGTTCCTCAATTACCGCATCCCTGTCTGATACAGGGTGTTTTCCGGGAAAGCCTACAGACACGCTGAAAAGCTGCTTATCGGGTTCTTCGTCCCTCAGCATGAGGAGCACGGACTCTTTCAGGGTGAACTCTGCCTGGTCTTCAGTCCAGACATTTCTGCCGGTCTCGGTTCTTACCTTTATGGTTTCGGTGGGCAGGGAGTTATACAGCCATTCCTCAACTGTAATTGTAAAGATTGTATGGTCATAGTGCTCTTGGATGTCACTAACCGTGCCAATCACTATACGATCAGAATTGCTTATTTGATATGGAATTTCAGCAGACTCTTGAATCAATTCTGCTGCTGCAGGACCTGGAGCCAAAAAGAGCAGGATTAATGCAAATAGTATCAAAGGCGAATACATTAGTTTCATCGAATTCTCATTCCTTGCTTTAGGGATTATCTAGAGTTCTCGTCTTACTTATTTACTTTTTTGATTTTGATTGTATTTATGGTTTGTTTAAGCTGCGGATTCATTTGAACCTTTTATTTGCTCTATTTGAACCATTAAAGGAAAGAACAGGCTCTGCAAGAATCGGGAAGATGGCCTGAGGAGTAAGCAAAGACTAAAAGGGTTGAAAGAAGCTGCTTTTCAGCTTCCAGAATTGTCTGGGGATGCTAATGGAATGGGATCGGATGCATTTTAGAGTTGTAGCTGAGGGGTCTAAAAAAACATGGAGTATGGAGGAAGAAGTAGCCTGATGAAAAGCTATAAGCCTGAAGAAAAGCTGCAAAAAACTGGATTGAAACCCAATTTTTGGCTATGTCAGACTGATCTCAACAAATTTAATATACTTATTCGATGACATTATGAAATGCTCAATCATTTTTGTGGGGGCAAAAAATGATGGGTAGTTCACAATCAGATTTTTGTATCCTTTTTCGTAAAAAGTACTTCGAGGATTTCTACAAGGCCAGAATCTCAATGATGAAGTGGGGTTAATACAAAATGAAAAAGAGAAAATGTCCAAAATGTGGCAGCGAAAATCTCGATGCAGGTCACATAATTGGAGAACGTATCGGTTATGAATCTGATAGCGAATGCTATTTTTCTGGCCCGATGCGCGAATTTAAAGTGCATGTTTGTTTAGATTGTGGGTATACTGAATTGTATTTGGATGTAGAAAATCGAGACAATGTTGAAAATTGAACAAAAATATCAACGCTTGTTGTGGATAGCATAAGTTGTCCATTCTTCCAAATAAACTGGAATAATTATTATAACACAAAATAAATCTGAATGATAAAGAATATAAAAATTTATAAAAAACCGCTATTAGTTAAGATATTTACAAAGATAATTTTTCATGCATGGGTTTGAACTTTCAGGTAATAGAGTTTCATTGATTAGAGTTTCATTGATAATGCAGGAGTGATTACTTGGCTTACAGGGCTCCATCCAGAGTTTCCGGAAAACCTCTACAGCGGAGCATTTTGTGTTTTATAGGGTTTCATAAATGGAAAAGAAGTGGAGGTTTGAGTATCTATGCTTCAAATGTAAGAGAAAAGTATTTTGTGTGTACAAGATGTGGTAGACAGAAAACGATCTATGAGCCTAAAAAGGATTGACAGTCCCGGATAGGTGTTGGATAAATTTATAAAACTATATATTTTTCCCCATAACGACATCGTGTGTATTATATTGAAGTTTAATCACCTTCGATCGAACTGGTCTGGCCAGGTACTCTATTAAAAAATATTTATATTTATCCTCTGACACCTAACTTTTTGTTCTTATGATGCAAGATCCTTTCTCTAGCTTTAAGACATTAAATTAAAACTTGTTTTCCAGAGGGACGTTAATAGAACTGATAATTTGAAAATAAGCAGTAATTTGGAGTAATTTCAATTGGTTTGAAGCCAATAACTCATTTTCCAGTATATGCACAATGAAATCACATGACAGCACCCGTTAAATTAGAAATACTACTTTATTTTCTCCTTTTTAAGAATCAGTAAGTATTCATTTTTTTTAAAAGAGAAGGTCTGTGCCAGAATAACTATATAGTTTTACGTCCAAAAGTATCGTGATCACATGCAAAGACCCGAACTTCTCCCTCTGGTTCTTGACCACAAAACCTTCTTCCAGAGCCCCTTTGATATAATCCCACGTAACATCCCAGTCCCCCCCTGTCTGGATGGACATGAGATCAATTTGATCTATGGCCCACTCCATGCAGGCAAGACGTCCTTCCTGAAGCAGGTCGCAAGCCTTCTGCAGGGTACAAAGGTTTACATTAATTTTGAAGACAGCAGGTTTAAAGAATTAGAACCCGAAGATTTTCAGGAAATTGAGAAAATTGCGGCTGAAGTTTACATAAAAGAGAATGAAAATGAAGAAATACCTGATGAAGACCCGGATGCAGAAGGAGCTGTCCACTATTTCCTTGATGAGATTCATAATGTCCCCGGCTGGGAGAACTGGGTTGACAGGCTTAACAGAGAAGGAGCAGGAGTTTTTATAACCTCTTCTTCCACAAGTCTCCTGAGTCCGGACGTTTCTTCACTCTTTGCAGACAGGACCAGGGTTCTCAAACTTTTGCCATTTTCCTTTAAAGAATATCTAACTCTGAGAAAGCTCAGGGTCCCAAGGCCTAACTTACTCACACCTTCCCGATGCGATGAAATGCTGTGCCTTTTTCTACATTATTTTGATAACGGAGGCTTTCCCGGCGTAATAAAAAATGGAAATTCCATGCTCTCCCGGAAGTATTTTGAGGAAACTCTGCAGACAGAGGTTATTGCCAGGCACGATATTCAGGACGCTGAAGGGCTGAAGAGACTTGCAGTTTTTCTCATCTCGAACATGGCATCGGAATACTCAATTGATACCCTGAAAAAAGTGAGTGGGATCAATAACGAGGATATTATCCGCGACTACCTTGACTATCTGGAAGAAGCTTTTTTGCTGTACCGGACCCCTATGTTTAACAACGTATCCGAAAACGGAAAAGAAAAAGATGCCCCATGTAAAGTTTACGCCGGAGATACGGGTTTCTTCAAGACGGTATATCCCAATTATCCGGACAGCCTGGGATTAAGATTTGAAAACCTTGTGTTTCTTGAACTGCTCAGGCAGGGCAAGCAGGTCTCATACTTCCGGGACAGGAAAGAATGTGATTTTATTATAACCGAAAAAGATAGCCAGGCTGTCACGGCTGCGGTTCAGGTCTCAGTCTACTTCGGAAGCCCGGCAGCAAGGGAACGGGAGGTCCTCGGGCTTATGGCAGCGATGGAAGAATACGGGCTTAATGAGGGGCTTATCCTTACCCTGGACGATGAAGAAGTCATGGAGATAGCAGACAGGGATGGGGAAAAGAGAAAAATAATCGTTAACTCGGTATGGAAGTGGATGCTGGAATAATCATTATATTCTCCTTCGTCCTGATTTTTCACTCCTTACTTTTCTTCGATTCTTACTTTTCTTCGATTCTTACTTTCCTTCGATTCTTACTTTCCTTCGATTCTTACTTTTCTTCGATTCTTACTTTTCTTCGATTCTTACTTTTCTTCGATTCTTACTTTTCTTCAATTCTTACTTTTCTGCTGCTTTATTTTCTGCTACTCTTATTTTTCTTTAGTTTCTATTCTCTGTTATTCAGGACTGACTACTGGTAGAATAAAT
The DNA here is from genome assembly GCF_028693135.1 of Methanosarcina sp. GTDB lineage: Archaea > Halobacteriota > Methanosarcinia > Methanosarcinales > Methanosarcinaceae > Methanosarcina. Next base: position 81,558 of record NZ_JAQUVZ010000003.1, read on the forward strand.
AAAATCAGGAGCTGAAAATAGATTTCCTCCGGCTCCATGGTTGATATTTTGGTACTAGAAACCCCATCCCGGCTATTGAGTTCGTTTATATTTACGTACGAAGGCGGGTTCAAGCGAAGCGCGGCGCGTGAAAATAAAGAACAAGAGATGCTATTTGCGGTCATTTTGGAGTAATACCAACCAATTAATCAGGTCATCCACCATTAAAAGGTTGATATTTTCGAATAAAAAGAAAATAATGCCAGCTCGAAATTTAGAACTCTGACCTGCACATCGTCATTTGCTCTACCACCCGAGTTGCGATTCGGGAGCTTGCGGTCCTTTTCGCTGCCCGAATTGCGCCTCGGGAGTACGCGGTCCTTTTCGCTACGCTCAAGAGGACTACTTTGTAGATGTATCTGACCAGTACAACATTATTAGCTATACAGGGTCGTTCTTGTCACGCTCGACGCAGGAGAGCGGCTTTCAGACAAAAAAGAGAACGAAAAAGACCATTACTAAAATTTATAAAGTAAAATTGAAGTAAAAAGTCTGTGAAAACGCAATCAAAACAGAATTAAATTATACCTGAAAATAATCCATTACACATCTGATTCTATCGATTTTTACTACTTCCTCAAACATCTTCCCTTCTTTCTTCTTTCTTCTATTCTACGTCTTTCTTCTTTTTGGGAAGGGCCGCCAGACAAGCTGGCGGAGGCTCCCTATGAAAAGTGGATTAAAATGTGGTTTTGGGGTCAAGGGACGCATTTTCGGGTCAGGAATACTTTTCTGCATTCAGTTTCTCTTTAAATTCCAGCATGAATTAACCTGTTACTATTTTTCTTGTGGGGCAAAAGAGATGGTTTCAGCTCCAAAAAGCTCGTAAGAAAAAAACAAAAGATTCCAGCTTTGGATATTCTGAATAATATCAACCGAGTAATCAAAGAACACCATTAATCAGGGAGAACCTGAAAATAAGAGTACCTGAAAATAAGAGAACCTGAAAATAAGAGCACCTGAAAATAAGAGAACCCGGAACAGGAATGTTCCGGTTGAATTTGCGGTCCGAAACTGCTACCTGGGATCGCGAAATCTCCATGGAACAGTCCCGGATATTTTCATGTTGAAGTTTCAGTTTTCATGCAGAACTTTCGGCTAAAACCGCTTCCTTTTCTGCAGTTTTTGTTTCTTTTGCTTCAGTTGATTTTTTTGCCTCTCTCTGGGAATAGAACCAGAGCGGGACATAGAGACAGAGCACGGAAAAGCCGATTCCGGTTGTAGCCCATCCGAGTTCGAGGCTGTTGAGGTATATGATGCCTACAAGGAAGAAGGGGATATTCAAAATGGCAGTTGCCATTGCTATGTTTTTCCAGCCGTTCGGGGCTTTAAAGGGCCTGTCCAGTTTTGAGAGTTCCGGGTCATTTCTTACCTTTACGTAGGTATAGAGGCTTATCCCGTTTGCGACTATATAACCTATAGCAGAGGCTGCCAGGATTGCTGTCGGAGTCCCGAGCAGGATAAGGCCCATGTTAAACAGGGCATCGGCAATCATTGCGTTCATAGGGTGCCCGTGGGAGTTCAATTTGCTCAGGAATGCGGGCAGGTTGCCTTCAACTGACATCGAGTAGATTGACCTTGCCGAGGAGAGGAAGGCAGTCTGGATGATAAGGAGCATTGCCCCTACAAGCATGATAATTGCAATTGAGGCTCCAAGTGTGCCAAGCGTGAGGTTGGCAATAGGAAGCATTGGAGATACGGGTTCGGAAAGCACACCTTCAACTCCGAGCGTGCCTATAACCGAGGTCTGTACAAGCACATAGAGCACAAGGCAGATTCCTCCACAGACCATCAGCGCTTTTGGAGTGTCAGTGTTTGGGTTCTTATATTCGGGCCCGTAGATGGCTGCAGTTTCCCAGGCACAGGCGCTCCATTCAGCCATTGCGAAAATCCCGAAGAGGATAAGGATGTGTTTCAGATCCCAGGTCCAGTCCGTTGGGAACCAGGAGCCTGTGATGTTAACAAGGTGGAAGTCCCCCGTAATGAATGGGGCAATGGTAATAACGATAAGAGGAATCAGGGAAACAACAGCTAGAATATATCCGGCTCTTGCTCCGTTCTTGAGCCCTTTTGCGTTTATAACGGCAAGAGACCCGAAAATCACGGCTCCGACCATTAAGGAGAGCAGGGTCTCGGGGATGGCTGAAAAGGCAGGGATAAGGCCTTTTAGGTAACTTCCGATAAGGATTGCATAGATTGCGAGCACCGGGCTCCAGCCGAACCAGTAACTCCAGGCACTGAAACCGCCAATGAATTTCCCTAGCTTAAACTTTCCTTTATTGTTTTTGTTTGAATTCGAGCCAAAAACGGTCTGTGTGTAGCCGGGCAGGCCTGAAGCCTTCGGAAAGACCGTTGCAAGCTCTCCGAATGCAAGGTTCTGGAAGAAGCCCAGGAAAATGGTCAGGCCCCATACAGCTATTGAAAAAGCCCAGACGTAACCTGTAAAATAGCCTATTGAGGGTAGGATCAGTAAAGGGACACCGAGGGCAATTGCAAGTCCCTGTTTCCAGTCAATGGACCTTTCAAGTCCTTTAAAGTCACAGCTTGCTCTGTCGCATTCCTCTGCATACTGCCAGTCGATTTGAGATTTAGATGGAGGGGTATTATCTGTCATAAGATTCACCTTTTTTCAAAAATTCTCTTTAAGGACCCGTTTCAGGCAATCTGTGCCCTGAAAGTTTCGCAGGAGTTGATCTTTATATCGAGCAGTTTTTCGATGTTCATCTTTGCAGCAATGCCCTTTGCAGCTCCTGGCACGGAGGTGATGACACCAATGTCAAGTTCTTCACGGAGTTCTCTCATGATATGTTCGTCTGAGAGGTCCATTGTATCGACATTGAGCTTTTTTGCCACGTACTCTTTTGCCTCCCCGATTCGCATGTTCTTTGAGAACTCCATCCTTGCAACGAGATCGCCTGCAGCCCTGATCCCGGTCATCCCCGACGCCATGATGTGGGAAATCGGCATACCCAGCGGGTCGCCGACCCCGATCTATATGCCGTCTACGCCGGCAATCTCAACCATTGCCTTGCTTGCTCTTGTAACCGCATCTACCGGGGGAGTTTCAAGCATGGGGATTCCGCCTACACCCATACCCATGTTCACGTGACAGGGAATTGAAGACGCTTCTACTGCCGCCTTTATGAATGTGACAGCCCGTGCCAGGTTCCAGGCTGAGGTCTTGCTTGTGTTGGTGTTGACCACGGGGCCAAAGACGTTTGCTCCGGCTGTTGCTGCCAGAGGTGCCTGTTCATGCGGCCAGAGTCCGGCAAGACGCACTCCATCGTACTCCAGTTCCCCGTGCATCCCGAGCACCATTTCTCCTGCCATGCCCATTTCGATATACATTTCCGGGTACAGGGCTCTCAGGGTTTTTACGGCGTTGAGTGTGCCGTACATATCCGCATCTCCGGCTGCTGCAGTTGTATCAAAGTTGACCCCGTCTGCCCCTGAGGCAAAGAGCTTCTGCATAACCCAAACCGTATCTCTTGTCAGGTGTTCGGCTGCATGTTCCATGGAATCTTTTGCCTTATCGATTTTGAAGGCCTTCATGAGGTCCCCGGGGTTTTCGAAGGGTCCGTCAGGAGTATAATAAAGCCCCATGTTCGGCATTGCCCCATAAAAAAGCGGGATGATCATGTTCTGCTGGCAGACTTCCATTGCCTGGCACTCGTTTGCGACTACGGGCTTGACCGGCTTGAAACTGTAATCGATGTGTCCGAGTTCCATTGTGTCAGCTCCAAAAGCCCTCTCATGCGTCATGCAGCTGACAAGCCGACTGGAAGGAATTCCAACTCCACTGTTGCCCTGGTCCCCATCAAGCCTGATTGTACCTATATCGTGGGTAACAGGCACTTCCATACCCTGCTCCACACTTACGGCTTTTCCGGGCATCATCAGGATTTCTGCAAGCCTGTCGATTTCATCAGCACTGAGATCGGGGATTTCTCCAAGGTCTGCAGCGTTTCCAGAGCCGGCTTCGATCTCGCTTAGAATTTTTTCTCTGGTAAGGAAGACACGTTTCCCATCTCCCATCCTCAGAGCATATTCAGTTACCATTTTTTATCCTCCTTTTTTGAATAAAACCTGTTAAATTTAAACTGAAAATTAGGGGTTCAGAGCAGGAGTTCCTTTGCCTTGGAAACGGCTTCGCTTGCATTTTCTGCGTAGCAGTCCGCTCCTATTTTGTCAGCCCAGGCCTGGGTTGCGGGAGCCCCTCCTACCATTATCTTGACGCGGCTGCGCAGCCCCTCCTCTTTCAGGAGTTCGATAACCTCTCTCTGCCCCTGGAGAGTTGTGGTCATAAGGGCAGAGATCCCTATCATATCGGCGTCAGTTTCCTTTGCCTTCTGGACAAAATTCCGGATAGGAACGTCTCTGCCTATGTCGTGGACTTCAAAACCAGCAGACTGCAGCATGGTTGAGACTATTGACTTGCCTATGTCGTGAACATCGCCTTCGACAGTCCCGTTTACAATGGTTCCGAGCTTCTTTTCCCGGGAACCTGCCGGCATGCCCTCTTCAAGCAGTTTCACGCCTGCAGTCATTGCATCAGCTGCCATCATCACATGCGGCAGGAAGAGTTTTCCTCTCTCAAAAAGAACTCCTACCTGGTTCATGCCTGCTGAAAGCCCTTTATCAATGATTTCTTCAGGCGGAAGCTCAGCCTTTGCTTTTTCAACCGCTTCGAGCACTTTTTCCTTTTTACAGGAGATTACCGCATCGGCAACTTCGTGGAGCGATCCTTCAAAATCTGCCATTTTATTCTGTCCTTTTTTTCATCTCAAAATAAATGTGAATGGTCTCTCGGCTTTTATCGGAAGACGGTAAGTTGTTTCCTATTTAATATATTTAAAATTTTCCCTTATATAAATAATAATATTATAATGTTAGGAGTGGTTTAGAAAAGTAAGACAGTTCTTAGTTCTCCCCGAGAAGGAGAAAATTTTACAGCTATAAAGGAGGAACCCGGTTAGAATTTAGGGAAGCTATCAGGTTTCTCCGATCAGGTTTCTCCGATCAGGGTTCTCTATACTACCCAGGCGCAGCATTTATGGAAAAAAGGATTTATGCAGCAAGCTGCTCCCCTTTATTCACTTCACGTTTCCGGTTTCTTCCTGTTCTTCCCTGTATCTTTTTCTGATTTCCCTCGACGAAGTCCCATCGTCTTCGTATTCGTCAACCGGGATTATCTCGCAAAAATCAAGGACCTCAGGTTTGATGGACATTTCGACGGATTTCCTGTGAAACACCATGAACCGGATATTCTTTTCCTTAAAGTGCCTTAAAATGGCGGGTGTATCTACTGTGCCGTCATAGTATTTTGCGTCAAATAGCCTGTTGAAGGTATCTGCCCCAATGATGAAGGTGCTGTTCGGAAAAAGGTCGGCTTTTTGCAGGAAGAGCGGTGCGTTGGTCAGGCAAACCCCGCCCATGAAGGCTTCGTCTTTGTATTTCCTCAATGAATCAAGCCTTTGGCTCAGTGAGATAAAATCTATGGGGGGCTTGTCAACGTTCGTCAAAGAGATTTCGAAGTGGACGGGCGAATTATATTCCTTCGAAGCACACATCGCCATAAAGACATGGTTCTTGTGGCAGGGGTCAAAAGAGCCTGAAAATACGAGTTTTATTTCTTCAGGTTTTTTGGGTTTTGTCTCTTCAGGTTTTTTGGGTTTTATTTCTTCAGGTTTTTCGGGTTTAGTCTCTTCAGGTTTTATCTCTTCGGGAGCTTTTACTTCATTAAGATTGATCCTTGCCATTCCAGCCGTTTTGCAGGAACTCTCCGGGGTGCAGCTCTGCTGTTTCAGGAGATTTCCTACCACCCCGGAAACAGAAGCATATTTTTCAATAACTTCTTCTCTTTCCTCTTCTCCCTCTTTTCCTATCCTTTTCCTTCTCTCTTCCGCGGCCCCGATCCCGTCCGGCAAATCGATTTCAGGAACGCCGCAGTGACGGGAGAGTACATTGAAAATAAGGAGTGCAGCAATCTTTTCTTCTTTTTCCCTTGTCCTGTCCGCTGCCAGTTCAAGGGTGCAGACCCCGGTTTCACGGGCTGCCTGAATGGCAACGTGGATTTCGTGTTTCCTGCCTTCCCGCTCATTTGCAGCCTTAAGCTTGCAGGTTGCTCCGATTCCGATTACGTCCGGGTCTGCAAGCCCGCCAGAGCCTGTCGACAGTCCCAGGGCTCGCTGGTAAGCAACCATCGCCATCAGCCTTGCGGTTTTTTCCGAGCAGTACTTCTCAGGTTTCCTGCCGAGGAACCGGTCCATTGCAGCCATACCATATGGAACAACTGCATCCAGCACTGTTGCAGAACCACTGCCGTGGCGAAGCAATTCCCCGATGATCTCAGCCCCACCGCCGGTTATTGCCAGAACTACTTTGCAGGGGGATTTGTGGACCTGGAAAATACGCTCAAGAAGTACAGTGTTTTCATCTGAAGCCAGGTTATCTACCATCATCGAGTGGATACTCTTGATGGGATTATAAATATTATTATTCGTGGCCACGGCTACAACATCGATAAGCTTGAAAAATACATCTCTTAAAAAAGTATACTATTATCTACCCTAAAAGCCGATGATAGAGGCACTTCAGAAATAACGCTTGCCATACATAGATTTACGGCTTCATTTTACTTTAAGGGTGTACGTCCAGATTGTAAGTCATTTCAGTTTCGAAGTCAGAGCCGTCCGGCATCACTCCTTCCACCTTGTCGTAAATGCAAACCACGTGTTTTCCTTTAGAAAGGGGTGCCAGCATTATCCAGTAGCCATCAGATACTGTTGGACTGGATCTGGTCCCTCTAAAGTCTGGTATAATATAATCGAATTCCTCAAGAACGTTATCACTCGGAAGTTTAAATACAAAGAGCTTTGATTCTACCCTATAGCACTTCAACTCTTTGCCATCAACGGTCACCTTTGTTTCCGTTATAGTATCCATCTGGCTTTTAGCACTACTACAGAAATCTTGTTCAGTTTTTCCATACCCTTCTATTTTTGAGCACTCGGTATTAATTATTGGGAAAAAGAGTGCTTTTCCGGCAGGCACTTCGCATTTGAGTTCCTCGGTTCCTACCCAGCTACCAGCCAGGAACCATACTTTTCCCGACTGTCCTTCGGCACAGAATTCTCCTGATCCGTCATCTGAGAGAGGGTTCCTGTCGGAAGGTATTGAAAGTATCCACTTCCACCATTCTTCACTCCATTCCTTATACGTCTTCCCAAAAGGCGTGGATTCCATCGGCAAGACACCCGAATTTGGTTTTTCCGCTGTCGCAACCATTGGTGCCAGCACCATTTTTTCCAGGATTATTTCAATAAGATTTAGCCGTAATCCTTTCCCATAAATAAATTCTTTTAAAGATTTTATTCCCTTGAACATGGATTTTTCTCCATTTTTTACCAAATTTCCCTCTTAACTAAAAAATTTTCATTCCCCTATTCATTTTTTTGTAAATTTGGTTCCTCATAAAATTATTATTTAATAACATCAAATATAATTTTCATATATAAAATTACCAGAGAATATATATTTCGAAACTAAACTGATGTTGTCCCTTTTTACTTTTCACATCTGCCATGAAGACAATTGTGTAATTATGAATCCTGCGTCGTGAAACCTGTCTTAAGCAGATGTTTTTCAGAAAGGAACATCTTTTCTGTCTGCTGTTTTCTGGAAAAAAAGATATAAATAAAAACGGTGAAATCTCCGTCCCATATTCTACCTTTTAGACTCTCTAAACAGTGTTGAGACTTTTTCAGCGGAGAGAGCGGCGAAGAAGGCTCTAATGTTTCTGACATATCGTTTCTACCACGTTCAGGCAGAAGACAGGTAGATTGTGCAGCAGGCTGCTGCACAATTTTGGGCGTATTCTTTCCCCGGCAGAGATATGTTAAGACAGTTTGCTGTTCACTTGGTTAAGTCAAAAAGACTTACATTGACGGCAATTCCGAATCGGACATCGAAAAAGAGAGCCTCGCCTGCGCCAGGGGCTCAATTGTTTTTATCCAAGCCCACGGCTAAAACATCGATAAGCTTGAAAAATACGTGCTCCACTTAAAGTACTTTGAGCCACGATCCAGGCCGGACCCTTTGATAAGGTGTATTTTCCAGTAAAATGCGAATCCTTTAATGTTTTTCTCATTTCGCTGGAAATGCTGGGTGCCATAAATCTGTTTTATTGGTTTATGTGGAATTTTCGCCACATAATATATATATCATGTGAACATTTTTCCACATAATGCCGAAGCCGACTGATATTTCTTTTTAACTCGGGTATTTTCTTAATTCGTTCTCATAATATTCTTCGCTCAACTTTTCCACTTCTTCAAGTATTGGGATATAGAGTCCTTCGTCTGCAAGTATGCCAAGCCTTTCTCCTACCCACGTTATCCAGACATTCTGTCCACTTAATTTGATCTGGTTTTTAAGTTCGTCAAGAATTATTTCCCATTCAACGCCTCTTTTTGCAAGAGAAATGCAGTCTTCAATGTCTCCACTCCTTTCGGTCATTGTCTTGAACAGGAAAACATCCTCGTTGGAGCAAAGATAAACAGCAAGGCTGTCCAGGATTAAGTATTCTCTACCCCTTTCGACCATTGAATCTGTGACTGAAAACTTCCCGCAGACACTTGTATGGAAAAGGTCTACTCTGAAGTCTTCTCTCTCCAGGACCTGGCTGATATTCATATGAACGTATCCGGGGGTTGGTTTTGTACTTTTGAAACCAAGGGTGTTGAGAGTATTTTCAAACAGTTTAAAGTCATGCAAATTTAGGACTACGAGGTCTATATCCTTTGTTGCAGGCTTAAGGCCCTGTTCCAGAAGCACGGTCCCACCGATAACAAAAATTTCAAGTTTTTCAGGTTCTGGAGTACCGGCCAATAAATCACCAATTTCTTTAAAAAGTCTCTGGACTTCCACTACACTCTCTATCATTATTGCTGACCTTCCTTTATCTCAATCCCATACATATCCGCCTTTTCCTTAATTTCTTCAAAAGCAGGATACCCCCTGATCCTTTCTCCCTGCAAAACAAGCTTCAGGTTCTCAACTATGTTGTGTCTCACACCTTTCAATTCGTCCTCGAACTTACAGTAGAAAAGTGCAAGGAATATGAAATGTCTGACAGAAGCTTCTTTCTCTGCAACATAAAGCGCATGCCGGAAAATATCTTCTTTTGTAAGCTCTTTTTCCGGTTCTTTATCCGAATAATAGTAATAGGTGGTTGGCAAAAGGAGTTTGATCCCTTCTTTTTCGAAGACCGAAAACCCAGTCTTTTCTCCAGAATCCCCGCCATACTTATTGGAATAAATGACCTCCCCCTGGTCCCGGTAGTATATTACCGAATTATAGGGCACTCGCGGGTCAAGCAACCTTTTGATATCCCTTATTTCCCTAAGCAGGTCTGGCACCTCTCTCCAGATCCTTTCATTGAGTACATAACGTTCCCCGTCTCTTTTTATCAGGCTTATCTTTAAGGCTTTTTTCAGAAAAGCATAGGCTGTACTCTTTTTCACATCCGTCTCTTCAGTGATTTCATCCACAGTTTTTGCTTCAAGCAGAGAGACGAGTATAGAGATTCCGGAATCTGCCAGAACAGATATCAAATTCGGGTACGAATCGAGAATCCGGGTCAACCTGACCATCAAGGTGCTTTTCCTGGGGACAATTTCTCCAGAGGAGAGGGTTGCAAGGTCTTTTTCTTCAAGTTTTTGCACAATTCGGTAGACGTGCTTTTCGCTTTTATTGAGAGCTTCGGCTATGGTGCTTATTGAGGTGTTGCCTTTTGCGAGTTCTGCGATTGTTTGAAGTTCAGTTCTGGAAAAATGCATTAATTCCAATAATATGCGAATAGAATATAAATTTTCGCGTTTAGATGGAAAATATTAGAGTAGAGGGTAGAGTTTGTTCTCCAGGTTAGAAAATCAGTTCGTTAATAATTGAGGGAAAAAAGTCAGAGATTGAACCAGCTCAATTGTCGTGACAGTGTCACGACAATCTCTTCTTCCGGGAGCACTTCGGAGAAATTGATCCTCCTTCGCAGGTGTAAACAGAGTTTGTGCAAGAGGTTCTTGCACAATTCTCTCTCAGCCAGACCAAAGACCCTAGATTTTTTGAGTATTTCTAGCATATGAGCTTCCGGAAGTATAGCAGGACCAATTGTCTCCGCAGTGCGGAGACAATTTCTTGTTTGTATTGCAACTTTTTTCCTTGAGTTTTCCCTATCAATTTTCGTCATCGGGTAAACTTTTAGATCAATTGTCTACGCAGTGCGTAGACAATTAGCTCATCGAATTGTCGTATCAGTGATACGACAATTTCCTGCCCGGATTACCCCTTTTTCTTCAAGCTTCATCTTGTAATTTTCATATGCGGCCAATAAGCAGGAGTTTCAACTCAATTGTCGCCTCACTGCGGCGACAATTCCTTTATGAATTCTCTTAAGCAGTTCAAAAACCCTCAAGCAATGATTTGTTGCGAAACCGGAGATGCCAGTGCTGTTGCCTTGATCTGCTCCAGTGCGGATATCAGCTCATCTATCTGGGTTGAGGTGAAGAGTCCGTCAGGCCCTTGCGTCGTAAGGTCGGTGAATGGTGATTCGTAAAGCAGGGCAGCATCCATCACGCCGTGTTCTGCAAGATGGTTTATGACCAGGTTTATGAATTCGATCTGGTTTGCGCTAAAAGTCTTGCCTAAGAGGAATGTGGCAAGCGCCTGTTTTGCAGCCTCCCTATCCAACCCCACCAGTGAACGTACGAAAAGGCCGAGACCATGCGATTCTTCTCTGGCACGGGCAATTACTGCCGGGCCTCCAAGCCCGCTTTCAGAGAGTATCTTCTCCAGCTCATCAAGGTCAGATGCGGTCAATGGCTCGTTCATCCTGAGCTTATGGATGACGGTCTGGTCCTGATGTTCCAGGAGGAAAGCCCGGGTCTTGGCACGAAACTTTTCGAAATCTCCGGCTGCAGCAAAGCCCGGCAATTCAACATTGTTTTCACTGCCCATTTCGTCTTCGAAGTCGGTATAAATCGGCTTTCTGCGGTGTTTTTCTATTAGTTTTACGAGATCACGGAGGCGCCGCCGAAGCGTTTCCAGCATGGGAGTTGTGACATTCTCCCACCATTCATCAGTCTGCACATCCAGAATCAGAGCCATCTGGTCGCGTACCATCGGGATGGCTGATTTTTCTTCAAGGAGACCTGCAATGTCTCTCGCCTGGTTACGCAAACGTTCAAAGGCGGGCTCGGCACGCAGTAAAGCCAGCTGCAGGTTCAGGACCAGGAGGTCAAAGCGCTTTGCCTCTTCTGCTTCCGGTGGCAACTCCGAGGGCAGACCTGCGACTTCATGGGAAAGCTCGGAGAGCCCCTCACTGGATAACTTTACCCAGGTTTCGGGCCTGGAGTATTTCTCTACCAGCCGCCGCCTGGGGCGCACGACGAAGTTATCCAGGTTCATCGAGGCAATTTCGCTGTGCAGCATTTTGGCAATCGAGTGGCGAACTTCAGCTTCTGTTTTTGGTTCACCATATATTTCCGATGTCTCCGCGCTGGCTTCACAATCGCTGTCCGCTTCAAGTTTCCCGTCCAGCTCGGAGATTAATTCAAGCCGTGATTTGAACAGCCGTGTACCCAGCGAGTCCCCCAGTGAACCATCGGTGGTTTCTGGGTTCTGGCTGAAGAACTCCAGGTTCTGGCAGTAATCGAAAAGATAAAAGAATTGTTTGTCCTTTCCCGGTTCAAAAAGGTCCGGACACAGCCTGGTACCGCGTCCCACCATCTGCCAGAACTTTGTCTTGGAACGTACCATTTTAAAGAAGACCAGATTCACGACCTCTGGTACATCAATTCCGGTGTCAAGCATGTCCACTGAGAGAGCAATATGCGGGGCTTTTTCTTTGGTCGAGAAAGTGTCTATCAGGCTCTGGGCGTACTCGACCTTGAAAGTGATGGCACAGGCAAACTCACCCTTGAAATGTGGATAGTTGGCATTGAACCGTTCGGCAATAAACTCTGCATGCGCCTGGTTTTTGGCAAAGAGTATGGTCTTTCCCAGGCGGTCACCGCCAGCGACTTTCAACCCCCGGGTCATCAGGTGTGCTAGCACTTTGTCTACGGTATCTTTGTTAAACAGCCACTTATTGACAGCTTCAGCTTCTACCCTGTCAGGGATTTCGCCGTCCTCGTCGTCCCACTCAAGAGTGTCCCACTGTTCTTTATCTTCATCTGAGAGCTCGTTATAATTGATCCCCTGGCGCTGGAATTTCAGGGGCACTGAAACTGCTTTTGGAGGGACTAAAAAACCGTCTTTTACAGCTTCTTCCAGATGGTAGGCATCGGTGGGAACACCGGTTTCAAGGTCAAAGAGGCTGTATGTATTACGTTCAATTTCATTTTTGGGCGTTGCTGTAAGGCCCACAAGCAGTGAATCAAAGTAGTCGAAAATTGCTTTGTATTTCTTGAAGACCGAGCGGTGAGCTTCATCAATAATCACAAGGTCGAAATGCCCAACTCCAAAGCGGCGCTGTCCGTTACTCATCTCTTCTATCTGTTTCATCATCGTCGGATAGGTCGAAACGAACACTCGCCCTTCTGTATCCTTTTCCGTGACAAGGTTCACAGGGACGGAGTCGGGAAGGTACTGCTTGAAGGCATTTACCGCTTGATTGACCAGCGCTACCCGGTCGGCCAGGAACAGCACACGTTTGACCCAGTTACAGCGCATAAGCAGATCGGAGAGTGCGATGACCGTGCGGGTCTTGCCGGCGCCTGTTGCCATTACTACCAGAGCTTTTCGGTCATTGTCCTGTTCAAAAGCTTCTCCGATGCGACGGATGGCCCGGGTCTGATAGTAGCGTTCGACAATGGCGGAATTTATCTCTGCCGTGGCGAGAGGTCTGCGGCTGCTGCGCCGCTGGATTAGCAGTTCAAGTTCAGGTTTTTTATAGAAGCCCTGCACCTGCCTCGGGGGATAGCTGGAATCATCCCAGATCCAGTGTTCATACCCGTTTGAATAGAAGATCACCGGTCTCTGCCCGAATTGTTTATCCAGGCAGTCGGCGTAGAGTTTTGCCTGCTGCTGGCCAACCCGAGGGTCGCGTTTGGTTCTTTTTGCTTCCACCAGGGCAAGGGGTTTTCCGTCGTCGCCCCAGAGCACATAATCTACAAAGCCGACCCCGCTCTCGTTGGGCATGCCTGAGACTTCAAATTCCCTGTCCCGGGCTTTGTCCAGAGCCCAGCCAGCCTCTTTAAGCAGCAGATCAATGAAGAAGTCCCGGGTCTCGGCTTCGGAATAATCGTGGGTATCCGGCAGTAAAGCTGAAGCTTCTTTTGCCTTTGCAACCTCGGCCCGCAGACGTTTGAGTTCTTCGTCCAGTGAGGATTTGTCGGCCAGAAGTTCAGAGAGTTTTTCGTCCTTTTCCCGCAGACTGGCTTCAAGGTTCTGGAGCTGTTCTATCGTCTGCTTCGGGATGGTTGTTTTTGGAAGGTTTTCGGGGTTAAAGCTCAGTCCCGGTTCAGGTTTTCCTTCTCTTGCATAGGTGCGTGCCAGCCAGTAGCTGATGTGGAAAAGTTCACGCACTGCTGTTATTGAATCGTCCACCAGGACTGAACTGTTGCTGTGCACAGCCTGATTTCCAAGCCGGATAATGACCCGTGCTTTGTTGAAGATTGCCTCTCCCGCAGCTTTCTTGAATGTAGGCTCATGAATAAGAGCACTCAAATTATCCTGATACGGCAGGAGCAGGGAATAATCGTGCTTATACATCCACTGCACAGCCAGTTCCAGAGCCCTGCGAGCGTAAAAACAGGCAGTGCGCGGGTCAGGATAAACTGCATTTGAGGTTTTTATGGCAGCCTCATACAGAGAAGGCCACTCGGCTTCGAGAAAGGCAAAATTGGTCATTAATTTCCTCCGTTCCCCATTTGTCTCTCGAAGGATTGTCGCACCAGACCCATAACATAGGGTAGCTCATCCAGCGATCTCAAGCCTACTTTTACATCGCCGTTGCCCCAACACCCGATGTCTGAAACGTCCTTGCAGAGTCCTTTGGGATCGTTTATGCCAGAAAAAGGCAGATTGAGTGACAGGATCAGCCGCTTAGCTTGTGGCACCACATCCACAAAGTTAGTCTCAGCTTTGTAGGCGACATAAAGCTTGAGAAACTCCTCAGTTACACAGGGATCGAGGGCTAACACTTGCTTACGGAAGGCCTCGAACAGCTCATGCATGGTTCCAGTTAGCAGGTGTGGATGGTTTTCAATTGTGTAACCAGATGCGGCAGCCTTTGGCTTGTACGCCTCAATGATATCGGTAGCCAGCTTTGGCATTGTCCATACATCAAGAGCTATTTCTGCCAGCCTACCTGCCCTTTCTTTGATAGTGTCTTCGTTCCACTGGTCGAGCTGACCAAGTCCTCTATTGAGTTTGAGCGGACTTTCCTTGAAGCCGCCCGGCATATCACATTTCTCAGTGAAAGATCGGTCACTGTACTCAGAGTTGTAGCCAGTGAGTGTGAGGTTTCCAAGAGTATGCAGCCATGTCTCATGAATTCGTTTCCACTCCAAGCCAAGTTCCGTTTTCCAGGCTGTGGAGAGATTCTCATTCTGTGGCATGATATGCTCGATGGTGTACTCATCTACCAGCACACGTTCTTTATGTCCGTAGTTTTCCAATCGTCTTATCCAATAACTACGGCTTCGGAAGTTGTAGAGGTCACGGATTTGCAATTCACGCCGGAATTCCTCGTCATTTGGGAAGCGGCGATACGAAGGCAACTGAAGAAGGTATACCTGGATGCTTTTGAGGTAACGATCCTTTTTGAGTGCTCTGGAAAAGGTTGCAAAGGTCTTGTTCATTGAATTTGTGGGGATAGAGCAGATAGCGCGCCGGAACACGTAGGCTTCCACCAGCCGAACTGCTGCAACAAAATCTTCCCTGGACAGCACTCCGGTTGCGTAGTCGTGATACAGTTCGAGCAGGAATGGATAGGCCACATCTACCCTAAGCTCGCGTAAGTCATGGAAGGCCAGTTTCAGACCGGGATCTGTCTCTGTTCCCAGTGCCATAGCGCAGAAGTATCGAGAATATGTCCGGATATCGGCTACAAGTGCTTCTACTCCTGCCTGTGCTGTTTTTTGGGAACTGGCGTGAACCTTAAACGCATCATAGACTTCCCCAATTCTGGGAATCTCCCCGGTTTTTACAGTCAAATAATGGCGCATGAATCCATCGAACTGCTCACTGTAGGCTTCCTGCCCGAAATCCACTTCCATTGGCCGCCAGAACTGTTCATAAAGCCTTGTCTGTAACTTAGGCTCCAGCCCCATCAGGATGTAGTTGCGAATCAGGTCGGCCTGGCTGAGTTCTTTGCCGGTTGAGTTCATGCTTTCAAAAATGAGCTGAGGGTTGTCCTGATCGCGATTGAGTGCAATATCAACCACTATAAGTTTGGCCAACCCTTTACACAGAGGCATGAGATTGTCTTTATACCCAGCAATCCACGATTCAAAAAGTTTGAAATTCTCCATCACCCGTAGAGAATATTCTTTTGGCTGCTCTCTGTTGCCGACAATAGAGGTAAGCGAATCCTTATCCGTCTGCGAAAGGATAAGTTTGTAATACTTTTCTCCTTCTTCCTCCGGGTTAAGCAGATAATAATTGCGCAGTTTGCGCGGAGAAAAACCATCCAGAGGCTCACGTTTTTCTTCATCTAATTGGTCAAGTGTTCTGGAAAGGGCAGCTATCAGCAGGGTTACTGTGGTCAGACGCTGTTGTCCGTCGATTACGAGCAGGGGAGACTGGCTGGATACCTGATAAATCCCTTTTTCTATGTAAACGATAGAGCCGACGAAGTGAGCTGAGATATCATCGTTGCTGCCTGTCCGCAGAATATCATCCCACAACTGCCAACACTCTTTCTCAGTCCATGAGTAGGTGCGCTGGTATATCGGAATTACAAACTGGGGGGATTTCCTAAGGAAATCAAGTAATTTAGCTTCAGTAGCTTTCATAAAAATCAGTCTCCTCTGAGTCCTGTCACGGTACACTCGTCCAGCTTTCTATGCAGAAGTGAAATTAGGGATAGGTAATCCGCTGCATCATCTTCACCCTGCCAGAGTATCTTTGGTCCGTGAGCTAACGGATTGCGGACAGCTGCAAAGCAGCCTTTCAAAAGTAAAGCAAAACCCTTATGTTCTGACCTCTCGGTCTCAGTTTGCAGTGAATTAATCGCCAGGATCGGCTTCTCTATTGAAAAAACCTTATCGATGAGAGCAGCTCCATCTGCCTGCACTCCAGAAAGATCACGTATCCGCTGAGCCAGACCCTTGGAAGCCTCGAATACAGCATGGAAATAATTATCCTGCAGAAGCTCGGGTCGGCAATACTTCAAGACTTCTGGATGTATTTGTCTTCCCTGAAACTTTGCTCGGATAGTTCGTGCCTTTTTTTCAGCCTCATCAAGAGTTTTTGCAATCTTACACTGCCGGAACTTTCCATCCTTACCGTATTCCAAACCTGAAAAAGAAAGAATAGTGTTTAGATGCTGGCGATTCGCTTCGAACTCGTCATTGCGTTCAGCGAAACGAGCAGGAGCCAAAAAAGATTGAATAAAGTTAATTATCTGATTTGCACAGTTATTCTGTTGCTGACAATCAAGAAAGACCCAATAAAGACGTTTCCATTTTGTAGATTGACGTGATTTATCCACCAAACCCCGATTGCTTAGAACTCGGGAAATATCATCACCACTGCCGCATTCTCCAAGCAATCGTGCAATTGCTTCGATTTGGCCTTCTGAGAATGGTGGAACGGCAATCATCTTACAGTTCCCCTCCGAAAGCCCGGTACTGGAGAGAGGCAAAAAGCTCGTCCAGTTCTGCTAGTGAGGCTTTATGCACAGCTTTCAGCTTTTCCACGGCTGTGACGCGGCGGGAAAATTCTTGTTGAAGGGGAAGAGGTGGGTGGAAGATTTTGATTTTTACCATCCTTGTCAAGCCCAGATCTCGATTCGCAATTCCGTGTGTCAGCACCTGTGACTGTCGGTAGCAGAACTCGTTATTGAGCATTGATTCTAACCATATAGAATCGACCTTCTCCGGGTCAGGCTTCAAGAGTGATACGTGGACCCAGATGGCGAATGGTTGATCCGTCTTTACAGTCGCTGCAAGTCCTGTAGTTCCACCCTTCGTGTAGAGGATGTCACCTCTTTCAGGTTTACACTTTCTCCACTGAATTTCGGCGTCCTCTTTACTAATAAATTTCAAATCCTCCCAAGTAATTTCTCCCGCTCGCACATGTCGCGTTGAAAGGAACGGCACTCCATTTTCTGTATATTTTGGGCTGACATGAGGACCATCCGAGGCACTGAATATTACGTCCCCAAGCTTGGTGCGTAGCCATTCTTTTGGATTCACTGCGGGGTCGCCAAACATATCAATGAAAATAGCTTGAGTGAGCTCCTCGAGCTGGGCAAGGGCAGCTCGGCGTTTGGCTCGGAGAGCCTCCGCACGGTCAAGAATATCTGCAATTCTTTTTTGTTCTGGTAGAGGAGGAAGGGGAATTTCAATATCAACTAGCTTGGCTTTGTTGAGAGTCAGCCCCTTTGCTGCACGATCAAGACCACATTTGAGATCAATAGATTGAAGTGCCCAATAGAGATAATCACTAGACAGTTTGTTGCTGTCGCTTATGGGCAAGGCGGCAATAGCTTCGTTAGTGAATAGTGGAATACGCGATATTCCAACTTTACCTATACTTAGTTTGAAACTCAACAAGACAGTACCTACTGGGACAAGCCGACAGTTACATTCCCTCACTGCCAAGTCTGTGATATTTTCCTTCGTGATTTCAAGATAGCGACCTTGATTCATGTCGGCAATTGATAGCCACGGATAACCCAATCCCCAATACTCTGAACGGTCTCTGGATGGTGTCCTCCCTATGTTGATCCCACATAATTTTCCTAGTGGGAAAACAGGCCAATCATTTTGAAGTTTGGATGATGCGACACTCATCCCAACATCTCCTCTAGCTCCTTCATTCCCTTCTCAATCTCCGCCTCCAGTTTGGAGAGGTTTTCAAAGATTTCCTTTGGTGATCGGTGTTCCACTTCTTCATGCACCACTTCCTTGTAGCGGTTGAGGGAAAGGTCATAGCCCTGGGCGGCGATGTCGCCTTTTGGTACGCAGAAGCTCTGTTCGGTTCGGGAGCGTTTGAGTTCGTTCTTATTGCGTTCCTGCCAGCGGGCCAGCACATCAGGCAGGTTGTTTTTGGCGTGCTCTTCCTCAGTAAGTTCGGTCGAAGGTACAGGACCAAGTTTTTCCTCGTCCAGGAGCGGGCTGCGTTTGTCATCAAGGCTCCAGCCGTCGGCCTGCATGTCATAGAACCAGACATTGTCAGTGCCTCCTGAATTTGTTTTGGTGAAAAGGAGGATGGCAGTGGAAACTCCGGCATAGGGCTTGAAAACGCCGCCTGGTAGTGAAACAATTGCATCAAGCTTCTGCTCCTCGACAAGCATGCGGCGAAGTTCCTTGTGGGCTTTGCTGGAGCCGAAGAGCACACCATCTGGAACGATAACAGCCGCCCGTCCACCTGGCTTCAACAGGCGCATGAAAAGAGCAACGAAAAGCAGTTCTGTTTTCTTGGTCTTGACGATCTGCAGAAGGTCTTTTGCAGTATTTTCATAGTCCAGCGAACCTGCAAATGGAGGATTAGCCAGCACCAGAGTATAGGCTTCTTCGTCACTGGAGTTTTCCTGGGCCAGAGAGTCACGGTAGCGGATGTCCGGGTTTTCCACGCCGTGCAAGAGCATGTTCATACTGCCTATGCGGAGCATGACGTTATCAAAATCAAAGCCGTGGAACATCCCGTAGTGGAAGTGCTGTTTCAGCCTCTCATCGTGCAGGATGTTCGGATGGTACTCTCGAAGGTATTCGCCCGCAGCTACGAGAAATCCGGCTGTCCCGCATGCAGGATCGCATATAATGTCTGTTGGCTGTGGGGCGGTTAGTTCCACCATCAGGCGGATAATGTGGCGCGGGGTACGGAACTGGCCGTTCTGGCCGGCGCTTGCGATCTTGCCAAGCATATATTCGTATAGGTCTCCCTTGGTATCGCGGTTTTCCATGGGCACGCTGTCCAGAAGGTCAACTGCCTTTGATAGCATCGAAGGCGTGGGAATAGTGAAACGAGCACCCTCCATGTGCTTTGCGTAGGTAGAATCGTCACCGCCCAGGGTGCGCAGGAAGGGGAAGACGTGCTCATCGACAACTGTGAACATCTCGGCAGGGGTGAAGTTTTTGAAGTGAGACCAGCGCAGATCCTCATAGGGACGGCCCTTTGGGTCATTGCCTTCAGGGAAAACACGGCGTTCCATAGGGTGCTTGAGCCGTGCGGATTTGTTCTCTTCCAGCGTGTGCAGGTCATCCAATCGCCTTAAAAACAGCAGGTAGGTAATTTGCTCGATAACTTCGAGAGGGTTGGAGATTCCTCCAGACCAGAAAACGTTCCAGATGCCATCAATTTTGTTTTTCAGTTCACCATTGATCATTTTTATTCCTCTATAATCCCAGTTTGCAGTCTTGTATACTGCTCATCAATTACGGTCAAATTAACGTTGTTTTCACTCATTTTTTATCCTGACATCTGTTCACAATTAGTATCAATAATGAGGGTTTCGATTAGCTTCGATTGTTCTTCTTTGAGGATTTTTCTGTTTTGGTATATCCGTTAATCTTTTTAACTCTTGCTCTTTTTCACAATTTTTTCAAATTTAAGGATATATTCCACTATCATAAATCATCTTTTTCTTTTCAGTTTCCTTTTTGAGGTAAAATATCGAAAATCGTAATAACAGCTCTTTAAAATAAAAGCTGCATCCGGGCGATTATTTTCTGAGACCTGAAGTTAAACGGCTCGGTCTTTATGGCTCGATCTTTATACTTCTGTCTATGCATTTTTGCGGAAAAGCCGGCTGCTTCGCACCCGGTGAGAGCCCTGGGTCCTGTTATGTGAAGAATACTAAGGTCGGTTTGTTATTTTAGGGAGCATATACTTCTGGGACCTATGATTTGTGCAAGAGGCTCCTGCACAAGTTCAAGGTCGCAGGGGTTAGAGGGCCGGCCTGGTTTTGAGGATCGCGTCTCCGAAAGCTCTGGACTAAAAAAAGGACAAATTGGCCGGGAGGGTTTTTACCGGTCAGTTCTAAATTCATTTATTTCCTGTGTGTTTCTTCTGTTATTTTGTTCTCCGGGTCGTTAAAAAAAGAGCTGAAAAGATGGAAATGGCTGGTATGGAAATATTTAGCGGGGATTTTTCACTTTCAGGGTGTTCTTCTTGTTCTTCTTTTTGTTCTTCTTCGATTATCCCTTTAGTTCCATATTTATCCTCGCTTGCCTCATCCGTTACCTCGTTTCCTTCCAGCTTAACCAGCCAGGCATTTTTGCCTTTTTCCCCGAATGATTTGGTGGAACCGACGACAGCGTATCCGCCGTCACTGGTAAGTTTTAGGTCATTCACCCGGTCATCTTCTTCTCCGCCGAAGGTCAGTTTCCAGATTTCGTTTCCGTCCTTATCGGTCCTGACGAGGAAACCGTCATAAGAATCTATGGCAAAAGAAGCTTTTATCGTTGAGTCTTCGGGGATTTCTCCGGTGTATCCGGCAAATATGTATCCCCCATCCGGAGTTTGCTGGACAGATCTAACGTAATCGTCGCTTTCCGCTTCAAATACCCTGTCCCATTCTTTAGTTCCTTCGGGGTCGGTCTTTATCAGCCAGGCATTAAAAACGATTCCGTCCAGGTTCTTTTTCTGGCCTCCAATAATGTATCCCCCGTCTGCCGTCTGCCGGACCGAATTTGTCCAATCGTAGCCTTCGCCTCCGAAAGTCCTGTTCCATTCCTCATTTCCTTCGCCGTCCATTTTTATCAGCCAGATGTCTTCGAAATTGGAACCCCTAGTTTCTTTATTTGCCATGCCGTAGGTGGTCGTCTCGCCTGTGGCTATATATCCGCCGTCCTCAGTCTGCCGGACGCAATGTATGCTGTCATATGTAATATAATTGCCAAGAGTTCTATTCCACTCTTCGTTTCCTTCAGAGTCCGTTTTAAGCAGAAATGCGTTTGGGTTTGTAATTATGTAGTTATAGGTACAGCCTGAAATTATGTATCCGCCGTCATCGGTCTGCTGCCCGAAGATTCCGTGAGTTGCCGTATTCAGGCTAAAAGTCCGGTTCCATTCTTCGTTTCCTTCCGAGTCTGTTTTAACCAGCCAGGCTGAGTATCTGTCGTCGGTTAAAGAGTCGGTTGTGCCTGTTAGTATATATCCGCCGTCCCCGGTCTCCTGAATTGTGTAAAATCTATCTTCATGGCGCTTACTGAAGGTTTTCTCCCACAGCACATTCCCTTCAGGGTCGGTTCTTATTAATACTGCATTACCTTTGACCCGAATAGTATCAAAATCGGCGGTAGCTGCTATTATATATCCTCCTTCAGAAGTCTGCAGAACGGAGGTTGCGGAATCATCAAGCTCTCCCCCAAATGTTTTGTTCCACTGTTCTCTGGGTGTGAACCCGTTTTCAGCAGCTGCGATACCTGTTAAAATTATTGCAACGCACAAAATTGAAATCAAGTGTTTTATGCATTTCACTTTTATGCATTTCATTTTAGCCAGTTCCATAAAAATCTCTCTTTGATAATGAATAGTTGGATAAATTAAGGAAGTCGACACTTATAATATTTTCTAAATGTGGGGGATGTATCCTGATCCTTGAAGACTCTTTGTATATTTTCAAAAGACCTGCGACCTTCGGCACCCGGTGGAAGTCCGGGGTTCTATGAAGTGAAAAATAAAACGGGGTGTCAGAAAGAGTTCTGGAATAAATTCACGGCCTTTAAGAGTAAATCCTCTCAAAAACAAAAGTTGAAACTTTTCTTTGTGGATTGATTCTGCTGAAATAGGAATATTACGGCGGAAAATCGGAATATTACGACGGAAAATTGGAAGATTATCGGAAGATTTCAGGTATCGAACTTTCGGATGTTAAAGGCATGGAGTGACCAATACAGGATGTCCCTTGTTTTCATAATGCAACTTTGACTTTACGGTTTGACTTTACGATTAATGGATTCCGGTTTACGATTTCTTAACGATTAGCCATTTCATCGGAAGATTCTGGCGGGAAATCGGAAGATTATCGGAAGATTTCAGGAATTGAACTTTTGGGGGCTGGGGCTCCGAAGTGATAGATTAGGGTGTTTTGGGTGATAGATAAGTGATAGATTAATTCCTCATGTCTACTTCTGTCTTTTTTGCAGATCGGTTTTCCCGATCTCAAAAAGATCTGGAAGGAAATCAAAAGAATCATAAAATTTAAGAAAATAAATCCGAAGAAAGTTGGAGCTGAGGTGATAGATTAGAGCGTTTTGGTGAGAGACAAGTGATAAATTAAATATGCATAACCCAGAATCACAGTATTGAATAATGTAAATATTAATACGGCTTTCGCTTTTAGCCTATCTCTTTTTCTTTTTCATTTTGGGAAGGCCGGCTGCTTCGCACCCGGTGGAAGCCCCGGTTTCGATGACGTGAAAAACAACTCGAGGTGCCGGAAAATAAGAAAATCCAATCCAAAAAAAATTTGGGGTGGTAAAATTAAACAGAGTAATTTATGAGGGAGTTGTCACGATTTTCCTAGCTTCATCTATGTATTTTTTAATTGTATCTTTGGAAACATCTTCTTTGCAGACTCCCAATTTGTTATAGACATCCTCAACCTCGCTGGTACTCAGATCTTTAACCGATTTTATATCGGCAAAGTGGAATATTTTGAATGCCAGCTCTCTGGTCATATTGAGTTTTGTGACCAGTTCTGATTTATCAATGTCCATGTATTCCATGGCCATATCTATAAACTCTTTAATTGTTTTTTCTGCGACCTCTTCATTGCAGGTCTTCAATCTGTTATGAATATACTTCTCATTGCGGGTACTTAGATCTTCAATAGTTCTTATATTGGCAAAATTGTAAATTTTGGAGGCCAGCTCTTTGTCCATTTTCAATATTGTGATCAATTCGGATTTATCGATGCCCAAATACTCCTGGGCTTTATTTATATATCTTTGAATTTGATCTATGGAATAGTCACCAAGTCTTTCTTCCTGCTTTTTGACCGGGCATCCCATTTCTTCTCCCAGGTTTCGAGTATCAAGGTTTATTTTCTTTCTAATTTCCTCAGCACTGCAGCCTGCCAGTTCTTCTATTGTCCTTATCTTTGCATTGTACAGCATATATGCCAGATCTTCATGCATCCCAAGTTTTGTGATAAAGTACGCTTTTTCAACACCATATTTTTCATTCCTGGATTTGAACTCCTCCTTGGATGCATCGGGTAACAATTTTTGAACCCCTACGTAAACCCATTCTTCTGTTGCTTTCGTAAAGAAACCCGCAATAAAGGAAAAAAAGAAGACGGAAATTTCATATGTCAGAGTATCTGAATTAGTGAATGGAAGAATATAAACAACTATTAACGCGATAAAGGGTGCAATAAGAATTCTCCTGATATATGACCAGGCAATGCTCATCTTTTTATATTCAGGAATAAGCTGGCCAAAAATTTCTTCAATACTTAACAGGAGGTAAGAAAGAACTCCAATAGACGATGCAGCTATTATAACTGGAAACTCCACTTCCTCTATCCCATAAAATGTAACACTTTCGATATCATTCTTATAAAAATAAAGGAGCATCAGGGGCCAGATTAAAATTGCAGAAATCACAATAAAATTTCTTATTATATCGTGAAGATTCATTATTGGATTGCTTTCATTCTCTTTTTTCCTTTTAGAAAACACCTCATAATAAATGATGTAAACTAGGATGGAAAATAATACAAAAGCAAACAGATAACGGATTTCTTTCAGGAACAAATCGAATGAGAGAAGCCACAATAATAATGTTGCAAGTATCAAGCTAACAAAACAAAAGTTCATTCTATCAAAAAACCGGCACATCCAGCATAAAAAAAGGAGAGATCCAATAAAAACTGGTAACAAAAGAACCCATTGAAACGGATCTATTTTGCTTCTCGTACTGCTTATTGTTCCATTTACTGTGCCATTCAATGTGCTATTTATGGTGCCAATCACTGTTCCATTATCGGCATCATTTATCGTGCCGTTTATGGTTCCAATTATTGTTCCGTTTAGCGTATCGTTTATTGTGTAATTCAAATTCGCATCTGTTTCATTACTTTCTTCTGCTGCATAACTCCCCTGAATTAGCAGGCTAAGAATAAAGACCATTCCCAAAAATTTGCAGACTCCGCTTACCCTCCCCATAAATAATTATTTTGCGACCATATTATATAAACCCAATTTTATATATCAATGGTTAAATATTATTTTTAAAAAAATTCTTTGCCCTACCTTATCAGCAGTAGCCCGGTCCTTTTGCATTTTTTGCGTTTAATACTCAAACCAGTGTAATACTCAGATCAGCAAATCTTCAATCCCCGCCCTTCTCACGATATCTATCGCATCAGTCTCTTCTTCAAGAGTCAGGTGCCTGCCGAGGTCAGGGTATTCCATTGCCCGGTAGCAGGGCCTGTACTGAAACATCAGGTTTAACCTGATTTGCGGGATGTGTCCTGCAACCCATTCGGCAATTGGACGTGTGCAGCACTCCAGGTGGCCGGGGAGGACGAGGTGGCGGAGAAGGATTTCGGCGGTCTCGTAGGCGAATTCAAAATTGGGCTGAACGACTTCCAGGTAGTTTTCCACTTTGGAGTACTTGAGGGCGCATTCGTTGTTTCCGTACTTGAAGTCCCCAAGGTAGACGTCAACAACGCCTTCCAGGATTTCGGCGATTTCCCTTGAGTGATACATGTTCGAGTTCCAGACCACAGGGGTGTTTACCGACATTTCCCGCACGATTTTCAGGACGGTGTGCGGGTGCGGGGTCGGAGTTACGAAGTTTACGTTCTTTGCGCCGTGGAGCCTCCTGATGTCTACAAGCTTTGCAAGTTTTCGGGGATCGACTTCAGTGCCGCCTTCCGGGCAGGAGATGTCCCAGTTCTGGCAGTAGACGCAGGCAAAAACACAGCCCGTAAAAAAGATTGTATGGGAAGGGATGAGTTCGGGCTCTTCTCCCATGTGCAGGAACTCCGAAGCATAACGTGAGACGTCGGTCAGCTTGCAGAAACCTTTCTCGCCTTCTTTTCGGTTAATCCCGCATCGACGTTCGCAGCAGTGGCAGTTTTCAAGTATCCGGTCCACAATTGCAACTTTGAGGTCAAGAAGGGAAGGGCTGGCTTTCGGGATTTCCAGGAAGCTTTCAGTATACAGCCTCAAAATTTCCGAACTATCTGAGAAAGCAAGGGCTTCTGCAGCTTCGATTTCAAGGCTTTCCCGCAATTTCCTGTATTCTTTAATGCTTGTTTTATGGATATTCCGGAGCTCTTCAAGTTCCATTTCCGGGTTAAATTCTACTGAAATTCTCTCTGTTATCCTGGAGAGGGCAGGCATTTCATCTCCCTGCACCATAAGATAGCGTTTCAGGTACTTTGGGGCTGCCATATTGAACTATTCGCCTGCATTGGTTATAGGCTTATGTTAACTGGAGTGGGTTTTACTTCTAATCTTTACTTCTAACCTTTACTTCTAACCTTTACTTCTAATTTTTACTTCTAAACTTTACTTCTAACCTTTACTTCTAATCTTTACTTCTAATTTTTACTTCTGATTTTTATTTCTAATCTTTCAAATGGGCTAATAATTAATAGCTGGCAGGACAATGTTATAAAG
The DNA here is from genome assembly GCF_028693135.1 of Methanosarcina sp. Classification (GTDB taxonomy): domain Archaea; phylum Halobacteriota; class Methanosarcinia; order Methanosarcinales; family Methanosarcinaceae; genus Methanosarcina. The sequence continues at coordinate 107,405 of NZ_JAQUVZ010000003.1, forward strand.
GGATTAATCCCGGGGGTTTGAATCGCATCTTCTGGTTAGATTTATCTGTGCCCGCGGGAAGTTTAAGGGGGCAGTTTTTCTGGCTACCGTTGACAGCACAACAATCAGTCTCTGGGATTTTGCTTTTCTGTTTTTCGTGGTTTTCTTTCTTTACACCGTAATTTACCCGCAGTCGCAACTTAAAAGGGTCCGGATGAAGCGCATAGCAAAACTGAAAGCTATGGAAAAGCGCCGGGGCTGCAAGGTGCTCACCATGATCCACAGGCGGGAGGGAATTTCGCTTTTCGGGCTGCCTGCCTACCAGTTCATAGACGAGGAGGATGCCGAACAGATTTTGCGCTGGATAAGGAAATACGGGGACTATCCCCTTGATCTGATCCTGCACACGCCTGGCGGACAGCTCCATGCCAGCATCCAGATCGCCCGTGCCCTCAGGAAGCACCCCAAAAAGACCCGCGTGTTCATTCCCCACTACTCCATGTCAGGAGGCACAATTATCGCCCTTGCAGCAGATGAAATCTTTATGGACAAAGATGCTGTAATCGGGCCCATCGACCCCCAGATAGGAGATTTCGTGCGCGGGCTCTTCCCTGCCCCTTCCTGGATCTATGCTGCAGAAACGAAAAAAGAAAATGCAGGAGACGTCACTCTTGTCATAAGCGACATTTCCAGAAAAGCCCTCAAACTTACCAGAAACGTTGCAAAGGAACTTCTAGAAGGCAAAATCGCACCTGGGCCCGGCGGTGAAGACCGGCTCGATGAAGTGGTCGAAAAGCTGGTCAGTGGAGAAATGATCCACAGCACTCCCCTTTCAGCCGCAGAAGCTAAAGAGATCGGGCTTTCGGTAAGCACGGAGTTTCCTGAAGACGTGCATGAGTTCATGAAACTCTTCCGGCCTGTGAAAAGGAATGTGGAATACGTGGAGTCAACCTCTCCTCGCTAAAGCACCGTAGCTTGCGTTTCCAGGTCATATTTTCCTTCGCAGAACACACAACAGGCAGGTTGACAACTACCCTAAAAGCAACATTTTTTGCAGTATTAAAATCGGTATTTTCAGTATGTCCACATGCAAGGCAGGCAAATGAAGCCTGTGTTTTTCGGTTCTTTTTACGGTATAATCACACAGAACACCTTTTTGAAGTATTTCCAGGATCTAAAAGCATAACCAATAGTTTCTAAAATATTTTATTCAAAAGTAAAAAATTGTTGAGTTTTAAGATACCCCGTTTTCCATTTTTTATTCACATTTTTTTAAAATAGTGAACCTCTCTACTAATCTATATTTTTTATTACATTATAAATTTCAAAAAAATACTAATATTTAAACATATACCGCAAATTCTATTTAAATAAGGGCATTTGATTCCTTTTTTTAGACAGATTAATTATTTATACAATTATATCGGTTATACTATTGGTAAAATATAATACCATTGGAAAACTGGAACAATGGTTATTGTGGGGTAATATGATATTTAGAATCAAAAGAAAATTTCAATTGATAGTACAGCTTTCGCAGCAAGTACTGGATACGATCGTATGGGGAAAAAGGACACAGGTCGCAGGTCACGAAATTTATACCTGTTCATGATTGAGATAAATATTTGAATCTCCTAACGAATTCATAAAAAATCCGGTCTAAATTAAGACAAGAGCGACTATGTAATAGTGCTGAAAAAGTGCTGAAAATAGTGCTGAAAATAGTGTTGAGATTGAGACAACGTTGAAATCAGTCTAAAAAAATATATTTTTGGGGAGTGGTGCTAAATGATTTTTTCTAACCTGACTGAGGCTGAAAAAACAATATTAAAGGATGAAACCGTTTCGGATTTTAAACATTCTTTAGAAGTAGTCATTAAAAATTTACTCGCAGAATATGAGAGGGATCTTGAATCTAACCTTAATATTTCGAAAGTTGAGATAAACTTTATAGTAAAAATGGATGGAATTGAAGTATAAAGTTTATTTAATTGTAGATATGGAAGGTTTATTACCTTCTCAATTTTATTTATAGATGCCCATTTTATGGATAAAATGTGTATTTTTTGGATATAATATGGATCTCTTAGGTATACCTCTATTTTTCAGGTTCACAGTGTATTTTTAAAGGAAAATCTTTTTGCAGGCAAAGCGAATTTTCAGAATAGCTATATAAGTTATTAAATGCATATTATTGTATGCTATTGTGTAATATACACAATCTCAAAAACATTGGTCAGACTGGTATTATTGTTAAATTGTAAAAATAACGCAAGCAAAACCAGACAACCACATCAAGGGGTGGAATGCCAATGAAAAATATGAAACAGTTTGTAGGTGAATCTGTGATAGCAGCCATCGCAGTTTATTGCCTGCTGTTGATAATGTTTCCTGTGGGTTGGGTAGTTCTGCTCGGGCTTACGATCACAGATCCGGGTATATACAAAAGATATTACAAAAGATATGTAGAATCGAGAACTCTTGGGGTAGACTCTAAGTATTTGTAACGAAATAACTTCGGCAAAGAATAATTAATTTGAAGCTAAATCAGCCATTTCGATATTGAAAGTTATTTAATTATTCCTAAATTTTGCCTGTGTTATTTTGCTGCATATTTTAAGTCTGAACTCCCGAGCAATGGAAACAAGAAACCAATATCTTCCCATAAAACTTCTACCAGAACGCTTTGCCTGAAAAATCGACCAAAAACGAATATTTGTTGGGTATGGGAGTATTTTTTTGGGTAAAAATATATTTTAGGCAAAGCTCATTTTTTTAACCTTTGCGTTCTCTTCACTGAGCCCGGTCCAGCTAACTTTATACCCAAGGTGTTCGAGTACAGGGTAATAGAGGCTGCTGTCAAGCCCAAAGCCTTCAAACACCTTTACTGCGTCTGCATATGTCTCTGCAGTTCCTGGTTTTTCAAGTTCAAGTTCGATCCTCTCAAGGAACTGCCTGTGGAGCACATAATTCTCAAGGAGCACATAGTTCCTGTACTTCTCGAATTCTTCAGATTCTCCAGATTTTCCGGATTCTTCAGATTCTCCAGATTTTCCGGATTCTTCAGATTCTCCGGATTTTTCAGATTCTCCGGATTTTTCAGATTCTCCAGATTCTCCGGATTTTTTGGCTTCTGCGGCTTCCCTTGAGTTTGTAAGTCTGCCTGCAATCTCATTTTTTAAAGCATCAAGCACGACTCCCTTCTCAGTTGCGATTTCTTCAAGGCTGATCAGTTCCCCGGAAAGAGGAATCTCCGTTTCCTGAAGTTTTGACAGGTCTTCTTCAAGCCTTATTCTTTCATATTTTCTAAGCACCTGCGTTACTTCATTTGCCGGAATCTTCCTGTCAAAGAAAATCACGTCCTGTGCAGGGAAATCTTTTTCTGAGCACTTTAGTTTCCTATTAATCAGGAGAATAACAGGTTCCTTTACTTCCTTCAGTTTCTCGGTCTTCTTTTTAAGGTATTCCGGTGTCCAGAAACCGACAACCTCGACGTACACTTTCATTCCGTCTTTCTGAAGGGAAAAATCCGGAATAAATGCGTACCTGCCTGCTTTCAGGATCGTTGGTTCTCTTTTTGCTTTCCAACCTCCTAAACTTAAGCTGGCAAACTGTTGTTCATAAGTGCTGTCATAGGCTGCACTTTCAGTATCTGCTTCTGATTCCTTAATTCCAGTTCCTTTAATTCCAGTTTCCTTAATTCCAGTTTCCTTAATTTCGTTTTCCTCTCCCTCAACCCCGGTTTCATTCCCGGCTCCTGTTCCGTATCTTTCCTGTCCTTCCGCAAGCTGTAAGTTGGAAGAGACTCTTTCTGGTATTCTTTCAGAATATCTGGCTGCTTCCGGTATGGGTTTGAAAGCCTCTTCCGAGCTGTCAAGGGCAAAATCAAGGATGCGTTTCCCCTGGTAGCCTTTATGGAGAATTCCTGCCTTCAGGCTCCAGCCCTTTGATTTCAGGAGGATAGGGAAGAGTTTTGCAAAAGAATTTCCATATCGTTCCGACATCCTGAACAGAGATGCCGGTCCATCAAGGTGGAGGTGAACGCTTTTTAACCCTTCAGTTTCTTCTTTTTCGCCTGCTTTCTCCTCGGTGTCTTCCAGGGAATACATAAGCCCGGATCTGACAATCTTCCAGAGGACTTGCTGGAAATCCCCTGTTATCCATATGTTCAGGTCAACAGCCCGGAAAAGGAGGGTTTGTGTCAGGGATATGTTGTACTGCCTGAGGAGTTCTGCAGGGGAAAGGGGGTTGAATTCTTTTAAGATCTGGTTTTCCTCAAGGTCTGCCCAGAGAGATTTTTCAAGCTCGGGAATTGAATTCGAGAGTTTTTTTGCGGCTTTTTGAAGTGCCTCTTTTCTTTCGGCAGGAGAAAGCGCCATCCCGGCACAGGCTTCAAAAACCGCTTCCCTTGCTTTAGAAGGGTCAACAGCCGAAGAGGTTTCAACCACAGCCCGTCTTCCAAGGAGCTGGGAAAGCCCCCGGATAAAGCGGTAATTCATCTCTTCATAACCTTCAAGTTCGGAAAGGAGGTCGCCGTATGTTTTTCCGACATGCTGCTCGAAGGTCTCTATAAGTAGCCCTGCAAGCTCAAGGTTTTCGGAATTAAAAGCTGCATATGCCGGTTTGATCTTTCCCTTTGAAATGCGGGTTACAAGCAGGTCAGAAGTTAGCATGAGAACCACCTTTCTGGTTTTCAGGGTTTTTTTCGGAAGATAAAGCCCCTTTTCTCCTTTGTGCGGTTCCGGTCTCCGAGGTTTCCGAGGCTATGATTTCGTAGAGCACGGCTTCTTTTCCTTCTTTTTTCCTGAGGATCCTTCCAAGGCGCTGGACATATGCCCGCTTGCTGCCTGTCCCGCTTGCTATGATCCCTATGTTTGCTTCAGGGACGTCAATTCCCTCATCCAGGACCTTTGAGGTAACAACAGCCCTGTAACTGCCTGCCCTGAACTTTTCGAGGATGGAGTTCCTTTCTTTTGAAGGAGTTCTGTAGGTGATCGCCGGGATAAAGAATGTATTGGAAATCCGGTGCACAAGCCGGTTATGTTCCGTGAAGATGAACACCCTGTCCCCTCTGTGCTGCTCCAGGATTTCCCTCAGTTTTTCAATTTTTGAATCACTATTGAAGGCAAGGTCTCTTGCTGCATTTCTTGCAAGGAGGGCTTTTCTGGCTTCAGGGTCTCTGCCGCTTTTCATGACCAGTTTCTGGAAGTCCTGTGCTCCCCTCATTACCAGCCCTGTTTTTTTGAGGTAATTAAGGAATACAGAATATTTCTGGTCGTATTCTTTCTGCTCCCCGGTAGTGAGCGTCACAGAAACCCGTTTTATCGTATAAGGGGCAAGGTGCCCGCCGGCAAGTTCCGAGACCTTTTTCTCGTAGACTTTTCCCCCTACAAGCCGGTTGAGTTCCGTATGCAGCCCATCTTCCCTTTCGTATGTGGCAGTCAGTCCGAGCCTGCATGAGGCTGCGGAAAATTCGGCAATGCTCCTGTACCCTGCTGCAGGCAGGTGGTGCACTTCGTCAAAAATCAGGAGCTCGAACCTGTTCCCCAGGGTTTCGGCATGAATATAGGCAGAGTCATATGTGGAAACGGTTATGGGAAGGATTTTTTTCTCGCCGCCCCCAAGCTTTCCTATTTCCATGGAAAAGGCTGCTTCAAGCTGGGTTTTCCACTGTTCCAGCAGGTCAAGGGTCGGGACAATTATAAGAGCCGGGATGTTGCACCCTGCAATTGCCCGGATACCGGCAAGGGTTTTTCCGCTTCCTGTCGGCAGGACCAGGACTCCCCATTTTTCATTCTCACTCCAGGAAACAAGAGCTTCGGCCTGGTAGTCCCTTAAATTCAGCTTATTTCCCGAAGCCTCATAAGCTTCTGCAAGGTCCGGACAGGGAAGGAGGTCAAGGACGCTGTCTTCAAACTCAATTCCGGAATTTTCCAGGTAACTGATGATATCCCTGTAATACATGGCAAGGGCCCTGAAGCTCCCGCTTCTTTCGTCCCAGGTTGAATTGGGGACCCGGACGTTGCCCTGTATGAGGAGAGTTCCCTGCTTGAAGCTGATTTTGATCATTGTTTACTAAGAGTCGGGACATGATATATAATAATTAAGTTATCAGCAGACTAAGGCTGGAGTTTATTGCATGAGTTAATTCTTTTATATCTTTTCCGCTCGAGGGGGGGAATTTTTCAGTTTCCACTCCCTGCGCCGCGCGAGAACGGGGCCACCCCGTCATGTAAGAAAAATTAACTTTCAAACCGACACCACAATTGAGAGAGACAATAAACTGAAAAAATATCCCCCTGAGAGAATACTTTCCTTTTCCTCGAAAACCAATTTTCTATTAATAAGTAAATATAAGTGCCTCCAACGGTTTTTCTGGCGGTCCTGCAATAAAAGAAGAAAAAAGCAGAAAGAAAACTGGGAAATAACTTCAGGTCAATTTCAATAATAGAAAGGAAATTAAAAGAAGGAAATTTTGCATGAGCTCTAATGCCAGACCATTGAGGGATGACGGATCGGGGGGAGATTTCTCGCCCGAACCTCTGTCCCTTGAAGACCTTTTCCACAAATACGGAATTGAACGCAGCCATGCCGATAATGTGGCCCGGAATGCCCTCGAACTTTTTGAGATCCTTGCTCCTGTCCACGGGCTGGGCTCCGAGTTCCAACAACTTGTGGAAATGGCTGCCCTTGTGCATGATGCCGGGGTAGCTACGGACTTTGAGAACCACCACAGAGCAGGGAGGGATATCCTGCTCCGCCACCCGCCTTCCGAATTGCCTGAAAGGCTGTGGCCGGTTGTTGCCTGGACGGCTTTCCTGCACAAAAAAAAGGTAGGAAATAAGAAAATTGAGGGACTTAAAGGAAAGGCTTTCGGGAACATGCCCGAAGACCTTCAGGATGTAACCCTGAAAGTGGCTGCCCTTATCCGGCTTGCCGATGCCCTCGACTACAGCCGGATGGGAAGCAGGCTCGGAAAGGTCACTTTCAAAGCCCGGCAAATCAGGTTTGAAATAATAGGGCAGGGGGCTGCAGTTGATGCGGAAAGGATGTACAAAAAAGGTGACCTCTGGCACCTGCTCTACGATACGGAACTTGAGTTTAAGCCGCAATTGCAAAAATAATGAAGGTTTAAATCAAAAAAATATATCTTAAAGTCATGTCTTAAAGCCATACTTAAAGCCATACTTAAAGCCATACTTTAAAGCCATAATTTATGGTTACTTAAAGTCATGTTTTAAAGCCATACTTAAAGCCATAATTTATGGTTATACTTTGAAGTTACACTTTAAACCCACACTTTAAACCCACACTTTATAAACCATCATTTAAACATACTTTAAAACCACTTTTTAAAAAACAAGCATTAAGGCTTGGGATTGGAAGATCTGGATGAGCTATCTGATACTTGTACGACACGGGGAATCCGGCTGGAACGTTGACGGCAGATTTGGAGGCTGGGTGGACGTCCCGCTGACTGGGAAGGGGGTCGAAGAAGCCCTGTTCTGTGCTTCCGAACTTGAGGGGATCGGGTTGGACCTTGCTTTTACTTCAAAGCTAGTCCGGGCGCAGGAAACCCTTTTTCTGATCCTTTCTAAGCAGAAAAAGATAGGGGTCTTTGTCCACGAAGCAGCCGGTTCAGGGGAAAGCGGGACCGAAAGCGGAGATGAAGTCGGGTCGGACAATAAAGAAAACCGGTATTCATATCCCCCAAAAATCGAAAAGAGCCTTATCCCTATCTATTCCAGTGAAGCCTTAAACGAGCGCTATTACGGGATATTGCAGGGCAGGAAAAAGGACAAAATGAAAGAGAAATACGGGGAAGAACAGATTCTTCACTGGTGTCGGAGCTTTGACGAAGGGCCTCCTGAAGGGGAAAGCCTCAAAGATATTTATAGACGTTCAGTTCCATATCTCGAAAAGGAGATTGTCCCTGCTCTTCAGGATGGAAAAAATGTAATAGTATGCGCCCACCAGAACAGCTTGAGGGCGCTGATTAAGCATATCGAAGGAATTTCTAATGAAGACATTCGCAAAATCAGACTGGCCAATGCAAGACCCGTAATCTACACACTTTCCGGAGGCATCTTAGTTAGGGAAAATGCTGAAATGGATCTGGCGGTGAAAAGGAACCTCTGAATTCTTTTTTTGGGTCCACACTGATTTATCTGTGGCCGGAAAAGTATTTTCAGGCATTTTAAAGCAGAAAAGCATTTTCATGGTATCCTCTTCAAATTGTATGGAAAAAAGTAAATTTCACACATGTGCTGAAAATTTAAGAATTTTTCCAGGTTGGAAACACACTCATGAGGTCTAGTTAACTTCATACATGTATGATAAAATTGTTTCATATTTTTCTAGTTGGAAAATTCTCCTTTGGATTTGAAGAGGATACCCTTTTCCCTTTTTTTAGATTAATTTCTTCAATTTTATTTATATTTGTTTCACAGTATCCAGCTATAGATGGCTGTTAATCCCGTGACATAAACCCCGAGAGCATAAAACCACCTTCCGGTAAACTTGGGCGTTCGGATTGGTGCTAAATTAAATACAGCCATAAACATAAATATTGTATATATAAGGACTGTAAAAATTGTATGGCTGAATAAACCGTTAAACAGAAAGACAAAAGCAAGGATAATGACATTGTTGTCAAGTGCCAATCCCATGTATGTTGAATCATCGACCAGGCCGAAAACATTGAAATAGCTCAACCGTATTGCACTGGTAGCGACAATCACGAATGCTCCAGGTAAAAACCATGGACTGAATTCTCCATAGCTCAAGAGAAAAACAGCGGGACAAATTCCAAAACTTACAATATCTATCAATGAGTCAAGCTGTCCTCCGACAGCTCGATATTCATCAGTTCGCCCCTTCATCCGACGGGCAATGATTCCGTCTCCCCAGTCAAAAAAAACAGCCCAAATCATTCCAATTATCGCAACCGGGAAATTGCCTAATATAGCAAAGTATATACTAAGGACCGCACAGAACAGCCCTGCAAGCGAACAGATATTTGGAAGATCTCGGGCGAAAGTAAGCATTCCTGTCTTATGTGATTGTTGATGTTGCGAATCATTCATTGGGATACTTCCACTTTATTCAAATCAATGATATCTGCCAATGCTTCAACTAATTTGCAATTTTCGTTTTCAGTACGGCTGGCAATACGAATATAACGATCAGAATCAGGTAAAGTTTTGTCCTGGCAGTGTTTTATGTACATGTTATGTTCAATAAACAATTTCCGCGTGATTTCAGGACCACTTTGTGCATAATCTGGGAGGCGGCAGAAAACAAAGTTTGCATCAGGTTTGTAAACAGTCATTCCCGGGATAGCACACAGGTTTTTATATAGATTGTCCCTGTCGGTCCGTACCTGTTTGCAGCTTTCGACAAACTCCTGTCTGTAATCGGGCAAAAGCCGCAGAAACTCTTCGGCAAATCCGTTAATATTCCAGATATGTACGCCTTTCCTTACAGCTTCAGCAAATGCTGAATTTGCAGTTAGCATATAACCTATTCTGAGACCGCAGATACCATAGGCTTTGCTCATGCTTTTAAGGATTGCCACATTTGGGTAACGTTCTATTTCATTTTCCAGGCTTGTTTGATCCGGATTAGATACAAAATCCATGAAGGATTCATCGACGATCAGCATACAGTCATGATTTGCAAGTTTTTGTGCAAGAGATATTAAATCGGACCTGGGAACCAGCATAGATGTTGGATTATTAGGTGTTACCACAACAGCAATATCTGCTTTAACCTTGATCGCTTCAGTAGCAAACTTATCTACATCCAATTGAAAAGATGGACATTCAAGGGGGAATTCAACTACCTGGCCTTCCGGTGCTGCATTCGCATATTCATTAAAAGAGGGCACTGGAACAATTAACTTGCTGGATATGTGGCCTGATATAATTTTGATCAGTTCGGCAGCGCCGTTTCCTACAACGATTCTTTCAGCAGGTTGATGGATCAGATTACCTATAAGACCGGCAAGAGCATCCTGTGCAATCGGGTAGTTAAGGACAATGTCGTGAATTTGATTTTTAAAGCTTGTAAAAACTGCCTCTGGGGGGAAATATAGATTGTAAAGATAAGCATGATCTATAAATCCATGATGATAGTAACCACCATGCTGTCCGGAAACGAATTCGTATTTTTCAGTTTGAGTCTTATAATTATACTGCATCATGTATTTTCCTTCTTTATTTGTTTTTAGGTGGCACTTCTGTTTTTGGAGTCTTAGCCTCAAGAATTGGTTTTAAATTTAAATAATTGGACGGAGGGAATGACCTTAAACCGGAAATTGAACGAGTAATCGTTTCCTTCTCCCTTCTTTTTGTTTGTTGAAAATGCGGCCTTGATATTCCGGAGGTATATGGCATGATATTGTTAGGAATTATTGTTTCAGATTTGTCTGCCGAAAATAGTTTCTCAGCTTCTGCCAGGTCCTTAACTGTATCTATTTCATACCATCGCTTGCTGTCAAAAGAGACTGTTTTAAGAGAGAGGCTACCATCAACCACCATTTCCGCAAATACGGTTTCATAATAGTCGTTTACTCTGCCGGCTGAAATGTACTGATCCAGTCTTTTTGCAATACTATGCCATGAAGAGAGCGAAAAACTGTAAATATTAACAGTCTTGTATCTGATCTCATCAAAAGGCCTGACAGTACCACATTGGAATCTCTTAACATGTTGGGATTTATTGACTGTGACAGTGGAACCATTCATCCACGGCTGCATGCGTGCAACGGCAATTCTGTCAGGAAAACACATGTCATCCAGAAGAGATACGTCAAAAACAAGATCACTTTCAATCAGGAGAAAAGGCTCATTAATAATTTTGCGGGCCATCCAGAGTGAATATATGTTATTGGTGGTCTCATAAAGCGGGCTGAAAATATATTCTATTTTCATTCCGCCAGCTTGCGTTCCCAGAAACTCACGAATACATTTTTCCTGGTACCCTGTGACCACAACAAGACGTTTGAAGCCTTGCTTTTTCAAATTGATGATAAGTCGTTCAAGTATGGACGCCTCATGAACCATTGTGAGGCATTTTGGTGTATTGCGTGTAAGAGGATAAAGACGACTACCCTTACCAGCTGCCAATAGTAATGCTGTAGTTATAACTCCAGCATCACGATTGCTTCTCATCAAAATCAACAGATCTCCCCCCTGTGGAGTTTTATATAGTCAAGAACAGCCTTTGGATTAGAGTGACATAGAAATAGAATTTCATTATGTTTCATACTAAACACGAAATTAATGATTTTTATATTAGTCTATATGAAAATAATAAGCATTGAGTGTAGCAGAAATATAAGTTAGGAGCAAAGGTAGCTGAATAATTACAAAAAAAGAAGAGCTGAAACTATGGGGTCAAAATGAGGTTGGATTTTTGGCTCACAAAAATCCCACCATAGCAGCCCATTCTACTTTTACGTGCCTAATATGGCGTTTTTTACTGCAGACTGGTATATATATTGTAGTGGAACCATCGCACAACAACATGAGTTACATACAAAAACTACGCGGCGTAACAAAAACGATAGCTTGAAGACGAATACTCAGTTGAAAATTGGCTCTCCAAACTCAACATTTCCAACCCCATAATGACGCCATAGATTCAACAACATAATCTTATCCAGGACCATGAGAGCGCAGCCATTTATGATACGTGTGGTCCAGCTTTCCGCGTAGAACTACCAGATCATCCCGGCGTACTACCGGAAGCGCTCTGTCACATTTTGAATTAACAGATGAATCACGGCGCGAGAACTGTGTAAAACATCGGCTCCGTAAATTATTAACTCATTGCCATTATTAGAGATACATTTCCTGAGTGATTGATAGCCATACATATTCTTTATCCCTTGGCTCCTCGTTATTTTGTGTGTGAAACCCTCACAAAAAAAGATACGGTCTTGAATTGAAACTTATCTTACACACGATAAATGGTGAAGAGCCCTTTTTTTATATTGATTTCTTCAATTTCACGGTTATTTGCTTCACAGTATCCAGCTATAGATGGCTGTTAATCCCGTGACATAAACCCCGAGAGCATAAAACCACCTTCCGGTAAACTTGGGCGTTCGGACCGGTGCTAAATTAAATACAGCCATAACCATAAACATTGTATATATAATGACTGTAAAAATTGTATGGCCAAATAAACCGTTAAACAGAAAGACAAAAGCAAGAATAATGACATTGTTGTCAAGTGCCAATCCCATGTATGTTGAATCATCGACGAGGCCGAAAACATTGAAATAACTCAACCGTATTGCACTGGTAGCGACAATCACGAATGCTCCAGGTAAGAACCATGGACTGAATTCTCCATAGCTCAAGAGAAAAACAGCGGGACAAATTCCAAAACTTACAATATCTATCAATGAGTCAAGCTGTCCCCCGAAAGCTCGATATTCATCAGTTCGTCCCTTCATCCGACGGGCAATGATTCCATCTCCCCAGTCAAAAAAAACAGCCCAAATCATTCCAATTATCGCAATCGGAAAATTACCTAATATAGCAAAGTATATACTAAGGACCGCACAGAACAGCCCTGCAAGCGAACATATATTTGGAAGATCTCGGGCGAAAGTAAGCATTCCTGTCTTATGTGATTGTTGATGTTGCGAATCATTCATTGGGATACTTCCACTTTATTCAAATCAATGATATCTGCCAATGCTTCAACTAATTTGCAATTTTCGTTTTCAGTACGGCTGGCAATACGAATATAACGATCAGAATCAGGTAAAGTTTTGTCCTGGCAGTGTTTTATGTACATGTTATGTTCAATAAACAATTTCCGCGTGATTTCAGGACCACTTTGTGCATAATCTGGGAGGCGGCAGAAAACAAAGTTTGCATCAGGTTTGTAAACAGTCATTCCCGGGATAGCACACAGGTTTTTATATAGATTGTCCCTGTCGGTCCGTACCTGTTTGCAGCTTTCGACAAACTCCTGTCTGTAATCGGGCAAAAGCCGCAGAAACTCTTCGGCAAATCCGTTAATATTCCAGATATGTACGCCTTTCCTTACAGCTTCAGCAAATGCTGAATTTGCAGTTAGCATATAACCTATTCTGAGACCGCAGATACCATAGGCTTTGCTCATGCTTTTAAGGATTGCCACATTTGGGTAACGTTCTATTTCATTTTCCAGGCTTGTTTGATCCGGATTAGATACAAAATCCATGAAGGATTCATCGACGATCAGCATACAGTCATGATTTGCAAGTTTTTGTGCAAGAGATATTAAATCGGACCTGGGAACCAGCATAGATGTTGGATTATTAGGTGTTACCACAACAGCAATATCTGCTTTAACCTTGATCGCTTCAGTAGCAAACTTATCTACATCCAATTGAAAAGATGGACATTCAAGGGGGAATTCAACTACCTGGCCTTCCGGTGCTGCATTCGCATATTCATTAAAAGAGGGCACTGGAACAATTAACTTGCTGGATATGTGGCCTGATATAATTTTGATCAGTTCGGCAGCGCCGTTTCCTACAACGATTCTTTCAGCAGGTTGATGGATCAGATTACCTATAAGACCGGCAAGAGCATCCTGTGCAATCGGGTAGTTAAGGACAATGTCGTGAATTTGATTTTTAAAGCTTGTAAAAACTGCCTCTGGGGGGAAATATAGATTGTAAAGATAAGCATGATCTATAAATCCATGATGATAGTAACCACCATGCTGTCCGGAAACGAATTCGTATTTTTCAGTTTGAGTCTTATAATTATACTGCATCATGTATTTTCCTTCTTTATTTGTTTTTAGGTGGCACTTCTGTTTTTGGAGTCTTAGCCTCAAGAATTGGTTTTAAATTTAAATAATTGGACGGAGGGAATGACCTTAAACCGGAAATTGAACGAGTAATCGTTTCCTTCTCCCTTCTTTTTGTTTGTTGAAAATGCGGCCTTGATATTCCGGAGGTATATGGCATGATATTGTTAGGAATTATTGTTTCAGATTTGTCTGCCGAAAATAGTTTCTCAGCTTCTGCCAGGTCCTTAACTGTATCTATTTCATACCATCGCTTGCTGTCAAAAGAGACTGTTTTAAGAGAGAGGCTACCATCAACCACCATTTCCGCAAATACGGTTTCATAATAGTCGTTTACTCTGCCGGCTGAAATGTACTGATCCAGTCTTTTTGCAATACTATGCCATGAAGAGAGCGAAAAACTGTAAATATTAACAGTCTTGTATCTGATCTCATCAAAAGGCCTGACAGTACCACATTGGAATCTCTTAACATGTTGGGATTTATTGACTGTGACAGTGGAACCATTCATCCACGGCTGCATGCGTGCAACGGCAATTTTGTCAGGAAAACACATGTCATCCAGAAGAGATACGTCAAAAATAAGATCACTTTCAATCAGGAGAAAAGGCTCATTAATAATTTTACGGGCCATCCAGAGTGAATATATGTTATTGGTGGTCGCATAAAGGGGGCTGAAAATATATTCGATTTTCATTCCACCAGCCCGCGTTCCAAGAAACTCACGAATACATTTTTCCTGGAACCCTGTGACCACAACAAGACGTTTGAAGCCTTGTTTTTTCAAATTGATGACAAGTCGTTCAAGCATAGATGCTTTATGAACCATTGTAAGGCATTTTGGTGTGTCGCGTGTCAAAGGATAAAGACGACTACCCTTACCAGCTGCCAATAGTAATGCTGTAGTTATGACTCCAGTATCACTATTGCAGTGATTCGAATTCATTGTAAATCCAATTGGCTATTGTTCATCGTTTATATATTGGTTGTTACCTGTGTTAAATAGGTTGTAAAGAAGTTGTGATTATATTGACCAATTTCACTTAAGCCGCTAATTTTCTTTTAATATTTGGGGTGAATTATTTTATATAGATCTTAGCAATTTTGAATGTTAATAGCAATTTTGAATGTTAAATTATATATAAAAATCCTCTTATTTACTCTTATTGTGATAGAAACACAATAGGGGAAGTGAAATATGGCTGATAAGACAGATAAAGTTGCGGAAAATGTTCCAGGACCTTATTATGTAGATTATGACTGTATCGCATGTAACTTATGTGTGGATACATCACCAGAGAACTTTAAAATGACTGAAGATGACTCTAACGCTTATGTATATAAACAGCCGGACACTGATGAGGAAAAGGAAGCCTGTAAGGAGGCATTGGCAGACTGCCCGGTTGAGGCAATAGGAAACGACGGCTAAAATGGCCTGTTCGATTTAAGCTAGTTTCCTTAATTTTTTTGATCATCTATTTTTCATTAGACTCACATTTCAAATTCTGGCATTTCTGTACAAATCCATGGTACAAATGTGCCAATTAGTTAAGATAATATTTCATTGGTCTTCGGTTAAGGAATTTTCTTGCCTGAAAGTATCGATTTTGCATTAGAAGTCTACCTTAAATTTTGGCCTGATTACATGAAATCGATACCGTGTCCAGTCCTCAATTTCTAAAAATATTTGATAACTGTTGTGGGAATGGAGGTAATTTATCACGATTCCTCACTTAACCGAAGACGCATGGATAATATTTATTAAATGACCAATATATAGGAATTATTTACCCCTGTCGGCAGGGGGTCGAAATGTGGATTAGAGCAATTTCTCTGGTTATTTAAAGGTTTTCTACAGTTTTTATCGTTTTTACCGTTTTCATGCAGGGATTTTCTATCCATTACTCTAATAACCCGATTTTGGAATAAATTCTGGAGAGCCCCTGAAGGGTGGAATACCCTTTTCTTGTAATGATATAGTCTCCGCGTTCACTTCGCTGTAAAACCATGCCTGTATCAAGCAGTTTTTGCAGGTGAAATAGCAGGTTTCCACCGCGAAGCCCGGTGAGTTTAGAAAGTTCGGAAAAGGTCTTACTTTCTCCTGAGAGGGCTTTTAGCATAATGAGACGCTGTTTGTTGGCAATGGGTTCGCAGATTTCTGGGACCATTTTTTCAGGCTTGATTTCGCTGATGTCGGGCTGCTCTGCATCTTCTGTCCTGTCTTCGTATATCTGGAGGGAACGCATTAGCCTGACCTGTTTTTCAAAAAGGGTAGAAGCTTCCGAAAAACACTTGCTGCACTTTTCGGTTTTTGCATGCTTTTTCAGTTCTACCAACTTTTCCCTGTATATTTTGACGGTTTCGGAGCCGACATTCTCTTTTCCGACAAGGCCTGCAGTTTCCTGCAAAAGGTCCCGGAAAGAGATCTCACAGAATTCCCGCATCTGGCAGTCCCGGGTCATCCCGTTTTCCATGCGCTCGCCAGCCTCCTCGCAGAGGTAGTTTATCATGGGTTTCATGAAGTTTTTCTTCATCTCGGAAATCATGGTCTCTATATGCTGCTGGTTTGCCCGCTGCAGGAAACGGGAAAACTCATTGCGAAGGGAAGTAATTTCTTTTTTTATGGAGTGTAGTTCTTCAAAGTAGTTGCTCTCAACATTGTATTTTGAAAAATAGTCAGGAACATTTTCAAGTGAACTTACGGGTTCCCCGGTTACTGACTGTGTATTCTTTCCTTTTAAGTTTGGGCTTTCTGTCAGGGTTTCGGAGTTCATGTCGGGTACCTTCCTGTGCTACAGTTTACATTGAAATGGTTTTAACTTTTTCGCAAAATAATTCTACTTTATTATGAACTCTCTTAATTAAGGGTCATTTTTCTGTACTGGGTGTCAATTGTACATAATCATGACGCTCATATTTATATGTATATAGTACTTTTTAAAATAAGATATGTATATAGCACTTTTTAAAATAAGTATACTATATATTAGATAATATATGGAGGCCTAGATAATGGATATGATAGAATACCATGCTCCATGGAGGCATTTTTGCCTTTCATCGGCATATGAAAATGTACAGTCCCCACAAAACGAAGAATACGAAGCACCGAGTTTCGTTGACATGACTGACTATACGCACCCCGTCACTGCTTTTGTTTTGAATGCCAGTGGTGAACAGCTTGAAGCCTTCGGCTACCTTAACAAATGGATGCAGCACTACGGAATCAGGTTCTGCAACTCCGACTCTTGTGAGTGCGAGGACACCGAAGCCTTCCAGGGAGCTTTACAGTTTGCAAGTCAACGCCTTAGTTTGTCAGGTCAACACCTTAGTATGTCAGATCAACGCCCTGACATAAAGTAAGTAGATACACACCTATCTTTTCATAGTGCGACAGACCTTTGCCGCTTTTAATTCACACACCATCATGCGGCAAACGTGTATCTACTTTATTTACATAGGGCTTATGTAGACTGGGGATAAACTGTCATTTATCCTTCAGGCAATAAGCCCTAATGTTCTTAAGTATGTTATCTTATCAATATTTTGCTATATCGACCCGCGTTATTATAATAATCAATATTATTTTACTATATATATATATTACGGTTGGGTTTTGCCGGATTAGCCAGGCTTTTATTTCTGGATTTCATATTCTACAGTGCTTATACATATCTTTTCTATCTACTTCACTGTTCGTTTTCCGGCTTTAAAATTTGTCTGAATAGTCAAGCTGCCGTCTTTCTAAATAATTGGGTTTTTGTCATTTCCCACAAAATACCTTATTTTTCAATAATCTTTGATAATAAGGCTTATTTTGTAAAAAAATTTATTTAAATCAATTTAAAATCTATTTAAAGTAATAATATATCAATGATTTTGAATATAGAGATTTTTAATCAGTTAATCGTGAAAATAACTACGTTTTAATTTTAAACACATAATCAATATGTATACCTTTACGCAAAAATATAAAAAGTCGGGGTAAAAAGTAGGGTGAAAAGAAGGGTAAAAAGTAGGGTAAAAAGTAGGGTAAAAATAGATATATTTGCCACAAATGTCCCAATTATTAAATTTATAAGGTCATATTTATGTACAAAAACAGGGGATGTACAGAATTATGACGCTCAAGTATATAAATATATACAGCTTTTTAGAGTCCGGTGATAATGAATGGAATTACAGGACATAAACAACTTCGTACAGACTGCTAATGAAGAACAGCTCAAAGCCTTCGGCTTCCTTGGTCAGTGGATGATGGAAAACGTACCAAAGCACTGCAACTGTCCCTCTAAGTGCAACCAGAACTGTGAGCTCGCAAAAGCACTGGGTGGCGCACTCCAGGCTGCCGGGCAGAGACTTCAGGGACAGTAACCTGAATTCCTATCCGGCACTGCTACCCCTTCATTTTTTATTTTTTGTGTTCGGACATTTTTGGTCCTTTTTCCCATACCCCATTCCTGTAAGTTTTGGAGGCGTTCCGCCCCTGAAGCTGTGGGGACCAACCTGCGAAAAGTCCTGGAAAAAGCAGGTGTCGAGCTTGAGTTCTGTAACCCTGAAAAAACTGTGTACGTGGGGATTCTTCTGGTGGAGTGAAAAAATAAAACGGAAAGTCCGACGGAAAAACTAAAATTGGAAGTGGAAAAGTGGAAGCGGAAAACCACCGGAAAGAGGTTTTTACATGCCCGTACTGAGTATTATCGCCTGCAGGATGTTTGAGGATGAGCTTGCCCATGTCCTTTCGAGTGATAGGGAACTGGAGCAGTTGATTGTGGTGGAAGGCAGGGATAGTTTCGGGCTGCTTCGGAAACTCAAGTCAGTGAACTGCCTGACCAGAACAGCGCCCCTGGACAGGGTTCCTTTTCTCCTGGGGAACAGGCACAGCTCCGGTTCCGGCTCCGGCTTAATGGCGCTTGCAAAACCCCTGCTCAGGCTTCCTTTTTTCGGGGAAATTCACGGAAAGATGAAGCTAAAAGCGGCTCACAGGGTGACGGTGGTTGTAAACCCGCTCAGGCTGGGGCTTCATGATGATCTCGAGCTCCTCAAGTCTGAAGTCTACGGGAAGATCAGGGAGATGGCAGCGTTCTCGGATGGAATCCTTCTCTTTTACTGCAGTTGCGGAAAAGCCTTTGAGAGTCTGGAAGAGGACTTTTCGGGATTTGAGTGTCCCCTTTACTGCCTGAAAGACGGGAACGGAGAAGTCGTGGCAGACTGCATAAGCGCCGCCCTCGGGGGAAACGCCGCCTACGACGAAACCATGTACGCCTGCAGGGGAACTGGCGCCCTCTACTTCACGCCCATGTGGGCTTCGAGCTGGAAAGAGATGGGAGAAAAAAGGAAGAAATCCCGGAATTTCGACGACAATTATCTAAAGGACCCGAGATACTCACGAGTTGTCAAACTCGATACCGGCCTTTCATACGACCCTGATTTCCACAAAAATATACAGGATTTTGCTCGCACTTTCAACATGGAAATTGTAGAAATAAAGGGAAGCACAGAACTTGCAGAAAAGTCCTACATGGCCGCCAGAAAAGGTGTCATCCAGCATACTATTGAATGATTTTTGTCCAGAAATCTTTCAAACAAATTTCAAACTTTTATTCCTTTATCGCTCAGCAGCACATCATAATTCTTATACAAACAAGACGAATATTTATACTGGAATCAATGGGGAAATTTAAGATGGAACCGCAAAAATCCGAACGAGAAAGCTTCTGGGATGCAAGTACTTTTGCAATCATCACTGACAAATCAAAACCCGCAATCAAGTGGACAATATCCGAACTTAAAAACCGGGGCAAGAAAGTCTATGTAATTGATCTTTCCGACAAGCCTGAGCCCGGCTCGTTGAAAAGTGTGTCCGAACTTCCAGCCGGCATCGACCGCGCCGTTCTCGGTGTCACAAAAAGTGAACCCGGAAATCTCATCCCTGCCCTGAAAGAAAAAGGCATAACCAAAATCTGGTTGCACTGGAGAACCGAAACCGAAAAAGCCCTGGCAACCTGCAAGGCAGAAGGAATTGAATGTATGACCGAACACTGCCCCATGCTGTACCTCGGAAGCGGGGTAAGTATACATGGAATACACAGGGCGGTTGCGAAGATGACGGGGAAGTATTGAAGGAAAGGATGGTTTTGATTCACTATTTGGAACCTCTGTGTGTTCACTGTTTCAAAACCCGGTCCCTATTCCCGTTCGCGCAGTGAACGGCTTTTTCCAAAAGCAAACACGAGTAGAAATATTTGCATACCGGAGTATATCAATGCCAGCGATTTCACAATGTGGAGCAAATTTCATTTTTCTTCCATTTTCTCCTTAAGAGCCTGAATATTTTGTTCGGTTGTCTTGAAATATGGGTGGGTGGAACCAAGTTTATTCTCAAATATTTTAAGGGAATGTTCAAGCAGGGGCAAAGCCTCATCATATTTCTCAATGTGATAATAGAGTGCTGCGAGATTGTTTAGTGCTGTTGCAGCATCTGGGTGTTGTGGCCCGAGCACCTTTTCACGAATGTCAAGTGCCCGCTGATAAAGTGGGAGTGCTTTTTCGTAATCTCCCTCTCTTTATATAAATTTTTATCAAACTTAAAAAAATATACTCACTTTACTCCTCATTTCCCCTCCATGTGCAGAGGAATTGAATAAAATTACTTCGTATTGCTGTTGTATTAGGATGTTCTGAACCCAACTGTTTTTCAAATATCATCAGAGCCTTTTGGTATAATGGTAGTGCTTCTTCATATTTTCCCATAATGCTATAGAGCCTTGCAAGATTGTTTAGTGTTGTTGCAACGTCGATATGTTCTTGTCCAAGCACCTTTTCCCTAATCTTCAGAGACCTTTGATATAATGGCAGTGCTTCTTCGTAGTTTTCCATTGTTTTGTAGATACCTGCAAGATTATTCAATATGGTTGCAACGTTTGGGTGTTCTTGTCCAAGCACTTTTTCAATTATCATTAGGGCATTTTTGTATAATGACAGTGCTTCTTCGTACTTTCCCATACGAAAATAGAGAAATGATAGATTGTTATAAGTATTTGCAACATCTGGAGATTCTTTTCCTAGTACTTTTTCTCTAATCTTCAGAGCTTTTTGATATAGTGGTAGTGCTTCTTCATATCTTCCCGTGATTTCATAGAGCCCTGCAAGATTATTCAATGTGGTTGCATAATCAGGGTTCTTTTGCCCCTTTACTCTTTCCCAAATCTGCAGAGCCGTTTGATATAATGGTAGTGCTTTTTCGTATTTTCCCATACGTTGGTAAGTTAACGCCAACCCGCCCAAATTAATTGCAATGTTGGGATTTTCTGGTCCAATTGTCCTTTCCCAAATCTGCAGAGCCTTTTGATATAATGGTAGTGTTTTGTCGTACTCTCCCATTAGAAGATAAAGTTCTGCGAGATTACTTAGCGTGTTTGCAACATCTGGGTGTTCCGATCCCAGATTAACTTCAAGTATTTGCTGCATTTCTTCATACATCGAAGAAATAAGTTTCCAGAATGCTGCTCTATTGAATGGGTCTGAGTAGTCGATAAACCAATTGAATAATTCTTCGGCTTTGAGGGCTTCTTTTGCGTGGTAGAAGGCTTCTGTTAGGGCGGTTTCGTGTTCAGGAGTGATTGCTTTGATGTCTATGTCTTTTATCTTGTCGCTATAATGATCACGCATAAAGCCGTGGACTTCTTTTTTCAAATCTTGAGCTTGGTAAACCTGCAGGCTTTCTCTCATGAGTGGATGCAATTGGAGTTTCCCTTCGGTTTCTTGGACAAAGGAGAATCTGTTCAATTCCGAAAATGCTGTGAGGGGATAGCCGGTATTGAAACTATTGATTAATGCTTTGAAAATATCTTGATTCCAGAACCGAGGAGAGGACAATACTTTCAGAGTTTCTTGTTCCTGGGCACTCAAGTATTTCATGAATCTGTCAAAGATTTCACTACGAGTTGTGGCAAAGTCATCAGGTTTTGGAGAACTGGTCTTTGCGATTTCGGTGTATGTATCAACCGCAAGTTCAAGGTAATAAGGAACACCTTCGCTACCCTTGAATATTACTTTTTGAATCTCCTCTTCTTTAATTCCACAGCGATTAAGAAAGTCAAAAGCATCTTTTTCAGGGAGTTTTTTGAGTTCTTTTTGTTCAAGATAATTATTCCAGTCCTTATCGGATTCTTCCCAGCGGAGTTCCTCCCTTCCACAGATTACCCAAAGGGATGATTTTGGTAGGTTTTCAATAAGTTGCCTTATCCATTCATCTCGTGAATTATAACTTCCCTGCCCTCTTTCTTTTTCCCAGAGAGCTTCATAGCTATCAATGAATAAAACTGCTGACTTTGAGTTTTTTTGCAGATAATCAGCCAGGTCGTGTGCAAAGAATGCAGGAAGCATTTTTTCAATATCCAGAGCTTCCATTTCTGGCAGTCTTGCGATTTCCTTTTCTCTCTTTAAAGCCCATTCCTTAAAGAGGTCAGGAGCCCTTTCAACAACCTTTTTGATGCTGCTGTAATTTATCGAAACAAGACCGCCAAATGAATCAAGGAGATCTGTTACAATGCTATCTTCAGAGTATCCATCTCTTGAAAGAGGGATCTGGGGATTGACTTTTCGCCAGTATGCGGCATGTGCGATATCGAATAAATGGAATTTTACGCTGTTTTTTTCCTGCAGCTGGTTTTTCAGGATTCCAAGAAACTTATCTGACTGCCTGTGGGACTCTATGCCGAAATCGACTGAAGCCCAAATAACGCCTGTATTTTGATCGGATTCATTATATTCTTCAAGCAGTTTGGGGAGTTCTTTTCGTAAACTTGTCTTGCCGATCCCGCCAACTCCATAGTAAACCAGGACGCTGTAGTCTTTTTTCCCAAGATTTTGAAAGTTGTTTTCAAATGCTTCGATGAATTCTTTTCTGTCAACAAACGGTCTCTCTTTTTCCTCAATTAAAGGTGCAGGACGAATAGCCACCCAATTCCTCCGAAAATCAGTTCCTGGTCAACTTAAAATTTCAAATCCGCTAATGTTTTTTGAATTTGTCCTATATTACACTACTGAAATCCTTCAATTCCAAAAATAGAAAAGCCCTTTCTAAAACTCTACCAAAAACTTTTTAACTTTTCCCAGAGGGATATGTTTAATAGTATTAAAAAATTGTACATAACGGGGGAATGGTTAATACGGAAAAAGTTAACATTACCGGTGAGAGCGGTAAGTGTTTTGAATCTATCAATGGGTCAAAAACAGTTGAAAAAGTTGACTTAATTGTAGTATGGAAAAGATGTGCAGCTTATATGCTTGACATCTTTATCGTAAATTTGTTTGCTCTTCTTGTCCTTATAACTGGCACGTTAATTATTGGCCCTTCACTGGAAATATATGGCATAGTGTTTGCAAACCTTGCGATCTTTGCTTATTTTGTTTACTTTGAAAGTTCAGCAGGGCAGGCAACACCCGGAAAAAAGTGGATGAATCTGAAAGTTGTGGACCTCGAGGGCAGGAGAATATCTTTTGTGAGGGCATTTTTCAGGTACTTTGCAAGAGGAATGCCGGTTCTCGTTCTGGTAGTCGTAGATATAGCCGCTAACGGAGTGGGAATAGTTAATGAGCACCTGATCTGGTACTTCTTCATGCCTTTCGTGACATATATCCCGATCCTGTTTATGGATGATGGGCAGGGCGTCCACGATGTACTGGCATGTACGGTTGTTCGGAAATATCCGGAAGTAATTTCGGCAGGAAATGAGGAGTAAAACTCCTATTTTCCTCATAACCGGAAGTTAATTCCATTTACCGTTTTTTTTTCTGGCTCTTCCGGCTCTTTTAAAAGTTATTTTCGCCAGCTCCTCTCCATTTTCTCATACAGGCCAAGCAGGTTGTTCCTCGTGATCTTGAAGTAGGGATGGTCAGGTCCGTATTCTTTTTCTATTATGTCGAGAGCTTTTTCGTAGAGGTCGATTGCGGTTTCGTATTCAGCCAAGCTTTCGTGCAAGCCTGCGAGGTTGTTCAGGGTTGTCCCGACATCGGGGTGGGTGGGGCCGAGCGTGTTTTCATAGATCTTGAGGGCGCGGGAGTAGAGGGGGAGGGCTTTTTTGTGCTGGCCGAGGATTCTGTGAAGTTCGCCAAGGTTGTTCAAGGTCTTGGCAACCTCGGGATTGTCCGGACCAAGGACACGCTCACGGATGTCAAGGGCTCGCGTGTAAAGTTCAAGGGCTTTTTCATGACGGCCTTTCTGGACGTAGACGCCGGCAAGGTTGTTCAGGGTCGTGGCAAAGCCGGCATGCTCGGTTTGTCCCAGTTTTTCCATGATATCAAGAGAGCGCGTATAGAGAATCAGGGCTTTTTCATACCTTGTTGTCTGGAAATAAAGCAGGGCAAGGTTGTTTAAGGTCTGGGCTATCTGCGGGTGTTCCTTTCCGTATACCTTTTCCTGGAGTTTCAGAGCCTGCCCGTATCTTTCCTCGGCTTCTTCAAGTTTGCCCATTTCCGAGAGCAGGACTCCAAGATTGTTCAGGGTGCCGGCAGTATAAGCCAGGACTTTTTTATTCTCAGGTTCCTTTTCATCAAGTTTTTCAAGCAGCCCGAGGGCACGGGTGAAAAGTTCTTCCGCTTTTTCCGGCCTTTCTACCCCCTTATAGAAAAAAGCCATCCTGTTAAGGGTCCTGATAGCTCCCGGATTCTCCGGACTCAGAAACTTTTCCTGAATTTCAAGAGCCCGCTTATAATGCAAAAGGGCTTCTTCCTGCCTGTCCATGACGTAGTAGAGAATCCCAAGTTCACTGAGCGTATCTCCGGTTTCAGGATGCTCCGGACCTGAAGCTTTTTCACGGATGCTGAGTGCTCTTGAAAATAACTTCAGGGCTTCGTCGTGCTTTCCCATGTAGCGGTAAATCCCTGCAAGCCCGTTTAACACAACTGCAGTTACAGGGTCTTCAGGGTCCAGTTCTCTTTTCGCAGTATCAAGCAGATCTTCATACAAGGGTAAAAGTGCTTCCCAGGTTGCTGACCTGTAGAAAGGCTCGGCTGCAGTTCTAAACCAGTTTATCAGTTCTTCAGGCTCTAAAACCTCTTTTGCGTGCCTGAAAGCCTCTTTTAAGACGATTTCATCTTCCAATGTGACCAGTTCTGGGTCCAGGTCTCTTAACCTCGGTCCGTATCTTTCAAACAGAACAGTGTGGTTTTCTTCTTTTTCTTCTTTTTCTATTTCCTTCTCTTTTCCTTTTTCTATTCCTTTCTCTTTTCCTTTTTCTATTCCTTTCTCTTTTCCTTTTTCTATTCCCTTCTCTTTTCCTTTTTCTATTCCCTTCTCAATAGAGCCGCTTTCAGCAGAAATTTCCTCTTTTCCCGAATCTTTCTTTAGATTAGCCGTAACTTATCTCTCCTGAATGAAAAAATAGAATGATTAAGAGCTATAATGGAGTTTCTAACTGCAAATATTTCGGACTGATCCTATATTAGGATACTACAAGATATATTGTTTCAGGTCCGGTCACAAAATTAATAGCAATTGCCTACCCTTGAGAAGCCTCGCTTTTCTTCGCCTCCGTCCCCGCTCACTGTATGAAATTTGTTCCCGGTTTAAAAATCCTGCAAGCTGTGAAGCTAAATTTGATAGAAAGCTAAGTGCTTGCTGTCGCAAGCTCGAAATGTCCTAAGATGACCTTATTTCGTTCCTTGTGGCAATACCAAAATATCCCTTCCCCACTTCCAGAAGGCAGTAAAAAGAGAGGGATGTTGAGTCTAAAAACATGTGGATAGAAAAAGTTAAAAAATGGTTATTAGGAATTTGGATCAATGGTTGTACTGCTATTTTACAACCTGCCAGATTCGTTTTGACAACTCTGAATACTGAGTTTTTGGGTCACTCATTTTCATAATGAAAGAATTTGCACCATTTTGTATTGCCTGGTGCATAAGTTCTTCTCCAACTCCCGTAAATAGAATGAAAGGAATGTTGATTCTCTTATCACGGACAGTCTTTAGGAACGTGATACCATTCATAGCAGGCATATCATAGTCCGAGACTATCACATCATAGGAGTCTTTCTCTAACATCTTGAGAGCTTCTCTTGCAGAATCCACAGTATCGGAGAGTATATCGTGGAAAACTTCTAAGAATGTCTTTGATAGATCTAAAAATAAGGGGTCGTCGTCTACAAGCAGTACTTTCATGGGGGTTCTCCTTGCGGTTAAAACTAAATTCAATGTACTGACATCAATTTTGAGATAATGTTCAAAAGTTGTAGTCGCTTCTTAAATTCAATAGTTTTTCACACTTATATTAAATTACTTAAGTGAAATATTGTCTCAAAGCAAAAAATATGTTCAGATTAAAAATTTCAAAATTAGTATAGGGTTCTATATTTATCCATTTCTGCAAGCTGAAAAATCCAGTCTTGAATTTCTGAGAAAAACCTGGACTCTTTGTTATCTATCAGTCAGATCTGTACTAAAGACTAATGTAAGCTGTATTTTTTCGAGTGCTGCACTTTCAATATTTTCAACCTTTCCTCCTTCAATTTGATCATCGACTACAGAGTGTTTGAACTAACTTTATATTTATATTTACCTACTTTATTTTCAGTCGAATACCCCGCTAGCTTGCTGTAGGGATGGAAAACTTCCCCGAGAACTATTGATGATAATATGTGATTTATCAATTCCATTTTTTAGTTGTTAACTTCTACTCAAACTAAAGTGTTTAGGGTTATTGTTTTCTTTAACGGAATTTGGAGCGGGGGCGCGAACATACCCCGTTGCTTGTGGTGGAGTACACCAGCACAACCTTGATTCTTTAGATTTAGCTGGAGATTTTTTCCTGGTAATCTTTGTTTATTTTCCAGTTGTTCTTAAGTTATTCTCCGGTCAATCTCCGGTCAATCTCCGGTCAACCTTTGTTTATTCTTCAGCCCTTCTTCAATCCATCTCCATTCTTTCTTCAGCCTTCCTTAGCCAGTACCGGTTATTTTCCTGTTACTCTCTTATGACTCTCTTATGACTCTCCCACGACTCTCCTACGACTCTCCTGTTTTCTGAAAAACATCGTTTATTTTTTTAAGAAAATCAATTCTATTTACCTGCTGATCCGGCTTTTTCTTGACAACAAACAAAGTTCTTATATGTATTGAGTACAATTACTTTTTAACTTTTAAACTTCACAAATTCCATCATATTTGGGGAAAACGATTAAGATATTTAACCTACTGTCTGGTAAGGTTTTCAAATTGGGGAAAACGATAGGGTACTTGATGTAATTGTCTAATTGAGTCTGCCAAAAATACTCTTTGCTTTTAGCTCTGGCATCTTAAGGGATATATAATCCTTTATATGGACTTATTATTCGTTATATGGACTGAATGCATCATCTATTGAGATCTTCAGTTCATGGCTTGGAAAATATAGTTAATTTGCCAGAGGCATCTGTATTTTGTCAGATAATAGATGCAAATTGAGGGGTCATGGAAATGAAAAGTATACTTTTAGTTGAGAATAGTCCTGTAATTATGGAACGTACTACTTTTGGTTATGAGAGTAGAGAAGTCGGGGATATGTTTGAAGCTCTCAAAATTGCCAGGAAAAACAGGTTAGATCTCACACTTCCTGACATACAGCTGCCAGGCGACGGGCTTGAAGCCCTTAAAGAGGTCAAAAAGATCCCTGAAATCCGAAGGATGCCTGTAATTGCCCTTACAGCTCGTGCTGTACAGGGAGATGAGAGCAGGCTCCTAAAGGCAGGGTGCAGCGGGGATCTATCAAAGCCCATTGACATAAAACCCATTGACATCGACAGATTCAAATCAATATTTGATACGTTCACAGATGGATGCCTGGTATTTTGAGGGGTTCACAAAGGTTCTGGTTTTTTAAGGGGTATGTGGGATGGAAAATATTTTAAAGTCACCGTTCACAAAAAGATCTAACGAACTCATGCTTATTTTGGTTCTGGGTTTTATATTTACAATTGCAGTTTCTAACTATAATCTTTTTGAATCTGTCATATTGTTTGTTGAAAATTTCAATCATGAGGGGATGGTACTCCTGCTCATCCTTTCGATATATGCTTCTTTTGGAATGGGGATATTTTCCCTCCGAAGATGGATGGAACTTGAAAGTACTCTTACACTTTATAGGGAAGCAGAAGATGGGCTCAGGGAAAAAGATCTGATGTACAGGGCTCTATTTGAGCAGTCCAATGACGTTGTTATTATTTCGGATGGAAAAAAGGTCATGGACATCAATAAAAAAGGTTGCGATATTTTCGGTTTCGGGCAGGGGAGCCCACTTAATATGTCTCTAATGTCCGTCATTCCTTCTGAGTACCTTCCTGAGCTTCAACAGGCACTTAAAGAAACCTTCAAGCAGGCCTCTGCTCACTTTGAAATGAGGTGCCAGAAACCTGAAGGAGAATTTATTGATATCAAATTTAGCCTGTCCCTTATCGACAGAAAAAATAATATTATTCAGATTGTAGCCCAGGATATTACTGGAATGAAAAATACAGAAAGATGGGAGCACGAGAAACAAGAAAAACTCAAAACCATCCTTGACAATACACTTTGCGGTATTCTGCTTATCGAAGCTTCCTCTCGAAAAATTGTGGATGCAAACCCGGCTGCACTGAAAACTACGGGTTATTCCGAAAAGGAACTTATAGGAATGGTCTGCAACCAGTTAATCTCCGGGGGAGAAGGGTGTACTTCTCTTTTCCTGGGCCAGGCTGGAGACCTCTCTGAGGGTTTACTTTTCAAAGCCAGAGGAGCGTCTATACCAATCCTCATAAATGTTGTGCCCGTCTCAATAGGAGGAAACGGTTATTTTGTTGAGAGTTTCATTGACCTCTCTGAACGTAAAAAGGCTGAGCCTGAACATCTGGATAAAAGTGAAAATAGCCGAAGCCTGTGAGATCTATGGAATAAACGTTCTTAAATCTACAAACACTTCTGCAGTTAATCAAAAGCCTTGAATTGGGTGAAGAGAGGTTCAGGACTTGTATCTTTTAGGACTTGTATCTTTTCAGCGCCTCAGGGAGACCACTCATCACAGTTTCTGCAAACTGAAGAATGATTAACTTTGTGTAATAAATTGGTACAATGGTCTGGGAAGGGGATCTTTCGAAAAAAGATTTACCGAAGAAAACCCGATTGGAAAAAAGATTGACGGAAAAAGAAAAGGAATAAGAAAACCAAAATCCTTCAAAACTAAAATCCTTATTCTTTTTTACCAGACGACGTTGTTTTTCAGGGTAGCCAGAATATTGGTGAATTCATTGTTGAACTTGCATTTTCGGAAGTCCGGGGAATCGAGGATGTTTTTCTTTACGGCCTGCATTGAAATAAGAAGGCTCATATCGGTGATGTATTCGAATCCTTCTTCGGGAGATATGATGTTTTCTGCAAGAATTTCCAGAAACCTGGGATCCAGGTCGTTTGTTAAGTAGGTGTCCAGAATCAGGAGATCCATAATCCGTTTGTAGAAGTCTATGAGTTTCTGGTAGTAAGGCAAAGAGCAGACATTTGCCTTATGTTTCTGGCTGTTGAGATAAATAAGATAGCGAGATATTGTGCTTATCAGGGTTTCAGTGGCCTCGTCCTTTGGGAATTTTATCGGGAACCTCTTCAGAATTTTAGGGCAAATGGTGTTGCTGGTGCACTTTTTTTCGCGGTTCCAGATTTCCGGGAAGGCTCTTGATATGGAGGAGTTAAGGACGGCTGTAACGTAATGGTACATGGAGGGGTCGCCGAGGATTAGTCCTATCCCACCCGCAAACACATGGTTTCCGGCTGCATCGTACGAGGCCTGCAGGCGGTAATGGTCGGTAATGATGATTTTGGGCGTGTTGATGTACTGCAAGAACCTTTCATCTTCCAGGCGGTAACAGTCAGTAGAATCAAGCTTTTCTCCATCGGCTCCTAATTTGGATTTGATTCCCAGAAGCCTTTTATACGCCATCGGAAACTTTGTTTTTAGTTCTCCTGGCTGGAAGATTCGGCATTCTTTCCTGATATCGCAGCCAAGGATCTCATAGGGCAGCATGAACCTGTATTGTGTCGTACGGATGGCAAATTCGTTAGGAAGAGCACTATCCATGTAAGGATAAATCAATTCCTGCTCTATGTTCACATTTTTGTACAGGTGTCTGCATACGTATGGTGCATCGGGGTTGTTTTCCCGTGATAAGCTAATCCTGTGCAAGAAATCATTTGTTGAAGGTACGCCTTCGAAGATCTCTACTGAGATGTCTTCCAGCGTGCGCGGGATTTTGGCAAGCCTTTCTACAATGTCGTCCTTACTCCAGAACATGTTTTTCCACTTCTTTTACCTGGATTTCTCACTTCTATTTTTATATATAAAAGAAGTTACTTAATCGGGGCCTATTTTCCAGCGATTAATTTTTAATAAAAATTTGACGTTATGATTTAGATAAGCCTTATTTTTGACCTTCTAAATTCCACTTGTTAACTGTGTATATATATTCTTTATATAATAATCTTTTTATGATGCCTGGTTTTAGTTTACATAACTTTCACACCACTGCCAGGGCTTTACAGGAGCATAAGGCGGCTTGAACCTGAGTTTCTGTCCCCTGTCGGATGGGATCTTTGAATCCTGCATAGGACTCCCTCAGGTTGACAATTCATTTAGAAAGTTCAGCATCATTCTTGCATTTTTCAGCATGTTGTGGTCATTATTAAAGTACAAATAGGCTTTATTCCGGGCCTACCACAAGGATTTTTCTTACGGTATCTCTCGTCTCCTTCCGTGTGGATAGAGGCTGAATGCTTTGGGTAAACAAGCTCATGTAACGTAGAAGAGATTCAAAACTCCATGGCATGTGCAGGTAGTAGCTATGAAAAAAGCCCTGGTCTCGAGTTTTTCAGACCGTTTCGAGTTCATATCTTCCTGAAGTATGTTTACGAATTTCATGACTTCCAGCATATTCCGTTTGAACTCCTCTCCTTTAAGTCCACCTATTCCCGGTTTCATCTGGTGGCTCTCAAAGACCCAGCCAGGTACTGTATTATTGAGTTCCCTCGTATATTCGGTAATGGTTTTTGGTTTATTTCTTCCGAAGGTCGGGCATCGATCTCGCGGTCCGGGGCAGCCATCTGGACAGATTTCTCCCTTCCTTGCGTATGAGAAAAATAGCATCCCATGATCTGGGTAACTGCCTGTGATTACATCTTTGGGAAATGCCGATTCAATTGTTTTGAAAAAAGACATGAGCCCTGGATCTTCTGGTCTAATGAAGAGTTCATTTACAGGTCTGACAGAACTATTTTCCCCATGCCTGTTTTCCCCTGAACAATTTTTTTCAGGGCTATCTACTTCAGGAAGGTTTGCTTTGTGGCTTTCCTCTGTTCTCGCCTCCTGCACCGGGAACTTCAGGATGTCGGCAAGCATATACGCAACCGCATGGCAGGGCACGGCAGGTAGGATATTTTCAGGGATGCCGAAGCTGAAGAGATAAGGGATGCTGTGCATATCCATTACATAAAAATAGGTTTCTGATTCCTTATTTTCTCTTTTACTTTCTTTTTCTGGCTCGGGATGGTTTTCGTTTATTTCTTCCTGAAGGGGAGTTTTTGCTTTTTTCCTCAGGAGATTTACGAGTTTGCTCCTGGTTTTAAGGACCTGAGCTTCTCTTGATGCAGGGGCATTTTCGTCCCTGTCGATAATAAGCACGAAGGAAAACCTATTTTTGCGGGCGTGTCGAAGGAAATCAGTGCCAATTTTCCCACCGCCCAGAATGAGGTAATAGTCTTTGATTACTTGAAGGTTGTTGAATGCTTCAATTTTTAGATTAATTGGTGCTGTTTTATCGCCTTGGGCTGCCATAGGAATCCAAAAAATATTTTTCAGACCTCAAATTAATTTTTAATTCATATTCCAGGCACAGCCAAAATGTCATTAAGTATGATTACTTTTTTCAGGGCTTATTTTAAGTTCAGGTTCTTTCTCTAGTCTTTTTCTTCAGTCATGCCTGTTGCCAGTTATAAATAGACCTGCGGCGCTTGCTCCAGCCTTCAAAACCATTTTCCCTGATTTCTTTGAGGTTATGCATTACCGAAGCTTCACAGCGGGGTTTTAAGCATTCAAATTTTTTACAGCTTTCAAATTCACCGCATTCCCAGCATCCCTCGTAGCCTTTTTCCCTGCAGCACTGAATTATTTGGCAGGGCTCTACACTGCACCCTCCTCCTGTTCGGCAGCCTTCAGAGCAGGAGTGGCTTATAAGGGCTTCAAGCACGGTAAGAAACGCATCGTACTGCTGAAATTCCGAACCAAAAGGACTTTTTACGCTGGCATAACTTTGAAAGTCTATATCCTCAAGCGCCTCTTTCAGCTGCCCCGCAAGTTTACTGTGTTTATTCTGAAAGTGGATACAGTCAGCACAGTAAAGCCCGCAATAAGCTGTGAGTTCTTTTTCCTCTTCTTCCTGCATACGGAAAAATCTGATTTTCTTTTATATAAAAGGGATAGGTAAGGTTATCCCACAGGGGGATTTGTTTTTCGCTGCCCGAATTGCGCCTCGGGATCTCAGGAAATCGGGGATTTTCTGGGAGTTGCACTGCAAGTGCAACAGCACGAGGTCCTTTTCGCTGCGCTCAAGAGGACTACTTAAAAAGATTTATGACCCGTACAAAGTCATTCGCTTTATCATGTCTTTTTTGTCACGCTCGACGCAGGAGAGCGGCTTTCAGACAAAAAATGAGACAAAAGACCAAAGGAAAAGCCATAAAGTAAAAGTGGAGTGAAAAGAGGGGGATACGGTCAGAACCGGATAAAAATAAATCTGAAAACGCTCTTTTCCAAGTCCGTTTTTATTGATTTTTACTGTAGATTTCAACCTCTTGTTTCTTTCTTCTCTTATTATCTTTCTTCTTTTTTCTACTCTTTTGCAGGGCCGCCAGACAAGCTGGCGGATGCGTCCGATATTTATCTGTGAATTAAAAAGCAATTTCCGGGGTCAAGGGACATATTCTTCGGACCAGGAGGTATTTCACTATAATCTCGTTTTTTCTTAATATCAGCAGGAATTCGCCTGTTATTTGTTTTTGCGGGCAGATGAGACGGTTTCAGCCCTGTAAGGCGCAGAAGAGAAAAAAATATTTCATCTCAGGATATTCTGAATAATACCAACCGAGTAAGCAGGAACCACCACAATGTTCAAATAATAGGTATTTTTTTCAAATTCGTTTTAATTATATATTCATTAGGTAATTTGCCACAAAATATCCATATAAGTAAGTATATATTTTTAATATGTGCCTATATTTATTTATTTTTTTAAGCTGTAGTATTGGTAGGCTTTTCAGAGTGAGAAGTATCAAAAACACATAGTGTCTATTGGCAAAATTATTGAAACGTCTTTCTAAATAAATCCACCTTAGTCTATATATGTTGATGTCAATTCTTCTTCTCTTGAGGAATTCTCTTCTTCTTAAAATTTGCATGCCCGGACTATAAAAAGGAAATGAAATAAATGACAGAATCAACCGCAAAAACTGTGAACTCCATTAACGACATTTCATTTAGTCCATTATTGATGCCAGATATTCCGTAGGGTCTATAAGGTTCTCTGGCTTTTCTTCAGAAAACCAGTTCCCTCCGAGATAATTTTTATGAGAGGTGATAGGTTTATTCTCCCAGAGTTCAAAATGCAGCATGCTGGGGTTTTTATTCTTTAATTTCCGGATATAGGGTGGAGAGGATTCATCTATTTTTGCACAGTTGAGGACCATTCCTACATATCCTACCAGCTGTCCGGAGCCTATCTGCTCTCCTTTTTGTAAGGTACACTCTGCAAGTTCCCCATACTTGCAAAAGATCCCTGAGTTGTTTTTGATTATCACGTAATATGTGGGGTTCCAGTAAGGCAGGATTTCGGGGGAAGTCATAAGGCCGGTTTCCGTAACTATTCCTTCTTCAATCGAATGGACCTCAGTATTTTCGGGGGCATAAAGGTCGATTCCACAGTGGAATCGGTCTCCCCGGTCTTCCCAGAAAGAGCCTGCTTCTCGCTTTTGCGGGATTTTTACCAGGTATATTTTCCCTGCAGTTACTTTATCAGGAGCCGTTTTTCCAGGGGTTTTTAGATTCAAAGGCCACCTTTTCATTGATTTTCTGTATACTGCGAAGTTGAAAAGCTTTTCTTTGCAGGCGGGTTTCCAGTACACTCCAGTGTTTTCCAGTACACCCCATTGTTTTCCAGCACACTCTATTGTAAAACAGATCTATTATAGCGATGTACCTATCAGGGGCATTTACATTAAACTATTTTTTACATTAATTCTTGAATAACTATCTAATTTTTTCTTTTAATTTCACGGCATATTACATAGAATTAATATTTAATATGAAGAGCCAGACTCAGAGCCTTCAATATGCCCATTTTCCTTTCTGTATTTTTCAATTTCTTAGCTAAATCTTCGACAATTGGGGCTATAAATCCCCTCAAACCCGAATAAGCCAAATCCTAAAATTTCAATATCTTTCATTAAAATTATTGTAAAGTTTATATCATATTTAATCTTATATTAGTATATACTGTAAAAAATATTGTATAAATATTATGGGTATAAAGGTGAATTAAATTGAAAAAGTTTATTGCTGCTATTTTGTTGCTTATTTTACTTTCTTCTCCTGTTTCGGCAAATGACAAAGTAAGGATTGAGATGCCTGATAATGTCGTTTCAGGAGAGGCATTTAAGGTTGTGCTTGTAATCGATGACCCACAGCTGAGGGAACTTGCACATACGGTTGTGGTCCGGACCGAAGGGAAAGGGGATATCACTCTCAAGAGACCGGGGGATGAGTACGAGCCTTTCGAGAGGGCATATTCCGGAGAAGAGAAAATCGTCTTTGACGCTGTTATGTTTTCAGGCATGCGCCCCGAGGATGAGGAATGTACCCTCAGTTTCCAGTTCCTGGGGGATACGGCTGAGATGAAGGAGAAATATCCGGAACTGAACACCTATGATGCAAACCTGGGGAAAGTCTCCAAAAAGATAAAGGCATCTCCGGTAAGTTTTTCAGCTGAACTCCCCGAAACCCCTGATGGGAGGTATGAGTTCGAACACTGGGACAAGGTTAGTTCCACTCCTGTCTTCAGATACTACGACATGAGCAACGACTATTATGCCGAGCTCAGGAACTACAGGGGAGACATGGGAAGAAGCATCTGTTATGTCCCCGAACAGAGCGCCCTTATAGCCAGATACATCCCGAAGGATTACCTCTACAATCCTCCGGAAGACACAAAAGTGTATAAGTACGACTACGGGACCTTCGGAGCCGAGGGTAGTTCCGAAGGTTATTACATGGTCTCAATAATAAAGGACCTTGCCTGGGAAGACTTTGACTCTGCGACAGGGGAGAGATTCAACGTTTACGATCTCAAGGTCTTATACACATACGAAATCCTTGTAAACAATTTCCAGTATTATTCCGGAACGATCTTCAAGACTGTGCGAGCAGAAGAAGCTGAGGTCGATGATAAGGTAAAAGATGCTGTGGGGGAATTTCACAAAATCGTGCTGAGCCAGAAATACACTCCTCTTTCCATGGGTGGAGGCTCTTATCCCTCGGTCTATGAATCCCAGCTCCCGGATTCGGACGAGCAGATCATCTATATATCGGGAACAGTTGCTGATGCCGATGGAAACCCCATGCCCTTTGCCGAACTTCAGGCAAATGTCAGGGGACAGGAATTCAGGGGCAGGACCGATGAGAACGGGGACTTCAGGCTGCCTCTTGCCCTGGAACTCGACGAGGACGAAAACGACGTGAAGGTAGATTTCTGGGTCATTTTCTCATACGAAAGGAATGGGAAGAACTATTTTAAACTGTATTCCCTTGAAGATAATTCGTACAGGGATGTCTATCTGTATAACGAACTCAAAATACTTGATAAACAGAACGTGGAAGTCCACCTGCGCCTCGATGGTTCTCCCAACCCTCAGATGGCGAGCAGCACGGGACGGCTGGCTGACCTGAAGAGCCTTTCTGTCATCTATTCCCATATGCACGAGGCTGTGGACTTTGCGCTGACGGTCCTTGAGACCGATCCGGATTACAAGCTGCCTGTCGAAGTGTATGTGGGCAATGCCAATGACGATACTTTCTATTCCCCCTCCAATTCGTATATCCTCATTTCGGAAAACGATGCCGGATATTCCAGTTCTAACCGCCCGAAAAACCGGGAGTACCATGAATTTGCCCACCACATAATGTACGCCACTTACGGAGCCTGGCCCGAGGGAAGCAACAGCTCGGGTTCGATTAACCACGATGGTTTCCTGAACCCGAATACGGCTGACTCCTATACGGAAGGGTTTGCCGAGTTCATGGCTCTTGCGATGTCCGACAGGTATGGGGACACAAATCCTGCCGACGGCACAGGGACTAAACCTGAAATTTACGCCTCCTTCGGGAGCCTTGATAACAACTACTGGCCCTGGGATGCCAGGGGCTATATGGAGGAATTTGCAGTTGCATCCCTGCTCTGGGATATGTACGATAGCAACAACGACAAAGGCGACTCCCTGACAATGTCCATAGACGATATCTGGGCGGTCCTGAAGGTCAACCGCGCTGATTTCTACGAGTACTACCTGGCTTTCAGGCAGGCAAACTCCAGAAAAGCTTCTGACATTGACAAACTCTTCATTGAGCACGGCTTCTTTGTCCACACAACCGAAGGCAACAAACAGCATGATCGTTTCGAAGGTTTCAGGGACGCAAACAACAACCGGCGCTACGACCCTGGAGAGTTCTATTTTGACCTCGGCTGCCTGAACAGCACGGGTGAGATCCAGTATAGATCCGGCATGAAAATCGGAAAAGCTGCAAACTACGAGCGGTCCAACCGGACTTCCGCAGGCAGGATCGACGGGGCCTATCTCAAAGTTGAGGATGACAAAGTCCGCCAGTACCTCGTCAAAGTTCACTACCCCGAACCCGGTGCAGGAACGGACTACGAATACGTGGTTGACCTGAGGGAAGGTTTCCTCTACATCCAGCCCCTGCCCGAAGATGTTTTGGCCGAACTTACAATCATACCATATTCGGTTGAGTACAGCACTGAAACTCCCTACACAATCACAAACGAGGAACTCAATGCAAAGTTGGAAGAGCCCGGGGAATACTTTGCAGCCCACGAGTTTGACCTGAAAAAGACAGGAGTAACCGGGGATATTCCCTACGTTACTTACAGAGACACAGAACCCACCTACGCATATGAAGGTGACCTTGGAAAGGAAGTCGAAATAAGCACCGAAGCCCTGGCTCTGAATCACAAAAATAGCAGTGACAAATCCTCCTTCATGTGGCTGCTTATCCTCCCGATCCTGGGCGGCGGAGCTTTCTTTGCCCTGAAGAAAAAAGGTAAAGGAAAATCCTCTGAAGACGGCTCCGGGAAAACAGACTCTGGCAAAAACGGAAACACAATCGCTTCTACTAAAAATGCCTTAAAGGAAGCCGGTAAAATAGCCGCAGAATTAACCGTAAAAGGCGCAGATACTCTTATCCACAAGACCGGGGAAGGTCTGGATAAAGCAAAACCCCACCTGAAAAAGGCACAGGATGAGATTACCAGGAAGATTGAAGAGGTGAAGGAAAAGAAAGAGGAGAAAAAGGAACGAAAGTAAGATTGTAATAAAAGTAAGATTTTAAGAAACGTAAGATTGTAAGAAAAGTAAGATTGTAAGAAAAGTAAGATTGTAAGAAAAGTAAAATTGCAAGTTCTTTGCAGATATTCCGGTCCGTGAAATCGCCTGAAGATATTGGGGTTCTCACAGGCTGTAATATCTCTTTTTTATTTTTGGTCTTTTTCTTCTTTTTTTAATTCCTTCGATTTAGAAGATCTTGTTGATACAGGGAAACCTCTCAAAAATAAAACGAACTCCTAAATAAAAAATCTTATGTACTATTAAATACATTTTAAATTTATGAGCCAGGTGGCAGAAGCTATTGTCTACATTTTATTCCTGATTTTCGCAGTATGGCTCGTAAAAGCATTTTTCAGTATAATGCCTGAGATTTTAAAGTTTCCATGAATTTTGTCGTAGCTGCTAAATAATGATAAAAAGGTAAGTGATAAAAAGGCAGTTATATTTTAAAAACAAACCGTCATGGTTTTTGGGACCCTCAAACTATTTTTCTGATTACTTTTTGTTTATTCACCCCAATCTTTCTTTGAATCTGATCCTGAATCCGGTCCCTGCCTCTTTTTCGAGTTCAATACTCCCATTTATCTGTTCTACCAGGGCGATTACAAGTTGAAGTCCAAGGGAGGAAGTATTCCTGAAATCAGTATTTTCCGACAGGCCAATTCCATCATCCGAAACGATCAGCGTAAACTGAGAAGTATCCTCATTTTCTGTTCGGTAGAGTTTGACCCGGATTTCCCCGTTTCTTCCCATGGGAAAAGCGTGTTTTAAGGAGTTGGAAACAAGTTCACTGACAATAATCCCGAGAGGGATTGCCGTGTCCATTTTGAGAGATACTTTCTCGAGGTCCAGCTTCAAGCGGATGTCCTCAGTCCCGATTTTATAGGATTTAAAAAGTTCGGTTGCCAGTTTTTTCAGGTAGGCTGCAAAATCAAGAGCTTCGGAGTCCCCCGTTTTGTAAAGTTCCTCATGGATAAGGGACATTGATATGACCCGGTTCTGGCTGTCCTGAAAAGCTTCTTTTACTTTTTCATCGATAAAGTTTTCAGCCTGGAGGCTGAGTAGAGATGATATCACCTGGAGGTTGTTTTTGATCCTGTGGTGGATCTCTTTTTTGCGGAGATTCTCGGTTTTTAAAAGGGCTTCCTCTGCTTTTTTGCGTTTGGTAATGTCAAGTAATACCCCTACAATCCCGATTACATTCCCGGCAACATCACTGTATGTGGCTTTATGGACAAGAAAATTCCCTACTTCACCGTCTTCTGCGCATCTTATCTGTACTTCATGAGGCAGACTTACTCCTTCTTTTAGCAGCATCCTGTCATTATATTCGGAGATCCGGGTCATTTCTTCCGAGAATTCTTTCTTAAACTCATACATGGAATGTCCTACTACCTTTTCTTTAGGGAGTCCCAGGATATGCATTGCAAACATCTCATTGCAGCCCTGATAAATGTAGTCCAGGTTCCTGTAAAAAATGGGAGCTGGTATCGCATTAAGAACTGTCTCCAGAAAATTAACGTTATTTTGAAGGGTTTTTTCCATCTGCTTGCGCCCTGCAATTTCCCGGGAAAGCTGCTCATTTGCCTTTGTAAGTTCGAAGGTCCTTTCTTTAATTAATTCTTCGAGCTTTTCCCTGTGCTGCCTTAGTTCCTCTTCTGCACTCCTGCGTTTGATTACTTCTGCAATTATAAATGCCACCGAATTAAGGAAATAGGTGTCTTCTCCCGTAAACCTCCTTTTTTTAGTACTGTGGGCTCCCAGCACTCCAAAGGGTTTTTCCCCATTTCCTATGACAACACTCATCCCGCTGACAACACCATGTTCTTTCAGAATTTGAGGGGCACTGAAACGATTTTCCTCCCTGAGGTTTTCTACGATAACAGGGATTTTTGAAAAAAGGGTGTATCCTGCAAGAGATTCCATTTTTCCCTCGATGATCGCTTTTCCCACACTTCCGGGTTTCCACCCTACTCCGGCTCTGAGAAAGAAATTTCCATCGGGTAAAAGTTCCAGGATTTTACAGTATTCGAGTTTTAGGGCACTGGCAACCAGCTTTACACTTTCTTCCATGAAGGTTTGAAGGCTTTCAGACGCAAGAGCTAGCTTCCCAAGTCTGTACAGAACATCATACTGTTCTCCCTTGATAAGGAGCTTTTCTTCCAGTTCTTTCTGGCCGCTTATATCAAATCCATAAACGTTTACATATTCTTCTGGCAAAGGGTGAAAAGTGATCAGGTATACTCTTTTTCCCACTTTTACTTCCATTTTCTCCGGGCTATTCAGAGAAATTACTCTCTGCACAAAATCTACGATACAGGAAGGCAGCTTTTCTCCAACTCCCACATTCCATTTTTGTAGCAGGGGTTCACCTGCTCTGTTTGAGTAAAGAACCGTCCCATCTTTATCCAGACGGAAAACAGGATTCGGATTTTTTGACGGAAATTGCTCCATTTTTTTCTCCTGTTCCTTTCGGGACCTCTTCCTCTTATAACCTTTAACAGATGGCAAAAGTTCTTGCAGCTATCGTTTGTTTTCTTATTCCTAGTGCGTTATATTATTCCGTTATAGTATACTTTTACTCTAATTAATTGTTTCCTCAGGGTATCCAATTCATGCTGTTTCCTCCACTGAGCACAAAAGTTATATAAGTAAACTACGTAAATATTCAATGCGAGTAATATATATTACGCGAAATATACTCACATCGACAAACTAAAAATATATAGATGCCTATGATGTATATATATTACTGGGACAATCTATTTATAGTTGCCAGACAACTATACTATGTCGATGAGAAACCAGAAACTCGACAAAAATATAAAAAAATCTTAACGAAAATAAAAACAGGTGATATAAAAATGGAAAAACTCAGGAACTTAATTATCAAGAACGTGGCAATATTCAATAATGCATTTCCAGACAGGTTTTGCCATAGCCCGGATGTAATCTCAGCGATCTCATACGACTATCAGTTCACTTACGGACAGGTAGAAAACGAGATCGAGAAGATGGTTCATGAAGGGGTTCTTGACGCAGAACTTTCCGATTGGGATGGAATAAAGCTCTTATAAGAACATAAATGCCTCTCGGAAATAAAGAGAAGAAAGGAAAGCACATACCAAAGCGTAACGAAACTCTGGATTAGATCAAGTATTTAACTACATATCAGGCATTTGACTGCCTTACTAAAATTTGATCACGTAAACCAGTATTTAAATCGGGTTAAGAAACATAATACAGCGAGAACTTCAGCCGAAGTTTCGCCAGTAGCTACTTCTTCCCTTTAAAAACCTTTTAATCGATAGGAATTTTCAGTCCTGTATGCTTCTTAGAAGCGGACACTGAGAATAATTAATCTTCTTTTGATAATACCTCTTTGCATGTTCCACAAGAAGGGCATGATATTCCTGATAGGTGGCCAGGTCTTTTGGCAAATTCTCCTCAAAAAATGCCTTGATTTCAGAATATTTTGCTTTCTCGTCAGCAAGGCCAAGATTACTTACAATTCTTCTGGTGTATGCATCAACCACAAATGAGGGCTGCTTAAAGGCGTACAGCAGGATTGAATCGGCAGTTTCAGGACCAACACCTTTTATTGAGAGCAGTTCTTCCCGCTCAGGCATTCTGCTTTTCAAATCCGTAAACCACTCTGCAAGGATTTTGAGACGGGCCGCTTTCTGGTTATAATAACCTGCAGGCTTTATGGCTTCTTTTAAGGTTTCCGGCTCAAGGGAGAGGACTGCTTCCGGAGAAAGGGAGTCCATTTGCTTGAGGTTAATGAGCGCTCTTTCAACCTGTTGCCAGCTCGTATTCTGCGTAAGCAGGGCTCCGCAGATAATCTCAAATTGCTGACTCTCTGTATGTGGATAAGTGTAGTCTCCTGGATGATACCCCCGGATAGACCCTGTTTTTGTGGGATTTGTCCCGCTGCTGTCGTGAAGTTCTGTTAGAGGCCACCAGCCCTGGGGACCGTATGAATCAAGGAGGAAGCCGTAGATCTTATGGATAACAGGTTCATTAAAGGTTCTTCTGGAATTGAGGTTCTGAACACTCTTCTTCATTTCAACACATCTATATAAGGGAATTCCATTTCAATCCTTCCATATCCAGATTTTTCATTTCAATTATTCCATATCCATATTTTTTATTTCAATCCTTCTGTATCTGGATTGTCAACCTTTACATAGTTGTTATTTTCTAAAAAAACAGCATCTGACTCAAACTCCTTAATCCTGATTTCTGACCCGTACAACCTTATTCGCTATACAGGGTCGTTTTTGTCCCGCTCAACGCAGGAGAGCGGCCTTTCCCGCAAATAAGAAGAAGGGAAAAAGCAAATAATAATCCATTTGGATTCGGTTAAGGAACAAAAAGTCAAAAAATGCTATTTTTTATGCAACATCTAAGCGGATTCTGTTGGAAAATCTTTATAAGTGGTATTCGAAGTTGTGCATAAAATTCGTTAACAGATGCCAAAAGAAAAATCACTAGTGCTTCGATTCCCAAATAAATCCATTATTTGGCGAGGGATTTGTTAATCACGAGATGGATTTTGAAGTTTAGGTTTATGGATGTAATCTGGAATCGAGACACTAGATTTTGGAACAGAGTCTAACAGATGCCAAAATAATAATAATCTAAGTCTGCTTTTTAATAAATTCTCCAGGTTCTTCTTTCTTACTCTTTCTTACTTCTACTTCTTACTTCTACTTCTTTCTTCTTTTTTTACAGGGCCGCCAGACAAGCTGGCAGGGGCGCTTTTCTGCCTCCCTTTTCACCTTTCTTCTGCCTCCCTTTTCACCTTTCTTCTGCCTCTCCATCCTTCCCCTGTTTGCCAGAATCCTGTACTCCTTACTCATACCTCAGTGCATCCACAGGTTTCAATTCGGATGCATTCTTTGCCGGCACAAGGCCTGCAATAAGCCCCACGACGATGGAGACAAGGGTTGCAACAAAGGTGCCTTTCAGGCTGAGGGCAAACTCGAAGGGAACATTCATTTTAATTGAAATCAGGAGCATGATCACCTGTACTGCGGCTGTGCCCAGAAGGATGCCTATTATTCCACCTACAAGACTGATCATTGCGGCGTTGCAGAGAAAAATCAGCATGATATCGCTATTCTTTGCTCCTATTGCTTTCATGATCCCGATTTCTTTTGTCTTCTCAAGAACAGAGGTAAACATTGTGTTAGCGATCCCTGTAGAGCCCACAAGGAGCGAAATGCCTGCAATGAACGCCAGGAACGCTGTAAGGCCGTTAATAAGCTTTTGAGTACTCTCAATTGTCTCTTTTATGGAGTTCACATAAAAGTCCTGAGTATCTTCGGTAACTTTCCTCGAGAGCCTCAATTTGCGTTCTATCTCCTGAAGGGCAGAATCATAATCTGCTCCCTTATAGAGCTTTATTTCTATGCTGCCATAGACGTCCCTTTCTCTTTCAGGCATATCCTCATCACTATACGGAAGGGAATATGCCTCTTGGTAAGGCATGTAAACGCTGCTCCCGAAAAGTCCCCCCATCCCCCCGAGAAGCCCTCCGTCCTTTGCCAGGATTCCAATTACCCGATAAGACCTGCCGTTAAGGAGGATCATCTGGTTGAGCCGGATTTCCCGATCGAAGGTCTCTTTTGCGAGTTCGTTTGAAATTACCACTACTGCCCTGTCTCCGGGTGCCAGCATCCTGCCTTCTCCCACCTTCTTTTTTGTGATTTCAGGCCAGGCCCCCGGGTCCACACCTTTAACCCCTACATAAGTCATCTCGCCTCCGGATTCCAATTCCGCCCCTTCTTCAACGTTGACGTTTATACACTCTATATCCGGAATGCTCCTGAGGACGAATACGTCCATCCTCGTGAGTTCTGCTTCTTTTACGGGTTCAAATTCCATAGGGCCGGACGTGCCATTTTCCGAGTCTTCTTCGGCTCCTGTGGTTATTCCATAACTCCCTTCCTGGTCTTCTCCCGTATCCTCTTCATACCCCATATCTTCTTCAGACGATATTTGAAAAGGAGTCGACGCCACTATTGTAATGGTATCGCCTCCAAACCCTTCCAGTGTTTCAGTAACCTGCTTCTGGAAATATTCCCCGGTCGTAACAATTGCCATTACCGAAGCAATGCCTATAATAACCCCTATAATGGT
The DNA here is from genome assembly GCF_028693135.1 of Methanosarcina sp. Lineage (GTDB taxonomy): Archaea > Halobacteriota > Methanosarcinia > Methanosarcinales > Methanosarcinaceae > Methanosarcina. The sequence goes on from NZ_JAQUVZ010000003.1 coordinate 151,015, forward strand.
CAGCCAGCTCCTCAGTTTATTGGCTTTGACCATGTTCAGGGCAATTTTTAAAATCTTTGCCAGTTTCATGGAATCACAGATCCGGGTGTCGAATTTACTCGTCCGTCTTCTTTTCTTCCATCTGGTTTTCGCCTGTCCGGTTTTCTTCAGCATTCTTTATTTTCATATTCTTCTGATGCATTTTATAAACAAAAAAACCTACAGCACCGAGAAGGATAAGTAATACAAGTTTATATGAGAAACTCGATCTACTGCTTTCTTCTGGCAGTTTAGAGCCTACCGGAAGGGTAGAAGGAGAAGCATAAAGGGAGAATACATTTTCCTCAACCTGCCTCATCCCGTCACTGGAAGTATAACTGATTTCAAATTTTATGGGGAGATCCTGGCCAATGGTTCCGGGCTCCAGGTTGAAATCCGCAATTGTATAGTCCCCTTTTTGCAGGTTCCCGAGGATTGCCGAATTGCCGCCGTCCGTTACTGTCCAATTTTCCTGCAGAGGAACAGAAATCTTAACCGAGTTTGCACCATTGTTTCCTATATTGGAAACCGAAAACGTGTAAGCCCCCGTCGGGCTCCTTTCCATGAAAGCAATATCGAAATCCGTAGTACCTCCGATGTAGATTCCTGCTTTGCTTTTGATTGTCTTTCGCTTCTGGTTTTCTACAGTGCCTGCTTCCGTAATTGTCTGGAGCTCTTCGATATCGTCATATGTAAGAACCATGTCCAGTTTGTACAGGCCAGGCTTTGTGTTTACGTTGGTCAGGACCTCAAAGCTGACATTGGCAGTTTCTCCGACATCAATCAGGTTAATATGCTTGACATTGCTGGAACCTACTGGAAGGATCACGTCATTTGTGCATTCCCAGGAAAACATTGAATTTTTGAGGGGGGAATTCCCTACATTTTTTATGCCGAAAACAAGGCTGGTTTTCTCTCCGGGGATCAGCTTTTCTACACTGATATATTCGATTTCGGCGTTTGATTCGCTGTCAATGTCTATCGTGAGTTCCCTGTTAAGGGAGACTTTATTTTTGCTGCCTGTTGAGTAGAGGTATACTTTGAGGGGGTATTTGCCTTCATTTACGTCGTTTTCAATTCCGATTTCAAACTTGACGACCTTTCTGCGGTCGTCTTCGGAGCGTTTTCCCAGAGTGCCTATATTTTTTATAAGCCCTTCACCCGAAAGAGCCCTGAAAGGATAATCAGGCTCGATTTTTAGATAACAGTTCTCGATGTCATCATAACCGGTATTCTCGATCGAAATCCTTACCTCAAGCACATCCCCGGGATTTACAGGATCAGGGTCCTGGTTGAGCAGGTCAATATTTACGCCCTTATCAAGACTCCCGTTTGAATCGAGAATGCTTGCAGCAAGGGCAGGTCCGCTGCATAAAGACAGACTTAGCAGAATCACACAAATAAATATGGTAAATTGTCTAAAACCCATTTTTGGATACCTCAATTTACTTATTCTTTTACTAATTCCTGAATTTTGCCACCTTTTAATTCCAGAAAATTTTTATCAGAAACCCATTTTGAAAATTAACCTGAAATTTGTTTAGTTTTCTACTGAACCCCACTGAACCCTATTTTTCCCCTGAAGTTCACCTATACTACGGCTCAGGTTTCAGGACTGATCTGTTCTTCATTAGGCCCATCCCTGACCATTTCCCCGTCCTTGAGCTGAATGTGCCGGCTGGCATATCCTGCAAGGTGCATGTCATGGGTGACCATAACTACTGTTTTGCCTTTTTCCTTCCAGAGCCTGTAAAGAATTGAAATCACCTCATTTCCGGTGATACTGTCAAGAGCTCCTGTCGGCTCGTCAGCAAGAATTATTTCCGGGTCACATGCAAGGGCCCTTGCAATCGAAACTCTCTGCTGCTGGCCTCCCGAAAGCTGGGTGGGTTTGTTCTGCATCTTATCGGAAAGTCCTACAAGATCAAGCAATTCCTTTGCCCTTTTTTCCGCAGTATTATCATCAATTTCCTGGATTTCCAGAGGCAAGAGCACGTTTTCAAGAGCCGTCATTCCGGGAATCAGGTTGTATTGCTGGAAAACAAACCCGATTGTCCTGCCTCTAAGGGCTGCCAGGTCTGATTCCCGAAGCCTGGATATATCCCGGCCTTTCAGAAAAATATTGCCCTGTGAGGGGATGTCAAGACAGCCCACCAGGTTCATCATCGTGGACTTTCCACTTCCTGAGGGGCCGATTATAGCGGCAAATTCCCCTCTTCCAAGTTTCACGCTCACATTTTTCAAAGCATTGACCTGAACTTCGCCCATCTGATAGGTTTTCCAGACATTCTGAAAGGCGATCAGCGTATTTTCCATGTTTTCTCCTGAATCACTTACCTGGTAAATATAATTAAACACTTAAAAAGTTTATTTAATTTAATTTAATTTAATTTAATTTTGATTTTTCATGAATTGAATTCTCTTTTATTAAAAAAAGTTTAAAAATAAATTCTCTAGTGGAGCAATATCAGGTTGCGATATTTCCGTATGATTTCATGTTAAGTAATTATACTTCAACATGGGCTTCAAATGAACTTCTAAGAGTAAATTCAAACACAATAAACTACTTTTAATTAACCTTTTATGAGTCTTTCGAACTCGATCCTCAAACTGACTGCTTCCAAACTCTTTTCGAGTCCATTCCTCTACTCTGATCTTTGATTGTTTGAGACCCTGCACAGAAAATATAAATATGATAAAACTGAGGCAAGTTTTTGAAATAATTTCGTCCCTCATTCAAGATCCGAATCCTCAAAAATAAACAGTTCGTCAATCGTGGTGTCCAGTGATCTGGCTATCCGGTAGGCAAGTTTCAGAGAGGGATTATACTTTCCTTTTTCAAGGAAAACGATGGTTTCTCTCCGGACCCCTACTAGATTTGCAAGAGCCTCCTGGGTTAGATCGTGCCTTGCCCGAAGTTCTTTGATCCTTGTTTTCACTCTGTGATCCTCCGGATAGTCCTTAATCAACATCGCCCTTTTGCATGAAATGCCACCTGAAAACATTTGCGGAAATTACCATAAAGAAAAGAAGGATCCCCAGAACTGCTTCAGCAGTAAGTTCGGCAAGCTTGAAGAATTCAACCCAGTAGAGTACCGTAATCAGCACAAGCGTCAGGAGCCAGGAATAAGTAATTCCGTATGCTGCGAGTTTCTTTGTCCTTTCGTCCCTGTCAGGAAGATCCCTACGTCTAAAGAGCCTGAAGGCTGTCATAACAAAGATAATTAGTCCCATGCTGATCAGAATGATTGAAACTGATGCCTCAATTTCAAGAAAAGCTGCTGAAAGCATCCCTGAAAGCATAATGATTATTCCAAGGACCAGTTTGTACCTGTATATTTTTTCCATACTTTTTGTCCTCCTTTTTATGTATATTTTTTCTATGCTTTTGTCACCGATTACCAAAAGTGTGTTAGTTATTTATAACATATTATTCGATATTTGCAATATTAAGTTAGATATTACTCACATTTTTTATTATTTCAAGTTTTTGCTTGATGTGAATGTTTAAGTTAGAACTCCACCACGTTATGAGACTTATATATAACAAAATGTGCTCTCAATATAACTAAAACCGTCAGGATAACAAAACTCATCGAGAAATAAAACTCATCGAGAAATAAAACTCATCGAGAAATAAAACTCATCGAGAAATAAAACTCATCGGGAAATAAAACTCATCAGAATAACAAAAACGTCTGGATTTCTGCCCGGGACAGGTTTTCCCCTGATAGGTTTCAGGATAAAATGAAGAGGCAACTTCCGGAAAAAATAGGGAAAAAACATTTCAGCGTTTTCCCGATAAAATGAAAAAGGTTTGACACTTCAAGGATGCTTGATAAATGTGCCTTTCCTGTATTCTTCAAAAGCTGTTTTCAATTCTTCCTGCGTGTTCATGACAATCGGCCCATACCAGGCTACAGGCTCTCCAATGGGTTTTCCCGATACCAGAAGGAACCTTACACCTCTTTCTCCTGCAGTCACCTCGATCGAATCTCCATCCCCATAGAGGACCAGGGTCTCCTTATCTATCACACAGTCCTCTGCCGGATCAAGATATCTTTCTCCTTCAACCTCAAAGGCGCATGGGTCTTTTTCCCTGTCGAAATTTCCGCTGCCGTCTATCACGTACGCAAAGACAGTATAGCCTGGAATTGTTATGTGGGAAAACGTCTCCCCTACAGGCAGTGTCACATCAAGGTATTCCGGGTCGGTTACTATTTCCTGGACAGGTCCTTCAATCCCGTTTAATTCCCCACAAATAATCCTTACCTTCATCCCTTTTTCCATGAAAAGCTCAGGTACTTGGTTGCTTTTGATCTCCCGGTAGCGCGGATTCATCATTTTGTGCGAAGCCGGAAGGTTTGCCCAGAGTTGAAAACCCCACAGAGTCCCATTTTCATCCCCCTGTGGCATTTCCTGATGGATAATCCCATTTCCCGCAGTCATCCACTGCAATTCTCCAGGTCGGATAACCCCTTTATTTCCCATGCTGTCCTCATGCCTTACTTCCCCCTGCAGGACATAAGTGATAGTCTCAATCCCTCTATGCGGGTGCCAGGGAAATCCCATAATGTAATCCTCCGGTTTCTCCGAATGAAAATCATCAAGCAGCAAAAAAGGGTCAAGCTCAGGCACATGCTGGAATCCAAAAGCCCTCCTCAGGTGTACTCCTGCCCCCTCAATGGTTGGCATGCTCTTCCTTACTTTCTTTATTCTTCTTAAATTAGCCATTATAATAATCACCCCTCCAAAAACAATATATCAAATTTCGTATAAAAACAAAAATATCTAAGCCCTTTTGAGCGAAACTCAGCTAAAACCCATAATTTTTAATAACGCGTAAGCTCCTCAGAATTATCTCAACTCTTATAACCTCCCCCATGCTGATACCCTATGTAAATATTGAAGTCGAAGTATTTGGTTTTGTTGGAAAAATATGGTTTTCAGGCTGATGTGGTTCTCAGGCTGATATGGTTTTCAGGCTGATATGGTTTTCAGGCTGTTATCTTGCAGAAAAAAGATTTGGCAGAATTTTGAAAAGATCTATTTAATTAAAGAGTTCTATCTTATGAATTAGAGGAGAATATGAGTTCGGGGTATATAGGAAATCTGATCACCGGAACGATAAAGGAATGGATGGAAGACGACGCACAGACTTACAGTGCTGCGCTGGCATTTTATTTTGTGTTAAGCCTCCCTGCTCTTCTGTTATTTTCGGTATCTGTAGGAAGTCTTTTTTTACGGTCAAGACGGCTTCAGGATTATATAATCGATTATGTGCAGGGCTCCGTTGATAAGAGTGTGATTGATATGATAAGTGCGCTTTTCGAACATACTCCGGAAGTTAATTTCCTTTCAATAGGTGCATTTGCCGGCTTTGTTCTCCTTCTCTGGAGTGCAAGCAATGTTTTCAGGCAGTTTAAGAATTTCCTTGAGAAAGCCTGGGATCTCGAGCCTGTTGAGTCCAATACTATTAAAGATGTTATAAAGAATGCAATTGTGTCCTTTTTCATAGTCATAGTTTTTGGAGGGCTCCTTGTGCTCAGCATAATTGTCAAAGGAGTCCTTTATGCAGCTTCAAAACTGTTCCAGAATTTTTTCCCTTTTTCGCCTTCTATCGCTCAATATGCTGGTTCTACAGCCAGTTTCCTGATCCTCATCCTGTTTTTCATGCTTATATTCCGGGTACTGCCTGATATAAAGCTTGATCTGAAGTCTGCTTTTGTAGGATCGCTAGTAACAGTAATTCTGGTAACCATAGGCAAGTATGCCCTTGGGCTTTATTTCACATACAGCAATCTTGCAAGCGTTTACGGGGCAATTGGGTCGATTGTAGGGTTATTTCTTCTGATTTATTACTCTTCAATTATGATTACAATTGGTGTGGAGTTCACGAAAGTATATTCTGAATCATAAAGTGTGAGCTTCTGTAAAGAAGAATCCAAGATTCTTTAATTTTTTTTCCTTTTTTATTTATTTTCCTTTCTATTTTCCCGAAAAGGTAGCAGATGTGCTACGCCTTGATCGTTAGACATTCCCTGAACTCCTGGTTATGGAGTCTTGAACTTCTCCGGACTGCTTTTGTACTTTTGCAGTAATCAGGGAACATAACTTTCAGTTTTCTCTCCCTGCACCGCACGGGGCTGAAGCCTGCCTGCCTGTCAGGTAAAATCAACAGGGTAAACGTTAATGATTGCGATTATAAAAGATCAAATAACATGGGAAAAATACCCCCCAGGCTGAGATAATACTTCCCTTAATCCAGGAGACCGTTTTTTAATCTAAACTTTATAGGATACCTCCGCCAGCTTGTCTGGCGGCTCTGCAAAATAGAAAACAGAAAACAGAAGAAAAAGAGATAAAAAAGAGACGAAAAAAGAGTATTTTCAGATAGAATTATATTTCGCTCCGTTTGGTATACTGCAGGTTTTTAGGTTGTTTTCCCTTGTTGTTTTTTTGTTGATCTCTTAAGGCTTCTCCTGTCATTTCTAATTGTTAGTTTTTTACAGTGGCCTCAGTAGTTTTCACTTCCAGGCTCTTATTCTCTCTTCTTTTTTTATCTGAAAGCCGCTCTCCTGCGTCGAGCGTGACAAAGTAGTCCTCTTGAGCGCATCTCAGCTAAAACCCATCAAGTAGTCCTCTTGAGCGCAGCGAAAAGGACCTCGTGCTCCCGAAGCGAAACTCGGGTGAAAAGGACCTCGTGCTCCCGAAGCGAAACTCGGGTGAAAAGGACCTTGTGCTGTTGCACTTGCAGTGCAACTCCCAGAAAATCTCCGATTTCCTGTGATCCCGAAGCGAAAGTCGGGTGAGTAAAAAAGCAACTTCTTGACCTATTTTAAAGTTTATACAATATATCGCCAGTATGATGATAATTTCGCAAAAGTGTTATAAGTTACACATTTTAGATAATTGATAGTTATAACTAATAATAAATTATTCAATTTCATTTCAAATCGGAATATATATATACTTTTTATATAAAGTAGCTGTAAAATAAATTATTTCTGTAAGTTTGGAGTTCGGTTTACGAATGCGGAAATAACTGGATTATGGGACAAAATCAAACCAGAATTAAAAAAATTCATTTTAAATTAGGGGTGTAATTAGATGAAAATAAACAAAAAGACAACAATTTTTTTTGGGATATTTTTTGTTTTATTTCTGATCACTGCAGGGAATGCGACTGCAGTTCAAGAGGAGGGTACGGAAACTCAGATCACTACCGATACCTCCAGCCAGTTGAATCCCGATATCTATGGTGAACAGATTGTGTGGCAGGATGACCGGAATGGAAACTGGGATATCTACATGTACGACATTTCAAGTTCCACCGAAACTCAAATCACCATCAATGAATCGAATCAGAGCAGTTCTGCTATCTATGGTGAAAGGATTGTGTGGCAGGATGACCGTAATGGAAACTGGGATATCTACATGTATGACATTTCAAGTTCCACCGAAATACAGATCACCACTAATGAATCAAATCAGAGCGGTCCTGCTATTTACGGGAACAGAATAGTCTGGGCTGATGATCGGAATGGGAAATCCGATATCTACATGTATGACATCTCCACTTCTCAGGAAACTCAGATTTCTACCTCCGGATCAGCGTTTGATCCTGAGATCTACAATGATAGAATAGTGTGGGAAGAGTACATAGAATTTGATGGCTTCTACGGTCTCATGGTGTATGACATTTCTACCCAGCAGAAAACTCAAATCGTCGAAACTGTACTCCGCTTCTATCCGCAGTTTTGTGGTTTTTCTATTCACGGTGACAAGATAGTGTACAGTCTTTATCCGTTCGACGACGTTCCTGCTTTTGTCGATATGTATGATTTATCCACTCAGCAAACAGATGGTATCGACTATGGATATACTCCTGACATATATGAAGACAGAATAGTGTGGGAGGGAGGAGTATTTGGTGGTGATCCCGATTGGGGATTCAATCTCATTAACGAAGATATCTACATGTATGACCTTTCCACTCAACAGAAAATTCAAATCACCACTAGCGGAAAAGTTTCCGATCCTGCCATCTATGAAGACAGGATGGTGTGGCAGGATGAACGCAATGGAAACACTGATATTTACATGTTTACCCTTGCTTCGGATGAGGTGCCAGAACTCCCTGTTGCAGACTTCAGCGCCAATATTACAAGCGGCTATGCTCCTCTTTCTGTGCAGTTTACAGACTTGTCTGAAAATGCAACCGAATGGAACTGGGACTTTGGTGACGGAGCTACTTCAATTGAACAAGACCCAGTACATACATACTCTGCATCAGGGACCTATACTGTTAACCTTACAGCAAGCAATTCAAACGGTACAGATTCGAAACTTGTCACAATCAAAGTCCTTACTCCAGATCAGGAAGCCGGAATGTTAACGAAAGTAGCATCTGGTGTCGGGGACAGTTCAAACCCCGTCTGGTCTCCAGATGGGAATGAAATACTGTTCATAAGGGATGATGGGCTATATAAAGTATTTTCAGATGGTTCAGGAGAAATAAGGTTAATCTCTGCAAATGCATCTACAAGTGATAAAATATCTGGTTATTCATGGTCCCCCGATGGTAGTAAAGTCTCATACATAATGAATAGATTTGATTATATGAGTGGGCCTACAAGTGATGTATGGCTAATGAATGCCGATGGAACTGAAAAATTCCAATTGCTTGATACAATAAGGGAAGCGGATATATGTTCCTATTCTTATGCTTGGTTTCCGTCCAGTTCGAAAATAGTCTATTCTTATATGAGTTATTTAGACGGTTGGGGATCCGGTATGAGGGTGATTAACTCAGCCGGGTCCAATAACCAAGACTTTTTCCGAGAAATTTTTGGCGACGATCCTATTAATGGCATGGTTTTTTCGCCTGATGGATCTAAATTAATATATCATTTTACTCCAGATGTTTTTTCACCACCTGAATATGGATACATTTGTTACCTTGGAATTCTGGATTTAGATCAAGGAAGCGTAACTAAGCTACCTGATAAAGAGTCACCTGTATGGTCACCAGATAGTTCAATGATTGGTTACCATTCTAATGGAAATATATACACTATAAAAGCTGATGGAACCGGAGAAACTCAACTTACCTCAGAAGCAGCAAATGAAAATTCTCCTGTTTTTTCACCTGATGGAAGTAAAATTGTATTTTTGTCCGACGAAGCTGGAAATAACGATATACTGGTTATGGATGCAGATGGAAACAACAAAGTGCATTTAACAACAGATACAGCATCCGATGAATATCCAGTGTGGAACCCGGATGGCACAAAAATTGCTTTTTGGTCTGACAGAGAGGGAGATTCCGGAATCTACATCCTTACTCTAAAGACAGGAAGCGATTCGGTTACCAATCTCAAATATACATCCGGCTCCACCTGGATCAACTGGACTTGGACAAACACCTCAGACCCCGATTTCAATCACACTGAAATCTACCTTGACGGCATCTTCCAGACCAGCACCTCTGCCGAATACTTCAACGCCACAGGTCTTGAACCTGAAACAAGCTACACCATCGGTACTCGCACTGTGAACATTAATGGGAATACGAGTGAAATATGGATTAATCAGACTGCGATAACAGAGATGAATGACAATGAGACGGATGAGGATGACGGAACAGGCAATGAAACTGAGGTTCCAGACAACGACTCCGATAATGGGGCTGGCAATGAAACAGACGACGACACTCAGGTTCCAGATAATTGTTCGGCTGAATTAACGCCTCTGGATAATATACAGACTCTCAAGGAATATGTGGAATTTACATACGAATGCCATGTGATGACAAAAACAGGGCTGACTACTCTCCTTGATGCCTCAATGTGTTACTGGGAAAATGGTGAGGATGAAAAAGCCATTTCCATGCTTAAGTCCTTCATCCATCTCGCTGAAAGAATGAAGGAATGCAAGCAGATCTCGGCTGATGAAGCGGATTACATGATAAATGAAGTGAAGAAGATACTCGACCAGATGGATGAAGTAGATGGAACATCCAATGTAACTGGCGAAGTCTGCGATAAAACAAAAACAGTTTGTGAAGAAACCAAACCAGTTTGTGAAGAAACAAAACCAGTTTGTACACCAGTTTGTACACCAGTTTGTACACCAGTTTGTACACCAGTTTGTACAGAAACAAAACCTGTTTGTGAAGAAACAAAACCAGTTTGTAAACCAGTCTGCGAAGAAACAAAACCAGTTTGTGAAGAAACAAAACCAGTTTGTAAACCAGTTTGTGAAGAACCCATACCTGTTTGTGAAAAACCAGATTCCGTTTCTGAACCAGTTTGCGAAAAGCCAGAACCAGTTTGTAAACCAATTTGTACAGAAACAAAACCAGTTTTTGAACCAACCTGCGAAGAACCCAAACCAGTTTCTGAAACCGTTTGCAAAGAACCCAAAGAAGCATTAGAGGCGGAAAAAGAGCCTGACAAACTGGTTTGTACAGAAACTAAAGAAGCATTAGAGGCGGAAAAAGAGCCTGCACCTGTAAAGGAAGAAGAAAAAGTCGGGGCTGAAGCAGCACCTGCATCTGAAAAATCAGAGCCTGCATCTGTAAAGAGAGAAGAAGTAAACCTAAATACTGAAAAAGTAAGTGAAGATAAAGAAGTTAGTGAAGATAAAGAAGTAAGTGAAGATAAAGAAGTAAGTGAAGATAAAGAAGTAAGTGAAGATAATATTGATCAGATAGAGGTAAATTAAGGGTGAGGATTAAAGTTAACGTCATCAGGAGGTGATAACAGAAAACCAGTGACACTGTTTATACATTCATTATTTTTTCTTTGGCATGAAAGTACTGTAATTTGAAAATTACTTTCATTTCTTTGTGCCTGCAATCTGAAGAATTTCATGTTTGTTTTTTGATCTATTATTTTTTGGTTCGTTACACTAATATCTCTTTGATCTAACTTTAAAAATCTACTTTTTGACATATATTCTAATTGATGCTCTATGTAGTCATTATAATGACAATTCCTGCAAAATATGTTATAAAATACCTGTGGTTGCTAATTCACAGTCATAGTTAATAATAAATTATTAGATTTCATTTCAAATCGGAATATATATATTCTTTTTATATGAAGTAACTTTAAAATAAATTTATTCTGTAAATTTGGAGTTCCGTGTGCGACTGCATAAATAACTGGATTCTGGGACAATATAAAACCAGAATTATAAAAAATTCCTTTTAAATTAGGGGTAAAAGAAGATGAAAATAAACAAAAGAACGGCAATTTGTTTTGGGATATTTTTAGTTTTATTTATGATGACAGTAGGGAACGCGGCTGCAGTTCAGGAAGAGGGTATAAGAACCCGGATCATCAGCAATGAAGCAGAACAAGGCAATCCTGATATCGATGGGGACAGGATAGTTTGGCAGGATAGTCGCAATGGAGGAAGCGGATATTCTTGGGATCCCACTGGAAACTGGGATATCTACATGTACGATCTATCCACTTCCACGGAAACTCAGATAACCACCAATAACTCAACTCAAAAACTTCCTGCTATCTACGAGGACAGGATAGTGTGGGAGGACAATCGAAATGGAAACTGGGATATCTACATGTACGATCTATCCACTTCCATGGAAACCCGGATAACCGCCAACGAATCAAATCAAAGTGAACCTGCTATTTACGAGGATAAAATAGTATGGCAGGATGATCGCAACGGGAACTGGGACATTTACATGTACGACCTCTCCACTTCCAAGGAAACCCGGATAACCACCAACGAAACAAATCAGAGTGATCCTGCTATTTACGGGGACAAAATAGTCTGGGTGGATGAAGTGCGGATAGATGATCCGGAAATTGCCGTAGACCCATATTTCTCTATAAACAACTTTATCTGCGTGTATGATCTGTCCACTTCCACGGAAACTCGGCTTCATTCTGGATTAAGGATATGGAATCCCTCAATCTACGGAGACATTATTGTATGGGATGAGGAAGACTCTATAGCAGACAACAACATGGTTGTAATGTATGACCTCTCCGCTTCCAGATTAAATATGATAGCTATTGAAAGAACAGCTTCTCCTGATATCTACAAAGATAGAATAGTGTGGACTCAAGATTTCTGGGATTTTAGAAATCATGTTCTCATGTATAATATTTCCACTTTCACTCAAACCGAGTTGACTGCCGAGGGTGTACATGAGTCGGGTTCTGGCAGTTTACCTGCTATTTACGGGGACAGGATTGTTTGGGTACCCCCCAACGACGGAATCGACAGTGGAATCTACATGTTTACACTTGCTTCTACCGGGTCAACACCTGTTGATAACATTGAAATGGAAGCGGGAACTGAAACGCAGATTACTACAAATGGATCAGATCAATCAAATCCCACTATCTACGGCGACAGGATAGTATGGGCAGATTCCCGAAATGGAAAAAGCATTGATAAATTCGAGTATCCAAGTGAAAGTTGGAATGTCTATATGTATGACCTCTCCGCTCACAAAGAAATTCAGATCACCAATGATAACTCAGACAAACAATCTCATTCTATCTACGAGGACAGGATAGTATGGAACGAGTGGCGAAATGGAAACCCTGAGGTCTACGTTTATAACATCTCTACTTTTAATAAAACCAAAATCGCCGATGGTGTATCAGATCATCCCGTTATCTATAAGGACAGGATAGTGTGGGCAAGCAATAATATCTATATGTACAACCTCTCCACTTCTACGGAAACTCAGATCATAAACGACACATTGTATCATGACTATCCTGCAATCTACGGAGACAGGATTGTATGGACAGAGTCCCGAAACGAAGGTTGGAATGAATATGGGGCTCAAGATGGAAACCTGGATATCTACATGTACGATCTTTCAACTTCCACGGAAACCCAGATAACCACCAATAACTCAACTCAAAGGCTTCCTGCTATCTATGAGGACAGGATAGTATGGGAGGACAAACGGAATGGAAACTGGGATATCTACATGTACAACCTCTCCACTTCCACAGAAACTCAGATAACCACCAATGAATTTAATCAAGAATTCCCTGCGATCTATGGAGACCTGATTGTGTGGGTGGATGACCGCAGTGGCAGACACGATATTTACATGTACAATCTTTCCACTTCCAGAGAAACCCGAATCACTACCAGTGGATCAGTCTGGTTCTATAATAAAGAACTTTATGATCCATTGGGAGTAATTAATGGAGTAGGGCCTGCTATCTACGGAGACAGAATTGTGTGGGAAGATGTACGCAATGGAAACTACGATATCTACATGTTTACCCTTGCTTCGGCTGAAGTGCTTCCTCTGGATGACAATGAAATGGAGGAGGGCAATGGAGCTGGCAATGAAACAGGCAACGGTACTCAGGTTCCTGACAACGACTCCGATAATGGAGCTGGCAATGGAACAGGCAATGAAACTCAGGTTCCAGACAATTGTTCTGCTGAACTAATGCCTCTTGATAATATGCAGGTTCTCAAGGAATATGTGGAATGTACATATGAATGCCATGAAAATACAAAAATAGGGCTGGCCTCTCTCCTTGATACCTCAATGTGTTACTGTGAAAATGGTGAGGATGAAAAAGCCGTTTCCATGCTTAAGTCCTTTATTCATCTAGCTGAAAAAATGAAGGAATGTAAGCAGGTCTCGGTTGATGAAGCGGATTACATGGTCAGGGAAGCAAAGAAAATTATTGATCAGATAGAAGCAAATTAAAGGTGAAGATTTAAGTTAACGTCATAAAGAGGTGATAACAGAAAACCAGTGAGACTGTTTATACATTCATTATTTTTTCTTTTTTGATCTATTAAGGCCAATTCCCCGGCATTTTAAGTAAAACGAAGAAGCTGCAGGGATCAGTCTCCATTTCTTTTTTGAGCTTGAATCAGGAGAGCAAGACGATCAATGAAAATGAGACGGAGAACGAAGGACTGTAAACTGAACAGCAAACTGAAGCAAACTGATAAGGAAAAAACCCAGGCACGCCTGGATTTGAAATGACTTTCAGCGTCGTTGGCTTGCTTACAGTATTTCTGTACAAAAGAACGTAAAAAGCCATAAAAGAAATTAAAAAAATTGCATGGAGTCTAAACATGACTTACAGGCAGTTCTCCTTTTATTCGATACCAGATTAAGCTTCGGTTTTTTATTCAAGATTTAAATCTCTAATCAGTTTGCTATACTCATAATTAACCAGAAGGCATCTTATCAGCTTTTATATGGACCTGGTGTTCCCCCGATAACAAAAAAATAAATATCAACATGAGACTCCTCTCAAAAAAATCGTCAGTCCTCAATTCTTAGAGAACTTCTGAAAATACTACGAAAAAAAGTATTCAATACTGGCTCAAATAGGAATAAATATATTCTTTTCTGCATAATTCTTTTCAGGCCCTAATAAGAAATAGTCATCGTTTCAACCCGTATTCACAGGTTCTGTAAAGACTGATACGCATTTTTTTTCTGCAAATTCAGAACCTCACAGGAAATTCAAAAATCACAGAATTCAGGAGCAGGGTAGGATAAAGTTGAAAAATTCCGTTTTGAATTAAGGGGTAAAAAAATGAAATCTAAAAAAGGTATGACAGTTTATTCTGGAATATTTTTTATTTTATTTATTATGACTATAGGGAATGCAGCTGCAGATCTTGCAGAGGGCGTTGAAACCCGGATCATCAGCAATGAAGCAGCTCAGGAGGCTCCGGATATCTCTGGGAACAGGATAGTGTGGACGGACAATCGGGATGGAGGAGGATGGGATTCCAATCAGCAGCCCGATGGAAACTGGGATATCTACATGTACGACCTTTCTACCTCTACGGAAACCCGGATCACGACCGATGAATCAAATCAGGTGGAACCTGTTATCTATGAGGACAGAATAGTGTGGGCGGATAACCGAAATGGGGGAGGCAGGGATGAATATGGAAAACCCGAGGGGAACTGGGACATCTACATGTACGACCTCTCAACTTCTACCGAAACTCAGATAACTTCCAGCAACTCAACGCAGTGGAAACCGTCAATATACGGAAACAGGATCGTGTGGGAGGATAAGCGTAATGGAAACTCGGATGTCTATATGTATGACCTCTCCACTTCCACGGAAACCAGGATAACCACAGGTGAATCAAATCAGAATGATCCTGCTATCTCTGGGAATAGGATAGTGTGGTCGGATGACCGAAATGAAGGTCTGGATATCTACATGTATGACCTCTCCACTTCCACGGAAACCAGGATAACCTCCGATTCCGGCTCATCCAAAAAACCTGACATATATAATGATCTGATCGTGTATGAAGATGAGGATAGTACAGGCCTCTACGTGATCAATATGTACAGCCTTTCCAGCTCCACGGAAACTCTAATTGCCTCCGGGAGAACAGCTGATCCTGATATACAGGGAAACAGGATAGTGTGGATGGACGGGCGTAACTACGAAGACTCTAACACTGAGATATATATGTACGACCTCTCAACTTCTACGGAAATTCAGGTAACCACCGATAATTCATTACAGGGGAAGCCTGCTATCTACGGGGACAGGATAGTGTGGGAGGATTGGCGCAATGGAAACCATGATATTTACATGTTTGCCGTTTCAGGAGAGGGACCGGAACAACCTGTCGCAGATTTCATTTCCAATGTCACAGGCGGCTATGCTCCACTTCCTGTCCTGTTTACCGACCTTTCGCAAAAAGCAATCAGAAGGAGCTGGGACTTTAACAATGACGGAATTTCTGACGCTACTGACGACTCCCTGGTTTATGTGTTTACAGATGAAGGCACCTATACCGTTAATCTTACTGCAATCAATGAAAACGGGACCGCTTCGAAACAGGCCACAATAACTGTTTCCAGTGCAGAAGAAGAACACCGCAGCAGCAGTGGAGGAAGCAGCAGTGGTGGAGGAGGTGGTGGTTCCCCAGAACCTGCAAAAAATGTTGAGGTAAAGGAACTTGCACAGGTCTTCATTACAAATGGCAAAGAGGTCAAGTTTGATTTTACGAAGAATGCAACCTGTGTCGTATACGTGAGCTTTGATGCAAAGAAGACCGTGGGAAAAACCACAACGATTGTTGAGGAATTAAAAAATAAGTCCGCACTTGTTTCCGAACTGCCTGCCGGTGAGTTGTATAAGTCTTTTAATGTCTGGGTTGGAAACGGGGGGTACGCAACCTCGACAAATCTAGAAAACCCGGAAATATGCTTCAAGGTTGAAAAGGTATGGATACAGGATAAAAAGATTGACCAATCCTCCATTATCCTCAACAGGTACAGCGATGAAAAATGGGAACAACTACCAGCCAGTCTGTCAGGTGAAGATGACAAATACCTGTATTTCACAGCCAAAACCCGGGAATTTGCTTCCTTTGCAATAATGGGAGATGCAAAAAACACTAAGGAAGAAAAAGAAACGGGAATAAAATCTGAATCACTGACAGGAATAATTGATGAAAACGATACTGAGAATAGAGGACTGGAAACCGAAAAGCAAACTGAACAGGAAAAAAGTCAGAGTACACCTGGCTTTGAAATAATTTACGGAATAGCCTGCATGTTTGGAGTATTCGTGGGTAAAAGAAAATAAAGAAAAATCATAAAGAGCACGGCTTCAAAGCAGCAAATTTTATACTACCCGGAAATATAGGCTTATAACTAACCCAAAGGCTCTTTATAAGCTGCTTATGTTTTCGGGAGTTATTTCTTTTCGACCTTCTCTTCTTTTAGCATCTTTTTTGCAATGATAAAGACCACAAATGCAATTATTATGAAATTTATCAGTTCCCCGAGAAAAGGTCCCCAACTTATTACTATGGGCCCGATTGCAAGGGTTGCAGTCTTCCAGGCCCCACCAGGGATAAAAGGTGTGATGATCGGCATGACGATGTTATCCACAAAAGATTTTATAAAAGCAGTGGATGCGATACCCATGATCAAAGCAATTGCCAGCGGAATTACCTTGTATTCATAAAGAAACTCTTTAAACTCGCTCAGAAATCCCATAATTATCCTCCCTATAAATGATACAATATGACTTGCCAATGTGAGTTTTTAATAAGGTAAGAAGCAGTGATCTGAAACAATGATACAAAACAGGGATTAATGGTTGGAAATCCTGAATTAAGGCAAAATATGGGTGATTATCAAAAAGTAAATGTTGGAAATCAGAAATAAAGGATACACCCAGTAAACTATTGTGCTTATTGGCATGGGATCGTTTTTAGTTGACATTCAAAATGAATTCCATGATCCATTATAACTTTTTTTCGGGTTATAATAATTATTTATTAATGTTCTGGATTCAGGGTTTGGAACCTGGGTTATTCGGAACTACTGGAAGATCCAAATAATTTAAATACAATCAATTCTTTCTGGTTAGAAATCAAACCATATAAAATCAAACAAATAATTGTTTAAAACAGTCACAAAAAACGTTTTGTGCTAACTTTCACATCTTATTTGCAGAAATTTACAGGTCGAATATTCTTACTTTACGCAGAAGGCTGCAAAAACGCCATCTGTTTTCTCAATCAAACTGTATTTTAAATATGCATCTTCTTCCCTTGATATTTCACGGGATTCTTCCCGAACCTGTGCGGTTCAGGTTTTGTTAAAGAAAACTCATAAACTCAATCTTTCCCATAAAAAACATATCAGGTCCTGTCATGCAAAACATACTCTCAGTCAAATCTCTTACAAAGAAATTCGATGATTTTACGGCTGTAAAAGACATCAGTTTTGATGTTGAAACAGGTTCTATCTTTGCTTTTCTTGGTCCAAACGGGGCAGGCAAGTCAACGACCATTAAAATGCTCACAACAGTCCTGAAGCCCACGTCAGGGGAAATCAGCATCAATGGGTTCAATGTGCTTAAAGAACAGGACAAGGCCCGTGCATCTTTCGGAATCGTTTTTCAGGACCATAGCCTTGATGAAGAGCTTACAGCTTACGAAAACATGGTCTATCATGCAGTCGTCTACAAAGTGCCTAAAAAAGAAAGGGCAGAAAGAATCCAGAAAGCCCTGGAGATTGTCGGGCTCTGGGACCGGCGGGAAGATTACGTTAAAAAGTATTCCGGCGGCATGAAGCGCAGGCTTGAGATTGCCCGAGCGCTTGTCCATTACCCGAAAATTCTTTTCCTCGATGAACCCACTGTGGGGCTTGACCCCCAGACTCGAAACTCCATCTGGACCCATATCAAAAAACTGAATGAAGAAAGAAAAATGACAATTTTCCTGACCACCCACTATATGGAAGAAGCCGAGTCGATTGCGGACCAGATTGCAATCATTGACCACGGAAAAATAATCGAATCCGGCACAGTAGAAGAAATCAGGAAACGGACAGAAACCGAATCCTTAGAAGAAGCTTTTCTGAAACTGACAGGCAGGGATCTCCGTGATGAGAATAATGAAACTGGAAATAAAATGAGAACTATTCGCGGTATGGGAAGGAGGAACCGGCATTGATTGAGGTAATCTACATCCTCTGGCTCAGACAGCTCAAACATTACTGGCGCTCGAAATCCAGGCTGCTGGGCTCTCTCGGACAGCCCCTCCTCTTCATGATCACGTTCGGATTCGGGTTCGGTCCTATGTATAGCAGAGCCAGTGGAGGGGCAAACTACATGGACTTCCTTGCTCCGGGAATAGTTTCCATGGCAATTCTCTTTACGGCTATCTTTTCAGGTCTGGAGGTAATCTGGGACCGGCAGTTCGGTTTTCTTAAAGAGACTCTTGTAGCTCCGATCTCAAGGACAGAGATCATGCTCGGAAAAACCCTTGGAGGTGCAACTATAGCCATGATCCAGGGCCTGATCGTGCTTAGCCTGACCTATCTGCTCGGGTTCAGGATTCCCAGCCTCTTTAGCCTTGGGCTGGGGTTGATTTTCATGGCCCTGATAGCCATCTTCTTTACGGGCCTCGGTCTTGCCATAGCCTCAAAAATGAAAGATATGCACGGCTTTCAGCTGATTATGAACTTCCTGATCATGCCTATCTTTTTCCTGTCAGGAGCCCTCTTCCCCCTTGAAAACCTGCCCCCCGCAATTTATTTCATAAGCAGGATTGATCCCCTTACCTACGGTGTTGACGGCCTGAGGGGAGCCATTGCCGGGATGAGTACGTTTGGCATCTACAACGACCTGGCAATAATAGGTGTATTAGCAACCCTTGTCTGCGCGATCGGAGCAGTGCTGTTTTCGAAGCTCGAGGCGTAAGCGCCTCCTTCCTTCCAGAAAATATGGGTTTAAAAACTCGAAGTTCCTTTTGAAATTAAGGTATTACATAACATCAAAGTACTATTTATGGCGTTAATGTATTATCTTATATCATTGTAGTATTAATTAATACTTTCAAACTGTGTGTCTAATTAGTTGCGTCTAATTAGTTGTGTCTAATTAATTGTGTCTAATTAGTTGTATCTAATTAATTATAGTGTGATAAAATGAGGCAGTGCAGATGATGGATATTATTGAATTTTTAGCCATGGGATCATTTCTTGGCCTTGCTGCAGGAATGTCTCCGGGCCCCCTGCTGGCTGTCACTATTTCTGAAACTCTGCAGCACGGCAAATGGGAAGGAATAAAGGTTGCAATATCTCCTTTGATTACGGACCTGCCAATAATTTTAGCTGTACTGTTTGTTCTCTCACATCTGACAAATTCTGATTTTTTTATAGGGATCATTGCGTTTTTTGGGGCCTCATATCTGATTTATTCAGGAATCGAATCGCTGAAAATCAAAACGGACAGCGTTGAATTAAATGTAGAAAAGAAAGATGCCCTTAAAAAAGGAGTTATCGTTAACTTCGGGAACCCGCACCCTTATGTCTTCTGGCTATCCATAGGCGGGCCGATAATTTATAAGAGCTTTAGCACTCATGTATGGGCTACAATCTTATTCATAGCCGGTTTCTATATCTTTCTTGTAGGCTCAAAGGTAGTTGTTGCATTGATCGTAGAGAAATCAAAATATTTTATTAACAGCAAGTATTACTTTTCTATCATTCGTGTTCTGGGGATTGCACAGATTGTTTTTGGATTGACTTTTATTAAAGTGGGTCTGGATTCGTTGAATATAATTTGAAACAAAAACCGGCAAGAATGCAAAGAAAAGGGTGCAAACAAATAGAATAAACATTTATAAGCATTAATTTTTCAGCATTAAGTTTTTCTGAAAATTAGCTAAGAAGTAGATGGTAGGGTTTTGAGTCCCTATTCTCAAGCCCTACCTGCGATCCAACCCATGATTAAGAGGAAACCCTATTACCCTTAATCTGTAAATCTATGACAGCATCAATATATATATCATAATTGATACGAAAAATTGGTCTTTATTTTAAACTTTAATATAATTAAATAATTATATTATATTGAAAATTTTAATGTCGTTGAAAATAACAGAAAATGTATAAGAAAAGCGTTATAGTGAGCTTGAAACTTTTTACGTCAAACTATTTTTTGCTTGAAAATAATTTTTTGTATAATTAATTTAATATAACTCATTCTATTATTATATTATGGAGTTGGGAAGTAAGAGGGGATAATCTACCACATAAAAGAACCTCCTGGGGGTTGCTGATCTTTCTTCGAATCAATGTTTGGGGAAGCATAGTATTCGAAGAGACTGTATTGGGGAATACAGTAGATACAGCGCCTCTGGGTTTCTTCTTAAGCTAATTTTTCTGCTGTTTTTCACCGTCTGTTTTTTGATCATTTCAATTTCGATTAAACCTTTTTGTGCACTGTCTGTTTTTTGGCTTTTTGCTGTGACCTGGTATAGAAAACAAATTGAAGGGAATCAAAGGTTAAAAGGTTTCACCACACGCTTGGATTATATTCAAACTCGAGCTCATCAACCTTCTCTGCAGGAAGGCCCAGTTTTTCAAACATCTCCTTAAACACTGCCCTGTATTCCTCTTCAGGGATCTTTTTTCCAGCGCTGGCTCTGTGCATTAAAATATCTGCACTTACAGATCCAGAACTGCTCACATCAAGAGTATATCTGTTGAAGTTATGGCTGGTGCTGACGGAAAATTCGGGGATAATGTAAGCTATATATCCTATTTTCTTTCCATCTCTGTAGAATTCTTCATCATTCCACATGCCAGAGTTAACAACAGTGTTCGTACTGCTCTGATTCAGGTAGGCATAAATTACCGGAAAATCTACACTTTCGTTTGTCGAAATGTGTACATACTGCTTTGCTCCCTCAAGCTTGAGCCTTTCAAGGAACTCTTGGGAGCCAGTTTCGTTCAGCCCTAAACTCCTCCCGAGCATTTCAAGCATCCATGAATCATCCGGAAAATCGGATACATCAGAATGACTGGGATTACAGAGTGTGATGACCGTTTCTGGACTTTCATATTTGCAAAACTCAAGGTAAGTATATTTATTGTAGTAAAGCTCAACTCTGTGCACCATGTAAACGTCCTTAAACCTCTCCTCAAGGGCCTCAACACTCCCGGGTTCTATCAGATTTGACTTGGCATCGCCACCTATGTCATATCCTGAGTCTTCTGCTTTTGCAAGCACCGAATCATAATCAATTGGTCCTATATATACATCATTTCCGTAATAAGAAGCCTGATCCGAAAGGATCAACACTGCAGCAAACCCCCCATACAAAAGTACAATTAAACTCACAGGGATCAGTAATATATATAGTAAAATTTTGAAGTTTTGATCCATATTCCAAACCTCTAATTTTCCAAACCTCTGATTTTCCAAACCTCTGATTTTATCTCATTCAGCAGGATACCCTTACTTAAAAATCCGGTATTAGGGGGAAGCTTTAGAATTCCTTATTCAAGGGCGGTTAAATTTCACCCACATATGGGTGGATAATATCTCTTCCAGCTTTTATCAATAGTTAGTCTGTTCTTTTATATTTTGTGATTATTTGAGGGTTTGCCAAAATTATTTTTATATCACCTTGTTTTGAACACAAAAGAGTATGTCCAAAGTCACTCAACGCAATCAATGAAAGGAATGATAAGTAAAAGTTCGTTTACCCCTATACTCTTTATAATGCCCCCAATCGAAGCCCAAAAGAAGTTTGTTGAATTTGCCAAACGAGTAGAAAGAATCACAATATCTCAACAACAGTCCTCCCTTGAAATCAAAAATCTCTTCGACTTCCTCATGCAGAAAGCCTTCACAGGGGAACTGGTCTCATAAATGTGAAGTCTTAAGAAAACTGAATCATAAACAACTGGCTCGAAATTATGAGTTCTGAATTCTGATCCGTACAACCTTATTAGCTATTCCGTGTCGTTTTTGTCACGGCAGCGTTGCGGCTCTGCAGTGCGCTGTCCTTTTCGCTGCGCTCAAGAGGACTACTTGATGGATTTAGCAGTGAACTTGGCTCAGGGGACTAAATTATGGATGTTAATCCTAAAGACTGTGCTCAAGAGGACCAATTTAGAAGTTATATTAGTGAGCTTCACTAGATCAAGCGGGCTGAATAACAAATATTCATGATCCGTACAACCGTAATTAGCCGTATCGTGTCGTTCCTGTCACGCTCGACACAGGAGAGCGGCTTTCAGACAAAAAAGAAGAAGAAAAGAGAAAGAGAAAAAGAAAGAGCCACAAAACAGCTAAATAAATCTGGAAGGCTTAAAAATCTTTATTAAGGTGTAAAAGCTCTTTTTAATGGCTTTTTTTGAAAGGCCGGTCGCCTGCGACCGGTGAGAGTGCGGGGTGCTGAAAACTGGAAATCACTGATAGCATCTGCGGGCTAAAAAAAGCATGAAATCGGAACCTAGCAGAATTAGAATCCAAAACCAAAATTGAGTTAAAATAAGGAATTAATTTACTAAAAAAGACATTTTAGTATTTTTTGGAGTGATCCATAGGGTCTGGTCCAATTTTATGTAATTTAGTTCTGTACTCAGTTAATTTACTACTTATTTAAGTTATTACCCATTTAAGTTACTTAGTCAAGTTATTACTTAGTCAAGTTATTACTTAGTCAAGTTATTACTTAGTCAAGTTATTACTTAGTCAAGTTATTACTTATTTAAGTTATTACTTAGTCAAGTTATTACTTAGTCAAGTTACTACTTATTTAAGTTATTACCCATTTAAGTCACTTAGTCAAGTTATTACTTATTTAAGTCACATATCTTCTTTGTACGTCTTCTTCATACATCGGGACTGACCCTATGGACCAATTGTATATATGTAAGTAATAGTATAAAAAAGCAACGACTGTAAAATCATTTTGTAGCAGTACTGCCACTTAATATCCACAACAAAGCACAACATTTAAAATCCAATGCCCGAAACTAACGCTTCAAAACAGGTTAACAACAGGTGATCACATGAGACTCCCACCCGAAAAAAAGTCAAAAATAGACGCCCTCTGGGACAGGTTCTGGAGCGGGGGGCTGTCCAACCCTTTGCAGTCCATTGAGCAGATGTCGTACCTCATTTTCATGAAAAGGCTTGAGGATATGGACGTGCTGGAGCAGAGGCGGGCGAATGCGACCGGACAGGCTTATGTTTCTATCTTTGAGGGGCATGAGGAGTGCAGGTGGTCGGAATGGAAGCACAAACCGGCTGAGGAGATGATGAAGCACGTCAGGGATATTGTGTTTCCGTTTATCAAGAATATTCATGATGGGGAGAAGACGCTTTTTTCGCAGCACATGAAGGACGCCGTGTTCATGGTCCCGAAGCCGTCTCTTGTGCAGGAAGCGGTAGGGATCATTGACGAGCTCGACATTTCAGGGCAGAGTTCTGACGTGCAGGGAGACATTTACGAATATCTCCTGAGCCAGCTTGCAACCGCAGGGAAGAACGGACAGTTCAGGACTCCGAGGCACATAATCAGGATGATCGTTGAACTTGTTGACCCTGATATCAATGGCAGGATCTGCGACCCCGCGTGCGGGACGGCGGGTTTCCTGTTTACGGCTTACAGGTATATTCTCAGAAAATACACAAGTCCTGACATGGTCATTGAAGACGAGGAAGGGGACTGGCACAACCTGATCGGGGACCACATAACCGAGCAGAAGGCATGGGACAAGCTGCATAAGGACAGCTTCTACGGCTTCGATTTTGACTCGACAATGGTCAGGATTGCACTCATGAACATGGTCCTGCACGGGATAAGGGCTCCTCATATCGAACCTACTGACACGCTCTCAAACCAGTACAGCGGAGAAGAAGAGTTTACAGTCATCCTGGCAAATCCGCCCTTCAAGGGGAGCATTGATAAAAACGACATCAACGACAGGCTGACCCTTGGGACCACAAAGACCGAGCTTCTTTTCGTAGAGAAAATGATAAGGCTGCTTGAAATCGGCGGGAAGTGCGGAGTAATCGTACCTGATGGCGTGCTCTTCGGAAGCTCGAATGCTCACAAAGACCTCCGGAAGCTCCTGCTCGAAAAATGCCAGATCGAAGGGATAGTTTCCATGCCTTCAGGCGTTTTCAAGCCCTATGCAGGCGTTTCTACTGCAGTGCTCATCTTCACAAAAGGCGGAAACACGGAAAAGGTCTGGTTCTATGACATGGATGCAGATGGGTATTCCCTGGACGATAAAAGGACGCCGGTAGACAGAAAAGGAGATATTCCGGACATTATCGAGCGGTTCAGAAAACGCAGAGAGGAAAACCCGACCGACAGGAAAGGGAAATGCTTCTACGTACCAGCGGACGAAATCAAAGCTAACAATTACGATCTTTCAATTTCCAGGTACAAAGAGATCGAGTATGAAGAAGTCAGGTACGAAAAGCCTGAGGTTATAATAGAGAAAATAGAGGAACTTGAAGGAAAAATCCTGGAAAATATTGACGAATTGAAATTGCTGCTCAACGAAGATGAATCTTACAGGTGATAATGTTTGATAGAACTGAACGCAGAAAATGTCTACAATTATCTTATCACCATCGCAAATAGTCAAAAAAATACAATAACATATGGGAAGATGGAAGAAAAATGTGGACTTGAGCATAACCCACAGAATTTGCAGCAACTTACAGACATATTAAACCTTATAGTTGTATACAACAAACTGAAAGGCGAACCTTTTCTGTCTGTACTTGTTGTAAATAAACATGGGATACCCGGAAATGGATTTTTCAGAACGCTGAATTTCGTTGATGTTGATGTGGACGACAAAATTGATTTTTTCGTAAAAGAGATCCAGATGATAAGAGCTCATAAATGGGAAAAATGGAATTGGATTAGAAATTAAGAGCAAAACGGATTAAACGTGTATATAAACATGTATAAGCAGTGTTTCATAAATCTTATAACATGTATAAGCAGTGTTTCATAAATCTTATAGGATATTATAGTGTATATACTGTGTATAAATTTAAACTGGAATTTATATGGTCATTAAAGATTTTTTCCCGCATGGGGAATTCAGGGGCTATCAAGAACACGTTTTAGATAAAATTCAGGAAGGCCTTGATAGGGGAAAAATAAATTTTATAATTCAGGCTCCAACAGGTTCGGGAAAAACGGCACTGTCTATAGCAATTGCCAGATATTTTGAAAGTGCCTATATCTGCACCAATCAAAAATCCCTCCAGAAACAATACATTGAAGATTACCCTCAGTACGTAAATGAAGTAACCGGAAGAGGTAACTGGATTTGTAAATCATTGCAAGAAATGGGAGAGAAAAAGGAAGACGGGTCTAATTACCCGTGCTCTGAAGGCCTTTGTAAACTTTCCATAGATGAGGATGATGATGAAGACAGCGAAAATAAAAAGCATGAGTTTTTGGATAAATTAGACCAGATACCGGAATGTGACAGAAAACCATTTAAATGTGATCTGGACTACAAAGAATTAAAGGATGAAAATACTCTTTTTGCAGGCTTCTCTTCCAGTAGAGGTGGGCTTTACTGGAAAACTGAGGAGCCGGAGAGATGCGAGTATTATGTCCAGAAAATGAAAGGGTTAAACTCGCCAATTACAATTTTTAATTACAATTATTTTTTAATAGAATCCAATTACGTAGGCGACTTTGGGGAACGGGAAGTCTTAATCGCTGACGAGGGGCATAACATAGACTTCCAGATAGCGAACTTCATTAAATTCACATTTTCGAATAAGAATTTCAAATTCCTTCCCGATTCTAACTTTCCAGACCTCGGTAACATAGAGCTTACAATGAAGGAAAAGCTGGAAGTATATGCTTTCTGGCTGGAGAATATTAAGAAAACAATTCCTGAAGAAATAGCAAAAGAACTTCTCAATCTGGAAAAATTAAATTATCCTGAGAAAGAGCTTCACAGGATTGTAAAAATTATCCGGAATAACGTCGATAGCAGAATTGAGGATTTAATTGACGTTTGCAAATCAAGGTTAAAAAAAGAAAAATATGAAAATGAAGATAATATTCCATCCCTGGTTGCCAGATCACAAAAAGACCAGAGTGAAAAACCAAAATATGAAGCCCAGCTCAGGGTAGAGAGACTCAATAAATTAGTAAACCTGTATGGTAAAATAGCGAGATTTTTGTTAGAATACTGGAAAAACCCATCTAACTGGATAATAGATATTAAAGAAAAAGAAAAAGATAAGGAAATTGAATCCGTTAATTTCAGGCCTATTTTCATTAACGAATACGCTGAAGGCAAATTTTTCAGGTTTGGAAAAATCCGTGTAATAATGTCTGCTACTATCCTGGATTGTTCTTATTTTGCCGGAAATATGGGGCTTGACCCTGAAGACACGGTTTTTATCCCAATTCCTCCCACATTCCCCCCGGAAAACCATGGAGTATATCACCTTTCCATAGGCAAACTGAATTTTGAAAACTTAGTCCTGAATAACGATCGGATTTTGTGGGCTAACCTGGTACTGGCTGTAGATGTCATTTTATCGCTGTTCCCGAAGTATAAAGGGATCATTCACACCTCAAATTCCGACATATCCAAACACTTAAAATCACATTGTAAAGAAGGGCACTCCCGAATTTTAACACACAACCAGCACAATAGATTGGAAGTTCTGAACCACCATATAAAATCCCCTGAACCCACCGTGCTTTGCACCCCTTCCATGACAGAGGGGGTAGACCTTGCAGATGACTCCTCCAGGTTTCAAATTTTGATTAAAGTCCCGTATCCGGATATAAGCGATCTTTATATCTCAATAAGAAAGGACACAGACAAATTTTTTTATAAATACAAAACTGCTATTTCAGTGTGCCAGAGTATTGGAAGGTCTATAAGATCGGAAGAAGACTGGGCTTACACATTTACCCTGGATTCGAGATTCCCTAAATATATTTCAGACAATAGAACCTTGATAAATGAATCTGTGAACTTTTACGAGAAAAGAATTCTTGATTTTCCTTCAGAAAAGTCAATACAAAAATTGAAGAGAGAAATATTTCGGAATTTACCTTTTTGAAAGAACATTATACCAGGACCTCATGAGACTCCCACCCGAAAAAAATCAAGCCTGGAAACGTTATAACTAAGCAATTATTTTCAACCTACTCGAAAAACGAAGAACCGTCTTCTTTATTTATGTCCCCGGAATATTCGCGGTATACTACGTATTTGCCATTTGCCTTTTTTATGCATCTGACTCCAAGCCCACTCTTTTTCAACATGGCTTTTCTTTTCTCGGCATCGGATTTTTCAAGCCCGAAGTAACTTTGCTCGTCGAGCATGTACATTTTACCGTTAAATTCTCTGAAGGTTTTATGCATTGTTACCAGAATCACATGGTTTTTGAGGATATATAAGCTGTCAAAATAAAAATGTCACTAGTTTTGTCGCCATCACTGGCACTTATGGTTGGAGGGATACTGGCTTCACAGCGGGCTTCCTGAAGTATAAGGTATACGATGCCAACACAACTCTGATTCAAAAAACGAGTTCAATGAAGCATATTTTAAGTTTTGGTTTTTGATCTTGAGGATTTGCTTTTGAATTACAATTTATATTAGATCTGCACATATTATGAGATTAATTTTATATATGCTTCACTTCTTTAAACTGCTGGGCAGATTGAACCTCTTTCCTAAAAAGAGATCCTGGAATAGATCATAGAAGAGATCCTGGAATATATCCTGGAATAGATCATGGGATTTAGACTCTGATTAAAGTGGCAGTGCTTTTAGAAAAGTTTTTAAATTTTATAATGAAACACTTATGTGCGATTAAACGTAAATTTTTTAATTTATTTTTGATAGGTGGAGAAGGGCAAAATGGAAGAAAAACTAAGAAATTCTGGTATTGATATTATTGGGGATGTGCCCTGGGGAACTCATTTTTGCCAATTCTACCAGACAAAAAAAGACTTGATGGATATACTTGTTCCTTATTTTAAAGCAGGGCTGGAAAATAATGAATTTTGCATCTGGATTACTTCACAACCTCTGGAAGTAGAGGAGGCAAAAGAAGCCCTTAGAAAAGCTGTTCCTGATTTTGATGTTTATCTGGGGAGAGGACAAATAGAGATTTTCCCCCACACTAACGGGTACATAAATGAGGGTGTTTTCGATTCGGAGAAGGTCATAAGCGGATGGAATGAAAAACTAAATCAGGCTCTGGAAAAGGGTTATGAGGGGCTGAGGGCAACGGGGGACACCTGCTGGCTGGAAAACGAAGGTTGGAGTGATTTCGTTAATTATGAGAATAAGATAGATTCTGTCATTGAAAAACATCAGATGATAGCTTTGTGCCCCTATCATCTTGACATGCGCAATGCAACTGAAATTCTTGATATTGCTTTGAACCACCAGTTCTCTTTGATCAAAAGGGCAGGAAAATGGGATAAGATCGAAAATTCCGGAAGGAGACGGGCGGAAGAAGCCGCTGTTAAGGCTGCAAAAGACTGGGAGCAAACATTTGACGCCGTGCCAGACCTTATAGTCATAATTGACAATGACTGTCGGATTGTTCGTGCAAATAGAGCCATGGCAGCAAGGTTGGGAATAACAAAAGAAGAGTGTGTAGGCTTGAGTTGCTATAGTGCTATGCACTGGATGGACGAAAAGCCCTATTTTTGTCCGCATAAACGGGTGCTTGATGATGG
This sequence comes from Methanosarcina sp., assembly GCF_028693135.1. Classification (GTDB taxonomy): domain Archaea; phylum Halobacteriota; class Methanosarcinia; order Methanosarcinales; family Methanosarcinaceae; genus Methanosarcina. The sequence continues at coordinate 180,078 of NZ_JAQUVZ010000003.1, forward strand.
ACTTGAATACCTTACAGAAGTTCACGAAGAGGTTCTGGGCGGGGATTTCGTATTAAGTGTCTCGCCAATATATGATCCGGATGGGAAAATCACCGGGTGTGTTCATGTTGCCCGTGAAATCACAGAGAGAAAGCTGGCGGAGGAGGCATTGCGCCAGAGCAAAGAGCGTGAACGGGCTCACTCGGATGAACTGGCAGTAGTATTGGATGCCGTGCCTGCCGCTGTGTGGATAACACACGATCCCTGGGCGCTTCAGATCACCGGGAATTGGCTTTCCTATGAATGGCTCAGACTTCCCGAAGGTGCAAACGCGTCCAAATCCGCTCCTGAGGGGGAGAGACCCGAAACGTTTAGAATGTTCAAAGACGGACTGGAACTCAAACCTGAAGAAATGCCAGTGCAGATGTCGGCTGGGGGGAAAGAAATACGCAACTACGAGTTCGATATTGTCTATCTTGACGATACGGTGAGACACGTATTGGGTAACGCCAGCCCCTTGCGTGACAAGCAAGGAAACCCAACAGGGTCAATTTCTGCGTTCATAGATATCACAGAGCGCAAAAAAGCAGAAGAAGCTCTAAAAAAAGCACATGAAAGTTTAGAAGAAACAGTTAAAGCACGCACGTTTGAGCTTGAAGAAGCTTATAAGGCATTAATAGAAAATGAGAAAAGACTCTCCGAAGCTCAAAAAATGGCTCACCTTGGAAATTGGGAGTGGAATACGTTAACTAATGAATTATACTGGTCTGATGAAATTTATCAGATTTTTGGACTTGAACCTCAAGAATCATGCACAACTTATGATTCATTTTTAAATTGTGTGCATCCAGAAGATATCTATTATGTAAAGAGTACTGTCATAGAAGCCTTAAAAGGGAAACCCTATAGCATTGATCACCGGATTATCTTAACTAATAACGAAGAACGTATAGTTCATGAGCAGGGTGAAGTTATTTTTGATGAGGATAATAACCCTATTCTGATGAAGGGAACAGTTCAGGATATTACTGAGCGTAAGAAAGCTGAAGAAGCCCTGGAAAAAATGGAGAAAATCCGAATAAAAGAAATTCACCACAGAATCAAAAATAATCTGCAGATAATATCTTCCCTGCTGGATCTGCAGGCCGAAAAATTCCGGGGTGAAGATGTGCTTGAAGCTTTCAAGGAAAGTCAGAACCGTGTACTTTCAATGTCCCTGATCCATGAAGAACTCTACAAAGGGGAGGGAACTGGTGCACTGGACTTTTCGGCATACCTCCAAAAGTTAGCTGAAAAACTTTTCAAGACTTACAGCCTCAGTGGTAAAAATATCCACCTGTATATGGATCTGGAAGAAAGTACATTCTTTGACATGGATATTGCAGTTCCACTGGGTATAATTGTGAATGAGCTTGTTTCCAATTCTCTCAAACATGCATTTCCTGAAAAAGAAGGAGAAATTCGAATCCAGCTTCGAAGGGAAGAAAAGAAGAATGAAGTAAATAGATCCTTTTTCAGCCTGATAATTTCAGATAACGGTATAGGAATTCCTGAAGACGTAGAATTAGAAAGTTTTGAATCACTTGGACTGAAGTTAGTAAACACTCTTGTTGACCAGCTTGATGGAAAAATCGAACTTATACGAGCACAGGGGTTGGAATTCAAAATTACCTTCAACGTAACGGAAAGATCACAAATCTCAGGAGTTATTGAGTAGAAAAATCCACATCATATGAACCAAATCAGAGACAGTATTAAAATTTCAACTTTAATTTGTCGGATAAGTCAAGGGGATTACTCCCCCCTTCTCTCCTAAGAACCGTACGTGAAAGTCTCCCTTCATACGGCTCAAGCATTTTCTAACCCTTTCTGTATTGGGCGACAGTTATTAGTTCACA
>NZ_JAQUVZ010000069.1 GCF_028693135.1 Methanosarcina sp.
GGAACTTGAAAAAATCAAGAAAATAGAGCTGGAAAATGGAGAAACAATAATTACAGAACTCACAAGGAAGCAAAAAGATATTATGGGAAAGTTGGAATTATGCGCTTAAAAAGGCGGAAGTTAGGTTGATAATCTTTTGCCTAATTTCTTGAGAATCAATTCTTTCGATCTCATATTCAGGCTTAACAAACTCAAGTTTTTTGGTTTTTTCTGTTAAATAATGGCTTAACTCCCTGGTTTTTAAGAGTAAAACAGACCCCCAAGTTGTTTGTTTATCCCCCTAACCCACAGTTTTTTTTAACATGTTAGAAAACTCATTAACTATTTTTTTGGCTCCAAGTCCCTTTAACCTTAAATTATAATTTTCAGTTACAACAAAATCTTTTTTATCCATTGTGTTATTTTCAATCAGGTTGATAACAGCTAAATCAACGAGGAATCTAAAAGGCTCCTGAAGGTCATAGCTAAACTATTTTTGCTTGGGGTCACTCATAAAAAACCAACGTGAACATCCAACCCAGCAGTCTTAATGGCTCTCAAGCCCTCAGCTTCAAGCAAAGCATACCCATAAGTTCACATTTCAATATTTTTTCTGTTCCAGACAATTTTGACTTCTCTTTTATCCTCAAATAAAAAACGGTTTAACCATGAAAATTGAAGGTATGTAAATTTGGTATTCATAAGACTGAACAAAAAAGTTTATAATTATCAACACGAATTTACTTTAAAATTGATAATGTGATTTAATGTGGGAAACAGTATAAAATTAATCAATTTTTAATGTTTTAATGATGATGAAAATAATGTTAGAGTGATTTGAAAAGGAGAGCCTATGAAACACTTAATTACAAAAGATACGCCTGTTACGGAAGAAGCGCTTAATGTCATTGCCCATTTGCCCACGAAAAGTCTTCCTGCGATAGTTGAAGATGAATTCTTCGTTAAACTGAGCGACCGCAATATTATGCAGATAGCAGTTTTACTTGCGCAAAAAAGCTATGATGAGGGAGGCTGTCCTATCGGGGGCATCATCATCGATAACAATACGCGCCGGATTGTCGGCAAAGGGCATAATACGCTTGTGCAGGACAACGACCCTTACAACCACGGGGAAACTTCGGCCATACGCGATGCGGGACGGCAGGACTTCAGCAATACCACGATTTTCACAACACTCAGCCCCTGCGACATTTGCGCCACATTGATATATATGCGTCAATTCGACCGCGTGGTCGTCGGGGATGTTACGAACGCCTCGGGCAATGAACAGATGCTGCGCGAGAAGGGCGTCAAAGTCGATATCCTTGAAGATCCTATGGGAATAACATTGTATGCGAAATATCGAGCCGAAAAACCGGAGCTCGACATGGAAGACTGGAAAGGTCTGGCTGCCGTTCGCAAGGCCCGACCGGACTTTGCTTAATAAAGGAGACGATCTCAAAAACGAATACCATATTAACATTAGAAACTTAACATTTGAAACTTAACATTCGAAACTTAACATTCGAAACTTAACATTATAAACTCAACATTATAAACTCAACATTATAAACTCAACATTATAAACTCAACATTATGTATATCCTACTCGGAAAATTTAAATATGCTATCAAAAACTCTCTCAATATTTTCAATTTTTTATGGGTAACAGGTAAACTTCAATTAACTTTCATGAGTACAGCACAAACGTTATGAAATTATTCAAAATGTTGTATCTTATTTCAATTATTTAAAAAACACTTACAAACAGTGAAGTTTTCTCCACACGTTATTTTGATGCAAGTAAAGGATTATATTATTTACTTGCATTCTTGAGAATCAACCCTTTAACCCCCAAATTCAGGAATAAAATCCGGTTTTTTGGTTTTCCCTATAAGGCAATGGCCAAACTCCTTAACTTTTAAGAGTAAAAGGAATGACCAGATACTACTAAAAATGAGGCGTTTTTTTGGAAGATATTTGTTGGGGGTAATCATTACAGAGACTATATAAAAACAAAAATTATAAAAATAGGAATGGTAAGTAAAATACTTACTTTTTAAAATGTATCCAACAATAGGCTTACGCTTTAATAATAAGTGTCTTATGAACCCACAACAACCCATTATAACCAGTGCACCTGATAGTCAGACCACTAATATAATAACCAGTCTTTGGAAACTTATGTACCGGATTTTTTAGTTGTGGAGTAATTTTTGTTCCCGAGAGATAGGTTCCATCTCCAAATTCCCAGCAGATATATGTCTCTGTACCTTTTGATAAGTCCTTAAATTGCACCACTCGTGGATCAGTACTAGAAGCGGCTACTGCTGTATAATCAATGGAATTACCTCCACCGGTTAGACGTTGTGTTGCTGGAGGAGTTCCTGCACCAAGGGGAGTTTTGTATATATTAAGGGATGCAGAAGCTGATGTAGACAATAAAGTCAAGACCGTTAATACGGTGAAAACAGATAATGTTATTTTCCATATAGACTTTCTATTATTTTTCATTTTTATTCTCCTATTTTTTATTCTAAGTTTGATCCTGGAACACTCCTAATCAAAAATAATAGGGGAAGTTAACATATAAACATACTTATATTCTTGAGGTTTAATAAAAATAGAGGCGCACCTTTAAAGCTTTATAAAGCTTTATTTTTGCATCTAAAAGATTACAACAATCTAAATTAATTAAACAATAGTCTAAGGAGTTACAAGCTTAAAAAGAAGGATTATGAGAAGGTTATGAGATTATAGATATTAATACAGTTATTTATTTCCAGCAGGGATCGCCGCATCTGTGGAAAGCCAACTTTGGCCCCCTTGACCTTAAAAACGTATCCTCTTCAAAATATATAGGGAAAAATAAATTTAACACATTTGTGAACTATAGAAAGATTTACCTGAGTCTGAGAAACATACTCAAGAATCATATTAAGCTTACACTACACAATAAAATTGATACATATTTTGCCGGTGGGAAAATTCTCCATCGAATTAGAAGAAGATACGAATGCTGGGTAATCACATTATCAAAATAGGCAAAAGTATAAGGGAGAGATCACCGTTATAAGCGATTACTAACTTTTAAGCAGTAAATTAATCTTAACTTTTCTGAAGTTGTGCTTATAGCTCTTAATTGTTTTTAATATATCTTAAATATATGAATATGAAAAAGCAATTAAGTAGCTTTTTCAGACAAATCATGGAAAGTATAACTATGAATAATTTTAAAAAACTAGGTCTCAGTAATGCTGTTTTGAAATCAATAGATGAACATGGCTTTGAAAGCCCTACAGCAATACAGGAAAAATCAATTCCCCTAATACTTGCTGGGGAAGATGTTATAGCCGGAGCCGCAACAGGTTCCGGAAAAACACTCGCATTTGCTTCCGGCATATTACAAAATTCCGAAAAAGGAAAAGGAATTCAGGCTTTGATCCTGACCCCTACAAGAGAACTGGCGGAGCAGGTGGCAAATTCGTTCAGGGAATTCTCAAAACACGACCCGTTAAAAATCGCATCTATCTATGGCGGTGTAGGGATCAATCCACAAATTAAAGAATTAAAGAATGCCGAGGTTGTTGTAGGAACACCCGGTAGGCTACTCGATCATATCAGCAGAAATACAATCAAATTCAATAATGTGAAAACCCTTGTCCTTGATGAGGCAGACCATATGTTTGATATGGGATTCAAAGTGGATGTAGAAAAAATTATCAAGGAATGTCCTCAAAAAAGGCAGACCCTTTTGTTCTCTGCGACTATTACAAAAGATGTTGTCCAACTTTCCCGCAAGTACATGAAAAACCCGGTTAAAGTATCAGTAGAGTCTTATATCGACCCGCAAAAATTGAATCAGGTCGTTTATAAAGTACAAGACGAAATGAAATTATCTCTGCTCGTGTACCTTCTACAAAATGAGAAGTCAAACCTCGGGATGGTTTTCTGCAACACAAAAAGAAACACTGACAAAGTCGCAAAAAACCTGAGAAAATCAGGTATCAATGCCGTGGCAATTCATGGTGGATTGACACAGAACGAACGAACTCGCATAATGGAAAAATTCCATTCCGGGAACATAGGTGTCCTTGTATGCACAGATGTAGCCGGAAGAGGACTTGATATACAGGGTGTTTCCCATGTTTACAATTATGATATTCCCAGGGAGAGTAAACAGTATATTCACAGGATTGGAAGAACTGCACGAGCAGGAACAAAAGGAAAAGCGATAAATATCCTTTCCAAAAATGACCATGCTAATTTCATGAGTGTGCTGAAAGACAATGATGTGGATATTAAGGAACAGACACTACCTGCTCTGAAGAAGATTGTAATTGAAAGACCGGAAATAAGATTACCAAAGCCGGTAAATAGGATGAACAGCCCCTCCAGAAAAGGTAAGCAACATACCATGCATAAAAACTATTAGACACCGTTCGTCTGTGCATTGCATTATAACTAACCATTGATCGATTGGCATCGTCAGGAGCAATGGACTGCTCCTGCAAAAACCGAGGCACGAGAATAAGAACGACGGCCAGTTCGTGCCACTACGATGTCAAAATGCACCCTTCCGATGCCTTCGGACCAATGGGCAGAGGTCGTTGCCTGCGGGGTGGGAGATTTATGCTAAAATCAAATTGCGTGCGGCTACCCAACCAAAACAGGCTGCCCTACAATTACCTCCATTAATATCTGAACTCCTTCTTCTCCAATTTAAAAGCCTTAAATGTCTTTTTTACCATATTTTTATCCTGAAATTGAATTGTCGGACAGCCTGTTCAGGACGGGGTATTCGTGACCCTCCATGCTCCCGATGTAATAAACCTGTAGCCTTTGGGCAGTTTATAAGTTATATTCCTGCACACTCAGTGCTTCCTGTTCCAAACTTCAGCGCCAGTGCTACAAGTAGTTATGTTCCTCTTTCTGTCCAGTTTACAGACAATTCTCAAAATGCAGCTGGATGGAACTGGAACTCTGGAGATGGAGCTACTTCAACCGATCAGAACCCAATACATATCTACTCAGCAGCAGCCTATACTGTCAGGTTGACAGTAAGTAACGGAAACAATGTTGCCTCCAAAACTGCTACGATTATCTGTACTGGAAAGCAACTCTGATGACGATAGTAACTCAGGTGGGGGAAGCAGCCACAGCAGCGGTGGAAGCAGCCACAGCAGTGGGGGAAGCAGAAGTGGTGGAAGCAGCAGCGGCGGAAACAGCAGCGTTGGCGGTGGTGGCGTTTCTCCTGAATCTTCCAGAAACGTTGAAGTAAAGGGACTTTCCCAGGTCTTCATTACAAACGGAAAAGCTGTAAAGTTTGGTTTCACGAAGAACGCTACTTCTGTCATGTATATCACTTTTGATTCAAAGAAGACTGTTGGCAAGACAACAATCATTGTTTAGATGCTGAAAAATAAATCTACGCTTACCCCGGATGTACCCACAGGTGAGGTCTATAACTACCTGAATATCTGGATTGGAAACGGTAGGTATACAACTGAAAAGAATATCGAAAACCCTGAAATCGGCTTCAAGGTTGAAAAGGCCTGGATACAGGATGAAAAGATAGACCGGTCTTCGATTACCCTGAACAGATTCAGCAACAAAACATGGGAACAGCTACCAATCAGCCTGTTAAGTGAAGATGAAGAATACCTGTCTTTAACAACCAAAACCCCGGGATAATCTCCCTTTACAATAACAGGGAAGACAAATGCCTCTGAAGAAACTGTAACTGAAATACAGCCTGGAGATAAGTCTGACAACTCTGAAGAAAACACGAAGGATACCGGATCGGAAGCTAATCAAGAATCCGAACAGGAAGCAAGTACAGGCATGCCGGGCTTTGAAATCATTTATGGCATAGCTGGCTTGCTTAGCGTATTCCTTTATATAAAAAAGTAAAAAGGAGAAATACAAGGTTAAATGTGAAAAACAACGGATGAAAGGGAAATCCTTTCATCTTTTTTTGTACACTTTTGTGTTCAATAGATCGGTCATGTGAGTCAGTTACTGAAAACCGCAAACCTAAGAGTGGTTTTCAAATATGGACAAAGAAGGCAGACGTGCCCGTTTTGCCAGATTAAATCAATAACTCACGGACACGACCCATGGTATTTATCATGATTTATGTTTATAAAATACAGTTATATACTATATTGTTTTACTATTGTATGCATATAATAATATAATACTACGTATTTCAGGCCGGGATTTTATAGTTTTTTAATAGGGGTCTAAAAGTCCGAAATCCTGAGATGGCCATCGATTGATATGTCCATCCTGGTAACTAAGTCCTGAAAATAAAAACACAAGAGACACAAAATTCTCGATGTACTTCTACAGAAGTGAAAACTAGATGTTACTCAAAGAAAACAAAATAGTAGAAAAAATTTGTGAAATTCCAGTTACACTTGAAGATGTCTCCGAAAACATTTTTGAAGGTGTAAGTACAAAAAACATTCTGATGCATAGGCTTATCCTTCCTGAGGAAAGCGGTTCAGATTCATATTATCTTTGCGAAGGCCTGTGTAAACCTGTATTTTCAGAACCTGAAATTGTCTATCCGTATATATCAGGAGCACTTTCAGAAAAATTTGCGTGCTCTTCACCTTATCGTTTTATGCTGCCTTATGAGCTTTCCGAGGGGGATAAAAAGAAAGAATACAATGTAGTTCCCCCTGAAGAGCTGGAGGCAAGGTTCCCAATGGCTTACAGGAGAATTCTGGAATTCAAAAATCAGTTCCGTCACGATATCTCCCCTCTTAACTCCGAAGACTATAGTATAAAGGGAAAAAAGCTTCTGGAGTATTTTAACACTCCTAAGATTATTGCAACTGAAGGCTATCATCTTCAGGCTGCATACGATGCTGTTGGGAATTCTGTGTTTGGGGACGGCTGCGGGATTGTTCTCAAAGACCCGAGTAAGTATCCTTATGTTACTGCAGTTTTAAACAGTCCGATTGCCAGGCTCTTTCCTGCGGTGTGTAAGTCTGAAATGATCTTCTCGGATTATACAGCTCCTACAGTCCTGAAACGTTTCCCAATCGTATTTCCGGATAACAGGCTAACTGAGAATCTCATAAATACTGTCTCAAGTTACCTTGTTTTCCTGAACAGGCAGAAATATGCAACACATTACGAGGTCCCGGAATGGCTTCGGGAACTTGCAGGTTTTTACGAGCAGATTTCAAGCCTTCTGATCCTGGATTCTTACTTCTTAAACGATATTGATCCACGGCTTCTGGACACCCTTGAAGAAAATATCCATCCCTATGCCGGAGATATGGACTCTGAAGACAGTGACAGCCTTCTGAATGCACTGTATTATATAAAACAACAGATTCTTGAAACCTCAGGTTCCGGAAAATTCAAATTTAATATGGGTTTGCCTGGAATGCTCAGTTTTCCCTCAAAGCAGTGAAGAACTCTGAGCAATCCTTTTTGATTTTATCCCAGAAAACCCAAGCTTTTAATTTTTACTTATTAGGACTTACTCACTTGAAATATAAAATCAAACGCAATAGACGTTTGGGTCAACGTTGTTTTTTAGACAGTTACAAGTTCAATGCTATTTATTTCTCAGTTCAACTGCGTAAGTTCTATATTGAAAAAAATAACGGAGAAATGAAAAGTGTTAACTAACGGATTAGTCGGAGTTAGGTTTGATAATGAACTTCATTTATGTTATAAGTCGCATGATTGTGGTCCTGAAGAATTAGGGGCAGAAGTTGTATCATTTGTAAGGGGACTTCAGAGGGACTCTTTACGAATGAAGATCTTTAAGGAAAACATTAGAAAAGTTGAATGGGTTGATGAGATAGATAACCCGACTACAGAGCAAGCTGAAAAATTAATCAGAGACCCGGAAATTTTAGAGTCTTTGAAGTATAACGAAGATTGGTATACTCAATTTTCATTTGATCCGATGGCATGTTTTGAGTACGTAATTCTTTTTGGACTGCCAATCATTCCCGAAAATCGAGAGTATTCATTAGGAGAAACTACTGGCTTAATCGCATATGCGTATGTGATGGATTTAAATCGTGATGTCCTTGAATTATATCGTAGTGGGCACAAGATAGGGGAGTTTTCTTTTCAAGCGCTTTTGGACCTGGTAAAAGCTGATTGGGGGAGAATGTCATCCACATGGGAAGATTATTGAATTTTTTTCCTGCTATCCCATTGAAATTAGAAAGCAGAGCATCCACATGGGATGATTATTGAATTTTTATCCTGCTATACCCCATTGAAATTAGAAAGCAGAGTAATGCAGGAAAGCAGAATAATGCAGGAAAGCAGAGTAATGCAATTGATTAGGTTGTGAGTCAGTAAACAAAACGGTTAGAGGAATTTTAACAAAGAGAAGTAGAATGTTAGTTTTATTTTTTGTCTTCTCTATTCCATTCCATTAAAGCCTTCTCAATAGATACCAACGTGAACATAGTAGTATTGAATATCTCGTCCGGGTGTTGCGACAGCCAACTGATTTCGTCGAGAACGTCTTTTGGGAGCCTAACAAGGTCGTTCTGGTCTTCTCCTATCTTCATGAAATATTCAGTATATCGTGAACCGTACCTGCTTTTATCACTTGCAGTGATAGAAATATACTGAGTAAATGACCCATCATTCAATATATCTCTTGAATATCTGTATTGAATTTCTTTAACACAATCCGAGTAATCGTTATTCATTCTTCTGATGGTATCTGGAATCGATTCACCAGCTTTCTGCAAAGCTTTCAGGTCTGAAAATACACTGTTAGAAAGTCTGAAAGTTTTGTATTGCTTCATACCACTACTCGTACAGTTAAGATGTATAAATAGACTACTAAACAAGTATAGTATTTCGCTGAAAATCCTCCCTCTTTTTATCCTCTCCATTTACCTCAGACACTCCACTACTTTCCTAACCCTTAATTTCCGTTTCAACCACTCCTCAACGAGAAGCACAAACATTCCAAATATTCCGGAAGAACGACAATGAACATTTCTATCAGATTAGAAGAAGAAAAGGACTTCAAAAGTGTAGAATACATGACAAGAGAAGCATTCTGGGATTTATACAAACCAGGATGTGATGAACATCTTGTATTGCATAAAATAAGAAAAGTACCTGCATTTGTAAAAGAATTGGATTTTGTTGCATGCGATAAGGATGCAATCGTCGGCAATATTATCTATTCAAGAGCTAAGGTCCTGAATGAGGAAAATAAAGAATTTGAAGTTTTATGTATGGGCCCATTTGCAGTATTACCCTCATATCAAAAGCAGGGGATTGGTTCTTTATTAATGAATCATTCTATCGAAAAAGCAAGGCAGCTGGGATATAAGGGTATTATTATTTTTGGAAATCCCGACTATTATCATCGTTTTGGTTTTGTCAATGCTAAAGAATATAATATCCAGAAATCCTGGGGTGATGATCTTGATGCATTTATGGCATTGGAACTCTACGATGGCAGCTTGAGGGGCATTTCGGGAAAATTTTATGAGGACGAGGTTTTTAAAATAGAAAATGAGGAGCTGGAGGATTTTGAAAAGCAATTTCCCTACAAAGAGAAGCATGTTACGGACACTCAATTAAAACTATAAATAAAGAAGAACACCACAAATTAATTTTTTTTCAATATTTAAAATGTTAATTATATAAAAAGTCATTTTTTTGTGCACTGTTTGCAGGTTAATGCACAAACCTTTTTTTTTCGGAAGTTATATGAACAAAATAAAAGTTATTTATCTTTTTAGGAAGGGTCGCAAAAATGGTATATATTTTGCATTTACTCGTGGGTATGTCGGCAGTAAACGCGGTATTCCTACATGATGCAGAATGAGTGAGTTCAGAAAAGCACATGTTGAATAGATGTATAAAAATTAGACAGTTTCGTCATAAAAAGAGAATATAAATTGTATTGGGAACCTAATTTTTTGTAGGTTCCATGTATTTACCTTTTATATAATCTATAAAACTTAAGGATAAAATGCCCGCTAAAAACAAGATAAAAATATAGCAATTCCAAATAACCAATACTGTCACCATGGAGATAAACCCATCATAAAAACCAAATGGATGCATTAACAATAACAAAAAAAGACAAGTGAAGAACAAATTAAGACTTACCGAATAACCAATAAGTAATGCATATTTGTTTAAGGATATTTCTCCGAGTACTACATAAAAAATTACTAAAAATGCAGTTGTAGTTCCATATATCGGAGCCATTGTAGCTATTAATTTCTCAGGATCTATTGTAAAATAATTCGGATTCACAAAATAAGGTAAACCAGTAATAATGAGTATATTAAGAGTTATATTCAAAACAATGTTATCTTTTATTTTAGTAGCACTCATTAAATTTATTTATGATGTTTTGAGATTTATACTTTTCTTGTGCCTCTAAGAATTACAAAACTTCCATCACGGCTTACTACTTTCCATATTCTCCGGAAGCAGCTTAATGTTTAGCCTGCTATTCTCCTGAATAAGGGTTTGAATGTAAACTATTTATGCATTTTCTCTTTATCTTTTGATCTGATCATCCTTTCTTCACCTAATGTTCCACAAACCGACTCCAGAACTCGATTGACTCAAAGCCGCGCCGAACTATAAAATAGTGTTTTGAGTTTCCAGCCGGTGGTGGAGACAATTTTCCTTCAGGTTTTATCCCATGCTCTCCCTGGTTAATTAGTTTTTATCCTTCCTGAATGCCCGTAAATTGCATCTCACCTTCTTTCTTTTCACGCGCCGCGCTCCGCTTGAACCCGCCCGCGTACGGTAGATAAAAATGAAATCATCAGCCGCGCCGGGAAGTCTGACCCCCCAATATCAATCATGTAGCCGGGGACGACCAGAATTTTAGCTTCAGAATAATTCCTGCAGGTCATCAGGAAAGTGAAAGTATTCGGTTGAGCCGTTTAAAAGGCAAAAATCAAAAAATCGATTAATTCATTACGGGCGTTTATTGATAACGCACACAGAAGCCGACATAAGCAATCTTATCAGAAGAGATGTAGATCATATCCAAGATGAAATCAATAACTGGACAAAGAAAAATGGTAAGCCTGCAAGCAAGTCCATTAAACATTTAATGAAAGTCATGATAAGACGATTCCTGATTAAATATGGGAAGAGTATTGGGAACAAGGAAATGGGAAAGGTAGCAGAGTTTGATTTTGCTAAAGTAAAGGGTATTAAATTAGAAACTGAGGACATCTTGACAGAAGATGAAATGAATCGAATCGAATAATTAGCTCCTGCAAAAGTATACGGGATAAAGCAGTTATCTAGCTTCTTTATGAATCAGGCTCCCATGTTGGGGAGATAGAGAAACTAAAAAGCTACATCGCTCTATATCCTAGTATCTTTTCGGTTGTTTATATATCCTATTTCATCTACATGAGGTTTCAGTATTTTTCAGAGGGCTAAAAGATAGATACTATTGAAATGCGTGCTGTTAAATCAAATTTATATATTTCTACAACTTCGTCCTTAAATTGCTTTGTTTTTTTCTCAATTTAACTTATTGAATAATTTTTCTAATGTGCCTCCTTTTAATGAATATATATCTCAAAAACTGCATTTTATCCGAATAAATCCGATAAGCCATCTTAAATATAATATTCATGAAAGCATAATATATCAGATATTATATAAATATAAAAATGGTGTATGGATTTTTAGGCTAGCTTACCACATACAACAACGTAGAGTAGAAGTCACATGTATAACATCGTTCGGGGGAGTAAGTTGAGTCAAATTAGTGACAAATATAATCAACCTGGAATAAAAAATCTTCTTGGTCAGGCCACAACTGAAGAGCAAGTATGCATAGATGGAGTTGGACATTATCAGCACTTCCAGGGAGGATCCATATACTGGTCCCCTGCAACTGGCGCTCACGAGATTCACGGAGCTATTAATGCCAAGTAGTCATCTCTTGGTTGGGAACGTGAATTTCCTGGATACCCTACCACTGATGAATCAGTTACACCTGATATTATGATGGGGGAACGATATGCTTGAAAATGCCCGAAAAGAAGAGCAACAGAGAAAAGCCTCTGAAAGGTATTATAGCCGGCAGAAAACTGCTGAAGCGGAGCAGCTAGGCGAGAGATTCAGACGTGAAATCGTCAGGCCCTTGACGGAGGCACAACCAATAGAGAGGCGCCTGATTTTTCTTGAACCAGGTGATGGTCTGGCCCTAGAGAGGATCATTGGAGAGAGCGATCTTGTCGACATCTCCTTTCTGGAACTTGGACTGCTCGCGGCCAGACCCGTATGCAGGATCCAGATCGTGAATCCCTTCGGCAGGCCAGAGGGTTACGGCACGGGCTTTCTTGTCGGCCCAAATCTGCTGCTGACAAATAACCACGTCCTCGATACAGCAGAGCTGGCAAGGAAGAGTTTTGCAGAGTTCGAATTTGAGCAAGATATAAACGGTCGACGAAAGACATCCAAATCCTTCGACCTGCGACCCGACGAGATCTTCGTCACCGATCCGGACCTGGACTTCACACTGGTATCCGTGGCCCCCGTTGCCACAGAAGGGACAGAGCTTACCGATTACGGATTACTGCGTCTCGTGGAAGACACCGGCAAGGTCCGGACCGGCGAATACGTCTCCATCATTCAGCATCCTGAGGGCGGTCTCAAGCATTGCTGCCTGCGGGAGAACGAAGTTGTAGATATCTTCGACAACTGGCTGCACTATCTGACCGACACTCAGCCAGGATCCTCAGGTTCGCCCATATTCAACGATCAGTGGCTTGTTGTGGGCCTGCACCACTCAGGAGTACCGATGAAAGATGCCCAGGGCAACATCCTCAAGACAGACGGTCAGCCCTATCGAGAAGGCATCGATAATCCCAGCACCATAGCCTGGGTGGCCAATGAGGGCGTGCGCATCAGCCGCATTTTCCAGGCACTGGAGTCGCGCAGCGAGAACGATCCGATGGCGGCTGAAGCTCTGCGAAGGCTTAGCAGCCATGGCACCGGTCCGGTCGGACCTGCGATCATAACCACCCCAAAACCGATCACCGGAGCAGCAATGGAGCTGGGAGAACTACCCGCGGAACATTACCTCCTGGCGGATGGCTACAACCCCGATTTCCTGGGCTCTCAGCACCAGCTGCCTCTTCCCAAGCTGGCCGATAATCTCCAGTCCAAAGTCGCAAAGCTCAAGGACGGAGGTGAGATTCTCACCTACCTACACTTCTCCATTGTGATGAATGCTGATCGAAGGCTGGCCTTCTATACCGCGGCAAATATTGACGGCAAGAATCTGAAGAACATCAAACGCGACCGCGACAAATGGTACTTTGATCCACGCCTCAACCCGATGTATCAGGCCGGACCCCAATTGTATGCAGGCAATCCACTTGATCGCGGACATCTGGTTCGCCGGCTGGATCCCTGCTGGGGGCCAAATGCCAGGGACGCGGGAGAGGATACATTCCATTTCACGAACTGCTCACCTCAGCACGCGCGCTTCAACCAGCGTGATTGGCTCGAAGTGGAAAACTACATACTGAAGACTGCAGATAATGCCAATGTGCAGATATCAGTATTCACCGGTCCCGTCTTCCGCGAAGACGATATGATTTATCGCAATGAGTACCTCCTGCCAGCCGATTTCTGGAAGATGGTGGCCTTCGTCAATAAGAACGGGAAGCTCAGCGCCACTGCCTACCTGCGCACGCAGAAGAATTATCTGGAGAGCATGGAGTTCTTCGATGATGAGTTCAAGACCTGGCAAGTGCCGGTAGCGCAGGTTGAGGCACTGACCGGCCTATCATTCGGCTTGCCTGCAGATGCCGATCCAATGGTCCGAGCAGCAGCCGGAATGGGCCTGGAAAGCCAGAGGCGCAATATCCGGAGGATTCGCTCTGCTGCGGACGTAATGCTCTGATACGATCGCTTGATGGTTGTTGCCCCGGATTAGACAATGAAGCACAGTCTTGCCAATGAATTAAAAGGCTCAAGCCGACAAGCTATTTTTTGCGTGTCGGTTTCACTTCTTTTTGTAGGCAAGATCAATGACTGGTATTTTCATATCTTATCCGCCGCGCCCAGCTCCAATTCCTTTCGCATCAGACTGCTATAGGCGACGCTTGACCCGGTGAGCACAACCTTTCAGTGATGCAGCTCGATCAATCCCGAAGCTCCAGCTGGTGCAGGTGGTAGTCGAGCATAGATCTGCCCACCACCGCGCTAATCTCCGGCACGGTGAGCACCACCCGCACTAAATCTTGGGGTAATAAGTAAGTCAAATTTTTTGTACGCCTTTATGGGCTCTTCGTCGTTTTTCCAAAAGTAGCCTGGCCAAAAATAGTCTCACATTTTAAGGTCTGCCTGCAGATACAGACTATATGCAATGGTGACTATATTTTCTAAATACAGATTCTCTAGAAATTATATAAGTTATAGTATAAAATTAAGTATCCTATCATAGGCAATAGACAAAAAAGCAATCAATCAAATTATTGTGAAAAAACATGTTACCTGCCGAAGATAGGATTGTGCGACAAGAAGCTACGTCATAAATTGCCTTCGTGCTACTCTTTCCATTTGGAGTAATCCTACCAGGATGTGCGTTTACAGTAATGTTTAGGTGCAAAGCTCCTGGGACAATGTGAAGACCTCTAA
>NZ_JAQUVZ010000019.1 GCF_028693135.1 Methanosarcina sp.
CACAAAGGGCTTCACGTTCATCTTCGGTAAGTGTCACAGTGTATCTATTCATGATTGATCCTCTTGGATTCATTATGAACAGTATACAATATATTCTTCACGACATTTCGCTGTTGACTCGACACTACAAACCTTCTCTGAACAATGAAACAAAGAGAGGACTATATAAGTATGGAAATTTTATTCTAAAGCATGACTTCTTTTTTTAAAAAGCAATCTGAAACAAGAAGTGAAATAGCGAATGAGTACTTAATTCCCTGGTACGTAATTGGAGTAACTGCAATCATCTGCGCAGCGACTCTGATTTTAATCGCTTTTCTGGGACCCATTGGCCAGGGAATAATCCAGTATAGAACCTCTCAATCTGGTATATGGCAGATCGCCGGGCAGGATCTTGCAAATTTGGTACTGATCGCACCTATACTGCTAATTGGTGGATTTCTATGTTTGGCCAGAAGGGCCGGCTCGAAATACCTATTGATACTTACACCGATAACATTAATGTATACAGGGCTTTCCATCGGGATTGGCCAGGAATGGAGCAATTCGGCCTACAGCGGCAATGTTGAGGACTACTGGTGGCTTTTCGGCACCCTTATAATAGGCGGGCTCATCCTGCTTTTGGGTAGCTTATCTATGTTTACCGAAGCTGATGCTCCTGACTTCAAACCAGGAGGTCTGCGAATCTACGTGGGTCTAATGACCTTATTCTTCCTGCTCTTTGCAGTGATGTGGATATCTCAAATCCAACAAGTTACAAATACCGGAGACCTTACCGATGGCTCATACAAAGCGGCTCCAACTGCCTTCTGGACCATCAGGTATCTTGACCTTGGAATAAGTATTCCCTTGGGCTTTCTGGCGCTATTCCTGATGCTTTCAAAACCAAAAAAGGCATATTCAATACTGCTCCTGTTCTTTGGATTCTTCATTACCATTGGAACCGCTGTAGACATGATGGCCATAGTTCAAGTCTTGAACGGGGATATGGAGGCAGCCAAAGAAGGACTCATTATATTCCCAATACTCACAGCTTTCTCCTATGGAGGCCTCTTCTATCTTGTTAAAGATAAAATTCGTCGAAATGCAGGCAAAAGCTCAGGATAACCAGAACTGACTATTATCAAGCTAGTGTCGAGTCATTCATCAAATATTGGTCAATCCGGAATAGTTGCACCCGATTTCATACGACATTTTGCCATTGACACGACACTAGCCTCTATTGCGATTTTACTGCAATACTTTTTGTTTCTTCGGATGTATAACTCCATGAGCCCCCCGATTTAAGTGAAAGCAGAAAAGGAAGAAATAGCTCTTCTTGAATTCCAAAACTGGAAATTATACTTTTTTCCAGGGCTGAAAACTTGAAAATCGCCCGAATTTCTTCAGCATCCATATTTGCATCCCCCTCAAGAGTTTGAAGATCAAAGCCCATTTAATTTTCCTTTATTAAAAATGCAATTTTTAATTCTCTGGATGATCCTGATTAATCGGTTGATATTATTCAGAATATCCAAAGCTGGAATCTTTTGTTTTTCTCTTCTGCGCCTTGCAGACTGAAGCCTTCTCGCCATTCACGCAAGAAAAACAATAACAGGTGAGTTCAGGCTGGTATTAAGAGAAAACGAGAATCATAGTGAAATATCATCCTGACCCGAAGAATACTTCCCTTGATCCCGGAAACCGCTTTTCAATTCACAGATAAATATCGGAAGTATCCGCCAGCTTGTCTGGCAGCCCTGCAAAAACATCATCAAACAGCATCAAACAGCATCAAACAGCACCAAACAGCATCAAACAGCACCAAACAGCAAATTTACCTCAAGTAAAAAATAGAAAGGAGACTCGAAAAAAGTATTATTCAGAGAGAATTTAATTTTGCTTTCGTTGAGCTAATTCTGATTTTTCTGTCGCTATTATTTGTTCGTTTTTGTTGTTCTATCATAGGTTTTTCCGGGCATTTCTACCTATAAGTATTTTATAGGCGGTATCAGTCATTTTTACTGTTGGCTTTTTCCTCTTTTCGTTTCTCTTCTGTTCTTTTTGTCTGAAAGCCGCTCTCCTGCGTCGAGCGTGACAAAAACGGCTCGATCTAGAGAATATGGTTGTACGGGTCAGAAAGATCTGTAATCTAGTCCGCTTGAGCAAATCGACCTGTTAAAACCCATCAAGTAGTCCTCTTGAGCGCAGCGAAAAGGACCTCGTGTTCCCGAAGCGAAACTCGGGAGTGACAAAAACGGCTCGGTCTAGAGAATATGGTTATCCGAGTCAGAAAGATCTGTAATCTAGTCCGCTTGAGTGAATCTACCTGTTAAAACCCATCAAGTAGTCCTCTTGAGCGCAGCGAAAAGGACCGCGTACTCCCGAGGCGCAATTCGGGTGGCGCAATTCGGGTGGCGCAACTCGGGCAGGACTGCTGAAAAATGATAAAAGAAAATACTTCCACTAGATAACAAAGCAAGGGAGGTCTGCAGCCCTTCGTCCGTGTTTCTGATTTTTATAATTTTTTGCAGATCTATTTTACACAGTGGTGTCGATGTATGATCAAAAAATCCCCTTCAGGATCAAATTATTAAATTATTTATACTTTAAATTACACATATAACACACAGTCTATAAAAATTTAGTTGATATTTCATCTGAAATAAATTTTAATTTATGCCTCTGCTTGTGTAATAGAAATGAGAGGAGCTTTAAAATAATGGCATTACTATGTAAAAAAACAAAGTTACAATTTATGACAATTGCGTGTTTTATCTTTCTTATTGTGAATGGAACCGCAGTTGCTACTGGGGAGGATATTCACACACCTGCCACGCGATACGTGGGCGCAGCGGGCGGCGGAAATTATACAACTATCCAGGCTGCGATAGACAGCTCAAGTTCTGGAGACACAATCATTGTTTATCCGGGAACGTATACAGAAGTTGTAGATGTTAATGTAGCAAGCCTCACCATTCGTTCTTTTTCTGGAAATCCTGAAGATACAATTGTAAGAACGCTTTCACCGAGCCACAACTTCAAAGTAATTGCCAATGATGTAACTATCAGCGGATTCAACATTACCGGGGAAGGATACTATACAGGAGTTTTTATAACTGGGGTTTCAGGGGTTAACATAGTCAATAATCAGTTTTCTGGGAACGATTGCGCTATTCAGATGGAAAGTTCCAGCGGATGCAATCTGATCAACAATACAGTTTCCGGTTCTACCAGTTATGGCTTCCATCTTCGTTCTTCCAGTAACTGTATTCTGACCAACAACACAGTTTCAAACACTTCTTATGAAGGCATCTATCTGTCTAATTCCGGAAGCTGCGTCCTGAACGGCAATACAGTTTCAAACACTTCTGATTACGGCATCTATCTGTCTGAGTCCGACAACTGCACCCTGGCTGGTAATACAGTTTCAGACACTCCTTCTGATGGCATCTATCTGTATTATTCCAGTAGCTGTAATCTTACCGGCAACACAATCTCAAACACTGATGATGATGGTATCTATCTGTATAAGTCTGAAAGCTGTAATCTTACCGGCAACACAATCTCAAACACTGATGATGATGGTATCTATCTGTATGAGTCTGAAAGCTGTAATCTTACTGGCAACACAATCTCAAACGCTGATTACGGTATCTCTCTGGCTTATTCCAGTGAATGCGTCCTGAGAAACAACACTGCAAGTTCAGGAATATATGGAATCAGCCTCTGGGATATCAAAAACTGCACACTTACAGGCAATATCATGTCTGGAAACTGGTACAATTTTAACCTTGATCCCTATTATTACAACGATTTTGAGAATTCAACCGGGAATATTATTGATACCAGCAATCTTGTCGATGGGAAAGCGGTTTATTACCTTGAAGGAGAGCAAACTCCCTCAATTGGAAGGGATGCAGGGGTTATCTACTGCATAAACTGCGGAGAAGTCGAAATTAAAGACTTTGTGCTACAGAACAACTCATATGCGGTTTTCCTGTATAATACGAGTTCGGAAATGCAGAACAACACCATAAATAACACCGAATTTGGAATCACGGTTTTCTCTTCTGATGACGTAAGCCTCTCGGACAGCAGGGTTGAGAACTCATGGGCTGGGATCGTGTTTGAAGAGGATATGAATATCACTCTCACTGACAATACAGTTCAGAACTCTACATATGGAATTGTCACCTTTGATTCCGATAACTGCACGCTTAAGGGCAATTATGTTCAGAATGCCACAGAAGAATATTCCTACTATAACTCTGTAAATTCGAAGCTTGTCAGAGGTGAGGAAAACACCCTCACAAGGGAAAATACCCTCACAAGGGAAAATACCCTCACAAGGAAAAATAGCCTCATAAAATCGAACCTCGTACAGGGCACGCGATCCTATGGTTATGGAATCTATTCAGAAGATTGCCAGGACCTCAAACTTGAGAATAATATCGTTGACCAGGCAGACTTCGCAGGAATTTATCTTGAGAGTTGTCAGAATGTCAGGCTTGTGAGGAACTCGGTACGGGACATAGGATACATAACGAGTTATGTTTATGACTCTTCAAGTGTAGAACTTCTGGATAAAACCGTTCAGAATGCCACAAAAGAATATTCCTACTATAACTCTGTAAATTCGAAGCTTGTTAAAGGTGAGGAAAACACCCTCATAAGGGATAATACGCTCATAAACTCGAACCTCGGACAATCCAAGCAATCCTATTGTTATGGAATCTATTCAGAAGATTGCCAGGACCTCAAACTTGAGAATAATATCGTTGACCAGTCAGACTTCGCAGGAATTTATCTTGAGAGTTGTCAGAATGTCAGGCTTGTGAGAAACTCGATACGGGAAATCGAATACATGGGGATTTTCTCGAATGGCTCTTCCAGTGTAGAACTTCTGGATAACACCGTTCAGAATATAACAGGTGAAACTCAACTCTATACAACTGAAAATTCCCCTCTTGTCAGTTCCCTTCTTGTCAGTTCCCCTCTTGTCAATTCCCCCCTTGTAGGCGTAAGCTTTGGACCCTCAGGATGTGGAGTATTTATAAGTTTATCACAGGACCTCAGGTTTGAGGGCAACACAGTTGAGGACTGTTATCCTGCAGGGGGAATTTATCTTTATGAATCGAGAAATGCAACACTTGAAAGCAACACTATTAAAAACTGTATGATTGGACTTATTGATTTCATGAATGACAATTGTAGCGTGAGGGATTGCTCCTTAAATAACTGTACTTCCGCAGGAATCGTTATTCTGAACTTCGATAAGGTCCCCGGGACCGGGTATACAGTTGCAGGCTGCACGGTAGACGGAAGTGAAATCGGGATGCTGGCACTAGGAAAAGGTACCTTTGCCGGAAATACTTTATCCGAAAATGAAATCGGGATGCTGGCGACAGGAGAAGGTACCTTTGCCGAGAATACTTTATCCGAAAATTCTTACGGCATGGTGTTCTATAATGTGGGTAACAGCCTGATATATGGTAACACAATGGTTCAGAACAGCCTGGCAGGACTTGTCATTGAATCCGAAGAAGACGACCTTTTGACAGCCAACGGGCTTGTAGGAATCCTGGAAGGTCCCGAAAGCGGAAATAACACAATTTACAACAATTACTTCAACAACATAAACAACACCCTCATTAGTAGTGAGGCAAACAATTCCTGGAACACCAGTAAAATTTCAGGGGAAAGTATAGTTGGAGGCCCGTATCTGGGAGGCAACTACTGGACAAATCCCAATGGGACAGGCTTTTCAGAAAACTGCACGGATGCTGACAAGGACGGTATTGCAGATTCCTCCTATGAAATCGTAAACGGAACCTTTGACTATTTGCCCCTTACGATTATTCCCCCCACACCAACCATTACCTCCACACCAACCAAACACAAAAGCTCCACCAGCTACGTTCCCTCAAGGGGAGAAAGTGCCGGTGTTACAGGTACTGATAGTTCACAGAAGAGGGTTGTTGCAGGAACTGAGGCCAGCTTTAGATTCAATAACCCTGTTTCAGGCATACTGGAGCTCAGTTTCACGTCACAGCAGTATTCCGGAAATGTTGTCTCAAGGATTGAGGTGCTTGGAGACGGAAGTTCCGGAGAAAAACCTGAAGGAGAAGTCTATCGGTTGATGAACATCCTGGTAGGAAACGAACGGTTTGAAAGTGGGACCAACATCAAAGGAGCGGATATTAACTTCAGGATATCCAGGAGCTGGGTAGAAGAAAACAATATTGACGTCTCCACCATAACAATGAACAGGTTCCACGACGAAGAATGGAATGCGCTTTCCACCAAAATGACCAGCGAAGATGAGGAGTTCTACTATTTCAGTGCAAAAACTCCGGGTCTCTCTCGTTATGCTATTACAGGGGATAAGTTCGGTACCGAAATAATCACTCCGGCTGAAGTGGAAGAAACCGGTACAGTTACCGGAGAAAGGCAGGAGGATATCAAAAAGAGTACACCTGGATTCGAAAGTATCTTTGCGGTTCTTGGGGTCCTTGTTTCGGGGTTCTTTGCAAAGAAAAGAGTTTTAAAATAAATAATTTGGAAAATAAGGGGATACTTCATATTCCCTGATTTTCTCTTCTTTTTTGCCGTTAAACCTTTCTTTTCGAGCTGTTTTTGTTTTATTTTTCTTCTCAACCCCTCATTTTTGCAGGCGCATCCAAAATGAAAATGATTATTTTGAGTGGGTCTGTCCTTATAGGGTCTGTCCTTATAGGGTCTGTCCTGATCAGTGATAGGCTCCCGAAACCAGAAAATCAGCAATGGATTCAATTTCCGGGAGTTCCACGTTCAGCTCCTCTCCTGCAAACCCTGCCTGGAAAACCTCCATATCCGATGGCACTGAAGCAAGGACGTGAGTTTTGTCCACGGTTTCCAGCATGAACTGAACCCCGATTTTATCCGCACGGTTGAGAATAAAATACAGAGGTTTTCCAGCTTTTTCTGCAAGTTCTCTGGTTTTTTCAGAAAGCCGTATGGATTCATAAGACGGATCAAGTACCATTAATACAAGGTCACACCCCTCTTCAACCCCTCTTCCGAAATGCTCTATACCAGCTTCCGTGTCCACGAGTACCAGGTCTTCAGATGTAGTTTCCATGTTCTTTAGCAAATTTTTTGCAAGAGCACCCATAGGACAGGCGCAGCCTTCCCCGAAATCATGGATTTTGCCTACAGCCATCATTTTTATGTTTCCATTTTCTACCGTATAAGCCCGAGGGATATCGGATATTTGCCATTTATTTTCAAAAACACTTATTGGTTCCCCTTTCAGAAATGCCTGCTTCATTTTATCTCCCA
This sequence comes from Methanosarcina sp., assembly GCF_028693135.1. Taxonomy (GTDB): domain Archaea; phylum Halobacteriota; class Methanosarcinia; order Methanosarcinales; family Methanosarcinaceae; genus Methanosarcina. Next base: position 7,303 of record NZ_JAQUVZ010000019.1, read on the forward strand.
GGGATTTTTTTCCTCCGAGATAATTCATGAAATCTTCAGGCATTCCAACACCAAGCTGCCTGTGAAGCCCGAAGTTCGACTCGTCACTGTCTACCACAAGTACATTGTAACTCCTTTTAGCCATGGATTTTGCAAGCAAAGCAGTAATCGTACTTTTACCGCTACCACCTTTTCCACATACAAGAACTTTCATACTTACACCTCTTCTAAAAAATAGTTAACCAAACCGGTTTGTGAATTAATGGCATTTAATATTAATATTTTGTTCATTTTTATGCCAAATGTATACATAAAGATTAAGTAAATAAAACTTTCGGAATTTTCATGATTATATAATCTCTAAATCGGGAGGATCATTTAAGGCTGGAAAATAGGGAGTAAGAGCAAAAATAAAACTAAAGAGAGTTTGTAAGAAAATAATCTCAAAGTGAAACATCGATGTAATCAACGGGTCTTTTGAAAACAACCGTATAATGCCAGTTTTGTCACCTGTTCTTTAAACTTATTTATAATCCCCATACAACTATGTATAAAGAGGTTTATATTTGTGGAACCAGCTCAACTTTAAAAATTGTTATGTATTTTTCTAAGCTTTTATATAATTTAATGTGAAAGTAAGATACAACTAAACTTATACAATTGAATCAAATTTTTGAAAAATGAATTAAACTTTTTAAATCCCCAACGATTTTTATTGTGATCCTCCATGAAAAGCAAAGACCACCGTTACATCCCGAACCCGAGGGAATTCACGCATGAAATCGCAGAGGAAACGAAAGTAATTCGCCGAGGAATCACTAACGGAATCACGCGTATTTATTACCCTCTAGATTTCTGGCACAACCATTCCCTTAAAAACATGAGCTATCAGCTTCGTGATTTACTTGAAAAAAAGCTCTGGCTAAAGATCCTCATAAGCATGATGCTTGGAGTATTTATGGGGCTTTTTCTCGGCCCTTTTGGAGGGTATGTTGACCCGGCCTCTGCAGAAATCATAGGAGAATGGATTGCTCTTCCGGGTTATATTTTCCTCGGGCTTCTGAAGATGATTGTAGTCCCGCTTGTTTTTGCCTCCATTATTCTTGGGGTGGCTTCAAGCCAGAGTATGAGCGCCCTCAAAAAGACAGGGCTTTCAACAGCGGTTTATTTTGTGATAACGACTGCAATTGCAACTGCTATTGGTATTGGAATGGCGCTTTACATTCATCCAGGGCAGTATATAAGTGGAGACCTTATTGAAAGTGCAATGGGAAGCGGAGTTCAGGTAGACTCCACTGGTTTGAGTTTCGATCATTCAATTCTGACTATTCCCTCATCACTTATCGGAGGCCTCCTCCCTTCGAATCCTCTTGGGGCTCTGGCTAATGGAGAAATGCTGCAGGTTGTGATCATTGCAATAATCATAGGTGTTGCTCTTGTATCCCTGAATAAGGACCAGTCAACTCCAATGGTCAGCTTTCTGAACTCTTTGCAAGCTGTCTGTATGATAGTGGTCAAATGGAGCATGTCTCTTGCCCCGATTGCAGTTTTCGGGCTTCTTACCAAGTTTACTATCAAACTGGGCATCGATGCCCTTCTCGGAATGATGGTATATGTGGGCACAGTACTTGCAAGCCTGTTGCTCCTTATGTGCCTGAACCTCTTTATTGTCACCGTTGTTGCAAGGTATAATCCCTTTGAGTTCCTTAAAGCTATCCGGGACGTTATGCTCCTTGCTTTTTCTACATCCAGCTCGGCTGCAGTTATGCCCTTATCTATCAAAACCGCGGAAGAAAAGTTAGGGGTCAGGTCTTCTATTTCACAGTTCGTAGTCCCTCTCGGAGCTACAGTAAATATGAATGGGACTGCGCTTTATCAGGGCGTAGCTACAGTCTTTCTGGCTGAAGTATTCGGAATAGACCTCGGGCCTTTCCAGCTCCTTGTTGTAATGGTCATGGCTGTTGCAGCATCCATAGGGACGCCTTCGATTCCGGGGGTGGGAATTATTGTCCTTGCCCTGATTCTCAACAGCGTCGGGATTCCTACAAGCGGAATAGCTCTCATAATGGGAGTGGACAGAATTCTTGACATGACCAGGACTGCAGTGAATGTAGCGGGAGACCTTGTTGCCTGCAAGGTTATGGACCGCTGGGTTGGAGAAGAAGTTAAAGAAAAGGCTGATAAAATAGCCGATACAAAAGTTGAAAAAGCCCCCAAAGAAAAAAAGGAGGAGAAAAAAGAGGACAATAAGAAGGTAAATAAAGATATTACAGCGTCGGAATACTCAAATATACAATTTCTAACGTAAAACCCTTTTTCCGAAAATGATCTTAATTTACTTTTTGGGTATAACTTAAGGGTTTTTTAACTTATAAGATATTTAACCTTAATTTGAGGACTTTCAGGCTGTAACAGCTTTGAGGGAACTTATACTCCTCTTTTTTCTTTATACATTTCAATTGATTTCCTGACTGTTTCTTCTTCGAGCTTTCCTGTGGTAGAGGTTGTCTCAAAGAACCTTTTCGGGAGAGTGAGGTTTTCGAATCTGAAACCGAATTTCGTCTTAAGCTCGTATTTTTTTCTGAAAATATCCCGGCCCAGTTCTTTCAAATCCTCTTCAGTTTTCTCTATCCCTATGCACTTAAGGGCCTGAACCATATTTTCGTATGTATAGACGTTCCTCGCAAAGAGGCAGGCAACCATGCAGTTCAGGACACTGCGGCGGTCTTCTTCATCGATAATGTAGTCAACAATTTTCTCATCCGATATTGGCTGGTTAAATGCTTTCTGGTCTGCGGAATAACCTGCATTGTCCAGGTGGGAGTGCCGGGCTCCAACAGAAAGCCCAAGTATGTTTCCAAGCCCTGTGTGGTAGCCGGGAATCTCCAGCCCACCCAGTCGGATGGCAAAATCTTCTCCTCCATATTTTTTTGAGGCATAATCCACCCCTTTTCCGAGGGCTGAATAGAATTCGTTAGGAGCCTGGACTACAAGCTCTATTGCCCGAAGGTACGCTGCTTTGTCTCCCCAGGAAAGTTTGAGCCCCAGGGTCTCTTCAGTGGATATATTCCCGCGCTGCTGCATCTCGGTTGCCCAGGCGAGTACAACTCCCATGCTGATTATATCGACCCCGGTTTTTTCACATAAATCAATAAGTTCAAGCACGGCTTCTGGGTCTGCAACTCCAAGATTTGAGCCAAGCGCATAGATTAGTTCGAAGTCATAGGAAACGTTAAGGGTTTCATATTCATGAGCTTTTGAGAATGGGCGCTTTAGCATGGCTATATGGACGCAGCCTATGGGACAGCCGGCGCAGGACACCCGCCGGATCAGGTATTTCTCCGCAAAATTCTCCCCTGAGATATTTTCTACACCCTCAATGGAGGTTGCCTGCAGGTTCCGAGTTGGAAGACCTTTGAGTTCGTTTAAGACCAGGATGTTTTCGCTTGTGCCAAGGTTGTGGTACTTTTCCATCAGCCCTGTTTTTACAATCGTTTCGTAAAGTTTCCCATACATTTTCCTGTAGGCATTGTGGTCAGGGCTTTTAATTTCCCTGTTTCCTGCAACCAGAATAGCTTTAAGCTTCTTTGCCCCAAAGACTGTCCCGAGCCCGAGGCGCCCGAAGTGCCTGTAGGTGTCAACGTTTACACTTGCATACGTGATACCGTTCTCTCCTGCGGGACCTATCCTGATAATGCTGCGCCTTCCTGCTCCGGGCTCTACCCTGCGGAGGACCTGCCCCACATCAATTGCAGAAGAAAGGTTCCATATGGAAGATGCATCCCTGAAAGTAACCTTATCATCGTGTACCGTCACATACACAGGATACCTGGAAGAGCCTTTGATAACGATTGTTTCGTACCCGGAATAGCGCATGGACATGGCCAGGTGCCCTCCTGCATAGGACTCTCCGAGTTCTCCGTTAAGGGGGGAGCGGAACAATGCAACGGTTTTGGTACAGGTCGGATACACGCCTGAAAGAGGGCCTGTGCTGAAAATGATTGGCATGTCAGGATCAAGAGGACCTGTGCCTTCTTTATATTCTTCGAGCATGAGGTTCGTGGCAACTCCTATGCCTCCCAGGTACTTTTCATAGAGGTCTGGCCTCTCCTCAACGTGATAACTCTGGCTGGTCAGGTCAATGTAAAGTATGTTTCTAAGGCCCGGAATCGCATACTGCTCTGTTGTCATTTTTCCCCCTCAGGCTCTTTTTCCCCGGAATCTTTTTCTCCGTAAAGATCTTTATGGGATGCAGTAGGGCTTTCCGGACCTGTATCTTCAACCGGGCTCGTATCCGTGACTTTTAATTCTCCACTGTCTTCGACCTCAATCATTTCAAGTACATCATGCGGGCAGAACTTTGTGCAGACCCCGCAGTGTTTGCAGATTACTGCTTTTTTTTCCGCATCCAGATGAATTGCCCCTACTATGCAGGCTTCGATACAGTTTCCGCAGCCGTTGCAGATTTCTTTGTTGAAAATGACTCCTCCCCCTTTCCTTTTGGTCAGCGCGCCAACAGGGCAGGCCCTCATGCATGGAGGATCAACACAGGCATGGCAGACAATTGCATTGTAAGGAGTTTCGATTCCACCGCTGGTCTGGATGTTAATTCTGCTGTTTTTCAAAGATATGGTATCGTACCAGGTCCTTGCACAGGCCATCATGCAGGAATAGCAGCCTATGCAGCGGGCCGGATTTGCAACTTTTAACCTTTTTGCCATTACGTTCCCACCCTGGATTCCCTTTTACGAAAAATAGGTCCCTTCGTTTATATAATGTAGCATTGAAATACAGCAGCAATCGAGCCTTGGATTTATTGAAAATTTGAAAAATGGTAAAGATTTCCTGCGTTGTATTTGATATATTATATATTAAGACTGAATTGAAATAAACCGCCCCTTGAATGTAAATAGAAAACTCTTTATTCTCGGAGCCCATAATAGGATATAGGATTCCTAGTTGTTGAATTGTTGTATAAATAGCTATCGGAAATATTTGGTCTGGATGGTTTATATGCTACAAGATGAGATAATACAGCACAACAAAATGATGCAGCAGAACAAATTGATAATTGGTACTTTTAGTTTACTGTTCATTTTGTTGGCGCTTATCAGTTTGTACTGGATCTGACTTTACTGGATCTTACCTCAAACCCGGTGGATTGAAGCTCAGACGCAAAAAGCGTTGCAGATATGGAACCGGGTATTTTCTTTGTGGTTCCAATCAGTTTCCAGAATTTCATCCTGTACCTCAGGACTTCCAGGGTTTCCCTGGGCTTTTCCCAGCAGGTCGTACAGGTTGATAATGGTTCCAGCTTATTGGCAGGCCCTGCAGAAGACGTTGTAGAAAAAAGGATCTGGCCCAAAACAACGGAAAACGACTCATCATTACTTTAACAGGCCCTGAAGGCAAAGGAGGCGAAAAAGAAATTTGAGTTTCAGGAGACGAGAAAGAAATTTTATTTTTCTTCGATTTAAGAATTACTTTTTTCGAATAGAATTTTTCAGAGTTACTTTTTTCAAACAGCATATTTCAGAGTTACTTTTTTCAAACAGCATATTTAAGGGTCACTTTTTTGGACATAACAGACTTTCCGCATATCTCGGATTATTATTCAGACATTTTTATTGGAAAACTGTAAATACTGTAACTTGCTATTGAATTTTTGAATTTTTATGCACATTACTACTAACGCCCTGGGGTCGTGTCCGTGAGTTATTTAACAGGCACTCTAAATCCCAATAGTTCACCTAAATTCCAAATATGATCTGTAAATTTTTCTGCCATTGCTGGTGTTCTATATCCCCATCGCCTATTCCCACAATTTATCTTTATTTTTAGTGAATCATGAGGTTTGACAAAGTTATACCATGCTTGGAATAAATCCAATGCCTTTGTATGCATCCTCATTTTTTTACTGAAATTCATTCCTCTCCGTATAAATCTTGCAAGAGAGGCTCGGATTGTGAGGTTAAATCTTTCTACATAGGATGTACCAATATATCCGTTTTCTTCAATTTCAAGCATTTTTAATATATCCTTTTTATTACCAAAAACGATGTTCTTAACCGTTTCAACCACTGTCTCCCCCACCTTTTTCTTTTCAATTTTAACATATTTCAAGTCTTCTGGAGGAATCAATCTTGGAAGTGGTTTTCTGCCTATACCTTTGTATGGAGGAACTTCAAGAATTCCATAAATATTTACCAATCCTTCTTCAAAGGGATCCCAGTCATCTGAAGTAAACACCGGAGTCAAAGATGATTTTGAACGCATCTGTTCAACCATAGCAAATAACTCCATAGCATCTTTAGAAGTTCGACTTCCTTCATGATGACATAGAAACAGCCTCGTATCGCTTTTCATAGCTGTCAATGAGTAGACATCGCCATACTCTTCGGGGTCATAATCTTTCAAGTTTTTTTGTTTTTTTTTATGAATTCCCAAATCTCATCGACCTCTACTCTTGTTAAGTTGAGATCTTGTAGAAAATACTTTGTAACTTCTTCACAATGGGTTCCTGCAATTTCAAGCCATTTTGAGATTGTATCTTTATCGTGCCCAGTAGCTCGCGCTACTCCACGAATGCTTCCTTTTTCAGGAATCATTGAAAGTGTTCTTAGAACTTCTTTTCGGGGAGTATCAAGTCCGAAAAATACTGTACCTCTTGTTTCGCTAAAGTAACCCTTGCATGTCCTGCACTTAAGAAGTGCACGATTGTCTTTACCATACCTTTGTTTGATGACGATATTTCCATGGTCTTGTTTCCCATAATCTGGACACTCTTCGTTCCAGCACCAAAATTGTGACAAATCTATTTCAGATGCCATTTTCACACACCTGAAATAAGATATATAATTGAAGAAATATAAAATTATGGAAATGACTCACGGACACGACCCGCCCTGGACCATCACGGTATAGTTTGTGGAATTTTCGATGAACTTGAAATTGGAAGTATTATAGATGAAGTGCTTCCCAAAGTTGGGCAGCATAAGTTAGCTCATTCAATAGTAATAAAGGCAATGATTCTTAATTGCCTTGGATTCACTGACAGTCGCCTTTACTTGTACTCTCAATATTTTGAAAATCTTCCCGTTGAAAGATTACTTGGTCCTGGAGTTAGTGCATCAGATCTTACTGCTGACGTTTTAGGGCGAACTCTTGATAAGATATACGAAGCAGATCCGACTTAATTGTTCATGAAACTTTCCATGAAAATGATGGAAATTGTGAACCTTAAGGTAATGCAACTTCATTGCGATGATACCAATTTCAGCGTTCATGGAGACTATGAACCTGAAGATAGTAGCTCTGCCATTGAACTCACTTATGGTCAGGCAAAAGATAAGATATATGATTTGAAGCGTTTTTCATGGGGATGATTGTAAATCAGTATGGTATGCCATTATTTACGCAGGCTTATTCTGGAAATTCATCCGACAAAGAAACCATAGTAGAAGCCATGAAAAGACTTAAAGAAAACATAGAATTCCCTGATGATGTTTATTTCATAGCTGATAGCTCTCTGTATTCTGAAGGTAATGTCAAAGCATTAAAAGACATGAAGTGGATCACTCGTGTTCCCTCAACTATAAATCTTTGTAAAAAGCTACTGATTTCTGACATTGAGTTTAAACAGGGAGAAGATCCACGCTACTCGTTTTATGAAACAATGGTTGAATATGGTGGCATAAAACAAAAATGGGTAGTTGTTCACTCCACCGAGATGCATAAAAGAAAAGACATTACGCTTGAAAAGAAAATAAAAAAGATAGTCAAGGAAGCTCAGAAAGATCTTAAAGAGCTTAAAAAAATAGAGTTTACATGTGAAGAGGACGCAAGAGCAGCTCTGAAAAGATGGAAGAAGAAGAACCCTTACTGTTTGCTGGAAACAGTTGACATCTCCACAATCTCAAAAAGAGAAAACGGTAAGAAGGGCAGACCAAAAAAGGGTGAAAAACTTGTCACTCATTATGTTGTAGATGCAAAAGCTATCAGGAATGAAGAACTCGTACAGCATGAAAAGAAGTACCATGTAAGATTTATAATCGGAAGCAGTGACCTGGATCTTGATTCTGAAGAGATGTTGGAAAAATACAAAAACCAGAGTAAAGTGGAAAAGGGATTCAGGTTCATAAAGGACAAAAGTTTCAGGGTTTCGGAGGTTTATCTTAAGAAACCCGAAAGAATTGAAGCATTGCCAATGATCATGGTTTTAACTCTGATGGTTTACTCGGTAGCAGAATGGAAGCTTAGAGAAAAACTAAAAGAAACAGGGGAATCAATACCGAATCAGGTTAAAAAACAAACTCAAAAGCCGACGTTGAAATGGGTTTTCATGCTGATGAGGGGGATTACGGAAGTGGAAGTAAAAACGAAATCAAAAACGAAAATTCAAGTTGCCAACCTGGATGAGATTAAGGAGAAGTTAATAAGGTTGATGGGAAAGAGTTGTGAAAAATACTATTTTTGAGATGAGGGTATAGGCTCATTAACTAAAAAATCTCAAAGGTTTCAGGTAGCACAAGTAGCGGATGCTATTATGGAATTCAGGAAATACCAATCATACAGTATGAAAAATGTGGGACACTAATAAGTTCAGTTAGTGTTGTGCTAAAAAATCAACGAATTGCCATTAACAAAGGTCAATTAGAATTGGAAAGTTGGCCATTTAATAAAAATAATGTTATTTTTGTGGATATTTGCGGAATGTCGGATGACATTTCCAGGCAAAAATAGTTCAGGTTCTCAAAGCTGAAAAAATCGCATATTTTACTCCAAAAATGATGGTACTGTGCAAAATAACTTGTCGCTGAGTTAAATAGGAAGCTATTTATGGCTCTTCGCTGTTTTATATGGATTGAAAATAATTATATAGTCAGAAAGTTATCATGTAAAAAAAACAAACATCGATCTTGCATGTGATATCCCACAACAAATGTTGTAAAATATTGGGCATGTTACTTTCACATTCAGGAAGTATATATGAATTACCCACTCGAAACAGCGAAGAGCCGTTTAAGGTTTCAAGCTTTCCTGAACTTACTCCATTTTACAGCTTACTTCCTTGTGAACGATATATAATATGGTTCTGTGTAATCTACGGAATTGGGATAAATATTCGATAGGCTTCGAAGTCGTTAAAGAGTCAACCACTGTCAACTACACAGTACCTTTTTTGCTATGTTCACTTTGCAGTTTCGCCGGGTTCCCGTATCTACCACAGGTAGATTGCTGTATTCAGCTGGGAACCAAGACAAAAAAGAGTCAATCAATAGGTTGAACCACATCACGAAAAGGATGTTAACTCATTTTTGCTCTGGCGATCTGCTCAAGTCACATGATTACTTTTGAAAGGCGTTGATCAATTCTTCTAAGTCTATTCCCTATTTCTCTAATTTCAGCTTCTATGCTTTCAAGTCGGTCCACAACATCGTGTTCTGCACCAAAGGCAATGGGAACCAGTCTTTTGTTCACTATCTTATAAGAATCTAGCAGTTTAAGATTCCCATTAAAAGAAATGGCCCCGGAATAATCAATATCTTTCAGTACAAAAGCATCCTCCGCGCAGAACGGCCATTTTATCTGATTTGTAGCCACTTTTACCATTGGTGCTATATTTGGTAATTTACCTGTTACAGATCCGGCGATTGCTTCTTGAATTATCACATGGATGATTATGCCAACTACAGCAATTACTATAGCAACAACAATAGCGACAATTGTTGCTACCAGCAAACTTGCCACTACTGCTACAATGGCAACGACAACAGCACCAATTAAGGCAATAACAGCCTCTGTAACAACAACCCATGCAGCAATATCTGTTGAGTTTTGGACATCTGGGTCACCAATCATTTCATATGTCATTACTTGCTCGCCCTTGTCGTTTTTACCAAGGCCAAGTGTCTGCTTTGTCGTAATAGTGGTTGTTGCATCGATGCCCGGTGATATATTTGTGCGGATCTTTGCACTCGTCCGGATAAAGGTTTCATCAAAACAAATTTCGAAATTTTCGGCTACAGGATGATAGTCAATGGCACCCACCTTTACATTGTCCATCTTTAAGTTATGGGTGGTAACAGTAGTTCCAGCTTCATCCACAATATATTGAGCATCTGGGGAATCAGAGAAAACATATGGGAGTGATGGTATAAGCTGATACTTTACAAATATCTCACGGCTAATGAGGAAAACAGCATTGTCATCTTGTTGCAGATCAACTGCAGGTAACTGATTTGGCAATCCAGCAGCCGAACGATTATTAGTCATACAAAGAATACCGAAAATACTGCTATCCTCAGTGTTCTTATCTGTATAGGCATAACTGATTGAGGTTGCTCGCAGCCACTTAAAATCTTCTGACTTTTCCCCCATATTGTTAATTAATACTGTTGCGAATAATGTGTTAAATTTTTCGAGATTTTCAGATAGATTTAGCCATTTTTCAAACAGACCACGCAAAATACTTTTGTTTAGATTGTCAATTGTTTCACTTGGGTCGTCCAAGGAAATTACAGAAGCGATTGGTTCTGATTCACTAACTTTTGTCGTATTAACATGAAGATCATATGTGCCATCTTTGGCTGTAGGTTCCGGCACAGGCAAATAGTTGAGTTTTACATATATATCAACTGACACGTTGGCAAGGTCAAAAGAAGTTCCCTTTCCAAAATCCATTCCAACGTACGTTCCGGATTTCATCGGCAGTTTGAGTTTCACATTTCGTCCGTCTCCTCCGGGGACGATTTGCCATGCATCGAAATTACCAGAAAGAGACAATGAACTTTCTGTATATGAAATATCAGCTGGATAGGTTTTTTGATTCTTAATACGTGCATTTAAAGCAGTAACCCTACAGATCGAAACGGTATCCCAATTATTCGTGGTCACCGTGCTTGCAAGCATCAATTTTTCATGATTCTCGGCACTTGGGTGTACTTTTGCTGCATTTTTGTACAGCTTGGAATTTTTTATACTTTCCACTGCCGCAAGATTTAAGTTCACAAAATCAACCTTAATAGGTTGGTTGATACCAGAGTATACTACTTTTTCAGATTCGTTACACATGACTTTTCCTCCTAATTAATATTCAAAAATTAGCGATTCACTAACATATACAGATTTCACTACGGCCTGATTCTTGCACCATGTGACCGTATTGATTTTATTGGCACTTATTGAACTGCTTCTGCTTTCGATTGATTTGATAAGATCGTCGGAAATTACAGAAACCACAATCGTAACAATTACCCCTACTATTGGCGAAAGCCATTTAAGATACCACGGAATGTCCACTGTATGTGAAAAATCACGGCCATTTTGATAGAACGAAATACTACCTTGGGTATCTAACAATGCGTTCATCTTAACATTTCCGTTCCAGTACATTGCAATTCCAACATACATGTCGCATTTTCCATTGTAGCAAACCATGATTCTGTCGCCCTCCGCTCTTGCAATATTCATTTCTTTATAAACAATTGGGGTGTAATAAATTGCACCAGATTTAATTTCGTGCAAGCGAAGGTCTTCCCTGTTGAGAAACTCACGGTCTCTGAAAAAAAAACAGTCGGAAGAACAATTTTGATAAATATCCGCCAAGCCAGGCAAAATAAGGTTTTTCAGCATGAGCTCGCTGGACATTACATAAAAGGAACTAGCTCCTAGCGAAATACCAGTTATATCGACATCTAATGGAAGCTGAGAGATATTCTTATCGCTACATACGGATAGAATAGCAAGATAGCCTGAATCAAGATATGAATAGGCACATTTTTGTGGAATTGCCCAAGTAGGACTGCCACTTTTTGCAAAACTGATTTCCGCAAAAATTAGTTCAAATTGTTTTGGATTGGATATCAGGTATTTACAAATTGAGTCCAATACCACATTGGATAATGCCCCCACCTTTCCCCCGGAGTCTAAAAACGTGATTGGGAGTACCCAGCCGTTTGTTTCCGGAATCATTTCTGAACGATTCTTCGCTAAATTTTGATACTCAGATTTCAAAACAGTGATATTGTTTTGTGACGGAAGCAACGAAAGGGTAATTTCGATGATTGCGCTAGTATTTTCTAAATTTACTTTAGTTTGCCCCAGAGTAATCTCACCGGATTGAATGGGCAGCTTAAGCCGTAAGATACGCCCCCCTCCACCTTCAATTATACTCCAGCATGCAAACAACCCATTGATGTGAACCTCCGGCTTAGAACTCGTATAACTGAAGTGTGAATCAACGCCAGCCCATACACCTGCCAAATCGGAGTTAATCCTTTCTAGCTTTACAATGCTGATTGTGTCCCATCCTTTTGTTAGCATGTAATCAACTTCTAGAAAAATTAATGTGTTGTTGAGTAAAAGTATAGTTCTTTACATTTGGAATTAAATAGGCAGAACTTACCAACATTTAAACATACCAACATTCAAACTTAGCCACATTGTAACATATAGAAACTCCTATATAATCATAGTGAATTATAGAAATATATTAAATAAGTTATAGAACATATCCCAAATATAATGTAACTATTCAGCCATACCTTGAGTAAAAGCAATTTTTCCTCTTTCCGAGGAAAAATGTAACTATTCAGATAGCCTTATTAGAGCTCCACAATTTTTCCTCTATCCGAGGAAAAATTGGATCTAAAATGAATCAATTCTCTTCTTGATGAAACGTGAAGAGATTCTTGCTCTGTGTGTTTCAAACCCTGAAGTTATTGCTTACATTGAGAGTCTTGAATCTCAAAATAAAGAACTCACTGAAAGATTAATAACCTTAGACTCAGCTTTCAAAGAAACACTATTTTTGCCATAATTTGTAATAAAAACCATTAGCGATGAGCATCATTGCAAATTCATAATTGTATTACCTAATAATTAAATTCGATTTAAAAGCTCTATAGATACGGTTTTTTTACAGAAATTATTTATATATGTATTACCTATATACCATTATGACTACAATCATAAAAAAAATGATTAATGATAATGCATACTTTTATGCGGTAAAATCTGCAAGGGTGAATGGAAAACCGAGGATAGTTTCTCAGGTGTATCTCGGAACCGCAGATAATATTGTTGAGATGAAAAAACAGTGTGAATCATTACCTTACATAAAAATGAAATCCTTTGAGTATGGCAAACTTGCCGCACTTCTCCATGTGAATGAAGAGCTTGGATTCGTTGACATCGTGAATAAGCATACTAATAAAAAATCAATAGAAGGTTTAAGTGTTGGGGAATATCTTTTACTTGATATAGTAGGAAAAAGTCATGGAGTTTTAAGTGAAAACGGCATAGGAGAATGGTTTAAAAAATCTGCCTTCTCTTTTATGTTGGACTTCCCACACAAATTAAGTTGTCAGAATATCTTGAATCAAATGAGCTATATTAATTCTGACACTATGAAAAATATTGAGGATGATCTGTGCCGAGTTCTCGTAGAAAAAGGATTAACCCCCTCAGTACTTTTTGTGGATGAATCAAACTGGTTTACCTATGCTACTAATTACGATGAAGAACGTGAACTTCTCCATAAAGGGTATAACAAAAAGCATCGTAAAGACAAAAATCAGATATGTGTGGCATTGGCTACAAATGATGATAATATACCTTTTATTCACGAAACATATCCTGGAAATGTTCATGATTCGGAAGAATTTTCAGGCCTAATAGATAAAATCATAAATCAATTGACTGAATTGAACATATGTTCTGAAGATCTTGTCCTTGTCTTCGAAAAGGGAAACAATTCAAAGGACAACATTAACCAGGTAACTTCAAAGATGAATTTTGTAGGGGCTGTAAAAGCAAATCAGGCCGAAGAGCTTCTTGAAGTACCTTTATCTAACTATCAATTTCTGTATAAAAGCTCAGATGACCACAAAATTTATGGATATCGTACAAAGCATCAATTTTACGGGACAGAATTTACAACAGTAATTACTTTCAATGAAGGAACCTATAAACTTCAAAAAAGAACTTATGAGTCAAACAAATCAAAAATAATTGAGAATCTGGAGGATCTACAGAGAAGACTCGAAAGCAACAGAGGAAAAGCAAGAAGCAGGAGCAGCGTTGAAACAGAGGTTGCAGACATAATTATGAAAAAATACAGAAGTGTTGTAAAATATGAAATAATTGATGCTATAGAAGGTCAGAAAAAGCCTCAGTTAAAGTTCTGGATTGATGAGGAGAATGAAAACAAGTGTGAAAAATCATTTGGGAAAAATCTACTGTTTACAGACAAACATCAGTGGCATACTAAAAAAATTGTGCAGACATACAACAACAAAAACAATATCGAGGACGATTTTAAGCTGTTGAATGATCACTTGCTTGTCCCTGTAGGATCTGTGTATCACCATAAAGACGAAAATATCAGAGTTCACGTGTTTCTATCTATAATCGGCTTACTTTTCTACAGATATTTAGCCTGGGAAACAAAGAGATATGGATTTTCTATGAGAAAACTCATTGAAAAATTGTCAGAGATCAGGCTGGCTATAGTTCAGGAAAAAAAATCAAACTTATGTGAAATAATTCTGGAAGAGATGGACACAAAACAAGCATCTTTATTTTCTTTTTTAAACTTGGGAAAATTCCTGCCATCTTAATGAAAACAGAATCATTAGGATTATTCATTTCTTAGTAATACACAAACTAAGCCACAAGATATCGAAAAATCAATCATCTTTGAAAGTCCTATTGGTTCATATGACCCTGTGACTTAAATGTATCATTGGCGGTTCATATGAACGATATATATGTTACAAAGAGTGGGATGACGAAGGAACAAATGTTTCGTCTTCGTTTAATAAATGGATTCAATTTTGCCCCTATAATTGCAGACGCAATAGTTGATCTGAGTAAAGATTTCTTTCAAAATGATAATTCTGGGGTTTGTAATGGTCAAATTATTTATCTTGCCATTTCTGATGAAGAAGGTCCTGGCAAGTCTGTTCTTGATTCGAAACATGTAGAGGTTATCCTGACATTAGATGCTCCTGAAGATATGGATGTCTACAAGAAATTTGGTTTATCAGCATACAGACAGCACATATTGCTAAGGATCACACAAGAGGCCAGAGATCAGAACGCTCTTTTAACGATCAAAGATCTTGTAAAACTTTTCAAAAGCAGTTACAGCACTATAAAAAGAGACCTAAAGTACTTCCGAGAAAGAGAACTCTATGTTCCCCTAAGAGGTATCGTTAAAGACATTGGTCCTTCATCACATAAATCAAAAATTGTAGAGTTATATGTGAAAGGATATACGTCCACTGAGATCCAGAGATCAACAAGACATTCTTTACAAAGCATAGAACGTTACATCAAAGACTTTTCTCGTGTCTCTATTCTTACACAGAGAGGAGAATCAATAGACAATATCCGATTAATCGTTGGAATTTCAGAACGTTTGATAAAAGAGTACCAGGAACTTTTCATAAAATACAAGGATGGGGACCATAAACAAAGAGTTGAAGAGCTGATAGATAACGTAACTGTTTATGATTCACCAATGAGTTTCAAAAAAAATGCGGGGATGAGAATGTGAAAGAGGACTGGTATAGAAAAGCATATGGTCCTTCTGCGGCAAAGACCTATGAAACAAGTTTGTTCAACCTTATAACGACAGAATTTGGATACATAGGTGGTCCTGATGTAGTCAAACTGTTTGCTAAAAAAATTGTTGAGTTGAATAACCAATACTATCTACAAGGAGAATTTGTTCGTCCAGGTCAAATGAGGTGGCTTGCATTAAAGGCAGGGCAGAAGTATTCAAAGAGTAAAAAGTTGAGCGATATGCAGCTCCTCCCTGTTACATTAACCTTGATAAGTCCCGAAGATATTCAGGACAGGATCACGAAGGTAAAGAAAAATGAATTGATGCTTATATTCCTGACAACTTCTATAAAGCTGAAAAAGAAGGAAAAACCAGGAAGTTCAGAAAGTCTCTTTTTAAATACGACGACGAAAAAGACTGCTATTATTATCCTGCTGCTTTTGAAATTCCCTTTACAAGAATACAAAAAAGGAAAGGTGAACCTGATTTACAATATTATGTCTGTAGCTATTGTTCTCAGTATGTGTTGAAAAATGCGTGTACTAAGAGTGGAAATCGAACGATAACAAGAGACCCTCGAGAACATTTAATAAAGGATATGAGGGCTAAACTGAATACAGAAAAGGGTACGGAAGAGTATAAGAAAAGAATGTCTACCATAGAACCTGTGTTTGGACAGATGAAACAAGATAGAGGCTTTAGGGAATTTCTGTTGAGAGGGAAAAGGAAAACCGGAATTGAATTTGTTATGATGTGTACTGTACACAATATAAAGAAAATAGCAGATTTCATAAAAAGACAAGGGAAAAACCTGAAAGATATGCTGAAAATGATAGGGGGAGGAGGAAGTAAAGGCTGGAATGAAGGGAAAAGTCGAGTGGGAATAGCAAATAAGCCATGTTGAGCTATGAAAATTTACTTTTTCTTGTTGAAATGAAATAAAAATTGAAAGGGCATTACCCAATTGTAGAATGAAAAATGGTTTTGAGACAACATGTTAAAACACATTTTAAGTAATTGTAAGCTTAAATAAGGGTATAATAGTAATTATATGTGTTATATTTGACACATCTTTATATGGAGGGTTCCCTATGGAGCAGAACATTCTGATAGTTGGCACATACGGTTTACTGTTTCTTTTAGCTGCGGTTATCGCCATGTTTCTGGTATAATGCTAACGTTTCATGGTGTTTTCACAACGGTTTCCGGCCTGCCCTGAAACTGACAACGATATTGAACGATATTGAACGATATTGTTTTAGGCCATAATTATTTTTTCAAGGTTGTCCAGCAACCTGCACATTAATTGTCCGGATTCTTTAAGGAGATCAGCCCTGCCCAGCATTTCGTTTTCTTTCTGGATATATTTTCCTTTCACCAGTTCACCCCTGCAATTTTCAATGACATTTCTGATCGCCTGGTTGCTCATTTCCAGATGAAATTGCAGCCCAATCACCCTGTTTTTATAAAGGAACCCCTGGTTTTTGCAGGCTTCACTTTCAAAAAGCCTCTTTGCCCCTTCCGGCAGGCTGAAGGTGTCTCCATGACAGTGAAACGCAGGGAATTCGTCAGGGATGCCTTTGAGAAGAGGAATTTCGGATTTTTCATCCTTAACTGCAGATACCGGAAACCACCCGATCTCCTTATAGTTATTTTGAAATACCTCAGCCTTCAGGACATCAGCAAGCAGCTGGGCTCCAAGGCAAATCCCAAGCACTGCTTTTCCTTCTGCAATGGCTTTTTCGAGAAAGGCTTTTTCTTCCTTCAGCCAGGGGTATTTTTCATACTCGTAGATATTCATAGGCCCACCCATGACTACGAGGAGGTCAAAAGTGTCGACTTCCGGGAAGCTTTCGTTTTCGTATAGATGAGTGCTTGACAGGAAATGATTTTTCTTTTCTACCCATTCGGTAATGGTCCCGAGGGTTTCAAATTTGACATGCTGGATGCAGTGGATTTTCATGATGAATTCCTTCTGTTTAGCTTGACATTGTCAAATTATACTCTTCCAGATTTGTTATTTGGAATTGCATCGGGATTTGGAATTGCTTCGTGTATAGTGCTTCAATTTTGGAACAAAAAGTTCTAAATTCTAAAGCTGGGTGAGCATAACTCATTTTTACGTGTATTGGAACTTATTTTCACCCAAATTACATAATTTTAAAAATTTTTATCTTACCTTCACCTGTCTTCTTTCCGCCTGCCTTCTGCAGGAGGTGTTTTTGAAATTCTACCTGGTACCGGTCTTTCCGTATTTCTTGCTGTACTTCTGTCCGTATTTCTTGCTGTACTTCTGTCCGTATTTCTTGCTGTACTTCGGTCCGTATTTCTTGCTGTACTTCTGTCCATATTTCTTGCTGTACTTCCTGCTTCCGGCCTCGGTGTAGAATCTACAGAAGCCTTTGCCTGACCCCTGGACTCATTTCTTGGACCTGTTTTTCTCCAGTATTTTATGCCTTCCGTACAGCGCCGGTTTACGCAGAAATCCACTTCCGGGCTGTCCCCTTCTTCTTTTAACCGAAACAGCTTCCAGCCGCAGGTCTCACAGGTATTATCAAGCAGGGTAAGTTTTCCGGTCTTCGGGACCGAATGCGTGTACCCGCAGCGCTTTGTGCAGCCCAGAAATCGGGTATCCTTAAAAGTGATAAGGAACATGCTCCCGTCACACTGTGGACAGGGTCCTACGGTTTCAGGAGGATAGCATTCTTTTTCAAGCTCACATTTGAAGCAGGGGCCTATGCCGACAGCCCAGTTGTATTTGTTGCCTACCTTCAGGACGGCTGCTCCTTCCTTTTTGCATTCTTTGCTCCTGAGCACGTTCAGGGCTCCCGTTTTAGGAAGAGGGAACGAGTTTCTGCAGTCGGGGTAACCTGAGCAGCCCACAAAACGCCCCGTATCCGTCTGCACGATCCTGAGCACGTGCCCGCAAACCTTGCAGGTCCCGATGTAATTTTTCCTGTCCTCAAGG
Organism: Methanosarcina sp.; assembly: GCF_028693135.1. Classification (GTDB taxonomy): domain Archaea; phylum Halobacteriota; class Methanosarcinia; order Methanosarcinales; family Methanosarcinaceae; genus Methanosarcina. The sequence goes on from NZ_JAQUVZ010000019.1 coordinate 25,821, forward strand.
GCAGCTTCGTCCTTGATCGTGCCTGCAATGCTTGAAGTAAGCTCCTTTTTGTTTGCTTCAAGCTGGGCATACATCTCTTTTATCAGAGCTGTACCCTCGTCGAGGGCAGCTTCGAACTCTTTTTTCCCGTCTTCGACTTCCTGGATAAGGGCTTCGATCTTTGAGCGGATTTCCGGCTTGACGAGGATCGGCACGGTCAGGGAGAGCCCTTCCATCAGGGTAAAGCCTGTATCAAGGATCGAGACTGTCTTTCCTTTGGTCTCGAAATACCCTCGCTTCTTGTTTGTTTCGATATGGGACGGAGCTGTTGCTTTTGTTCCTATCCCGTGCTTGTCCATAAGGGTTAGGAGCTCGGCTTCGGTAAGCTTCTTCGGAGGGCTGGTTTTGGACTTTGTGTTGCTCAGCTTTTTTATGTCTACTTTCTCTTTTTCCTCTACAAACGGGAGAAGTTTATCTTTTTTATTTTCAAAGGGATAGACTTCGAGCCATCCCGCATCTTTAAGCACGGTCCCTGAGGAGTCGAAAGGTTCTTCATGCACGTGCAGGTGAAGGTGAGTCTTTTCAAAAACCGCTGCAGGCATCAGGTTTGCCAGAAAATGCCTTGAAATAAGGTCATAGGCCTCTGCCGCCTGCGGGATGTTTACTGCAGCACTGATTTCTCTCCTTGCAGCCGCCCGGATAGGATGGATAGGAGGGTGGTCGTGTGCATCTTTTTCCCCGTTTTTCGGCACTATAGGGGCAGAGAGGATTGACTCGGCAAAAGGCTTATACTCTTTCTGCCTTGCAAAATCAAAGACAAGAGACTTAAAATCAAAATCATCTGCATATTTGTTGGTCTCTGTCCTCGGGTAGCTTGTAAACCCTGCAAGGTAGAGCTGTTCTGCAACTTCAAGAGCAGCTTCCGGGCTGATTCCCAGGAACTTTGAAGCCCGCTTCAGATACTCTGTAGTGTTAAGAGGATTTGGAGGGCTTGTCTTTGTTTCCTTTACCGTCTTCTTTACGACAAGACCTTCTTTTGCCCCTTTTAACCTCTTGAAGATCTCAGCTGCCTTTTCTTTTTCATAGATGTTTCCTGCCCTGTGGATACCCTCAAATTCCCCGCCTTTTGCAACAAAAATTGCAGTAATCTTCCAGAAGTCCTTAGTCTCAAAAGCCCGGATGATCTTTTCCCGCTCATACACAAAACCGCAGGTGGGCGTCTGGCAGGGCCCTATTGAAAGGATATCCTTTGTCCTTGCTTTTTCCCTGACCGAAAGCGTGACAAAACGCGTAAAAGCTGCCCCCATTTTCAGGTCAAGGATCTGTCTGGCTTCCGCAGCCATTGCCATGTTGTAGTCAGGTTCTACAGGGTTTTCAAAAGCTTTTTTGACTTCTTTTGGGGAAAGGGCCGAAAAACGTGCCCTTGAGATTGGCACGTTTGTAACTTCCTCTGACAGAGTCTTGGCCTCAAATCCTATGTTTTCCCCTTCCCTGTCGTAGTCGCATGCAAGGATAATTTTGTCTGCCCTTTTTGCCAGGTTTTTCACTGCAGCTGCGTACTCTGCCCTTGTTACGAACTTTTCAGGGTAAATTCCAAGGAGGACACCGGGGTCAACATCATTCCATTTGTTATATTTTTCAGGAAAATCATAGTTCATGATGTGTCCGGATAACCCCATCACGAACCACTCTTCCCCTTTCCACTTGAACTCGTAAGCAGGCAGCCCTTCCACTGAGATTTTGTCTACTTCCCCATCGCCCAGGATACTGGCAATCTGGGCCGCTGCCTTATTCTTTTCTGCAAATGCGACAACTGTCATGATGAAAAACCTGAACTCCTGTGATACGGATAAAAGATGAAATGCGAAAAGATCTTCGGGTTTCTTTCTTACAGAATTTGCTTATATGCACTCCTGTAAAACCCCAGGTCTTTATAATACAATTCCTGCAGGCGTTTTTCTTCGCTTTTTGCGGCAAACATGTAATATACAAGTAATGTGCACGTGATATACACATCACATATGTAATGACAGATCAAAACACAATATGTACATTAGATATCCATGTAATGTACAGATCAAAACACAATATGCACATTATATATCCATGTAATGGATCTGCACATGATTTATATATTTCGCCATTTATAGATTATTGGATGGCTTTCCGCAGAATGAAAAGTTATATATCAGTATACCGTTTGTTCTACTTTGCAACCCTGGACCATATAGATTAATCCTTATAATCATGGAGATTAATCGTTTTAGTTAATCATTATATCTGGATCGTTTTGTACAACTGATATATTCTTATACTTACCCCCATTTCCCCTCATCATACGGAGTAACAATGACGCTGATGGAAGACGCTAAAAAGGGAATCGTCACCCCCTCAATAGAAGCCGTGGCAAAAGCCGAAGGAATCGACCCCGAAACTGTCCGCTCCTGCGTGGCAAAAGGGCTGATAGCCATTCCCAGAAACAACAGGCGAGAAACCCTTCCTGTTGGGATTGGCAAATACATGAGCACAAAAATCAATGCCAACATAGGCACATCAAGGGACTGCATCGACATAGATGCCGAAATAGAAAAAGCAAAAGCTGCAGAAGCCTTAGGAGCTCATGCAGTAATGGACCTCTCCACAGGTGGGGACCTGAATGAAATCCGCACCCGTATCCTCAAAGCCGTAAACATCCCCGTAGGCACTGTCCCGATCTACCAGGCTGCAGCTTCCCAGAAAGTTGTCGTGGAAATGACCTCTGATGACATGTTCAACGCTGTCAGAAAGCATGCAGAACAGGGCGTGGACTTTGTAACCGTGCACGCCGGGGTCAACTTAAATTCCCTCGAACGCCTGCGCCAGAGCGACCGGATCATGAACGTGGTCAGTCGTGGAGGCTCTTTTACCCTTGCCTGGATGCTCCACAATGGGGAAGACAACCCCTTCTTTGCCGAATTTGACTATCTCCTTGAAATCGCAAAAGAATACGACATGACCCTGAGCCTTGGAGACGGCATGCGCCCCGGATGTATTGCCGATGCTTCTGACCGCCCCAAGTTTATGGAGTTCATAACCCTCGGAGAACTTGTAAAACGCGCAAGGGCAGTCGATGTCCAGACTTTCGTGGAAGGCCCTGGCCACGTTCCCTTAAATGAGATTGAACTCAGCGTCAGGGGCATGAAAGAGCTCTGTGACGGAGCCCCCCTTTACCTCCTCGGCCCCCTGGTTACTGATATCGCTCCTGGCTTTGACCACATCACCGGGGCAATAGGAGGCGCAGTTGCCGGGATGTACGGTACGGACTTCCTCTGCATGGTAACTCCCTCCGAACACCTCGCCCTCCCCTCCCTCGAAGATATCAAAGAAGGCCTGCTCGTAACAAAGATTGCAGCCCACACTATCGACCTCATAAAAGAAGGCCCAAGGGAACGCGCCTGGGAGCAGGACACAGCCATGGCCTATGCCCGCAGGGACCTGGACTGGGAAAAGCAGTTCGAACTGGCAATCGACGGCGACCGCGCCCGCAAAATCCGGGACGCCCGAAAGACGGAAAGCGACGCCTGTTCCATGTGCGGCGAACTCTGCGCAGTTAAGATCGTAAAAGAAGCTTTCGCGGAAAAGAAGAAAGAAGAGTAATTTATTTCATTTGGCATGAAAGTGCTCCTGTACTTTCATTTTTTGTGCCTGAAATTCGGGAATTTCATGTACGTTTTTTTCTTTCAATTCCTTTTCTTCTTTCAATTTATTTTTCCTTCTCAAAAGGACGGGCGGTCCTTTATTGGTCGATTAGCATTATTCAGGCATCCGGAAATAAAATATTCATATTTATCTTCTACGCCCTTTGGGACTAAAACCAGTCTCCCGATGTCAGAAGAAATAACAGTCGAACTCATGCTGGTTTTAAGAAAAACCAATTATTCAAAAGAAATGTCTCGCTTGCCTAAAAAATGCTTTTCCCTACCTTGAAAACCGTTATTTAATCCGCAGGTAAATATAAAGAGCCTCCGCCAGCTTGTCTGGAGGTTCTGCAAAAAAAATGGAAAGGAACAAAAAACAGAGAGTTATCGGTTTTTTGGATCACTTTTACATGTTAATTTCTTACAGGTGTCATCAGTAGATTTCACTTTCTGGCTTATTTCTCTTCTTTTTTTACCTGAAACCGCTCTCCTGCGTCGAGCGTGACAAGAAAGACCCTGTATAGCTAATAATGTTGTACGTGTCAGATACATCTATAAAGTAGTCCTCTTGAGCGCAGCGAAAAGGACCGCGTACTGTTAGTTAAACTCCCAGAAAATCTCCGATTTCCTGAGATCTCGAGGCGCAATTCGGGTGGTAGAGCAAATGACGGTGTACGGGTCAGAAAGATCTAATTTCGTCCTCTTGAGCGCAGTTCATTATTAACACTAACACCCATAATTTAGTCCCCTGAGCAAAGTTCACTGCTAAAATCCATCAAGTAGTCTTCTTGAGCGCAGCGAAAAGGACCGCGGGCTCCCGACTCGCAATTCGGGCAGCGAAAAGGATCGCGGGCTCCCTACTCACAATTCGGGCGTTTGAGCAAATACACTTCGACCATGTGGTGCGGGTGATACCGCAGCTTTGCTTCCCGAAGTCCGCCGACCCCGAGATCGCTCTCCCGGTTGATGTACTCTACCTCGCTGGCAAGAACCGCTGCCGTATCCGCGTTGATAGCCTTATAGATCCCTTCGCAGTCCGGCAGCCCTTTCTCAAAGTGAATGAGCGCCGTATCCGCGTTGAGACGCTCAAATAGGGAGATGGCGCCGATTTCTGAATCGACCCGGATCAAAAGCCCCCTCAGGAGAAGTTCGGAGAAATGCTCTACCGCATAGTGGGCTGCCTCTATTTCGTTGGCAAGGACTAAATTTTTCTTGCACCCCTTCCACTCGTGCCACTTCTTAAGGAACTCCATCACCTCTTCCCGGTTTTGGGATGTTATCGGCTCGACCGTGTTCAGGCAATTTTTTCGGAACCTGTTGAGATGGCTGCGGATCTTAAGGTATTTCTTTCCCGGGAGATTCGCAAGGTCGGCAGTCCTGTACACATACTCAAAGTTGTTCCGGTCCGGCACCAGCACGAGACTTGGTTCGAGCTCCTGCATCCACCGCGCCGTATACGGATCGATGAATAAAAGGGGTGTATCGTCGCTCACGTCCAGCGCCAGCCGTATAAGCGCACGCATAAGCTCCGGGTCACGGGGGCCGATTGGCGGGTGAAACCGGGTAACCCCTGCGGTGGTGAACGCAAGAATCACATTCCCGTTCACGTATGCGTATCGGTACGGTGTAAAATGGTTCCAGCAGACCATGTTCGTGAACGTGTTGCTGCTATGGGTTTGCGGGTAGAGCGTGTAATGGCGCTCAAAAAAATCCCTGTCGGCAAGCGTTACCGGTTTGAAATCTTCCAGGCTGAGCATTTTAAACCAGACTTTAAGTTTGTTTTAAATTTATTTGAATTGACAAAAATCATGTATGGTCAGTTAATTACTCTCCAAATAATAAAATTTTACTAAATAATCGTTTATCCATCAGAATTTACATGGATGAGGCCTGCTTCTATATTTACACTTACTTCTATAAATTACATTAAAATACTATCTTCAATCTAACAGAACTTACACATCTGAGTAGTGAAATCAAGTACATGAGCCTCTTCAAACTTATTGGGATAACAGGATAATATTAACTGATAAATTTAAAAAATGTAAATAAAAATGAAAGGAATAAAAATGGCTGAAACTGAGACAAAACCCGGTTTGAATATCCGCACTGCACAAAAAGAAGATGTTTCCCTTATTCTTGAATTTATCAAAGGCATTGCTGAGTTTGAAAACCTCTCCCACCTGGTCACAGCCACCGAAGAATCTCTGACAGAGTCCATGTTCGGGAAAAGGCCCTATTCTGAAGTTTTCTTTGCCGAACTCGAGGGGGTGCCTGCGGGCTTTACAGTCTTCTTCCACAACTTCTCTACCTTTGTTGGGAAGCAAGGAATCTATATTGAAGATATTTTTGTGAAACCCGAGTTCCGGGGAAAAGGGATAGGAAAAGCAATGTTCCTCCACTGCGTAAAGCTTGCAAAAGAAAGGAATTGCGGGAGAATGGAGTGGACAGTGCTTGACTGGAACCCTGCAAGGGAGTTCTATGAATACTTCGGGGCCGGGCCTGTTGATGGATGGCACATCTACCGCATGGGTGCAGAAAAATTCGAAAGCGCGCTTGAAAAATAAGCTTGAAAAATAAATTCGAGAGAGTTAACTTATGCTCCTCTCGCTCTTTAAGGCTCAGGTCGTGTCCTCCTGCTGGATGAAAGAGTGGTGTTCCAGACGCTGGACTCTCTCTTCAAGCCTTTTTATTTGAGTCAGGATTTCTTCTCCAGCGGCTCCTTCACCAGGTGCCGCCGCTTCAGCCCCTTTCCCTCCAGATTTTTCAGCAAGTTCCTGAGCCATCTGCATGTATTTTTCTGCTTTCATGACCGGAAAGGTCTCAAACCTGCACAGCCCTATAAATGGAAGGTTTGCAGCCGCGTAAGCCTTTTCGTCTTCAGTCTCATAAATAAGGAACATGCGGTAGCCCGTAAGGTCAAACCATTCATCAATTACTTTTATGTCCTTCGGGTATTCATAATTCATATATAAATTCCCGGTTTTTTCTGAGTCTTTCGGCTCCCAGGTTATTATATCCATCAATAACATTGCGTCTGACACCCCCAGATTAAATATGGGTCCAAATCCTGTTCAATCTAACTTGAATTGGATCCAAAAATATATTTAGCAAAGTTTAGTATTGTTTCTCTTCAAACGGGCATATACTTTCAGGAAGGAATGTTCAGGGAAGAATGTTCAGGAAGGAATGTTCAGGGAAGAATGTTCAGGAAGGAATGTTCAGGAAAGAACGTTCAGGAAAGAATGTTCAGGAAAAAACGTTCAGGAAAGAATGTTTAGAAAAAAAATCGGAAAAAACCTGAATTGGAACCTTCCCTGAAAAATCGCGTAATTAGCTGCCGAATTCAATCATCCTTAGCGAAAAGATAATCTTTTATTGAGATACATCTTTATGAAACCTGTCAGAGGGGAAATATATTAGAGCAGGCACGAGATCAGGCGGGAAGAATAATTTTTCAGGTGAAGGGACAGAAGCTCTTTACAGGGAGCACGCAGGAAAGCCTGTGATTGAACTCGAACTCAAAAGCTTTCTTCAGCTCTTTGATTCTTTTGATCCGGCTCCATTTCACGAAAAAGAACTGAATATGGATGCAGAAGAATACCTCTATAATGCTGTAGATGAATTCCCCCTTAGAAAGCCCCTTGAAATCATGATATATCTTCCATCTGCCGATGTCAACGCAAAAATCGAAACCGACCTTAAAGAAGCTATAATAAATCATTTTTCTTACAAAAAGCTCCTTACTGAAATAGAACTGAAAAGACTGCTTTATCAGGGGAGAAGAAACCTTATAATAGCCCTGACTTTCCTTTTTATTTGCCTGGTCGTGATCCGGCTGCTTTCGACTTTTGAAGAAAGCCTGGTGAACACTCTTTTCTCTGAAGGGCTCCTTATCATAGGCTGGGTTGCTATGTGGGAGCCGATACATATTTTCCTCTACGGTTGGTGGCCAATTGTCCACAGGCGTAACATTTACGAAAAAATAATGCAGATGGAAGTCTACGTCGGGAAAAGATCTCCAGCAGGAGAGAGGTCTCAAGAATATCGTTTTACGGCAAAAAAAGCTCCCTGAATGGCTTAATATCCAAAACCAGAAAAGTAAATCCTTATATAGAACATAATAATATTTTAAATGATGTCCTTATGAATCTAAAAAATGTTCTATAGAAGGTAGATACAAAATGGTCAGAAGGGTGGATTTTCCCCCTGAAGGGACGGAAGCCCTTTACAGAGAGCGAGAAGGGAAACTCTTAATTGAACTTGAACTTCACAGTATGATGCAGATCTTTAATTCACTTGATCCTGCTCCTTTTCACGAAAAAGAACTTGATGAAGACGCAGAAGTGTATATTTATAATATAGTTGGGGAATTCCCTCTTAAAAAACCTCTTGAAATTATAATTCATGTTCCCCCTTCCGAATTTAATGGAGAAACGGAACGTACCCTTAAAGAAGCGATCAGAAATCATTTCCTCTACAAAAAAGTCCTTACGGAAATAGACCTGAAGAGGCTTCTTCAACGGGGGAGAAGAAACATGACAATCGCCGTTTTCTTCCTTTTTCTCTGCCTGCTTATGATCAGGTTTCTTTCAACCTTTGAAGGTGGGCTGCTAAAGACCATGCTTTCTGAAGGCCTGACCATCATCGGCTGGGTTGCTATGTGGGAGCCGATTTATGTTTTTCTTTATGGGTGGTGGCCTATTGTGCAGAAAAGAAATATTTACAGGAAGATTCTTGGCATGAACGTAAGTGTCATATCAGGCTCCCCACACGGGGTAAAAAAGTCAGATCGCCGTTTATTCCCGGAAAAAAGCTGATCGCAAGCTAATAACATGGAAAGGATGAGAATCTGCCCTCAATTAAAAATCAGAGTTAAAACCTTCACTCAAAGATCCGGGCGTCCACGACCACATGCAGGACTCCCGGAGAATACTTCTTTATCCTTCGGGTTGCCAGGATCTCAACTTTTTTTCCCAGGCGTCCGGCAGCTTTTGTTATCCTTTCTTCAGGCCTGGCCCTGGCGAGATTTTCAGGTACCGTTTCATGGTAATGCAGGACCCCTCCGCTTTTTTTCAGGGCTTTTATAGCCTGTTCCAGATAGTGGTGTGTTGTTCCCACATACCCCATAATAACCCGGTCTGCCTCCCCTTCGGGAGCAGCCTGTGAGCAGTCTCCCAGAACCGGGGTAATAATGTCCTCCACATGGTTCAGCCTGACATTTTCCTTCAGGTAGGCAAAGGATTCAGGGTTTATTTCTATCGAGATGATTTTTTTCGGCTGCGCGTGGACAGCCATGGGAATTGAAAAGTAGCCTATCCCTGCGAACATGTCCACCACGAATTCCCCCTGCCCGAGTTTGCTCATCCTTTTTCTCTCATCCAGGTTGCCTTTGGAGTACATCACTTTTGTTACATCCTGCTTGAAAAAGCAGCCGTGTTCTTTGTGGACGGTTTCCGTGGAGGTTCCGAGGAGAAGTTCCCTTATTGGCTGGCGGAACTGCCCTTCAATTCCGAAATCTCTTACAACGCTTCTGCATTTCGGGTACATGGAAAGCAGAGCTCTGGCTATAAGGAGCTTTTTTTCATTGAGGCTTTCAGGGATACTGATTATTACTATATCCCCAAGGACCTGCCAGCCTGATGGAACACGTGCGAGTTCGGCTTCGGAGAAGGAGTCTTTGAGGTATTCTTTCAGGGCCCAGGTTTTTTCCCGAAATTCGGGATTTTCCTGTTCGGTTACCGGAAAATGTCCTATTTTTTCTCCTGCAGCCTCAGTGACAGGGATTTCCAGAAAAGTGCCTTTTTCGGTCTGAAGTTTACGGATTTTTCGGGTGTCGTCAAAGAGATCTGCAGTTATAACTTCCCGACGGGCTTCTTCTCCCTTTTCGAGCGGAACACGGATAGTTCTGTACATTGGAATTGAAGGATATCCTGCATGGGATTAATGTTTTTTGTTCGTGAAAACTAATCAAGAAAAAACAGTTTTAAAGATGCCATGATGCCATGATGCCATGATGCCATGATGCCATGATGCCATGATGCCATATAATTCTGGTTTTCTTACCTGGAATGAAGATGATAAGCAAAAAAGGTTCTGGCCTGGATACGGATCTTTGTGCATAACGTTATTTTACGTATCCTGTCGGATTGCCTGCAACAGAATTCCTGAGATACGCTATTGCAGATTATCGCACACTACTGGCAAACTATCGCAATTTTAAAAGTGTAAGTGGAAAATAAAAAGACAGTTTAATATAAAAGTCGTTTATATTATTTAGTTAAAAATGTGGTGTGATTAATTTGACGAAACCAAGAAAAGCATCCGGAAGCGGCCTATTGCGCTGGATTATTGGTTTAATATTTGTTTTAATAGTTATCGCTGGAATAAACGCGGGAATAAAAGACGATTCACTTGCTGAAGAGCCCCAGCAGACCGCACAGCAGGCAGGAGATACAGATCTTGAGGCTCAGGTTCGTGCTGAAGAGACAGCATCAGGCCAGGACAGCGGGCTTGCAGAAAATAATCTTGCTAACGGTGGATACCCGGCTGATGAAAACTTAACAGTTCATTTTCTTGACGTTGGCCAGGGAGATTCAATTTTCCTGGAATATAATGGAAAAGCTATGCTGGTAGACGCAGGGGAACGAAACCAGGGATCAGGGATTTCAGCATACCTTCACGAGCATGATATCTCCGGCATTGATTATGTTGTTGCAACCCATCCTCATGCGGATCATATAGGGGGCATGGACGAGATACTTAACGGCTTCCAGGTTGAACATTTCATTGACAGCGGCTTTCCACAGACCTCAAAAACCTATGAGAATATGCTGATCACTATTGATGAGAAAAATATCCCTTTTGAGGTAGCTGAAAAAGGAGAAGAAATTGAATTTGACCCTGCTGTTGATGTAGAAGTTCTGAACCCCGGGCCCGAATACTCCGATGATCTGAATGAAAATTCCGTGGTCCTTAAAGTAAGCTACGGGGAAGTTTCATTCCTGCTTATGGGCGATGCAGGACTTGAAACTGAAGAAAACCTCATGAATGCCGGGTATGACCTGGACTCTGATATTCTTAAAGTCGGGCACCATGCCAGCCGATCCGGGAGCGGAGATGAATTTATTTCAGCCGTAAGTCCCGAAATAAGCGTAATCGAAGTTGGAGCAGATAACGACTACGGGCATCCCCATCCCGAAGTCCTTGAAAGGTTACAAAAGGTTTCCAGGGTTTACAGGACCGATCTTGACGGCTCGATTGTAGTTACAACTGACGGATCTGCCTATACAGTAATTGCTCAGAAAGCAGGATCTGGAGAAGAAGTGATCGAAACCGAGCCTGCTGAGAGTGGAGCTGACAGTTCTTCGGCTTCGATGATAATTAAAGAAAACGAACCTGAAGACGCTGAAGTCGAAGAGAATGTAGCCTCCAGCTCTACAAAATCAATAGTCTATGTTAGCGACCTGAGCCTGCAGGATGAATGGGTGGAGATTACAAACAAAGGGTCCTCTCCTGTTTCATTGAAAGGCTGGAAAATCGAGGATGAAGGCAGTAAGCACACCTATACGTTTCCTTCCTGTACGCTGGATTCCCAAACTACTTTAACTTTGTATACCGGAGAGGGCACTGATACAGCTACCGAATTATACTGGAGAGAAAGCCCAATCTGGAACAACGATGGAGACACAGCGTATCTCTATGATGACAGTGAGAAGCTGGTTGATGTATTGGAGAGGTGAAAATGGAAAGCTTCAAAGTTACACTTGACAGAATAGAGGGCAGTATTGCGGTACTGCTTTTAAGGGACGAGGAGTCAATAAAAATTGACATCCCTCTTTTTTTACTGCCTCCGGAGAGCAAGGAGGGCGATATTCTGGATATCAGCATTGTCCGAGATACTCAAGAAACAGAAGCCGCTAAAGAAAGAGTGTCAGCTTTGCTTGATAAACTTAAAAATAAAAATTATGGGGCTAAATGAAACTATCTCTCCTTCTTCCGGATTTAAGATAACTCACATATATATTCATCAAGGTAGAGAAAAAAAAAACACATAATCTCCCGTGCCTGTAAATAAGCACCTTACAGTTGTCCGGACGGCCTTTCTTCCGTCCAGGGAACATCTTCTTTGTGGTTTTCTGTCAGGTTACTTACATACTCGATCTGTTTTTTCCTTCCCCTTCCGATATTCGCATCGTTTGTTAACATTTTGCATTTTTTCTCGTGACAAATATCTTTTTATTATAACAAATGACATATGTTACATAACACGTGTTAGTCTTAGGAGGGTCTGTATGCCACCAAAAACAAAATTTGACAGAGAAGCCATTGTAGAAGCCGCTTTTGAGATCGCAAAAGAAGAAGGCTTTGCCGGGATCACCTCACGCAACGTGGCAAAACGTCTTGGTTGTTCGGTTGCGCCGATCTATCTTAATTTCGAAACAATTGATGATTTGATCAAGGCTGTAGTCGAGCGTGTTTTTGCCCTTTCGGATGAACTGCTGAAAAAACAAGACGGATCGGACCTTTTCGAAAATATAGGGAAAGCCAGTTTAGTGTTTGCGCGGGAATACCCGGTCCTGTTTCGTGAACTGGTAATTCAGAAAAATCCGTACATGGCTTCGTACGAAACCGTTCAGGATGCTTTGGTTGAAGCAATGGCTGAAGATGAAAACCTGCGTGATTTGACGTACGAGGAACGCAGGCGCCTGCTCTTAAAAATGAGGATTTTTCAAACGGGTCTCTCGGTCATGGTCGCCAACGGTCATCTGCCGTCCTGGCTTGATGATCAGGCTGCTGAGGAGCTGCTTATGGAAATGGGGGAGGATATCCTGCGTATACAGCAAATAAAACAAAAGGAGAAGGGGGAATGAAAAAAATAATCATTATAAGTGGGTATCGCCGGATTGAGCGCCGGTATCTTTACCCGGAAAAATGGCTTTGAAAGTAGTTCCCCTTTCAACATCTAAACTACACGATCTGTGACCTTTGATTTAGTACCTATCCAAAAAGTCATAAGGCATTAGAAAATTGCAATGGTTACAACACTTTTGAATTACTCAAATCACCTTACATGCTTCCGTTATTTATTCCTTAACTTATCCCATAACTTAGAGCCCGGGGCATTGCCAGTCAGGTAAATAATAATATGAAAGACTATCAGGATTACAGCAAGAATGACATAACGAGTTGCCGTTTCCTCGAGATAAGTTATGCTAGCAAAAATCGCAACTAAAACTACTACAGTTACCAACCAACCCTCTAAGCTGATGGGACGATAACCCCATCCAAGAATCCTCTTGTCAAACCATGCTTTTTTAGTAATTCGGGTCATATTTCACATCTCCGTTTAAATTATGGTCTTATAAACAATCTCATGAGAATCGCCGAAAATAGCGCAAATATAATTCAACCAGGAAAATCTTCTAATGTGACTATTTCCTTAAGTTTTTTGTGTTCAGTTGCTATTTTTTAACATTTTTCTCCTTACCGAACTGTAATTTTCCCATCTACAAGCCTGATAATTTTATCAGCTTTTGAAGCCAGGTCATCGTTGTGAGTAACTACGATAAATGTCTGATTATACTCCCTGTTTAGCTGCCTGAGTAGTTCATAGATCATGTCACCCGATTTTGTATCAAGGTTGCCTGTAGGTTCGTCTCCGAGTACGATTGCAGGAGAACAGCTCAAAGCTCTTGCTATTGCAACCCTCTGGTTCTGCCCTCCTGAAAGTTCACCAGGCCTGTGGTCCATTCTTCCTTCGAGCCCTACCTTCTCCAGAAGCTCTTCGGCGACATTTTTTGCTTTCTCCCTGCTCTTGCCTGCAATAAGGAGCGGCATCATTACGTTTTCCAGAGCTGTGAAATCGGGAAGCAGGTGATGGTACTGAAAGACAAATCCCAGTATCCTGTTTCTCATTCCGGAACGCTCCTTATCTGACATTTTGGTTACATCTTTGCCATCTATAAGCAGGGTGCCTGAACTTGGCGTGTCCAGCAGACCTATTAAGTGCATAAGCGTACTTTTACCTGAACCGGAAGGCCCTACAATTGCAACAAATTCCCCTTTTTCAATTCTCAGGTTTGCATTGTCGAGAGCGCGAAATTCAACTCCGTTCTGGTAAACTTTGGTCAGGTTCTTAAGCTCTATAACCGTGCTTTCGTCTGTCATGCTTTTCCGATACCTCCTTAAAATTATTGAAATTTAGACAATTAATTGTTTACTGCTATTCTTTTTCAGTTCAGGCACTTTCAATGGCTTTTACAGGGTCAAGTTTTGCAGCCTTCCGCGCAGGATAAATTCCTGAGAGGATATTGACAATAAAAGCAAAGAAAGCCGCATACACAAAATTAAGCGGTTCGACTTCAAGAGGAAGAGTCTGAAGCCCGAAATACGTCTCCTGAGGGATTTCTATTTCATAGCTCTGGAGCGCAATTGTCGCAATATAACCGAGAATTGTCCCGAGCACGAGGCCTGCTGCTCCAAGGATCATGGACTGGAAAAGAAAGACAAGCATAATGCTCTTTTGCGAAGTTCCCATAGCTTTCAGGATGCCTATTTCCCTGGTTCTCTGAGCAACGATTGTGATCAGGGTGTTTGCAATTCCGAAGCCTGCAATTCCGTAAATCAGGAAATAGAAAATATTTGCAAAGATCGCCCGGGACTCTAAGAGACTGAGAATTGCAGCATTTGCTTCGCTCCAGCTTACAGCATCAAGTCCGGTTTCTCTCTCAATAGAACCTGCAATGATGTCTGCCTGATAAGGGTCTGCTACTCTGACTCCTATGGTGCTTACAACTCCCGGTTCATTGAAAAAATCCTGAATCGAGTCGAGCCTCGCATAGGCTGTGACCTCATCCGCAGCAGTGCCGGTATGGATCAGGCCTATAACCTTAAAAGAGGTTGTTTGCGAGCCCGGAAAAACGACATTTACTTGATCTCCTACATTTACCTCCAGGTTTTCTGCAAGTTGATCCCCAAGCAGGATCCCGTATCTTGTATGAACAAGGGTCATGAGGTCGCCTTTAACAACATCCTCATTTACTCTCATGACACTCTCTTCAGCCATAGGGTCAACTCCCTGAAGAGAAACCCCTTCGGCATTGTCCCTGTACTCAAGCGCCGCCTGGCCAAGATATTTGGGGGAGACGGCTATAACTCCTTCCTTTTCTGAGATCATGGCAGACGTATACCTGTAAAGATGGATGACCTCTTCTTCCTCATCCTGAGGGCTGATAACAATATGGGGATTATTTTCGATGCTTGAAGTTACAAGCTCATCCTGAAAACCCGAAATCATTGCCATCATCATCGTGATTACGGCAACTGCCAGAGCAACGGCAAGTATGGCAAAAAGGGTCTGCTTTTTTCTGGACAATACCTGCCTCAAAGCGATTTTCAGCTCATACATCTGAATAAGCTCCTTGGTATGAATATGTATAGAGTTTTTAGACTATGGAGATTTTATAATATTCAAATTATTAAATTTATTAAGATTTTAAGCCAATAGAATACTTACATTTTCACATTTACCATTAATTTAGAAATATGCTGTGAAATTGTATTACAGCTGCACTCACTTTGAACTGATAGCCTTTACAGGGTCCAGTTTCGCCGCCTGTCGCGCAGGATAAATGCCGGTAATCAGGTTCAGCAGAAAAACGGCGAAAATGATGAATAATATATCGTGAAGGCGCACGGCAATGGGGATGAAGGAAATACTTCCGTAAAGATCGGATTGATCTGCCGGGATCTCATACTGTCCTATTGCCAGGGCTATAAGGACTCCTGCAAAAGTGCCGAAAAGAGCGCCCAGCAGGCCAATAATCCCGCTCTGGAGGATGAAAATCCTCTGGATGCCTGAGACCTGTGCACCCATAGCGCGAAGCATACCTATCTGACCCGTTGCACTGATAACCGAAAGGTTCAGTGTGCTGACCACACCAAAAGAGGCTATGACAACAATAAGCCCGTATATGACAGCGTTTGAAGTGCTTTCGATAGCAATGGTGCGGAGGATTGCAGGATCTGTTTCTGTCCAGCTCTTTGCATTATAACCAAGTTTTTTGATCTCGTTTGCGACTTCTCTATCCCTGTTAAAATCCCTGAGATGGACTGAAACCCCATTAACCACGTTCGAGGCATCATAGAATTGCTGGGCAGTATCCAGGGAGGTATATGTCAGGACCTCGTCAAGAGGAGATCCGGTATGAAAGATCCCCACAACTCTGAGAGAGAGGGGATTTGCATTCGGAAAAGACACATCTACGGAATCCCCCAGATTAACCTCCAGTTTTTCCGCCAGCTTTGAGCCTATAACCACCGTATTTCTCGAAAACTCGATTTCCTGGAAACTGCCTTCAACCATATCCTCTTCGATAGAGCTGATTTCATTTTCCTGTGAAGGGATCACGCCTCTAAGCTCGGAGTTAAGGGAATTGTCTTTGAACTTGAAAGAAGCCTGCCCTGTAAGGAAAGGAGAAACTGCAGTAACTCCTTCAATTGAACTAACCCTTTCTACCAGAGTGCCGTAGAGATAGATGTAATCCTCACCTTCCTCCGGAGAGACCGAGACTTGAGGGAGTTTGTCCACGGTAATGTTATAAAGCTCCCCTGTAACACCCACCAAAAGAGAATGGGAAACTGTAAGTACCATTACAGCGAGAGCTATTGCTCCTACCGAAAGTAGGGTCTGAAATTTTCTTGCCCGAATCTGCCTGAGAGCAATTAAAAGTTCATAACGCATGGGATTCACGGCCTTTTTGAGTTTTTATTATGGTTTTTAAAAAAGGCAAAAACCATAGCAATCCCCGCAGTTCCTGCAATAATAGAAGAGCCAGTGATACCATTCCCATCGTCTTCTTCTGAGCTTTCATTTCCTGTATCAGGGACTGTCTCACTCTCATTCATAGGAGAAAGATCAGACTCAATAATGGTTTCCCTGCGTTCGATAACATCTCCGTCGTTACCGATAAGTTCAATCTCAAGCCTGTAAACTCCTTCAGTGAGCCTTTCTTTCCAGGCGACCTCAACGGTCTCATCGTCATCGGTCAAAAGAACCGGGACTCTCTCGCGGATGGATTCAACAAACATCGGACTGCCGCGTCCTGAAGGTTCCTGCACTTCATATACGGAAAAAACCAGACTTCCTCCAAAAGGCACCTGGGAACGCCCTAAAACAGTTGCACTTGCTCCGGTCTCATCTTCATAGATGTCAGTAATCTCGGCATCGTCTCTGGCAGTGAAACGCTCTGTTAAAGCTATAAACCCCTGGCCTGGGGAGTAAACATGAACCTTTACTCTCCCATAATACTCTTTATTATTCTCAAGGAGAGCCCCCCAGGGCGCAGAAAAGGTTTCCGGAACGCTGGTCAAGGATGCCTTTTCGGTTTTTGTTTCATAGATTACGTCGTGCCCGTTTACAAGCATATATTCGATATCAAAAAGTGAAGCCTGATTTGGGGAGAGTACAACAGAGATCCCATCGGAGTTAGGGACAAGATCATCCACATGGAGTCTGGGAGCTGAGTAGCTGCCGTAAACAAAATCATACTCCGCTTCCGAAAGTACCTGCCCCTGTTCCATAAGCCTTGCTCTCAGAGTATAAGCCCCACGCTCGGGATTCCTGACATTCCATAAGCCAACTTTCATAACTCTTGTATTCGCAGGAAAACTACCAGTTAAAAATTCCTGTGTAGCAATGATTTCTTCACTCCCCCTTCCCGGCCTGATCAGAGATGTCTCAAGGGTCAGGTTCTCTTCCGGCTGGGCTGAGTAGATTGCTACATCAAAGGACTCGAGATCGCTGTATAGTTCGACTATGCAAGCTGGATCCGTTCCATCGACCTGAGAGGTGTCTGCTGCAGAGGCATGGAGGGTCGATAAAAGAAGCAAAGCAAGTACGAAAAGTATTGATTTCATGATTTTACCCCGATTCGATAACAAACACATTGTTTTGATCTGAAAGACTTTTAATTATTTTTTTGAGCTATGCACGAAGATCGACGCAACCGAACAACGAAGACGTTTCGCTATGCTGCGCGGTGATGCCGGCAAAGCTTTCTTCTTTTGCAATGGCAAAAGCGGCTTCCACAATGGCTTCTCTGTAAAATTTTGTTTTGGGCAGCATACAGACCTTCGTTAAATAACACACGTTATATAACATATGATATTTACCTCATATAAATAGATTTGCTCATGGTTGGTGAACAATGTTCACTTGATAGGAGGTGATTAGCACAACTTATTAATAAGGCTTTTGAACAATGTTCACTTAGGGGATATTATATGCTAGCTAAAAAACGCGATAAGGACAATCAGACGAATGTCAAACGGGACAAAAAGGCGAAAATTATCTCTATTCAGGAGGCCACGTACATGCTGATAGAGACAAAAGGTTATGGAAATGTAACCATCAGGGACATAGCTGAGGCTGCCGGTGTGAGCATAGGGCTGATCTATAAATATTTCCCGGGCGGCAAGTTTGACATCCTTAAGGAAATTAGCTCTCGATACACGGGCGAGCTATTGATGACAGAGAAACCCGAAAATATTAATTTTAATGATTTTCCGGGCTACATAAGAAATGTAATAAGTAATATTCTGCAATACGCTAAAGACAATAGCTTTTTAGCAAAAGCATTAATCCTGTCTGCACTACTCGACGGCGAAATTATGGAAGAATACAAAAAAATGGATAAAATGGATTTTGAATATAAAAAACACAAAGCAGCATCCGAATTTTTTTGCCGTTTCAACGGCGTTGAGATAGGCGACAAAGATCCTCTGGAAGTCTTTACGGACTGGGGGATTATGGTAGATGGCATTATCTTCTATACAATCTACTCACCGAATTTCATCAAGAGTGAGGAATCCCTGACCGACCTGATGGTAGACCTTTCCTTGAAGATATGGGGTTATCAGGCACCCTGAGATTTTTCAGGCTCAAGCCAGTCAGTAGCTATTCCGCGTCAAAAGTTAATTCTAAGAAACCATTCCTTATTCGTTGTTCTCATCAGGGTACTGCGGCGGGCTTTGTTCCACTTTCTTTGTAATCTTCGGATACTTTCCTTTTCCCGAATAACCATCAATGCCTGTGACGTCTATCTGGTGCAGCCAGTCGTCCCCGAAATCGAAGCGATACCCAAAAGCTCGGCCTACTTCCAGGCCCATGGAATCAATTGTAGTGGTGCGGACATCGCCAGCCATTTCTTCTTCCAGGCCAGAGAACTCCACTTCCGCTGGTAGTGAGTAGACAGCAGACCTATCATCCGGACCCACGCCAAGTGAAAACTCATAGAGATGTTCGTCGAAGCGATCGAAGGCCTTGAAGATGGCTTCGTGGAGGTCTAAAGTTTGGTCCCTCAGGATCTGGATGATGCGAGAAACTAGATATGGTTCACAAAAAAGATGAGATTGAAGAGTACCCTATGGAATTTGGATCTTCAGATTATGCACTCTGTGAATGGGAAAAATTCTTGGAGTTGTAGAGGCAAAGAGGATCAAGGTTGGGCTACAAAGTGTCTTGACACAAACTGAAAGGTATTCACGCAGCTTTTCTGAGAAGCCATTCAATTTTAACAGATATCATCAGCTTCTTATTGCGTATTCGCATGATTAATGCCCTTGTTTAGATAGAAATTTACGGTTGTTAGGAATTGGGATATATCTATAGGCTTTGAAATATAGCCTATACAACCAGCACCAATTAATCTCTGTTCGTCCCCTTGCATGGCAAGTGCTGTTAAGGCCACAACAGGTATGTGCTGTAAGGCTGGGTTTTCCTTAATATGTTTTAGAACTGCCATTCCATCTATTCCAGGTAGCAGTATATCGAGCAATATAATATCAAAACAACTATCTTTGAGTATCTCTAATGCTTCCCATCCATCGAAAGCCGACGTAACTTCCATTCCATTTGACTCAAGAAGAAAGACTACCAGTTCCATGTTTACAAAATTATCTTCTACTACCAGTATATTTGTCATAGGAACCTCTCAATTGTTAATGCGTGTTCATATTGCTGCTTATGGTAACAGTCCGTCTTTCTACAGGTCTTTTTTTGAACACCTTTTATAATGCCAATAAGATTCTCCCTGTTAAACATACCCTTGTGTACGATATAGGACACGTTCTCATCCAGTGTATTCATTTCAGTTGGTTCCAAATCCTTTGCAGTACAGATAATTATGGGAATATCGATGGTATCCGGCTTGCTCTTAAGCGCTTTTATAACCTCAAAACCACTGATATCAGGCATCATAAGGTCCAGAACGATTAAGTCCGGTCGTTCTTTGAATGCAAGATCTATGGCCTCCTGTCCCCCATAAGCCTTCAACACATTGAACTCCTTTCCATCCAGCATCGCAGCTACCAGTTCAACTGCACTTTTTTCGTCATCCACCACCAGCACACTGAGAGACGATTTTGCTGCCTTTTCTTTGATTTTATCAAGTGTGGAAAGTAATGTGTCCTTTTGAATAGGTTTGATGAAGTGTTCCACAGCTCCCCATATGACACCCATCTCTCTTTCATCCAGCATAGAAGTGATTATTACTGGAATGTTATGGGTATGTTCCTCCAGTTTCAAATACTTCAGGACATCCCAGCCGTTCATTCCAGGCATCATAATGTCCAGAGTAATTGCAAATGGTTTCATCCTATTGGCAAGTTCAAGGGCCTCTTTTCCATTGGGAGCAGATACCACACGGTAACCTTCCTGCGTCAGGGTGACCTCCAGCAACTCCCTTGAAGCATCGTCGTCTTCCACCACAAGTATCAGTGGCTCATCCCTGCTGCTATAAAGTGGTTCGATTATTTGCGGGATATAGATAATGGGTTCAGGGATATTCTCAATATCCTTTGTTGGGATCGTCTCAGTGTCCTCTGTTATTGCTTCTGCAGTGCCTTCCTTATTTAAGCCGGCAATTAAAGGTATCTCAAAAGTAAAAGCTGTGCCCTTCCCAACTTCACTTTCAAACCATATCTCCCCCTTATGCAGCTCTACAAAACTTTTAACGAGGGAAAGCCCAAGCCCTGTCCCATCGTACATGCGGTTTGTAGCAGAATCAAGCTGTGTGAAAGGCTTGAATAGCTTGTGCTTATTCTCTTCAGCTATCCCTATACCCGTATCTCTGACGGTGAACTGTGCCATTTCTCCGTACATGTTTGAGGAGATGGTCATCTTTCCACCCGCAGGAGTGAACTTAATGGCGTTGCTCGCAAGATTGAAAAGAATCTGTTTGAACCTTATTTTATCAGCATATATATTTGCAAGTTTCTCGTCCAGACAGAACTCCACTTTAAGCCCCTTTTTCTCAACAAGGGGTGATGTCAGCTGTTTTACTTCAGTAAACGTTTCTTTAACGGCAAAGATCTCACAATTCAACTCCATCTTACCCGCTTCGACCTTGGATATGTCGAGTACGTTGTTTATGAGAGCAAGCAGATGTTTCCCACTCGTGGATATGTTGCCCAGGAATTTTTTCTGCATCTGAGACAGCTCTCCAACATTGCCTGCTATCATCAGGTCAGAGAAACCTATGACGGAATTCAGTGGTGTCCGCAGTTCATGACTCATAGTTGCAAGGAATTCGCTCTTGGCACGATTTGCAGTCTCTGCGACTATCTTTGAATAAAACAGTTCTTTCGCTAATTTCTCTTTTTCACTCATCTCTAACAAAGTACGCTTATGCATGAGGCAAGCTTCCAGAGACACCTCGAATTTTGATAGAATATTGCGCAGCTGACTGGCTATTCTGGAAGCCTTTGTGTCCTCCATCTCCTTTACAGAATACAGCTTCAAGATGCCTATTGTTCCAAGAGGAATAATTATGAAAGTACCACAAAAAACCTCTTTTTCAGTGATGAACTGGCTAAAATTTTCATCAGAAGAGTTCACAACCAGTACTTCACACTTTTCACTTAGGGAAAAGACAGGGTGCGAGGTAGACAGTTGGGTGAGTGAGATTCTGTGCTGAGGATATGCGTATACAACCTGGGCATTGTCGTTGTCCTGGAAACACAGAGCACTTTCTTTAATCCAGACAGAGGCAAAGTCCAGGTTTTTACGGGAAAGCAATTTTCTTATGAATATGTCACAGTTATCCTGCAGGTCAAGAGAAGTGCCTATAGACAGAGAAAGCTCATACAATAGTGATATTTCGTCGATCATTTCACTGGATTTCATCTGCTCACTCATGGAAAGCGCCCACTACGATAGTTTTGTTGTAGAACTCAAGGATACCCTGTTCACGAGAAGCTATCTCTCCAATTGTGAGAGCTCCCTCCGGCACAACTGATGAATTATTAAAGCTTATTTCTCGTGATAGGGACACAAGTTCCTCTTTAAAGTCTTCTTCAAGGAAAAGCACTCTGGATATACAATCCATTACCAAACAATATTCAATGTTGTTAAAGCCTGAACTGAAACAATCTTTGATTGCCTGCCTTGCTGAATCTATGAGGGCAGATTTTTCACCTTTGAGTATGTTGAGCACGGCATTTTCAGGGACTTCACCTACACATATGATTTCCCCTTTCTCGGTTACCTGAAAAGGATCCCTTACAATATCCTCACTACCCTCACTATAGATACCAAATGGGTAGCCTTTGGCAATCTCGAAAAAAGAGTGTTCATCGAATTTAAGGCCGGATTCATGTTCAACGGCCTTTTTATATACATCATAAGAATTGCTCCAGTTGAGTTCCTTGATGACACCCCCTTCAGATCTTGTTGCCACAAAGGGGCCAGCTATGCGTTTCCAACCATGCCGTATCCCAAGTTCACTGTCCATATCAATAAAAGCAATTATTGCGGCGTCCTTATATATCCCCTGGGGGCAGAAGATGCAGGGTTGTTGCTGGAAACTTAGATAACCGGCGCCTCCCCCGAAGTATTTGACCGATACACCAAGTTGCTGAAAAACCAGGGAAAGGAAAGAGTGTATGGAAGTAGAAAGACCGTCCACAAGTATGAAGGCAGTACTTCCCTTCGAAAATTTCAAATCGGATAGTTGATGCTGGATATTAATTGTGCTTGTACTCAGTTCTGTCACAAGTAAAGGTTTATTCACCAGAGGAAGCAGCCTCACTACAGCGCCGGACCTGTGGAGGTCTTCTCCATGAATGACTCTGGGAAATATGCCCCCGATAAAGTTGATACCTCTTTGATTAAGGGATGATATAAGGGTGGTTATATCGGGCATCTGTTCCTCAGCAAGCAGTATAAGTACAACTTCGTCATCTTTTGGATTAAGTCCTTCCGCCGCTGTAATAATCTCATCAAAACCTGAAGCAGGAATATACATTTTCTCCCTCTCGCGAAGACTGTTTATTAAAAATAGTCTTAAGTTTCGCGTTTTACATTAGTACTTAGTTTAGATTTATTACAGTAGTGATATATATAATTTCTGATTTTCGTTACTTTAAAATTATTGAAATGTATTGGCTGAAAAAGATCTTATTTTTAGATTAAGTATACAAGAATTGGTTCTTAATATCCGAATATACCATTTGCTCATTCACCCATGAATTCATTACTTACCGCCCTTGTCAATCGCACGTTGTTTACTGAATCTGTAATATTACCAACAAAACTCGATCACAGATATTATAGTATGAAAGTTCTTTTGAACTGTCTGAGCCAAAATTGCTGGGCCCTTAACTGTGGTATAAAGATAAAATTGTCAGTGTTACGACTACAGATATTCATAGTAATAACCCAGGAACAATTATAAACCTAAAAACTCCAGACATTGTAACAAAAATTGAATGCCTCACCCATTTTATCAACATCATCAAAAGACTGGACTTCAAAATTAAGTTTCTCTGCCTGGATAGAGAGTTTTATTCCACAGACGTGTTAAAAAGAAAAACGGGAATGTGAAAATCTTGTTTTTGTGGATTTTGGAGTCAAATGGCCTCCAATTCTCAAATCGCTCCCAGAAAGAAGCTCGATCTTGAAATTACTGTGATTATTAATTTTTCCAATCAGAGAAGATAATAAAGTTTTAATTGAATACAGTAGTGTTATTTTGTAAAAAATCATAGAGGGATACCATGAAAATAGTCGGGATATCATCAAGTCCAAGAGGCAAAAACAGCAACACCTTAAAATTGCTGGATGCAGCTCTGGAAGGAGCCGCAAAAGCAGGAGCTGAAGTCGAGTCAATCGACGTTGCGAAACTGAAGATCAAATACTGCACAGCATGCAATACCTGCCAGGAAACAGGCGTATGTTCAATAAAAGACGATTATAACGGTGTGCTGGAAAAGCTGCTGGCTGCGGACGGCATAATCTTTAGCAGTCCCAATTACATAACAAATGTGACAGCTCAGCTCAAGACCCTGTTCGACAGAAGCCCTCTTGTTATTCATGAGCAACTCTTTGCCGGAAAATATAGCTTTTCTCTGACAACTGCAGGCAGCGGGGAGATTGATTTTGTCCTCGACATTATGAATAATTATATGGCACACTGCGGAGGCAACACCATCGGAGGAGTGGGCTGCGCAATGGCAAAGGGCCCCTCAGCAATGGAAGCAGCAATTGAAAAATCGAGGGAAATGGGCAAAGACCTTGTTGAAGCGATAAAAGAGAAGAGGCAATACCCGGAACAGGAAGTTGCACATGAGGCATGGAGAGACCACTTCAAGTATGTTATCCTTGCCAACAAAGACAACTGGACGCACAACTGCGATTACTGGCTGGAAAAGGGCTGGATCAAAGAATAAGATTTTCAAGCTTGATACCGGGGAAAGTGATACAATGGGGAAAGCTGCGATGTTAAGCGTTGAAGAGCTGGGGGAAAAGCTTGCCGAAGCCGGCAGGCTGAAACTGCGTCCTCTGTGCGTCTATGGCACGGATGAACTTCCGGAAGGAGCAGTTCCATCTTATACGGTAGACCGCTGTGTAGCAAAAGCAGTCTATACTGCCGCCCTTTTTGAAGAAATTCCTTCAATTTACATTGAAGCATCTCACGAACAGTGCTGTCCCGGCGGAATGGTCTGGATGGGGCTCGCTGAACCGCACCCGAAGCTAAAGTACTTCGTGACTGTAGGCACACCGGACTTCCGGGGTGGAGCCGCCGAACATTTAAAGGCAACCCCTGAGCTGTTCGATGAACAGAAAGAACGCGCAGGAAAAATTACTCCTCCCGGAAAATACACCGTCATTGTCCCGTGTACTGATTACATTGCACCTGAAACTGTCAGGTCCTTTATCCTGTTCGCAGGCAGTGAGCAGATCAGGAACCTCTGCGGACTGGCGCAGTTCAGCAACTCCGACCCCTTCTTTAGAACGATAATACCCGGAGGGCCAACCTGTGCTTTGATGCTTGCTTTTCCGGCGGGCATGGCAGAAAACGCACCAGAAGACTCAGCTTTTGTCGGTCCTATCGATCCTACTGGGAACCCCTGGCTGCCTCCGGAATTGATGGTCATGGGCATACCCTCAGCGCTTGCGCAGCAGATGGCAGCCGATCTGGAAAAGTCTTTTATCTGCAAACGGAGCAGGATAGCATATCCTGAAAACCGTGTTGTCATAAAGCCGCGGGGAAAGGACATACAGAAATGAAAATACCGGGGAATTGAGGTCGCGGAGCTGAAGATATTGCGAAGCTGAAAAATTCCCTGTAAGCATTCCTATTAAGCCATTCTCTATAAGCCATAAAAATTTTTACGGGAGAAATATGCAAACAAACGACTGCCGATCCTTCAATGCATACTAATCGTCCCTCAAGAATTTCACGGTAATTATTCAACTACTTTTTATTCGTAATTATTGTTCTGCTATCTTCAACAATTATTGTTTACATATTATAAAATTGTGCAGCTAAAAGTAGGCTGTTTTTCTGGAATGCTCTTTAAGTTCTTCCTTACCTTGGGGTATAATTTTCACTTTATTCATGTTGAGGGCAGGCAGTGGAAAAGAAAAAATAAAATTTTCTGTCCATGTAACAATAGTACTGAGAGTAATAAATAGTTGTAATAAATATAATACTAATAATATAACTACTCAAATAAAAATGGGCACCAAACGTTGGGGATCAAATGGAACAGGAAACAAAAATACCTCCGTTTCAACTCTTACTAGAATCCGAAGAAGCCGAAGAGCTAAGTGAATACTGGCAAAAGCAGTGCTGCACTCTTTACAATGCAATTAACCGAAATATTATGGAAGGCTCAATAGAGCCTTTAACCTGTAAGGCTGCAGAGGGCGAAAGAGCTGGAATAATTACAGTATTTAACATTCTTTCAGCTTCCGGTTTATCTATAAAAAGCGTTGGGCATGTATTTGATGTGGTCAAAGTGTGGTTGGACTTCAGACCGAAAGCAAAGGTCGTAATGAAATTTCCAAACGGAAATGAGATTGAGATTTCGGGAGTAACAGGTTTTTCCAAATCTGAAGTTTTAGGCTTATTTGAAAAATCGCTACAGGCAAGTAAAATTTAAGCTGGGAGTAAAGTGATTGAAACTGAGCGCGGCAGAAGAATTGCGATTTTAATAGGTACCAATGAATATTCAAAAATGGACAAATTAGAGTTCGCAGAGAGTGATGCAAGAGAGATGGCAAAGACACTCTTGGATCCGGATATCTGCGGATTTGACGAAGTTATCCAGTTAATAGATAAAGGGAAAGAAGCGGTCTCACAGACTATAGAAAAAGTCTTTAAAGATGCAAAACAAAACGATGAAGTTCTGATTTATTATTCAGGTCATGGAAAACCGAGTTATAAATTTGATCTGTGTTTGTTATTCAGGGACAGTGATCCTGAAAGCTTGCTGGCAACTTCACTAAAATTTGATTACATTAATGAATGTAAAGAACAATCCGCCTGCAAACGCCTGGTCATAATTCTTGACTGCTGTTATAGCGGGACTGCCGGTATGAAAGGAGATTATCTCGACGAGATGCTCTCAACGTACTCAGGTTCCGGTAATATATTACTCACCTCAACGGGACAAACGGGTTCGAATATAGCAAAAGAAGACAGAGAACTCAAACATGGAGTTTTTACAAGTTACTTATTAAAAGGATTGAAAGATTGGGCAGCTGACGATAATAATGATGGAATTATAACGGTCGATGATCTCTACAAGTATACTTTTAATGAAACTAAAGCTAAAGGTTTACAGCGGCCCCAGAAAAAAGGATCATACGAAGGAGAAATGATCCTTGGAAGAAATATCCCAAAAATTAAGCATAAAGAGCTTGATGAAAAAAACGAAAGATTGATGAAATATCTTGGTTCTGCTCCTCCTGATGTGTTATATAGATCTCTTACAATCCTTCAAAAAATCTACGAAGACCCATCGGCTTTAGACCCCATGGAAGTAAACATAAAACCTCACCTTGAATCCCTTCTTGATGGCAAAATTGAAGTTGAGAATTATATAAAAATCATGAAATATCAGGAAAAACGTCAGAAGCAAAGAGGAGAAGAGCAAAAACAGGAGGAAATACAGGAAGGAGAGAAAGAAGAGAAAGAACATGAGCTCCAAAAGAAAGCAGAGGAGGTAAAACAAAAGGAAGAACTTCACAGACAAAAAGAAGAGAAAACAGAAAAAAAAGAAAGAGTAGTTCTAGAAGCAAAACAGACGGAAGAACAGGAAACAGAATCCAAAAAAGAAGAAGAAAAAGCCAGAAGAGAGCAGGAAGAGCAGGCAAAACTCCGAAAGCATAGAGAAGAGACCGAAAGGAAGAAGCTTGAGGAAACCTCGAAATTCCAGGCCTCTTCGCCTCCTTCAAAAAAACAAGAGAGTTTTTCAGGGAAAAAGCTGATTACAATCTGCATTATTTGCGGAATTATTTTGATATTGATCATATACTTACTACCCTTCCCACCAACCCCTGAACCTGACAATCATCCAGTTAATAATACTTCTACACATAATACTTCTACACATACTACTACTCCTGCGCCGGTTACTGAATCTAAAAGTATTCCCCCAATTCTTGCTTTATCCCCGGACCCTCATTCCTTAAGTTTTAGTTTGAGCGAAGGGAAATTGGCTTCCAAAGAGCTTCAGATCACAAACAAAGGTGGGGGGACACTTAACTGGAACGTGAGTGAAAATGAAACCTGGATAAAACTAAGCCCGGAAAGTGGTACAGATACAGACACAGTTACGGTTACAGTTGATACAGATGATTTAGATCCGGGGAAACATGAAGGAACCATTACGATAAACTCGAATGACGGCAGCGAAGAATTTACTATACATCTTGATGTGCTTCCCCCCTCCAATGGCCCCGATGGAGATCCGGAATTAGTCGTTAATCCTGACCCTTCCTTTGAATTTAAAATAATCAAAGGAGAATCGGAATCTAAGAAATTCATAATCTCAAATGAAGGAGAGGGAGCTCTTGAGTGGGATGTGAGTGCCGATAAGGAATGGATAATTCTAAAACCTGAGAGAGGAACAAATTTAGAAACAGTTACCGTTACAATTGATACAGATGATCTGGATCCAGGGATATATGAAGGAACCATTACGATTAACTCGAATGGAGAAAACAAACAGGGGACAATTACTCTTGAAGTTTTAGCTCTCCCCCCTGAAGTCCCAGTTGCTGAATTCACGGCGAATGTGACTTTCGGAAATGCACCTCTTGTGGTACTCTTTACCGATACCGGTACAGGAGAAGAACCTGCCTCGTGGTACTGGGACTTTGGAGATGGAATTGACTCTAAACATGCCCAAACAGCTACCCACACCTTCACCAAACCCGGAACGTACACCGTAACTTTAACAGTAACTAATGAAGCAGATAGCAGTACCAAAACCAGGGAAGAATATATCACAGTAACAGCTTTGAACCCACCTGTAGCCGAATTCACGGCGAATGTGACTTCCGGAAATGCACCTCTTGTGGTACTCTTTACCGATACCGGTACAGGAGAAGAACCTGCCTCGTGGTACTGGGACTTTGGAGATGGAATTAACTCAAAACACGCAATGAATGCAACACACACATTTACGAGTCCTGGAAATTATTATGTCACTTTAACAATAACTAATGAAGCAGGCAAGAGTACATCCATGCCTGTAGAAATTGTTGTATCCTGAAATGATTTATACCTGCGAAACTTCTGGGATATTTCAATACCTTACGCAAGAGCAAGCAGCTAGAGGTAAAATGTTGGGAAATCTAAATTCCAGCATAGTTCCGCAAGACCTTATTTTATTTCCACAATACCTTTTATACAACTGTTTGTTTCACTCACTATACCAGAATGAAAAAACAGCCCTATCTTACTCCAGCATACCAGAACGTTAAACAGTTGCACAATATTCTCAGAATACTCGGGCGCTCGATATTTAAACATTAAAAGCAAAAAGGTGTCCTGATATTCTAGCCTATATATATTCTAGCCCTTAAATATTCTAGCTTTTAGATATTCTACTATTAAGGCTTTCACTAGCTTATTGAGAGCCTCACCGACTTCATTGTATACATACGTTCAATACATTCATTACCTGCATTCATGCCTACCCTCTTAAATTATAAGAAATTCCTTTCTCCCATACAATGGTGGTCTTTTGTCTTCGAAAATTAGCCGTGAAACCTTCATCCGGTCTATTGCAGACCTTCTAAGAAAAGCAGAAATAGAGCTTCCTGATGATGTGATTGAAGCACTCAGGAAAACCGAAACCCGGGAAGAAAAACCGGTTGCTAAGTCCCAGCTCCGGGCAATCCTGAAGAATATCGAGCTTGCAAAAAATCATGGGGTTCCCATGTGCCAGGATACAGGCATAATGATCTTTTTTGCCGAGCTCGGGACGGAATTTCAATCCGGCTTTGACCTGGAAGCTGCTATCAGAGAAGCCGTTGTCCTTGCAACAGCTGAGATTCCTCTCCGTCCTAATGCCGTGAACCCCCTGACCCGCAAGAACAGCGGAGATAATACAGGAATCGGAATTCCGGATATTCACTGGAAGCTTGTTCCCGGAAAGCAGCTCAAGATCACGGTTGCCCCGAAAGGTGCGGGCTCGGAAAATATGAGCGCACTCAAGATGATGAACCCAACTGAAACCGGAAGTATCAAAAACTTCGTGCTTGAGACCGTGGTAAGCGCAGGCGGGATGCCCTGTCCGCCTCTGACTCTTGGCGTGGGTATCGGAGGTTCCTTTGACAAAGCCGCCAGGCTTGCAAAAGAAGCCCTTCTTGAACCCCTTGACACCCCTATGAACAAATTTGAAAAGGAAATCCTTGACGCAGTAAACGCCCTTGGAATCGGCTGTATGGGGCTTGGAGGCAGCACAACCGCCCTTGCCGTGCATGTGAAAACTGCACACTGCCATACGGCTTCCCTTCCTGTAGCCATAAACATCCAGTGCTGGGCGAACCGACATGCTTCAGTCGTTTTCGGGGGGGAGAAATAATGGAGTATCATCTGCAAACCCCGCTGAAGATAGATGATATTGAGAAACTCAATGCTGGAGACATTGTTTATATCTCCGGAGAGATCCTGACAGCCCGGGACGAAGCCCACGCAAGAATTCTAGAGATGAAAGAAAAAGGAGAAGAACTTCCTTTCTCCCTTGAAGGAGCAGTAGTCTATCACTGCGGACCCCTTATGCAGAAAAACGGGAAAGGAGTTAGGGAGGAATGGAAAGTGGTCTCCGCAGGCCCCACAACCAGCGGCAGGATGTCAAAAATGACTCCTCCTCTCCTGAAAGCCCACAATGTCCGGGCAATTATCGGAAAAGGCGGGATGAAAAACGTTTCCGAATCCATGACGGACAGGTGCGTCTACCTTGCGTACACCGGAGGATGCGCAGCCCTTGCCGCAGAACTGATAAAGGAGGTGAAAACCGTCCACTGGCTTGACCTTGGTATGCCTGAAGCAGTCTGGGTGCTCAGGGTTGAGAAATTCGGGCCTCTCATTGTAGGAATCGATACAAAAGGGAAAGATATTTTTGCAGAGGTCAGAGAAAAAGCTGAAAAAGTACTTGAAGAGATGAAGAAATGAAACCCTTCTAAGAACAGAACTCTTTACAAAAAAATCTCTTCAAAAAATTCGATGCTCCCTGGTTAATTGGTTGTTATTATTCCGGAATGACCGTAGTATTAGTATTTCACTTTCGTCCTCCATGTGCTGTACCCCGCTTGAGCCCGCCGGTGTACATTAGATGAAAACGAAATCATTATTCGGACCGGGAACTCTCAGCCTGGAATATCAACCATGTAGCAGGGAGAAGCCAAAAAAATCGTTAAACCAAAAAAATGCTTCCCGGTTATCCACTGATGGGACCGGGCAGCAAACCTGTGGAAAGTTAAAGGTTTATGTCGGTTTTCACCACCAAATTTACCCTTTAAACTTTCCTTTCAATTTATCTTTCCAATTTATCGTTCCAATTTATCGTTCCAATTTATCGTTCCAATTTATCGTTCCAATTTATCGTTCCAATTTATCTTTTCAATTCATCGTTTCAATTTATCTTTTCAATTTATCGTTCCAATTTATCTTTTCAATTCATCGTTTCAATTTATCTTTTCAATTTATTTTTTTTCAATATATTTATTCAGATCTTCCTTTTTATTAAACCGGTCGAAAGCAGCAAGCAAACAGCAACTGCGATTGTTCCGAAACCGGGGGACTGTTCTTCTTTTATGGGAGCTGAGGCGGTGGAGGTACGGGCTTCTTCCGAAGCTGAACGATCGGGAACCAATTCCATTTTTCCGCTTTCTTCAGGAGTGCCGGATGCTGTTGATTTCTTTCCGGTAATCGAATAAAGAGAGAAGCCTGGCGTCTCGGCCCTGAAATAGAAGTATTCCTTGTCTTCACCTGTCTGCTCTGTTGAAAGTGGATTCCATTTGTCATCCTTGAACCTGTTAAGGGTGGTTGTGGACACGTCGATATTGTTTTCCTCTACCCAGGTTTTCGGAACCCTGAAATCTATGTATGCTTTTTTGATATTTTCAGAACTTTCAAAGCGTTCATTCCCGACCAGGAGGTTCATCTGCTGGTAAACGATTCCTTTTGCGTTCCCAGAAGACCCGGAGACCGATTTATCGAGAACCTCGACCCTGGCAACAACAATTCCGGAATATTTTTCTGCCGTGAAAACGACCCCAAGCACATCTGCTTCGGCACCGTTAAACTGCAAATGTGACTCCTTTCCTGCAGTTACTCTCTGCTGGGCTCCGGAAACCTTTTTCACATCTGAAGCTCCGGAATCTCCCGGAACATAACGTGGAGAATGGCTGCTCCCTCCGGAAATCCCGCTGCTATCATCATCAAGAGGTTCGATAGGTTCAGGAGGTTTTACAAGCGGAAGGTAATCCACATTTATCCCATCAGCAGTGACGTTGTAGGGCAGGTCACAAATACCATCTCCCTCCGTATCGTTGCAGGTCTGACTCCAGCCGCTGCCGTCAGGAAGGGCCCAGCAATTTCCGCCTATATAGGCTCCACCCATAACATTCTCTCCTTCTGTCCTGGTGGTATTCCAGATGCTTGCCTGGGCATAGGGGGTCTTCAATTTCACGAGGTTTCCTCCTGATGAAAACAGGGAGTGTTTTTCTTTGTCAGGTTCGCTGGAGAGCTCTGAACCGGGTTCTCCATCTCTATAAAAGCCTGTTTTCGGATCTTTTCCCTCAAGTTCCTGATTCATAGAACCGGGCTCGAATAAAGCCTCAATTCCGGTTTCTTCATTTTCCGCACCTTCCGGGAAACCGCTGCTAACCGTGTTCCGTGAGCTTCCCATTAAGAACCCTTCATTTGCAAGTTCAACGTTTGTCGGGTTGTTGAAGTAATTGTCGTAAATTTCACTCTCTTCCGAATACATAAGGTAAAGACCACTTATGTCATTATTCAAGACCCGGTTGCCTGTTATTTTGCTGTTAACACAGCCGATCAGAAAGATCCCGGAACCTGGGATGTCTTCAAAAGAGCCAAGTTGACCGTTGGAAGTGACAATGTTTTCGTTCAGGCTATTGTTGAGGGCTTCAAAAACATAAATACCTCCTAGCTGATTCGAGTTCACACTGTTTCTTTTCAGGTTACTGGTATCCGAGTCTTCGATTAAAATGCCCACAAAATTTGAATCCGCAGTATTGTCTGTCAGGTTATTGTAATCCGAATCATAGATTTCAATACCTAAGAAAGTCGAATCCACATTATTGGAGCTCAGGTTATTGTAGCTGGAATCCTCTATTGAAATGCCTATCCGGTAGTATTTCTCAGTGTCAAAATCGAATGTTTTGATGCCGCCAGATACTGCATTATGGTCCAGAACATTCTGTTCTGAATCTTCGACCAGGATTCCGTGAATATTTGAGTCCATATTATTGCTTTTTAGGGTGACATCCACGGAATTTTCGACTAATATTCCGTAATAATTTCCCGAAACAAAGTTATTTTCAAAATCAGAAGCAGTTACATTGTATGCAAAAATCCCGAATTCATTATTATTTAAAGTCTGGTCCCGGACCGTAATGTTGGAGCAGTTTATCAGATAAATCGTCCCTGCACCCTCAAAATAATCGGCATGTACATCCGATCTGTCTACCAGGTAATAAATAGCTTTACCGTCCACGAGGTTGCTCGTATCAATATCGTTTTTGTATTCCTCAAGGTTGTACATGTACAGTCCGAAATTGTAGGTATTTCCGGTCATAGAATTATTTCGAAGGGTATTGTTGCCGCAACTGCTGAGATAGAGACCGGTATCCTCATTTTCCAAAATGTTGTTATTCTGGAGATTATTTCCATCAGAATCATACAGGCAGATCCCATCATAATGATTCCCTGACACGCGGTTATTCTGGAGATTATTTCCGTCAGAATCATACAGATTGATCCCATCATAATGATTCCCTGACACGTTGTTATTCTGGAGATTATTTCCATCAGAATCATACAGGTAGATCCCATCATTATTCCCCGACGCTCTGTTATTCTGGAGATAATTTCCGTTAGAATCATACAGGTAGATCCCATAGTCATTATTCTCAATTGTGTTGTTTTCCAGAGTTGAATTTTCAGTATTGTAAAGATGTACCCCTGCCCCATTGTTTTTAAGCAGCAGATCTTTGACCGTGATGTTTTTGCAGTTAATCAGGTAAACGGTCCCTGCATTTGAAGAGGAATTGATTTCAGTCGGGGAAATAACATTTACCAGATAATAAATAGGTTTTCCATCCACACTGTTGCTGGTACCGATATTATTATCCATTGGAGAGTCATACATTCTAAAATTGTAGCTGTTGTTTTGCATCAGGTTACCGGCGAGATAATTTCCCGTGGAATAGTACAAACAGATGCCATATTTACCGTCCGACACACTATTTTCGGTCAGGTTGTTACTGTCGGAAGAATAAAGATAAATACCGTAAGATGAAGCACTGGAAACGGTATTATTGCTGAGAACATTGCGATCCGAAGAGGACAGATAGGTCCCGTATTTGGAAGCAGTTCCCAGGATATTGCCGGTCAGGTGGTTGTCGTATGAATTGTCCAGATATATATCAAATTCATTATTTTCCATTATGTTGTTTTCTAGAGTTGAGTACCTCGTATTGTAAAGATGTATCCCTTCCCCATTGTTTTTAAGCAGCAGATCTTTGACCATGATGTTTTTGCAGTTAATCAGGTAAACGGTCCCTGCATTTGAAGAGGAATTGATTTCAGTCGGGGAAATAACATTTACCAGATAATAAATAGGTTTTCCATCCACACTATTGCTGGTACTGATATTATTTTCCATCTGGGGTCCATACGCTTTAAAATTGTAGCTGTTGTTTTGCATCAGGTTACCGGCGAGATAATTTCCTGTGGAAGAAGACAAACAGAGACCACAATTACCGTCCGACACACTATTTTCGATCAGGTTGTTACTGTCGGAATAATAAAAACAAATTCCGTAATAGTCACTATTGCTCACTATGTTGCCGTTAAGGTTGTTGCTGTCAGAATCATAAAAATAAATACCGTAATCTAAACTGGAAATGATGTTGTTGCTAAGGTTATTACTGTCAGACTCATGCAGATATATAGCTCTATACGAGTTAGAAAAAGTATTGTTCTCAATACTGCAGTTTTCGGCCTGAGAAAGATGGATTCCATCATTACCGTAGTAGTAGTCAGTACTCGTGACCCCACTGATATTAAACCCGCTTATCACTACATTATTTGCATGCACGTTAAAAACGCATTCTTCATCCGGGGCGGCAAGTTTTACAGTGGTATCGCCCGGATTTCCGGATGCTGACTTTATAATCAGTTCTTTTGCCACATCCACATTTTCCGTATATGTTCCCGGAAAAACAAGGAGTGTGTCCCCATTGTTAGCATTTTCCACTGCTGCACTTATTGTAGTGAAATCAGCAGGGTCCCCTGTACTGTTGTTCACGGTAATTACTGCCGCTGAAGCAGGATTTATTGCCAGGAGCACAAAGAGCAGTATTCCCATGTAGGAAATTAATTTACATGTTTTTTCCATGATTTTCACCCATCAAAAAGTTTAGGACATATCAAACATTCTGAATATATTAATACTAATAAGAGGTAAACATATATATTTACTTTAGGGATTTAACCTGTATTTTATTGCTGATATGGAGCCCTGCCTGGAATAAGCAGCTAATATATTAAACTGAAAACCGGATAGATCTGGAACTGTATATTCAAAAGATTGCGAAGCCTTAGTGGATTTGAAAACCGTGGGATAAACCAATAATTGTCTAATTTTTTTAGAAAGTTTGTCGGCTCAACATTGCCTCTATTCAAAAGGTAGGAATCGTTTTGCAGAAGTCTGGAGAAAGCCTCTGAAGTGCGGGCAATTTTTGGACAAAGAGGAATGAGGGACATTATCTCTTAAGTGAAAAACATGTGTGTCTACCCTGCATGCACTTTCCACACCTCACGAGGTTCTAATCGGCCTTCCAGCCAGATCAGTACTTCCTTTGACCCCGAAAAATGCTTTTCAATTCACAGATACATATAAGCGCCTCCGCCAGCCTGTCTGGCGGCTCTGCAAAAAAGGAAAGAAAAATAGAATTTGAGAAATAAATCTGAAAGCGGTAAAAAAGAGATTCGAAAAAGAATGCTGTTATTCCTATTACTTTTAATATTTGCCCTTTTTATGTCACTTTTACTTTCTGGCTTTTTTCTTGTCTTTCTTTTTATTTCTTTGAAAGGCCGCTCTCCTGCGTCGAGCGTGGCAAAAACGACACAAAATAGTGAATGACGTTTTATGGGTTATAATGTATCCCCTTCAAATTGAGTGGAAAGCTCTGTTTTTCAACTCAACGAGCTTTTTTCTCTGATGATTTGAGCCAGAGGTGGCATCTCAAATTTATTGCTCACTCTATCCCATATGTACTGATAT
>NZ_JAQUVZ010000070.1 GCF_028693135.1 Methanosarcina sp.
AAGCAGAACAATCCCGATGCTTACCAGTCGATAACAGCCAGAATGCTCGAAGCTGTCAGGCATGAATACTGGAAACCTTCGGACGAGGTTATCGAAAGCCTCGCAAAAGAATATGAAGAATCGGTAGCTGAAAACGGAGCTTCCTGCTGCCACCATACCTGTGGAAATCCGCTACTTCACGAGTTTGTAAGCGGGATGGTATCTGTCCCTGGCTATGTTGAACAACTGAAAGCAGCAACCCATGCTGAAACTCAGGAAGCCCCAGATGAGGCTCAGAGCAGCAGCAGTAGTAGCAAAGGGCATCAGACGAGCGTTGCCGAAAAACTCAACCAGACTGCTAAAGCAAATTCCGAATCCTCGGACAGCAATCAGACTGTTCAGGACTCAGATGCAGGATATGGTTTGGATTCCCCAGACCCTGCTCCTGATGTCCGCAAAGCGGCAGATCCCGACTATGTTGAAGGCTACGAGATGCAGAAAGATCCGGTCGAAGAAGCTGAAAACAGCGGCATGTCCTTCTCGGGATCTGATGTTATCGGGATTCTTTTCGTGATGGTGGCAGTGGGTGGAATCTATCTCGGATTCCGTAAAAAGAAGATGTGAACCTGTCTGGAAGAAAGGAGTTTTCATTTTATGCTCTTTTCTTTTCCTTTTTCTTTTCTTCCTCCATTTCTTCCCACACTGTTGTTATCTTCACGGCTAATATCTATTACCCAAAATCGCAGTTTTTTATGTAAGTAAAGTAAAATTGCGTTCAACGAATCCTGTATGTTTGTGTTTTGAGGTGAACAGTTGATAATTTATTGAGGCGATAGCTATCTAAAACATATTTTAATGATCTAATTTGAATGGTGTTTTTCCCTATCTTAATTAGTAAAGTTTACTTTCGTTGTTGATTTGCTGTGGACTTTTATTTTTCTGTATTTTCAAACCGAAATTTAAAAGTTTCCTGCAAGCAGCATACAAAATCAATACCGCTATAAGTTTTTTTTCACAGTGATATACTTAATTATTCTGGAGTAGGAATTATGAAAGAACAGTTGAATAAAAAAAGAGACCCTCTAAATAAAAGATTTAAGGCTTCCGGACTGATTATTTTAATCCTTTTAATGCTGTTTTCTACTTCCCCGGCGGCAGGAAGTGAATCCATCCAGTACGAACTTGTTGCCAACACTACAAGTGATGCTGAAGGCAACTACCTGCTTTCCGGGATTCCCGACGGAAACTATACGCTTGTTGCTCTTTACAACGAGGACAAATGGCGTCGGGCCGACGAACAAATCCAGGTTCAGGGGACGGACCTTTTGTTGAACCTTGATACCTCAAGCAGGGACATTGATGCAAATGAGTCCCAGGCCCTTCTTGACCTGCCTCACAGTGGGGTTGGCCTGACAGGAAGTGCTGCAATCAGCGGGCTCACCCGCCAGAAACAGATGGGAGGCGACCCTATATCTCTGGGGTTCACAAACGTTCTTTTGTTGAGGGAAGTGGTAAAAGAAACTCCGGTGACCCCCATCACTGGCCAGCATCTGGACATTGCAATTGTGACCGGGTACCGGAGCCATGAACTTCCCCTCAAAAACCTGATGGAGGATATCAACAATAACGGCAGCCTGGACCTGACTCTCAGCTGTTTTATGGCTGACTACGTAATGGAAAATAACGTTGACCTGAGTGGGATGGACATTATCTACATCAACATGCTCAGCCCCTCAACCGCCCAGAAACTCACACCGACGGTGGATGAAGCGATTGCAAGTGGGTGCGTGGTTATTGACGACGACACCTTACTGAATGAGAGTATCCCGCTTTCTGCAGACCAGGTAGAGGGCTACAGGGAAAAGCTGAACAATTACTGGCTTAACGGGGCTTATGATCAGAGCAACCTGAAAAACCTTCTATTCTGTATCGCTAAAGACTGCTGCGGCAGGTCTGACCTCCTGTACGAGGACCCGCACACGCTTCCTGAAAGGGCGATCTACCATGCGAACATGACAGGTTACTTTACCGATTCTCTGGATACCTACCTTGCCTGGTACTCTAACAGAAGTGATGGAGGGCATGCCTACGATCCGGCAAAGCCCACCGTTGCAATTACCATGTACCAGAGCTATTTCCCCTTCCAGATTGAGCCAATTGATGCTCTGATCTCTGAACTGGAAGCAAGGGACTACAATGTTATTGCCACTTACGGGTCGGATTCCCTTTCCTCCGGGGACTTTTTCAAGCAGGGGGATGAAGTCCTTGTGGATGCGATTATTTCGTTTACGTACTTTGGCAACAAGTTTGATGCTGAAGAGCTCGATGTGCCTGTAATCAACGGCATTGTTAACAATTATATGAACAGAACAGAGTATGAAGCCAGCAGCAGCCCGCTTCCTGCAGATAAGATGATGAAGCTTGATATGCAGGAACTCTGGGGGGCGATTGACCCGGTAATAATGGCTTCAACAGAACTGGACTCCGAGACCGAGACCGAGGTGTCAGTTTCAATAGACTATCAGGTGGACTGGCTCATTGACCGCGTCGAAAGCTGGGTGAACCTCGGGGAAATTCCGGAATCCGATAAAAAAGTTGCTATAATCTATTATAACCACGGAGGGGGAAAGGATAACATAGGAGCTTCCTATCTCGATGTTGTCCCCAGTTTGTCCAGCCTTCTTGATTCTATGGCTGCCGGCGGATATACCCTGAATGAAAGCCAGGTCCCTAACGAGACCGAACTCCTTGACCTGATGCTTACTCAGGGGATCAACATAGGGACCTGGGCCCCGGGAGAACTTCAGAAACTGGTTGATACAGGCAAAATCGCTCTCGTTCCGGAAAGCACCTATGAGGGATGGTTTTTGGAGCTTCCTGAAGAGAGGCAGCAGGACGTCATTAACCAGTGGGGCCCTGCACCCGGGGAGATCATGGTCTGGGAAAACGAAAGTGGAAAATACCTCGTAATTCCAAGAATCGAGGTCGGAGAGGATGTGCTTCTGGTTCCACAGCCTTCAAGAGGCTGGCTTGATGACAACGAAGCTCTCTATCATGACAAAGATCTACCTCCTCACCACCAGTACATTGCCTTCTACCTCTGGCTCCAGCATTCCTCTGAAGATGGGGGAGTTGGCAGTGATGCTCTGGTCCACTTCGGCAGGCACGGGACTCAGGAATGGCTGCCTGGAAAAGAGTTCGGGCTTTCGCGGTACGACTGGCCTTCCCTTATGATCGGAGATTTGCCCGTAATTTATCCTTACGTTATGGACGGGCTTGGAGAAGGTAATGAGGCAAAACGCAGAGGAGGGGCAGTCATCGTTGACCACCTTGTCCCCCCGATTATTTCAGCAGGAAGTTATGGGGCTTACGCAAACCTGAGTGAGGCTATCCGGAACTATGATCAGGCAAAGGTAGACGAATCTTTGAAATCAGCCCACAGGTCTGAGGTTTTAAACCTGACCCTGTCTCTGTCCCTGGATGACAAATTCAACATGACAGAGGCGGAAAATAACGAGACTTACTTCAATACCACTTTCCTGGAAAGCCTTGAGGAACTGCTGGAGGATTATAAGAGCCAGTCAATGCCTTACGGGTTGCACATCCTGGGCACAAGCCCGAAAGGGGATCAACTTGTTGGTATGGTAAATTCCATGCTCGGCACTGATTTTGCTGACTCGGTAAATGAATTCAATGAAACCGAAGGTGCCCAGCTCTATCTGCTGGATCTTGTCCTGAACCAGGGCGTTAATTCCACGGATGCTCAGATGCAGGTGCTCGGGACAGGCAATGAAACTGTCACTAACTTCCTTTCCAGTGCAGAAGAATATGCTGCAAATCTGGCTCTTGGGGAAGAGGAAATCCAGCAGGTCCTCAATGCTCTGGATGGCAGGTTCATCCCAGGGAATCTGGGAGGCGACCCTGTTAGAAACCCTGAAACTCTGCCTTCGGGAAGAAACTTCTATGCTTTTGACCAGCGGATAGTGCCAACAGAAGCTGCCTGGACGCTCGGGCAGGAGATGGCTGATCAGATGCTTGAAGCCTATGTTGCCGAGCACGGGACATATCCGAAAAAGGTAGCTTACATTCTCTGGGCCGGGGAAACCACCAGGCATGAAGGAGTTATGGAAGCAGAGATCTTCTACCTACTCGGGGTCAAACCTGTGTGGAACAGCGGCAGGATAGTTGATGTGGAAGCTATCCCCATGGAGACCCTGGGCAGGCCCAGAGTTGATGTGGTGATTCAGATTTCAGGTCTCTACAGGGACATGTACCCTGGCAAAGTGGTCCTGCTGGACAAAGCCGTAAAATTGGCTTATGCTCAGGAAGATTCCCCCAACTATGTCCGGGAAAATGCTGAAGCTCTGAAAGCCTCTTTGATGAGTGAAGGTTCCCTTAATGAAAGTGAGGCGCTGGATCTGGCTCTGCTAAGGATTTTCGGGTCTTCGAACGGTGCCTACGGCACAGGTCTTCCTAATGCGGTCTCTGCAAGTGATACCTGGGAGAGCAATGATGTGCTGGCAGACCTTTACATCAGCAAGATGTGCAACGCCTACGGAGAAAACGTCTGGGGTGAAAACCTGAGGGGCCTTTTCGAAAAGAACCTTGCAGATGTTGAAGCCACAGTGCACAGCCGGAGCACAAACCTCTACGGGACTCTGGACAATGATGACTTCTTCCAGTATATGGGAGGGCTGAATCTCGCAGTCAGCTCCGTTTCGGGTGGAAAGTATCCGGATTCATTTATCACGAACATGCTGACCGGAGGAGATGGGAAAATTGAAACTCTGGAAAAGTTCCTCACAAGGGAAATGTACTCCCGCTATTTCAACCCGAAATGGATTGAAGGTATGCAGGAACATGATTATGCAGGAGCCCGGGAAATGGGAGGCTTCATTGAGAACCTCTGGGGCTGGGAAGCCACAAACCCGGATTTGATCAGCGATGATATGTGGAATCAGGTGTATCAGACTTACATGGCAGACCAGGAACTCAGCGATTGGATCAAGCAGAAGAATCCTTATGCATATCAGTCTATGACGGCAAGGATGCTGGAGACCGCTCGCAAAGGCAGCTGGGATGCCTCGGATGAGTTACTCGAAAGCCTGGCTGCGGAATACGCAGAGTCCGTGGTCGAAGATGGGGTCACCTGTTGCCACCATACCTGTGGGAACCCCCTCCTCAACAGCTACGTATCGGGCCTGGTCTCAGTTCCCGGTTTCAGTGAGGCAATTGAAGCGGCTACACAGGAATCCCTTGAACAGGAAGAGCCTGAAAAACACAGTAGCAGCAAAGGGCACCAGACGAGTGTTGCTGAAAAACTCAATCAGACTGCAAGCAACGGGGAATCAGCCAGCAACCAAACTGTTCAGAATTCCGATTCAGGCTATGGGGTAGATTCCCCGGAACCAGCCCCAGAAGTCCGAAAGGCCGCGGACTCTGATTATGTTGAAGGCTATGAGATGACGAAGGAGACCGTTGAAAATAAGGATGGAGGAGGTATGTCCTTCTCTGGCGCCGACATCTTTGGAACCCTCTTTGTGGTGGTAGCAGCCGCTGGAATTTACCTGGGATTCCGTAAAAAGAAACTGTAAATGAGGTTTGAAAAGGGGTAATCCCCTTTTTCATCTTAAAAAAGGACTTTTTATTCTTTGATTTTTGACTTACTTTGATTTTTGACTTCTCAATTTCCTGGATTTATTTTTTGTCCTTTTCATTCTGTAAGTTCTTCTTTCGTTTCTTCAATTTCTTTTAGATAAGGCTTTATATCCAGCACAGGTGTCCCGTCGATGGCATCAAGGCCTTTTACATGGAGGACATTACCTTCGACTTTTAAAAGCTCTACAATGGTAAGCCCTATCCCATTAGGGCGGAATGGGCTTCTGCTTGCAAAAACTCCGGACATCTCCCCGTCATAGCGGCGGCGGTGGATTAGTTTATACCCATTTGATTTACTGAAATAAAAGAGGATATACAGTTTTTCAAGCTCTTCTACTCTGTAAAGCCCCTCTACCAGGTCTTTTCTCAGGATGATTTTTGAAACCTTCTGGTAGATTTCTTCATTATACCCCGGTTCAAGGTATTCATTCTCAACGTATCCTATAGGGGTAAACTCGACTTTTTTGGGAATTGTCTCCGTGTTTTCACTCATCTTTTGCCTCAAAACAGGAGATGCAGACTATTTCTCCGTTTTTCACCCTTCCCAGGGGCTCCATAAAGCCTTCTCCGCACTTGCTGCATATCAGGGTAGGATAGATTATGGCTTTTTCCGGAGGCTCGATTTCTACTTCACTGACACGGAAAAGTTCCTCTTCCGGCATTTCCAGAACTCTCTGGCTTTTTGCTGCGTGGGAAACCCTGAATTCCTCTGCCTCTTCAGGGCTTGCAGTGCCTGCTCTCAGTTTTGCGAAGAGTGCCGTGTGTTTTTCGTCCTGGGGGAGGACATCGGGTTTCAGGGAAATTCTCAGGGCTTTTTTATCCCCTCTCTTGAAAAATGTATATATGTGTTTTCCGTGTTCTTTAAAGATGAGATTTCCTTTCCCGCAGGTACAGCCGTTTATTGCCTGGATCGCATCCACTGAACATGATCGGTTTTCCACAATTGCAACAAGTTCTTCATCTTTACTCCTGTCCTTAAAACGTTCTGCAGCCAGCATAGCTACTCTGTACCCTATAGAAATACCGGGGCAGATATGTCCGTGGAACTTTACAGCAGTATCAAAATTAGCGTTATTGAAATCCAGGTTTTCAGCTCCTACTTTAATTATTTTTCCTGATATATCCGATTAATTTAATTAAGCATTTTCATATTCTCTGACTACTATTTATATATTCTGTATTTCATTGATATTACAAAGAAATAATGAAGTATTAATTACAAATCGATTACTGGCATTGTTTTAAAAGGTTTCAAAGTTGTGATGTACTCTACCTCTATGCACTTTTTTATCCTCATGTTCCGCAGACATCAGGGAAGTCGGACCCTCACTTTAACTTTTTATTTCTGGCTAAATATCTTTGTGGCGTTTACCGTCCTTGAATTTATCCGCTTCTATGTGGTATTTTTAGAAATAGAAAAAATAGCTGGAGAGTAAAAAAAGCCAAAGAGGTAAAGGCGATAGAAAAGAGGCGAAAATTAGAAACGACAGAAAAAACAGCAGAGGGTGTAAATTAATCAGGCAATTATTGACTCAGTCAATTATGTAAAATTTTTCAGTAAAAAGAGTTCATGCTCTACGTTATTTTATAATTAGGATAATAGGGACCGTAATTTTCCGTTCAAAGGTCCCTACTGATGATCCAACCCCATTAGACTGAAAGTAAACCCTTTAACTCTCAATCTCTATCACTTTTTATGTTTTCGACTGAAAGTAAACCCTTTAACTCTCAATCTCTATCACTTTTTATGTTTTCTAATCATATATAATAAACGATATGAAATATTGTTTACTATTCAAATTGTTCATGCTCTTACTTTTTTTAGCTATCTTTAAAATATTTGTTTCAATCAAATTTTTTATTCGCATTAAATATTTCAAAACCGTTGTAAATAATCCATAACCTTACTCTTCATTTCTCTTTAAATATTTATTTAAAGATTTGACACTCAACAATTTAAGTTTTTTCATCTTAGCTAGTTCAAATCTGGTTTTCAGGCTTCCAATTTTTCCAATCTGCCCCTTCCCAATTGATACCTTCGCCAATCCGGACACAAATGGGCAAATTTATTTGGATCAAATATAAACTTTTTTCAAAATTCTGATGCCTGATAATACCAGATACAAATTTTTTATGGATTAAAACTCTTCTAAAATATTGGTGCTAGTATTGGGAGCCGTTTGCCACCTCTGATTCGACTCCCAATTGTGTGATTCAACCCTACGATTAAGAGAAAACCCCTTAACTCTTAATCGTCAACTTCCTTTTTATGTTATAGAGGTATATAACCTATACGACCTTAAAATTTACTTCTCGTTAAATTATTTAATGGCCTTAAAATCAAGCTCTTTTGACCTGAAACTTATATCTGACCTCCTCAATTATAATCATTTTTGACTCTGTAATATTTATTTGGGTTTTTATTCTTCTGTTCACACAATCAATTGTGTTTTTGTTATGCAGATAGGTGGCAATTGCCAGTTATTTGCTACTGTTTTTTG
Source organism: Methanosarcina sp. (assembly GCF_028693135.1). Lineage (GTDB taxonomy): Archaea > Halobacteriota > Methanosarcinia > Methanosarcinales > Methanosarcinaceae > Methanosarcina. The sequence goes on from NZ_JAQUVZ010000070.1 coordinate 8,139, forward strand.
AAAAAAAAGCTGAAAAATTCGAAAGATACTTATCAAGCGTTTACATATATAGCAAAAACATGAATAGCCCACTTCTCGAATTAATTTTTTTATCTGAAAAAAGGAAGGATCTTATTTTATTTCTGAATAAGGGTCCAAAAACGATCGAACAAATAAAAAAATATATGAACTCTAGTGCTGTAGCTGTCCTTCCTCAGCTAAAAAAACTAAGAGATGAGTCTCTGGTATTCAAGACAGATGATGTTTACATCCTGTCTCCTCTTGGCGTAGCAGTAGCTGGAAGAATGCAAGCAGTGGTGAATTTATTAACTGTTTTTGGCAATTGCTATGAGTACTGGGCAAACCATGCAATTGATTGCATACCCCTCTCTTTAAGGAGCAGGATTGGGGAGTTGTGTAACTGTACGTTCTCCGAACCTCCTGACAGGACCCGCCTCTTTGAACCTCACAGGGAATTTGTGGAAAACCTCGCCATATCAAAACGGATAAATGGTATTGCCTCCATTTTCCATCCGCTTTACCCATCTTTTTTTCTTACTTTAGCAAAAAAAGGAGTGGACATATCTATTCTTGTAACCCGGCCGGTTTACGAGAGAATAAAAGAGGAATATCGAACTGAATTTCGAGAATTTATAAATTTCCGGAATGCATGTTTCTATGTATGTGACGAAAAAATAGAATTTTCTCATGCTGTCACTGACAGTTTCCTCTCTCTAAGTCTTCCTTTTTCTGACGGCACTTTTGACCATAAACAGGATGTAATGGGTTTCGACCCCGTTGCCCTTCAATGGGGAGAAGACCTTTTTGCTTACTACAGGGACAGATCAGAAAAAATAACAGAGATCTGAATCTAAATGAATCCGGGGCTTTATCTCCTGAGATCGGGAGCTACTGGAAGATAGCTATAAATCGGGCTCTGACTATCCTTTATATTATGGAAAAAGTTAAGGAAACCGCAGAAAAAATCCGGACAATGGAAATCCGGGGCGCAGGCAGGATTGCAAAAGCTGCGGCTGAAGCCATCAGGGATTATGCTGCAGGGCTGGAGGTAACTTCAATGGAGGAGTTTAGTTCCAGCATCCAGGAAGTTTCGAGTTTTCTTATAAGTACCCGTCCTACAGCCGTTTCCCTCCCGAATGCCGTAAAACTTGCTTCGAGATATTCTTCTGGAAATGTAGAAGAAGCAAGACAGGAAATCATCAAGAATGCAAACATTTTTATCGAGAGAGCGGATCGCGCTCTTGAAAAAATAGGGAAAATCGGGTCAAGAAGAATTCAGGATGGAGACGTTATTATGACCCACTGCAACTCTCATGCCGCTCTTTCTATCATCACTACAGCTTTTGAAGACGGAAAAAAGATTTCGGTTATCGCCACCGAAAGCCGTCCAAGACGTCAGGGCTTATTAACAATCCGGCACCTGAATGGTTTTGGTATCCCTACAACCCTTATCGTGGACTCTGCCGTACGTTACTACATGAAAGATGTGGACAAAGTTATTGTTGGGGCTGACGCAATTGCAGCCAATGGAGCTCTTGTAAACAAAATCGGGACTTCTCAGCTTGCTCTTGCTGCCCATGAAGCCAGAAAGAGTTTTATGGTAGCTGCTGAGACCTTCAAGTTCAGCCCGAGCACCATTGTAGGAAATCCCATCGAAATCGAAGAAAGGACTGCAGATGAAGTAGTCGATCCTGCAATTATTGCAGACCTCTCCCATGTGCAGGTAAAAAATCCGGCTTTTGACTTTACCCCTGCGGAATACATCGACATGATCGTAACTGATATTGGAATTATCCCCCCGGAGATGGCATATACTGTCATAAAAGAGCACCTGGGCTGGGAAATCGGAGAAATTTGAGGGGTAAAAATAATTCTTAAAGGTTTTTCACTGATTTATTTCTCTTTATTTTTTCCTTTTTTCCTTTTTTCTGCTCTTCGCTTCTTTTCTCTTCCTTATTGCCTTTAATTATCTTTGATCAGCCCGTCCGTAATCCTGAGCACCCTCGAACATTCCTTTGCAACCTCGGGATCGTGGGTAACCACAAGAATTGTCTGCCCCTTTTCGCTCAACTCCTTGAATGTGCGGACAATGGAATCCCGGGTTTTACTGTCCACCTCTCCGGTTGGCTCATCTGCAAGAATCAGAGCAGGTTTATTCGCGAGTGCCCTTGCAATAGAAACCCTCTGCTGCTCTCCCCCGGACAGCTCTGAGGGCCTATGATTGAGGCGATCTCCAAGACCAAGGTCTTCAAGCAGGGATTTTGCCCTTTCTTTTCTCTCTTTTTTTGGCACCCCGGAAAAGCGCATTGCAAGTTCCACGTTTTCAAGGGCAGAAAGTGTAGGGATCAGGTTGTAGTGCTGGAAAATAAAACCGATTTTCTCTCTTCTCACGCGGGGAAGCAGTTTTTCAGGCACAGATGTCAGGTCTGTCCCATCAAGGATAACCTTTCCGTCAGTGGCTTCTTCAAGTGTGCCGATCAGCGCAAGAAGGGTTGATTTCCCTGAACCCGAAGGTCCCATGATGGCAAGGAACTCTCCTTTTCGTACGGTTATGCAGGCACAGCGAAGGGCATGGATAGGGATCTTGCCCCGGATATAGGTCTTGGAGAGGTTTTCAACCTGCATGATAACTTTCTGTCCTTCGTTATGTCCATCAGTTCCGGATTTTTTTGCCGACATCAGGCCCCCCATTTTTTCTTCAGGCATGTTTCAAAGCCTCCATAGGACTCATTTTTGAAGCTCTATAAGCTGGATAAAGTCCGGAAAGAGCGCCAATCAGCAGAGCAAAAACCATGGCAATTATAAGAAGCCTGGGAGTTATCAGGAAAAGCACGATCCTTGTCGTTTCAAGCCAGGCATTCATGACATACACAGCCACAACACCAACCAGGATTCCAAGAATCCCACCCAATAAGCCCATTAATGAAGCCTCTCCGAGTGTCAGGAGCAGGATGTCCCGGGTTTCTGCGCCTATGGCTTTCAAAATCCCGAATTCCCGCGTCCTTTCTGCAACAGACATAAGCATCGTATTCATCACGCACAGCCCGCCTATGATTGCTGCAAGGAGCCCTGAACTGATCGTTATTACGCTGAAAATCATGAAGGACTGCTTTGCCTGCACCTCAAGTTCTCCCGGAGAAAGGGTGCTTGTGCCTTTTACGCTTAACTCGATGCGTTTTGAGAGCATCTCGGCATCCACCCTCTCGTCAGGCACGGCAAAGATGTAGGATACCGAATCGCCCACATTATAAAGGTCCTGGGCAGTTTCAAGGGGAATGATCACAGCATTATCAAAGATTGAGCCGGTATAATCAAGGATTCCGACGACGGTAAAATATTTGTCATGGATTTCAAATTTGCTTCCTTCCTGAAGTCCGTATTCTCTTTTGATGTTGTTTCCGACGACCACACTGTAGGAATCTCCCGGATTGAGGAAGCGGCCTGCTTTCAGCTCCACAGGATTAAGGGCAACGCTGGACTTTTCAGGGGGGACGCCGAGGATCTGTTTTCCGGTCATGCCCATCTTGTCTTCATCAAAGGTGGTCATCAAAAGCCCGTAGGCATCTTTTACCCCGGCTACACGAAGCACGTCGCTTACCTTATCGTCCTCGAGCCCTCCTCCAAAAACCCCGCTTTCAGCAAAAACCCGGATCTTGTCGCTGGTTACACTCATGGAACGCTCAAAAGTCTGGTGGAAATTCTCAGACATGGCACCCATAACTATAACTGCAAAAATCCCGAGGGCTATCCCGCAGATTGTCAGTGCGCTCCGGACTTTCCTGTTCGTTATGTTTCGGATGATCAGGTCAAACATAATGATCTCGCATAAGTATGCATTTTAAGCTGTCAGTTTAAGTTGTGTATTGAACTTATTGAGATGCCTATCACACTTCTTTTTTCCCTCTCCTTTTTCTTCCCGAAAAAACCGCAAAGCACAGGAGAATACCAAGGGCTGCCTGAAAACCGAAGGCTGGAGATTCTTCTGAGGGGTTTATCTCGGCTACGGGCTCAAAAACCCTCAGGACTGTTTCATGGCTGTCCATGACTTCGCCTTCCAGGTTTAGCACATAGATCTTTACATTATAGTCGCCCCTGGGAACCCCCTGCCAGATAATTCCTACGGTATCTTCCTGTCCTGCGGTCAGGATATCTGCAGTTTCTTCAAAGACCTGCACATCTCCTTCTTCAGGAGTCAGCACGACCCTGATAATCCCATCAAAAGGCACCTGGGATTTCCCGACTATCGTAACGCTTGCCCCATATTCGTCTACGTCGATGTCCGTATCAAGGAGTTCTACTTTTTCTTCTGCCTTGAATTTCGAGGTATAAGCCGTAGTAATGTCAGGAGAATGGGAATGCACCTTCAGGAGAGCCGTGTAATCTCTGTCTTTTTCGAGAAGGAAGGGCCAGGTCATTGCTTTATAGTATGCGTCTGTCACAGGGACATTTTCCAGGCTTTCAGAATATATGATGTCCGTGCCGGAAAGGAGTTTCAGGTCCAGGTCCACCACGCTGGGCTCAGGCATCTGAACGAATCCGAGATTTGCGGAGCTCATAAGGGTTATCAGAACGGAAGCTTTTTCGGAGTCTGCAGAGAAATCCACAATTTTGAGGGTTGAAAGATACTGGTTTCGGTAAGAAAATGAAAGTTTCCGGGACTCAAGAGTTTTGCTTCCGTCCTTTACAGAAAGCTGTGCTGTATAGGATTCCTTATCTTTTTTAAAGTCCTCTTCAAGTCCCCAGAAAAGGACTTTTGTGATCTCCTGCCCCCTATCTACGGAGCCAAGCTGGAAGGTCTCTGATTTCAGGATTTCTTTTCCTGAGCTCAGGGTAAAAACAAGGGAAACGTTCTCAAGGGGCTGTTCAAACCTGACCGTTGCATCGCTCAGGTCATGGTCTGAGAAAAAATCAACAATAAGGGGACTTTCTTCTCCGGCAATTGTCCCGTTCATTGCTCCGGATACAGGACTTGCCTGAACACAGAAGAAAGTCAGGAATACGATTAAAGATAATAAACGAAAAGTAAACTCTCTCAGTTTTAAACAGTTCTTTTTTTCCGGCAGACTCAAGCCCGGTCCCTCCTTCTTTCCAAAAGCTGCCTGGAACCAGACTCGGTAAACTATCTGGTTCTCTGCAATATGAATATATGCAGGAACCTCTATGTTTAAGTTTTGATGTGTTTTTTGTGTTTTTGATGAAGACTTTGTATTTTTTGATATCCTGGAGAAGGGCTCAAAAGCCCAGGAGTCCAGGTTTTTTAGGGTCCAGGCTTTTTATTTTTTTACTGTAATCCAGGTCCCGCAGGATACCGGTGATTTTTTGGCTGCCTCTCCGCCCAGAATTTCTCCAAGCAGGGCAGGGTCCCGGGCATCCATAACAAGGGCGTCGAGCTTGCAGCGTTCGATGATCTTTGCGGCTACTGGGTCTACAGGGGATTTGGAGCCTGCCTTCATCTCAATTGCCATGACTATGCTTATGAGTTTTTCAGGAGAGATTATGTCATATTTTACTGCGCTCGAGTCACAGTTGGGGTCTGATGAATAAACTCCGTCAATCGAGGTTGCAATTGTCAGCAGGTCTGCCCGCAGATATTCTGCAAGGATTGCAGCTACAGCGTCAGTGGTCTGGCCGGGCGTAACCCCACCCATTACCACGACTTTTCCTGAGTTCATAGCTTTTGAGGCTTCAAGATAGTTTCCAGGAACCTCAGGGTATCCATCGGGTCCGAGGGCTGCAATAAGCAGTCTTGCGTTCAGGCGAGTGATCTCAATGCCTATGTAGTCGCAGGTTACTTCATCTGCCCCCATGGCCCGCACAGCATCTATGTAGTTCCGTGCCGCTTCTCCGCCGCCAGTTACTACCAGCAGCGTATGCTTTTTTGAGATGTCGCGCAGGACTTTTGCGTATTTTAAAAAACGATCCGAATCAAGATTTTTTGCGAGAATTGAACCGCCTAATGAGAGTACTATGAGCATGATGATCTCTACACATTGACAATTCGGATTTTTAAATGTATCGCTGATATTT
>NZ_JAQUVZ010000020.1 GCF_028693135.1 Methanosarcina sp.
ATGGTGGTTTGGAATCTCTACCTGTATAGCGAGTCCGAGGGGCCTACCATCATCTTCTGTGCAGCATAGCTACAGTTCATGCGACAGGAACTGTCGCATGAGTGCGCTTTCGTGGCGCACAATCATCTGCAAAACGTACAAGGTGCTCTACTGAGTCCCCTTCAACATTCTTGAGCCCGATTTCAGCCCACTGGTTGTCGAACTGGTCCAGATAGAAGTTTACGAGAAGAGGTGAGATTATCCCACCCTGGAGCAGCCCTTTTTTCGAAGATTTTCCGGAACCGCTTTCAACTGATCCTTTTTTAAGCCAGTCCTCGATAAGGGAAAGTATCAGTTTGTCTTCAATCCTTGTTTTGAGGACCTTCATGAGCTTATCATGGGGGATGCTGTCAAAACAGTTCTCAACATCTCCTTTCAAATAATGAGTGCTTCCGGTCTCAAGCCATTTGTAAACTTCAAGGCTGGCAAGTTTTGCAGACCTGTAAGCCCGGTACCCATAAGAACAGTCTTCAAAATCAGCTTCAAAAATAGGCTCAAGTATAAGTTTTACAGCTCCCTGCACCAGCCGGTCTTTTACGGTCAGGATTCCAAGTTGCCTTGTCTCCCCGTTTCGTTTAGGGATTTCGACTCTTCGGACTTCGTCAGCAGCATACCGATTTTTTTCAAGCTCTTTCTTTACTGCCTGGATGAAATTTTCAACCCCAGAAGCCTCTACCTGCTGGATAGTAAGGGAATCCACACCTGTACCCTTTGTGTTTCTGTTGAGGTTCTTCCAGGCAGTGTACAGGACCTCGTCTTTCAAAAGCAGTTTTTTAAGCTTCTTGAACCGTTTACCAGGGTTCCTTTTCGCTTTGTTGTACAGTTTCAGTTGAATCTTGGCTAGATTTTGGTTCTGAATATCAGATGCCTCCGTAAATGATTCTTAATTTTTAATCATCTACAGAACCTGATATACTTAGCCGCGAAGAATTCGGCTTTTTTCCGAATTTGAGGGTCTAGATACTTGTTTTAGTGGAAGCTACTTCTCGATAAAAGAAAAAGAATTAGGAAGTGAGAACATTAATTACGTTTCAATCCTTGTTTTAGTGGAAGCTACTTCTCGATAATCAGTACAGTGGTGTGGAAATGCATGGATAACCGGTTTCAATCCTTGTTTTAGTGGAAGCTACTTCTCGATGTGTCATACATGACAATGTCCTGTAAAAAAGGTTTGTGTTTCAATCCTTGTTTTAGTGGAAGCTACTTCTCGATCGGTAGTCTGTCAGATATCGTAAACGTTGTTTATTGTTTCAATCCTTGTTTTAGTGGAAGCTACTTCTCGATTACTTCGAATCGTCATAGAAGCCACTCAAGGGTATGGAGGTTTCAATCCTTGTTTTAGTGGAAGCTACTTCTCGATAAGCTGGCATAAGGAGAATTGAAAAACTATATGGTTTCAATCCTTGTTTTAGTGGAAGCTACTTCTCGATACATACCTGACAATCTGATACAGCATGTTAAGACAATGGAGTTTCAATCCTTGTTTTAGTGGAAGCTACTTCTCGACTATAAAAGGGAGAAAGTTATATGGCAAAAGAAATATTGTTTCAATCCTTGTTTTAGTGGAAGCTACTTCTCGACAAAATGAGAAGAAACGATTATGATAGAACAATAATTAGTTTCAATCCTTGTTTTAGTGGAAGCTACTTCTCGACAAGAGTTTCCAGAGCCAGCTTCCTCGGAATCTTATCATGTTTCAATCCTTGTTTTAGTGGAAGCTACTTCTCGACTTATGGCCTGGATATGCAGCCGATGTAGTAATCTATGGTTTCAATCCTTGTTTTAGTGGAAGCTACTTCTCGACAAGAAAGGCCCTCTCCAAATATAACAGGAGTGAAAGTTTCAATCCTTGTTTTAGTGGAAGCTACTTCTCGACAGGGTCGTTTTCCCTTATTTCCAGCTAATTTCTAAGCAATTTCGAATATGAGAATCAGCATCATGCAAATTGTTTTTTGCTTGAACTGTATAATATTTGAAATTTACCTGTTTTCGTTTTGGTTAACAAAATTTGCTGGTCGACATATAGCTACAGGGTATATAAGGAGCAGCAAGTTATAAACTTTTGCATTTTTACCTGCCCGATATTGATATTATTTTTTTTATAATGAATACATATGGTCATTAGAAAGATATTATTAAGAGAGTGGAGGTGAGCAGCAAGTCTAAAATTTTATTTAAATGTTTTACTCTGCCTCTATAATGTGTTTTTCGATTATCAGGTCGAGCAGAAAAATGGAGGTTTCTTTTGTAGTAATTCAAAACAGTAGTTTGTAATGTTGGTATTGATATCGTTTTTCTGTAAATTAGTTTGTAAAGTTGAGCTAAAGCGTGATTCCGGAGGAAAACGGGAGAACCAACTTCCAGAATTCGGATTTTTTCCGAATTCTTCGCGAAATACTATTTGTAGGTTCGTAGGCTTAAAAGAATATGGAACAAATCAATACATAAGGGGGTAATTCTGGATTCGCCTGATTGTTGATGAATACGGGACTTATATACATAAGAAGAGCAACCGATTTATCTTCGTGGACAAGACTGAAAAGCTGCTAAAAAAGGGGTTTTCGGCAGATAAGGTCTCACAGATCCTTATTTACACGGGAGCCGCGGTTACGGCTGATGCGATAGAGCTTGCGGTTAAAAAGGGGATAGACATAGTTTACCTTAACAGGATGGGGATGCCTTTTGCGAGAACTTACTCCTGTGAGCAGGAAAACTCTGCCTCAATCCAGCGCTGGCAGGTAAGGGCATATGATAACGAAAAGGGGGTTTTTCTTATGAGTTCTATGATCGGGGCCAAGATGAGGAACCAGGCTTATTTTTTAAAAAGCTTCGCAAGAAACAGAAGCAACGAGCCTTTGATGATAAGTGCAGAAAGGATCATGTCCCTGTCCGAAAGAATAAAGGAGCTGGCTGAAGAATGGGGTTATATCGAGGAGGCAAGGAACAGCCTTTTCGGTATTGAGGGAGAGGCTTCAAGGGTTTATTTTCAGGCTCTTTCAAACATTATACCCGAAGCTGTGTACTCAGGAACACGCACAAAACAGCCCCCTGGAGACCTTTTCAACTCAATGCTCAGTTACGGGTACGGAATCCTCTATACCGAAGTGGAAAAAGCCTGCATACTCTCAGGCCTCAATCCTTACATGGGCTTTCTTCATACCGACATGCCGGGAAAACCTTCAATGGTCCTTGATTTGATAGAAGAATTCCGGCAGCCGGTTGTGGACAGGGCTGTACTCAACCTTGTCTCAAAAAAGATTGTCACAGAAAATTACCTCAAGCCTGTTGAAGGCGGTTTTTACCTGAACCGGTCCGGAAGGCACAAAACCCTGGAAGCAGTCTCGGAAAGGCTGGCAAAAGTCGTAAACTACCGGGACCTCAGGCACTCTTTTTCCAGCCTGATCCTGCAGCAGGCGAGAGGGGTTGCAAAATACCTGACCGGAGAAAGCAGCAACTATGCTCCTTTTGTGTACTGGAGGTAATATGTTTTTGTGGCTCGTCTACGATATAACCGATAACAACCTCCGGAACAAAGTCTCGGAAAAGTGCCTGGATTTTGGGCTCTACAGGTTCCAGAAAAGCGTATTTTTCGGGGAACTGGACCCGGAAAAGATGAGTGATCTGGCAGAAGAAATCGAACAGGTTCTGGACCATGAAGAAGGGACTGAAGAAGATTCTGTTCTCCTTTCACCGGTTTGCACAACCTGTCTGGAAAAAAGGCTTGTAATTGGGAAAAACTTCAACATTCAAACGTACGCAGAAAAAGAATGCTTATTTATTGCTGAATGACCTGGACTGTATGAGAAAAAGTAACAGGAAAGAAGAAGGAAAAGCGAGGAAAGAAAAACTATGGCAGTAATGATCGCAACTCTTGGAGGGTCGGGAGACATCGTAAAACTGGGAGTCCGGCTGATGGAAAATGTAGATAAGGTCCTGCTAGTTGCCGGAAAGCCCTTAAACAGGCTTTATCCGGAATCTGAAATCAAAGAAGGTACGGAAATTGTAAATCCTCCTGAAAAAGCTTTAGAACTTGAAAAACTTCTTGACGGTTTTGGTATAAGCGTCGAAACCTGCGAAGTAGACCCTTTTAATTTCAAAGAATGCCTCATAACGATAATCGAGTTGATCTATGCCCAGCCCGAAGATGTTGAAGTTGTTTTAAACGTCACAGGCGGCACAAAAATCCTCTCTCTTGCAGCCATGAGTGCTGCTGGCATGTGCCGGTGCAAAGCTTTCGTTATCCAGGAAAAAGGAAACTGGAGCATCAAACTTGAACTCCCCATGCCAGACTCCGGCTATTTCGAAAAAATAGGGAAACAGGGAAAAAAGATCCTCTCCTACCTGATGCAGGAAGAAAAGAAGCTGAACAAACCCCTCGAACAATGCGACGATGAAAAATTAAGGCCCTTCATAAGCAAAAACATAGCAAACCACCTCGGAGTAACACCTCAGACCATTACTCCAAACCTCAAGACCCTGGAATTTTCCGGGCTTCTTTCCAGCCGGAGAGGAGCAATAAAGAGGGGAGAACCTGCCGGTGGAAAATGCGGAGTAAAAATCTGGACCCTGACTGACGAAGGAAAAATCTACGCTGCCTATTTCAGCAAAGAAAAACTTTGAAAAATGCAAGAATCCTTTTGTCCTAATGTTTTTAAGAAAATCATTCAATTCCTGACTCAAACAACTAAAAGAGAAAGATCGTGATTTTTATTAAGGGTTATTGTATGAAGTTCAGAGTCCGGAATTATAGAGTTCAAGCTTAAAACCTGTTTTTCTCATTTATTTCCTTTGCACGCTTGAACATACCTACCAGTTTCTTTGAAACTACAGGATTTTTTTCGTTCCTGAAGAACTCCTTTGCATCTTCTCCTTCAAGAACAAGCCCGAGCTCGATGGGTTTTGCCATATTAAATACCTTCTTTTCTATGATTTAGTAATCTATGTTAGAGTTATATATTTTTATTGGAGGCTTCGGAGTTCTTAGCTCCAGTATATAGCAAAATCATTTGCAACATTATTTCTTTGACTTGCCTGCACTTCATGTTAAGTTTAAATTCTGGTTTTAGTGGATCTTGCTCGCGAATAAGTCTAGTTTATACATAAAACATTCTGATTTATAGTTTCAATCCTTGTTTTAGTGGATCTTGCTCGCGAATTCCCAGGGGAGAACATAATAAAATCAGATGAATTTGGTTTCAATCCTTGTTTTAGTGGATCTTGCTCGCGAATCAGATGGAATGACATTACGCATTTATATGGGTTAGTTTCAATCCTTGTTTTAGTGGATTTTGCTCGCGAATGCGAAGTGTTCGTGAAGGTGTGATTATGAACACTAGTTTCAATCCTTGTTTTAGTGGATCTTGCTCGCGAATTACTGATTGAACGAATACTCATACATTGAATAAAAAGTTTCAATCCTTGTTTTAGTGGATCTTGCTCGCGAATAAGTTGTCTTAGAAGTCCACCACGAGGTTTTATTATGGTTTCAATCCTTGTTTTAGTGGATCTTGCTCGCGAATATTTAGAGACAGAAAAGCTTTTTAGCGTTAGAATAGGTTTCAATCCTTGTTTTAGTGGATCTTGCTCGCGAATAAAAGATGTTCGACTCTACGTTCCTGCGCTTTTAAGTTTCAATCCTTGTTTTAGTGGATCTTGCTCGCGAATCCTCGGTTTTTTTCAGGAGTCGCGGTCCTGAACTTCCGTTTCAATCCTTGTTTTAGTGGATCTTGCTCGCGAATAGGAATTATATTTCTCGTTATATTCCTGAAAATAGTTTCAATCCTTGTTTTAGTGGATCTTGCTCGCGAATGTTCCTGGTTATTTTTCTGTTTTGCTGTATCGGTGGTTTCAATCCTTGTTTTAGTGGATCTTGCTCGCGAATATTTAAAGATCAACACGAATTTGAATACGAAATATAGTTTCAATCCTTGTTTTAGTGGATCTTGCTCGCGAATTCATAAGGGACTGCCTGCCGATTCTCACAATCAAACGTTTCAATCCTTGTTTTAGTGGATCTTGCTCGCGAATGATTACGAGACTGAATTAGGAATCCTGAACTTAAAGTTTCAATCCTTGTTTTAGTGGATCTTGCTCGCGAATTTCCATTGCCCAGGTCAATGATTGCGTGGCAACGTTTCAATCCTTGTTTTAGTGGATCTTGCTCGCGAATACGTTTGTAGATGAGGATAATAGATACCGCTTTTTGTTTCAATCCTTGTTTTAGTGGATCTTGCTCGCGAATAATCTGGATTATCATGCAAGCGTTGAAGCTCTACAGTTTCAATCCTTGTTTTAGTGGATCTTGCTCGCGAATAAATAAGCCCGATAGGAAAGCGATCAAGAGACAGAAGTTTCAATCCTTGTTTTAGTGGATCTTGCTCGCGAATTAGATGCGACGGCGACGAAGAAATGCCTCTCATTGTAGTTTCAATCCTTGTTTTAGTGGATCTTGCTCGCGAATTTTTGGAAAGTGGAGCGAGCGAACAGATTGAAAAAAGTTTCAATCCTTGTTTTAGTGGATCTTGCTCGCGAATTTTATATGTAATGCGTTACGTATGACGTGTATACAGGTTTCAATCCTTGTTTTAGTGGATCTTGCTCGCGAATTTAGGACTATTTGTAATAATTTGATATGAAGGGTATGGTTTCAATCCTTGTTTTAGTGGATCTTGCTCGCGAATATAGCTAATGCACTTTAGGGGTGAACATATGCAAAAGTTTCAATCCTTGTTTTAGTGGATCTTGCTCGCGAATTTTTGATGATATGATTTATATGCCAATTCATCAGTTTCAATCCTTGTTTTAGTGGATCTTGCTCGCGAATTATAATACCAGAGAATTTGTTGAAGCTTTAGGATTGTTTCAATCCTTGTTTTAGTGGATCTTGCTCGCGAATTTTTTAACAAGTGTGTATTATAGGAGAGCAATAGTTTCAATCCTTGTTTTAGTGGATCTTGCTCGCGAATGTGTCAAATTACAAAACAGACTAAAAAGCAATCGGGGTTTCAATCCTTGTTTTAGTGGATCTTGCTCGCGAATATCCATATGGACATTTCTCACAGTCGTACGGGCATGTTTCAATCCTTGTTTTAGTGGATCTTGCTCGCGAATTCTACCGGGAATCTCCTTCCATTCATCTTGATCCAAGTTTCAATCCTTGTTTTAGTGGATCTTGCTCGCGAATATGAAAACGTTAAACGAAACATTCACTGACGACGAATTTGAGTTTCAATCCTTGTTTTAGTGGATCTTGCTCGCGAATTTAGGGGAGCCGATGTCGATTCTATTCCAAAATTGATGTTTCAATCCTTGTTTTAGTGGATCTTGCTCGCGAATGTGGTTTGGATGATATCTATGGTTAATCACCTTCTAAAACTATATGAGGGTTTCAATCCTTGTTTTAGTGGATCTTGCTCGCGAATAAAAGTTTTTGAACGCCCTGGATACATGTTTAGCGTTTCAATCCTTGTTTTAGTGGATCTTGCTCGCGAATAAATCCCTCAATACCCCGTACAATGTAAGTTTTGTATGTTTCAATCCTTGTTTTAGTGGATCTTGCTCGCGAATAGTATCCACACTTGCAGGTCTTTGCGAAGTCATAAGTTTCAATCCTTGTTTTAGTGGATCTTGCTCGCGAATAGGGCAAAAATTTCCGGCGTTTGGCCAGAAAAGGCTTAAAATGAGCCCTTTTTCGGGGCTAAAATTCTTGCTGGAAAATTATCAAACCCTTTATAAATACAAGAAAATCAGGGTTTTTGATGGTTTGGAAACATCTGGACATATGCTTTTCTTCCTATTAAACTTTTGTTTTTAAAACTGTTAAAGTAGATATCTAATTCAGGCGCTTTCGTGGTCAATATTGGTTTGCATGTGACCTGTTTCAATAGCATACAGTTTCAATCTTTGTTTCAATGAATCCTGCTCGCAAATATCACAAAGCAAATCACTGAAATTGTACAGCCAGATTTCAATCCCTGTTTCACTGGATCTCAGAAAACTTCAAATTAATGATATTGCATAGCATACTTATCATGCAAGGAAGTAAAGTCAAAGATACGGACTTCACGGGAACCTGGCTCATTTATGAGATGGAACTATGGGATGAGGACTATTTCAATATGGAAGTTCAGGCTCATATAAAGCTAGAGCCAGACAACAACGGGTTTTTTCAATTTTGTCTTGTTTGTGGGGAAATAGATGGGAAGATCGTTGATTATGCTGATGGCAAACGATTTGAATTCACCTGGGAAGGAAATGATGAATGCGACCCTGTCTTTGGCAGTGGTTGGGTCAGAATAAAAGAAAAAGGTGAACTCGAAGGCGAGTTTAGAATTCATCGGGGAGACAGTTCTACCTTTTCAGCAAAGAAAGTAGAGTAATAATCGCAGAAATTGTTCGGAAACTACTTAATTTATCCCTGGGATAGTTTTTTTGCTGTTTCCAGATCTCCAAGCTTAGTATAGGATTCAGCTTCTGCGCTGAGCATATTTTTTATAATTGACTTATCTGAATCAGGGAAAATCCGGCAGAAATCCTGGCAGTATTTTATCCTCTTCATATGAAAAGAGTCATCTTCCACCGCTGCTTTAGCTAACTCCATTCCAAAATACTTACACCAATTAAAAATACTTTGTGATAGGCCGGAAATGAATTTATCAGCATCCTTAACGGATTTTATATGAGGGGGAACAATACTCATTATCATGTTCCACGCTTTTTCCCACTTTTCTATTCCACTTCTGGAATCCTGCTTATCAAAGTCTTCATAGCCATCTTGAATAAAATCATCAATCATTTCAATATTGAATTTTTCCGGAATAATCCGGTTCCATAATTCCATTATTGCTAACCAGATGAAATCTTCATCCTGGCCCGGTGCCTGAAAATTCTGTGTGTAATAATGATCTTCTGCTAACTGAATTGCGGAGATATAATTTTGAGCCTGTTTTTTGAAGCGTTCTATTTCGAAATCGATATTCATTGATTCCAATTTTTCAATTATATCCGAAGTGCTCATCTTTCTTACTTTTTTAAGAGTCCAGCCTCCTAGAATGAAATCCTTGAAGCATATATCCTTGTCATTAGAATATTTTCCAATTTCTTTGCCAATTTTTTCCAATTCTTCAGGCTTCTCTTGTAATTTCTGTTGAAATTTCATAATTGCTAACCGACTAACACCTGGTTTTTCGGGTTTTGAAGTGATTTGATTTGTAGTGGCTACTTTGCGACCTAAACAACAATTTTTATATTTTTTGCCTGAACCACATGGGCACGGATCATTTCTACCAATTTTCTTTGACATTTTGGTCAGTTCCTTTGTTTTATGAGGAGTAATTCAGAATCGACATTTTGTCCTTTTTTAGAATTATATATTTTTATTGGAAGCTTCGAAGTTCTCAGCTTCAGAACGAAACATCCTTTGGATCAAAGTATTCGGGATCAAAATCTTCCCCCAGCCATGCCACGTTGTCTTCATATTCCTCATGGTCCGGGTCCTTCAGGATCTCCAGTATATCTTCATAGCCCCATATCCCTCCGATGTCTTCAGGAACACCTGCTCTTTTTCCGGCAGTGCAGACAGGATACTCCACCCCTTCTGCTCTCGGGAGGATTTTTTCAAGCCGGACTTTTACCTGCCAGTCATCTCCGAAATCGTAGGTGTACAGAGCAGCCTTATTTTCCAGTGTGAATAATTTAGAGAGTTTAACTTTCTCCTCGGGCAAAAGCAGCAACGTATCACTGAAATGTTCGTAACCTTCATCTTCAGCCCCAATTTTTACAGGCGCTCCTGTCTTTGGATTTTTCATTTCGAATTCGTGCAAATGGTAGTCGTCCCAATTCATTACAGCCTGAATAGCATTATGAAGGTCCAGGAAAGTATAATTTTCCGGCACCTGGATTCTCCGCCAGATCTGAGGGACAATACCCTTCATTGAAAGCTTTATCTGGTAAACCTTCTTGAAAGTGTCTTCCATAAATTATTCACCACTGAATATACTTTAATCACCCTATTTCAGGTTTTGGGGTTTTTGTCCAGAAATCAACTGGTAAATCAACTGGTAACACACAGGCAAGAAACTTCCTTAACCGATGAGCAGTGGAAGAACCTTTACTTCATGGCAGGAAGTGGGGAAAATCCCTGATCGTCTCTAAACATTCATCTACGGATAAGCCTTGAAAAATTTCAAACCATTTCTTTGTGTGTCTCATATATGAAAGATTGAAAAGACCATCTCCGACATATTCCATGCGGGCAAACTTTATTTCAAAAAATGGGGACACAGCCAGTGGGTCCGGACAAGCGTACTTCGCACAAAAGTAAAAGGAACTGTGGTACCACTTCGTATAAATGTCCACAACATAATTGAAACGCATATCCTCAGGTGGAGGCTTGATGTGTTCAGGCTTTAGAAACGATTCAACAAGTTCATTAGCTTTCGTTTCCACCTCTTCCTTTACATTTTCAGGCACCCTGGGTTTTGGAGAATTTTGTGAACAAAATGTCCAGGCTTTTTGTCCTCTTTTCATGGTATCTCATATGTATAATATCCTGAAACTCTTTTTCATACTAAATATTTTTAGATTTATTTATGGCTAAAAAAGAAGAAGGCTCAAATTAATCCTCTATCGGTCTTATGCCGACTAGCAAACCTTTTTAAGTGGATCTTGCTCGCGAATTTAGTGTTTTTTGTGCTTTTCGTGGCCCTGCTTCGGGTCCGGGATTCCTTTGCTGGTTCCGGGCTGGGTTATAAGGTTCCAAAGCCGGTCCGCTTCCAGCCGGTCTTCCTCTGTGATCGGAGGGGCATCGGTAAATATGGCGCCTTCGCTTCCTACCCAGAACCGGCTTTTATCGCTCATGTCCGGGTCTTTTTGCTTGGCCGTGTAATATTTCCGGCCGTCCCTGTCTATGTGCTCCTCGTCCTCGATTTCGTTCTTCGGCATCCTGGGTTCCTCCAAATAATCGTTATTATATACCATTACGCATTTCCTTTATACATATTTTCGGCTGCATACGCCTTCATTTAACCCTATTTTGCTAAGTATCACCCTTGCTTTAGTGGATATGCTCGCGAATTTTGTTTTTGTTATTAACTGCGAAAATATTCAGGCGTTTGAGTTCCAATCCTTTTTTTGATTGCCTGAATTTCTACTTATTTTCAGCATCCGATGTCCACAGCTAATTAAAAACCCATGAAAAGAATGAACCCTCATATTTGGTAATACTAAATTGTATATAACAAATATCTTAGTAACACATTTTTTTAGAAACGTATTTATAGTAAAATAGTTTTATTCAACTAATCATACTTATAACTTAAAAAGTAACACATTAGCGGTATATTTAGCTATATGCGTATTATTCAAAAAGGATCTTTCCAGTCATTACAATACTGGTTCAGGAATTTATGTCAAAAGAATTCCTGGCTCTAATAACAATCGAGGAGGAGTTTTGATTAAGAAAAACCAGCAATATTTGCTCATAGGCTCAATAATCATAATTATGGCGGCTGTTGTTGTTGTAAGTTCGATGTCCAGCCCTGCTTCAGATCCTGCTTCAGATCCTGCATCATCTGATCCGGCTTCCCGGGTTTCTGAGGAAATGGTATTCAGGGGGTCTGAAGAACCGGTAAGTTCCCGGGGGTCTGATGAACTGATAACAGCCGTAGGGACTCACGGTGGAGAACCGGAAGCTGGCTTTAACCCGATTACCGGCTGGGGTTATAACCGTGAACCTCTGGTCCAGAGCACTCTTTTCAAAAAGGACAGCAGTGCAAATCTGATCAACGATTTAGCTACAAATTATACGGTTAGCAGTGATGGATTAACGTGGACCGTAACAATAAGGGACGACGTAAAGTTCCATGACGGAGTGCCTTTAACAGCTAAGGATGTGGCATTTACCTTTAACACGGCAGCAGATGCCAGTGGGAGTGTGGATTTATCCATGCTGGAAAAGGCTGCTGCAATCGATGATTATACCGTTGAATTCGAATTAAATGACCCGCAGGCTACCTTCATCAATAAACTCGCAGTTATTGGCATTGTTCCTGAACATGCTTACGATGAATCTTATGGTCAAAATCCAATAGGGTCGGGCCCTTACAGGTTCGTGCAGTGGGATAAAGGGCAGCAGGTAATCTTTGAAGCAAATCCGGATTATTATGGGCAGGAACCGTACTTTAAAAAGATAACCATGCTTTTTATGGCATCTGATGCTGCTTTTGCGGCAGCTCGGTCCGGACAGATTGATCTGGCTGAAATTCCTGCTTCATTTGCCAAACAAACAGTCGATGGGATGAAAATAGTATCTCTTGACTCTATTGATGCTCGAGGGATAAGCTTCCCGATGCAGGCAAATACAGGTGAGAAAACTGAAAATGGCTACGCAATTGGAAACAATGTAACTTCTGATATTGCAATAAGAAAAGCCCTGAATATCGGGATAGACAGGCAGGCGTTAATCGATGGAGCATTAAACGGGCAGGGGAAAGAGGAATTTACAGGTGTGGATAAATTGCCCTGGGGAAATAAGGAAGCTATTTTTGAGGATGGAAATCTCGAAGCAGCAAAGAAAATCTTAACTGAAGGTGGCTGGGAAGATGCTGACGGCGACGGCATTGTTGAAAAGAATGGATTAAAAGCCGAATTTACTTTGTTATATTCTTCCAGTGCACAGGAAAGACAGGCATTAGCTGTTTCTATCTCCGAAGAAGCCCGAAAGCTGGGGATAAACATTAAAGTCGAGGGTAAAAGCTGGAATGAAATTGACACCCTTGTTCATTCAACTCCGGTAGTCTTCGGTTATGGTTCGCTGGACCCGACTGACATATACTTAAGATACTACAGCAAGAGCTACGATCCTTCGAGTTACAACAACGTAATAATGTACAATAATTCTGCTGTGGACAACTACTTGAGAACGGCTATAACCAGTTTTGATCCGGACACTGCTAATGAAAACTGGCAGCTGGCTGCCTGGGATGGGACTACAGGCTTTTCCGAAAAAGGAGATGCTGCATGGCTGTGGATGGCAACCATTAATTATGTCTACATTATGGATGACGACCTGGATATAGGAACTCCCAGAATACAGCCTCACGGTGCAGATATTTTCGGCAGCATTCTGGAATGGAAACGTACAGGAAATTAAACAGGGAGCTGAGTTTTGACTTCAAATCCCATTTTTTTCTTTTGAATAGCGTGTGAAACTGAGCATAAAGAAAAGAGGAGGAGTTTAAATTAAGAAAAGCCAATCCTATTTCCTGATGGGGGCAGTAGTTGTATTTATAGCAGTTATTTTTATTTCCATGTCAGCCAGTAAGCCGGTTAGCTCGGCTCCCCAGGCTTCTGATGAATTAGTCGTGAATGTGTATTCGCATACCGGAGAACCAAAAGCAGGATTTGACCCGCTTCTGGGATGGGGATGCGGTCATGTGAATTTTGAACCGTTGATACAGAGCACTCTTTTTAAGTCAGCTGATGATGGCAGTATAATAGATGACCTTGCTACAGCTTACTCGGTTAGTCCTGATGGGAAGACCTGGACTGTACATATAAGAGATGATGTTAAATTCACGGATGGGGAGAAATTAACAGCGGAAGACGTAGCATTTACATTTAATACCGCAGTTGGAAGTAATTCAGAGCTGGATATGAGCAATCTTGAAAATGCTGCCGCAATAAATGATACTGCAGTTGAATTCAAATTAAAGGAACCCCAGTCCAGCTTCATCTGGAGACTCAGATACGTTGGAATTGTGCCAGAACATGCGTATAAAGAAGAAACCTATGGGTCCAATCCGATCGGATCGGGACCTTATAAATTGGTACAGTGGGACAAGGGTCAACAGGCAATATTTAATTTAAACGAAGATTACTATGGGAAAAAACCATTCTTCAAAAAAATAACTTTGTTATTCCTGGATAAAGAAACGGCATTTGCAGCTGCAAGGTCCGGGGAAGTAGACCTGGCTGAAATCGACATTAACCATGCAAATCAAACCGTAGATGGATATAATTTAAGGTCTCTTCCCTCCTCAAGAGCATTCGGAGTTTCATTCCCCATGCAGAATAATACCGGGGAATTAAGTCTGCAGGGAGATCCCATAGGCAATAATGTAACAGCAGATCTGGCAATTCGAAAAGCCTTAAACACAGGGATCGACAGAAAAGCTATACTTGACGGAGTAATCTATGGAAAGGGGGATGTAGAATACACAGGAGTAGATCAACGAGACTTTGGGAACCCTGAAGCTAAAATAAACGATTCAAATCTCGAAGACGCCAAAATAATGTTAGAAAACGCAGGATGGAAAGACAATGATGGCGATGGGATTCGAGAAAAAGATGGAACTAAAGCAGAATTTAAACTCTACTATTCTTCAGCAGATCAAACAAGGCAAGCTCTTTCTGTAGCTGTAAGCGAACAAGCCAGAAAATTAGGCATAAAAATAGACCTTGTCGGCACAAACTGGGATGAAATATATGCCAATCAATACAGTTCAGCCGTTTTATACGCTTACAGCAGCATAGATACCTTCAATTTATACATGCAGTACCACAGTAAAGAAGCAGATGATACCTACAAGAATCCGGGACTTTACAATAATCCTGTTGTAGATGGATATTTAGAATCAGCTTTAAGATCTGCGGACCAGGACCAGGCTACAAAATACTGGCAATTAGCTGCGTATGACGGAAAGACCGGTTACGGGCCTGCAGGAGATGCAACGTGGTTATGGCTGGTGACAATGGATTATCTGTATACTGTGGATGAAACCCTGGACATAGGAACTCCACAAAAAAACGCTGGGTCTGATATTTTAGGAAATATCTACGAATGGACAAGGACAGATGCAACCAGCTCGACTTGAAGATGCAACCAGCTTGACTTGAAATGAGTGATATTAACATCGTAATAAAATGATGTTGTAAATATTACTCCTTTTACCTTTTTTATCCGGGACTGGAATTTGAGGGAAGATTACTGAGAAATATGGTACAGCCTATTTCGGCTTAAAATAGTATGAAAATTTGTCATATTATTCATAATTATTCATACATATTCGTAGTATTTGTCTCTAAGTTAAAATTGATTCATTATAAAATAATTCCGAGATGAGGAGATAGTGTGTTAGACAAGGACAAAATAGCGGGCTTCATAGGAAATAAAATACTTCGGTTGCTAAGTCTCTTGATTGTAGTTTGCTTTGTAAGTTTCATGCTTATTCAATACTCGCCCATAGACCCTGTTAGAGCATATATTGGAGAAATGCCAGTGAGTGCAGAGCACAAAGCCAATCTTGAGGAATATTGGGGAGTTAACACGCCTCCGCAGGAAAAATTCCTGAACTGGGCGGGAGATGCGCTTAAAGGAAACTTTGGAATATCATTGATATATAGAATGCCTGTTACTGATGTAATCAAAGAAAGATTCACAGCTTCCCTTGTTCTTATGGCGGCTTCATGGCTGTTTTCAGGAATTTTAGGTTTCATTTTAGGGATAATAGCGGGAATGAAGAAAGGGACGTGGATAGATAAGACAATAAAAATTTATTGTTATGTTTTAGCTGCCACACCAACTTTCTGGCTGGCACTAATTCTATTAATGGTATTTTCTGTGTATTTAGGCTGGTTCCCTATAGGTTTAAGTGTACCAATAGGGGTCACTGCGGAAAATGTGACCTTTTTGGATTGGTTTTTGCGTTTAATTCTTCCTGCACTAACTTTGAGTTTATTAGGAGTTGCACAAATTGCGCTGTTTACCCGGGAAAAATTAATAGAAGTTCTATCCAGTGATTATGTCTTATTTGCAAAGGCAAGAGGGGAAAAAGGACTGGATCTAGTATTAAGGCATGGAATCAGAAACGTTGCACTTCCAGCTATTACACTACAGTTTTTAGGGTTCAGTGAATTGTTTGGAGGAACAGTTCTGGTTGAACAGGTATTTTCCTATCCCGGAATTGGACAGGCTGCAGTAGCAGCAGGATTGAGATCTGACGTACCACTGCTTTTGGGAATAGTTATTGTTAGTGCTTGCTTTGTCTTTTTTGGAAACGCAATTGCTGATCTTATATACCAGTTTGTTGACCCCAGGATAAAACAACAGGAGGCATCAATATGAGTACTGCTGTTGTAACAGTTAACAAAGGAGTGTTCAGAGGATTTAATTTAAGACAGAAGACCCTTTTAATTATAGGCTTCACGTCCCTTTTATTGCTTGCAATTGTGATTTCTAGCGTGGAGTTCGGCGACGAATCCTTACATACTAATTTTGGCTCTAAAAACCTTAACCCTTCCCCGGAACATCCCTTTGGGACAGATTGGATGGGAAGGGACATGTTCATAAGAACTCTAAAGGGACTTGGTTCAAGCATAATGATTGGAGCTTTTGCTTCTACAATCAGTACTATACTGGCTATAATTTTAGGCTTGCTCTCAAGTACAGGAAAGATCGCAGACTCCTTTATCGCCTGGTTAGTGGATTTATTCCTTTCAATCCCCCACCTTCTTTTGATAATCCTTATTTCCATAGGATTCGGAGGGGGAGCAACAGGAGTCATTATTGGAGTTGCATTAACGCATTGGACAGGCTTAACAAGAGTTGTAAGGGCAGAAATAAAGCAGTTAAAAACCCAGGAATACATCCATATCTCCAGAAATCTTGGGAAATCAAAATGGTGGATAGCTACAAAACATATCTTTCCCCATTTAATTCCTCAGATATTCTTAGGCACGATTTTAATGTTTCCACATGCCATTTTGCATGAAGCTTCAGCCACATTCCTGGGATTTGGACTTTCACCTCACGAACCGGCAATTGGTATAATTTTATCAGAGTCTATGAAGTACCTCTCGGCAGGGTACTGGTGGCTTGCATTCTTCCCGGGATTATCCCTGTTAATTGTAGTCCTGGCATTTGATATGATCGGAGAAAATTTAGGAAAGCTGATTGACCCAAAAAATGCTCACGAGTAAATATCACACGAGTAAATATCACTGGTCATCGGTTGAGATATTTTTTGCCTGAAGGGTAAGTACAAATATTAGATTTAGAAGGTGTGGACTATGGGATATATGGAAAATATGGGAAATATGGGAAATATGGAAAATATGGAAAATATGGGAAATATGGAAAATAAAACTAAAACAACTGCTAAAGAAAAGAAGAAAACTGAAGCTCTATTAAAAGTAGAAAACATTTCCCTTTCGTTCATTCAATATGCTTCCGGACTTAGACAAACTGAGTTAAAAGTAATCTCCAATTTGAGTATAGAAGCTCACAGCGGCGAAATTTTAGCTGTTGTTGGCTCGAGCGGGTCTGGTAAAAGTCTTCTGGCTCATGCGATTTTAGGAATTTTACCTTCAAATGCGAAACTTGATGGGAAAATGGAATATAACGGCCAGCAACTTACTCCGGAGAAAAAAGAAGAAATCAGGGGTAAAGAAATAGCTCTGGTTCCTCAATCTACAAACTATCTGGACCCTTTAATGAGGATCTCCAACCAGGTAATAGGATGTGTTGAAGAGAAAAATGAAGGCTTAATGAAGAAGGTCCAGAGAGACATTTTCCAGAAATACGATTTAAAACCAGATGTTGACAGAATGTTCCCCCATGAGTTATCAGGGGGCATGACCAGAAGAGTTCTGGTTTCTACTGCCGTAATGAGCTCTGCAAAGCTCATAATTGCCGATGAACCAACTCCGGGCCTGGATGAAAAAACTTTGAATGAAACCCTGAGTTATTTCAAAGACATGGCAAACAGAGGCTGTGCAGTGATACTGATAACTCATGATATCGAAGCTGCCTTAAAAATCTCTGATAAAATTGCAGTGTTCTATGCAGGTACGGTTTTAGAAGTAGCCAATGTTGAGGACTTCAAAAACAACGGAGAAAATTTAAGGCACCCATACACCAGAGCACTCTGGAATGCCCTTCCCCAGAACAAATTCCAGGCAATTAAAGGCCATCAACCAATGCAGGATGAAGTCATTGACGGATGTATTTTTTATGAAAGGTGCTCTAAAAAGAATGAGCTTTGTTCGAAAGGCATCCCTCAACTTAAAAGCGTCAATGGAGGAGTTGTGAGGTGTAATAATGTGTCTTAAATGTGAGAATATAAGTTTCGGATATAAAAAAAACAATTTGATTTTAAATAATGTGAATCTATCTCTGGGTAGTGGAGAGGTACTGGGGCTAATCGGGGACAGTGGAAGCGGTAAATCAACCCTGTGTAAAATCCTGGCCGGCTACGAAAATAATTATCAGGGAAATGTAAGTATCGACGGAAAAGCAATCCCCTCAAAAGGATATAATCCAGTCCAGCTCGTCTTTCAACACCCGGAAAAAGCTGTAAACCCTAAATGGAAAATGAAAGACATTTTAAATGAAGGACATATTGTTCCACAGGATATTTTAGATTCCTTCGGAATAAAAAAGAGCTGGTTTAACCGGTGGCCCAATGAGCTTTCCGGAGGGGAACTTCAAAGGTTTGCCCTTGCAAGAGCTTTAAGCCCTGAAACTAAATTTTTAATCGCTGATGAAATAACTACAATGGTAGATGCTATTACCCAGGCTCAAATCTGGAATATCGTTCTGGATATAGTCAAAGAGCTGAATATCGGAGTACTGGTTGTAAGTCATGAAAAAAAGTTAATTAGTAAATTATGTCACGATGTTGTTTATCTGGATGATATCAATACAGTTTGAATAAAATACAGTTTGAAAATAATACTTGACTCCAAAACTATACAAATATTTATACATCTGTGGTTTCAATAAATCTCTATGAAAAAGTACCTGGGGATTATTGTTGACGCCGTTTCCAGGCGGCAGTTTAAAGGTGAGATTACCGTTGAAAACGGGAAGATCATTCGTGTTGAAGAAAAGGAACACGATACCGATCAGTACATCCTGCCAGGGCTGGTGGATGCTCATGTGCACATAGAAAGTTCTATGACCGTGCCTTCGGTTTTTGCCCGGATGGCTGTTGCAAAAGGCACGGTTGCAGTTGTCAGTGACCCGCATGAGATTGCAAACGTTATG
This sequence comes from Methanosarcina sp., assembly GCF_028693135.1. Classification (GTDB taxonomy): domain Archaea; phylum Halobacteriota; class Methanosarcinia; order Methanosarcinales; family Methanosarcinaceae; genus Methanosarcina. Next base: position 19,085 of record NZ_JAQUVZ010000020.1, read on the forward strand.
GGGGAAGAAGGCATTGATTACATGCTTGAGGATTCAAAAAAAGCCCCCCTTAAAATCTTTTTTGGGGTGCCCTCGTGTGTGCCGGCTACACCTTTCGAATCAGCAGGAGCGGTGCTGGATGCGGCGGCTGTGGACCGACTACTGGCAAGAAAGGACCTGTATTATCTTTCCGAGATGATGAATTTCCCGGGCGTGATCTCAGAATTTCCCGAGGTAATGGCGAAACTGGAATCAGCTAAAAAGTACGGCAAAGTTGTTGACGGGCACGCACCCGGCTTAAGAGGAACCGCCTTGCAGAAATACATTGGAGCAGGAATTTCCACAGACCACGAGTGTTTTACTTATGAAGAAGCAGCTGAGAAAATAAAGCTAGGGATGAAGGTCCTGATACGGGAAGGGAGTTCAGCCCGAAATTTTGAAGCCCTGTATACCCTGATAGATGAATACCCTGAAGCGGTTATGCTCTGCACCGATGACTCCCACCCTGATACTCTGATCCATGAAGGGCATATCGATAAACTGATCCGGCGCGGACAGGAAAAAGGACTTGACATATATAACCTGATAAGGGCAGCGGTGATCAATCCTGTAGAACATTACGGGCTCAATGTCGGACTGCTGCGCGAAGGAGACCCTGCTGATTTCATCCTCGTAGACAATCTTAAATCATTCAATGTGCTGAGCACCTTCATCAATGGAGAATGCGTTTACGAGAACGGGAAAGTTCTTTTTCCAATGGGACAAATTTCTGCAAAAAATGTTTTTAACAGAAACAAAATTTCAATTGACGACGTGAAACTGGCTGTGCCGGCAGGAGACCCCGGGGAACCGAGGAGAAAAATCAGGGTGATCGTTGCCAGGGACGGAGAACTTATAACAGGCCAGGAACTGGCTCTGCCAAAAATAGAAAACGGAAACCTGGTTTCAGACCCGGCACGGGATATTTTGAAAATGGTTGTCCTTAGCAGGTATGCAGATGACCCTGCTCAGATCGGTTTCATAAAGAACATAGGCCTGAAAAAAGGTGCTATTGCAAGCAGCATTGCCCACGACAGCCACAATATTATTGCAGTCGGAGCCACCGATAAAGATATAGTCGAAGCTGTCAACCACCTGGTGGAAAACAAGGGAGGAATCGTTGTAGGCACCGCAGAAAATCTTCTAGATCTTCCACTTGGGGTTGCGGGCCTTATGAGCACCCGGGATGGGGAATATGTGGCTTCCCGGTATCTGCTGCTGAATGCAGAAGCCCGAAAACTGGGAACATCGCTCAAGTCGCCTTTTATGACTCTTGCATTTATGTCGCTTCTGGTTATTCCTGAGCTTAAACTGGGAGATAAGGGCCTCTTTGATGTGACGAAATTCGAATTTGTCGAGCTTTTCGTAAATGAATGAACAGAAAAAGGTGGGGCGATTCCCCCAGCTTTTTCTCCTTTTTCCGCCTTTTTCCGCCTTTTTCCGCCTTTTTCCGCCTTTTTCCGCCTTTTTCCGCCTTTTCCGCCTTTTCAGCCCTTTCAGCCTTTTCCGCCTTTTCAGCCCTTTCAGCCTTTTCAGCCTATTCAGCCCTTTCAGCCCTTTCAGCCCTTTCAGCCTTTTCAGCCTTTTCAGCCTTTTCAGCCTTTTCTGTCCTGTTCCACAACTTTCAAAACATCAAAATTCGATGCGGTCTGCACGATAAAGAACTGCTTGCTCACGGAAGCCGTTTTTTTTGCTGCGGTCTCCATACAGAGCATAAGGATTTTTACTGCATCCTGAAGTTTACTCTTTTTCGTCCAGTTATCCTTGAAACATTTGTTGGCTACCTGCTTTGTAACCTCGTTTCCGAAAGCTATGAAATTGCTTCCTTTACCCTGAGAAGTTAGTGTCATCTCAGCATCCCTGAGTTCAACAATTGCATAGTTCCCTGCCGAGGCGTACAGCCTCCTTTTTTTAACGACACCTCCTTCAACTGAAGATACTTCCCCTACCAGAATGCCATTTCTCTCCGAAACTTTACTCTTGCAGTCCGTGACCGTTATTTTTACCCCCAACTCCTCTGCCTTTTTTGCCAGCTCCTCGTCCGTAACTATTGCACCGTTGTAAAGCTCTTTTTCAAGTGTTTCCCTGTTGGACTTTTCCCCTTCAAAAGTAATTTCCCTCATGTCTCCGGCCATTACTGCACCATTTTTTCCGATAAAAGCAATAACTAAAGTCATCTTTATATCTCCATAACCATCTTAAAGTGCCCTTCAATCTTTAAAGTGCCTATTTCTTATTACTTTAGCTCTACAGAGAGCCCTCAAGTGATGTAATTTGTTTATTCTGCGATTCCAGGTAGAGTAACTAAAAAAACACCTTTGCTTTTCCGAGAAATACTTCCCTTTACTCCCCAGAAACCGGTATTAAATCCATACATTAAAGGATGCTTTGCCAGCTTGCCTGGCGGTCTGTCGAAAGAAACAGAATGAAGAAAAAGAATGAAAATTAAGAAAGTCATCGTTTTCCCTGGTCACTTTTATATGCCAGTTTATTACAGATGTACTCAGTCGTTTTTACTTTCTGAGTTTTATCAGGGTTTTTCTATTTTTTTCTTTGTAAGGCCGCTCTCCTGCGTCGAGCGTGACAAAAACGACACTGTACGGCGAATAAGGTTGTACGGGTTAAAGAAATCGTAATTTAGTTCTCTTGAGCTAAACTCACTGCTAAAATCTATAACTCAGTCCTCTTGAGCGCAGCGAAAAGGACCGCGTACTCCCGAGGCGCAATTCGGGTGCCGAAGCGAAACTCGGGCGTGACAAATTACCAGGATGTTTAAATTTTGTTTTTATCCTTCACGGCACTTTCCAGGGCTTTTAATCAATTAGTATGTGACTTCAATAGAGTTTCCCTCATTATCTGTAGCCTTTATCCTTATCATGGAATGCAAATAAAAAGCTACAGTTTTGCGCACTACAGTATCGTAATGTTCTTTTTGAGGGATTTTTGAATCAAGCGTCTTATTTTTGGTGGAAATCGAATTTTTTTCCTCTGAAACCGGTCTGCTCCGAATCAGTCGTGAAAGGAAACATATTCTTGATACAGGCCTTAACCGAGAACATGCATTACGTTTAATATTTGTTATTCTGGTGCTGGAAAGATGATTTCTTGTCATGAGTCCCCACTCTTTGTTTACTCTCTTATTTTTACATGCCACCGCAATGTAGTATATCTGATACTGTATGATATGCCTCCACTGTATATAGTTCTTTTGATTTATCGACACGTTTTACTTCAAAAAATAACCGTTTAATTATTTTACACTAGCTTTATTAATCCAGGCTTCTATTCGGTTTTCTGGAAACCTTATATATGAAATGGATGAGCGGGGCTCATTAATCAAAAATTAAACTATTTAAAAAAAAACAAAAAGTAATTATCTGGACTTTTGTCTTGACTTTTCAGAATGTATGCCTGGAATTTTAAAAGTTAGTTTCTGTGTTCAAAATGTTTTTTTTCGGCATTTCTAATCCCGATCACCAGGTCTCTTGAAATTCTCTCCGAATCCAGGCCTTTCAAATCAAAATGATGTTCCTGTCCGTCTGCCGTTGTGATTAAAAATATGGGTTTTCGGGAGAACAAAAAAGCAATAAAGAAAAATCCAGCGGATACTAAGAGAACTAAGCCTACTGTTATAATTACATGATAAACTGTGCCGTTTTAAAATGGTACTATTAAAAAACGACCTCTCACCATAGCTATTTGTCTTACCCAAAGTTATTTATTTGAACAGTTTAATGAAAGATAGGGATTAACTGTGCAAAAAATACAATCAAAAGAATATTTTGATGCAGTACAGGCTTATTTTATCATCCATAAAGATCCTGCCAGGGTATATACGTTCCTTTTGAATACTCTATGGACAGATAAGTATAAACTATCTGAGAAGATGTATTACCAGCGTGTTGATGTGCTTGAAATGACGGACAATTGCGCCAGCTTCTACACCGGTACAGAGTGTACTCTTGTGTTATGTTCAAACCCGGAAAACCAGAACTCTAATTGAATTACTTCTTTTTTGAGGATAAATATAAATTATTCTATCCTGATCCTTAACCACACACATATACCTGAAAGTCATGTACAATACCTGAAAACCATGTACAAAGGCTAAAGCTCTCGCTCAGGATAAGGATAGATATTTATATTTGGCTTGAAGACCTTGTCTTAGTACCCGCAACGAAATTACCTATGCAACTTATTATTTATTGTAACTTTGATTGGCGACCTTGATCTTGAAAATCAAGATGTCAAATCGGAAAGATGCAGAGGTTATTCTGTGACGAGTCCTTAGTCTCACCCATAGGATGACAAACTCTTCAGGCACAGGATGACTTTCTGAGGATCCGATGCGAAATAACGTATGTCCATTTTAACACTGTGCTTAACTATTTTCGTAAGCACCTCATTGATTTTGTTCCAAAATAATATGTGTTGCCGAAGTTATTTCGTAACGAGCCCCAGGTATTTTTCAGTCCAAACGTACAATTTTTACAAGAGACTGAATTGGAACATTAGAGATTGTATCTGCACCCTTTTTGTCGACCAGTACCGCTACAACTCTTGGTTTTGCATCCATTTCACCTAGCTGTTCAATCACTTCCATACTGGTTGAACCGGTGGTAATAACATCATCCACGATAACGCAGTTTTTACCGGCAACGGATCCAAAATTTCTGCTTATGGTCCCTCTGTGGGCTGTATGAACGATATCCTGTCCTTTACGATGATAAATCGCTAAATCTGCACCCAGTTCATATGCCATCATGCTTGCCAGGGGAATACCATTGCCAGCAATGCCAACAACCACTTCTACCTCGGTGTTTGTCTTTTCCAGGGTCTCAAGCACCATGTCGCAGAGTGCAAGCGAGATGTTGTGGAGACGTTTAGCACTTTTCCCTATACTGTTCAAGTTTACAGCAATATCTTTTGGAGCAGGGGTTATTTCTTCTTTTTTCGAACGGGTTAAAAGCCAGGTAACCGTTTCTCTAGAAACGTTGAGTTCATCGGCTATCTGGGCGGTAATAAGCCCGTTACTCTGCAGTTCCACAGCTTTCTGGATTAAATCTTCTATATCCTTCATGCTTTCATTCCCACCTGAAATTTTTATCCTGCTGTATTTCCGGGGTCTCTAAATTAAGACAGTATATACTATCAAGCATTATATCTTTTTTTCAGCTTAAGATTGACTCTTTTATAATTTCCTCTTTTTTTAAGAGGAAAGCCACAGATGAGGCAGGTTTCCCTTTTATCAAAAGTTTTTCTGCAGTTCATACATTTATTTTCCCAGATAATGAGGTCCTTAATCTTTTTTATTTGGATTCAGTTAAGATACGAAACTTCTAAAAGGGCTAATTTTATTCCATAATTTAACATTTAGTCGTCCCCTGCTATATGATTGATGTTTTGGTATTAAAGTTCCAGTACGGCTATTGATTTCGTTTTGATCTACTGTACGCAGACGGGATCAAGACTTGCGCGGCGCGTGAAAAGAAAGAGCGAAATATGCAATTTGAAGTCATTTCGGAAAAATATTAACTAATTAATCGGGGAGCACCTAACATTTATTTGTCAGTAAATATACCTGAAATAAGATCTTCTTTGTCTTGTACCGTCTTTGAAAGTTCTGCTGTTAGATAAATAATCTTTTATTCAGATACTTTAAAAAATAGGTTAAAATGAAAATATTTTTATGCTAGTGGGTTTAAACATTTGGTAAAAGTTGTGTGTCTCCTAAGCTCACTTAAAGCCTATCTGAAAAGTAGAAGAATTGCGATGCAAGATAATGTTTAGTAGTGGCAACACGAAAAAACGGACACTACACTATTACTAGATCTCTGACGAATTCTGGGACCAAATCGAACCATTACTGTTATTCCCTAAGCCAAAAAAGAAGCCTGGAAGATCTAGAAAAGATGATAGAGAAAAGATGATAGAAAAATACTGAATGGTATTTTTTATCTCCTTTGTTGGCTGCCAATGGAAAGCATTGTCAAGATGTTATGGAGCTTCAGGTAATGTACATGACAGATTTCAGGAATGGCAAAAAAGGCTTATTTGAGAAAATGTGGAAATCCGGTCTACTGGAATACGATAAATTTAGCGTGCGCATGGATAACATTCGGAGCAGCGGGACTTTTCGGATAGGCTTTTATTCAAATATAATGTAAATTTTCAGAAAAAACAATTTCAACGTAAATAATATTTGGGTGTCTGTTATGCGGTTCCCCCACAGCATTTCTGGGATTAAATTTGTAGGATTGTTAGCCATTATTATTTTATTTGTTTATACTCTGGGATTTACGAGTTTAGACTCAGATACGAATATTTTAAGCTCCAGTCCAAATACAAAGGTGATACCTCCAACACCTGAAGCAAATATTACATTTGTTACTACTGGTTCATCATTTTCACCAATCATCACAGTTACAGGTAATCCTAAAATTCAATGGGTATTTGGTGATGGTTCGACATCTGATTCTCCTTCTCCGACTGTAAATTTTGGGTCAGAGGGGACAAGAACAAACACTTTGGTAGTAACACCATGGAGTGCAGTAACTAAAATCAATATAGGTTATGATGGTTCAGATGGTGGAGTAACTCCAGGTCCCAGTACAATAGAATATTTAGAACGACAGAATGTAATAGCTGTTACTGGTTTAGAAAATGTTGCACCATCCCTCCAGGTATGGGCTTCGAGTTATAATCCAATAACTGTGCTGGATTTCAGTAACTTCACGGCACTGCATACGATTGAGTGTTTTTATTGTACATCATTGGCTACCATCAGACTCAGTCACGTTCCAGCTCTGACCAGGCTTTGCCTCGAAAATTGCAATATTTCTTATCTTGATCTATCAGAAGCTCCTTCTCTGGCTGATCTTCGTGGAGCATCTCAGAAAAGTTCAACATATACAATAAATTGGGGTAATACAGGGGCTCATATGTGGCATATATGTGTTAGAGATAACCCACAGATGACCAGCACGTTCCCTGTCAATCAGTTTCCAATTCTTAAAGACTTTTATATCTGGAACGATAGTCAAAGCGGTACTTTGCACCTGACTTCTACAAATTTGAAAAGTGTTCTCTCAGCCAATAATCATTATACTTCTGCGAATTTTTCTGGTTGTTTCCCTGCTGGTAGAGACGGTACTGTGTATATTTATAATAATAACCTCACAAGTTTGGATATTTCCAATGACCCTGGTTTACTTAATTTAAATGCCAGTAATAATTTATTAAATCAAGAAGCAGTAGATGGTGTGCTCCAAACACTGGATTCTTATGATACTACTGATGGGTCTCTGGATCTAACTGGAAATGCTGCACCGTCAAGAACAGGAATAGCACATGCAAATAATTTAACTGCCAGGGGATGGAAGGTTCAAAGTTGAAAAAATCCACCAGCTACAAATTTAACAAGTATTATAGGGATCTAACAAGCATTATTGATCCTAAAAAATCTCCTGGAACAACAAATTGCATAAATATTTTATATTTAGAGAGGGCGGGAAGTCAATAACCCATCCTAAAAAGCTGTCCGACAATTTAATTTCAGGACAAAAAGATGACAGGCGTGAAGGCCTTGCCTGTCAAAGGACCAGCTGCACATTAAGGATGAGAAAATAGAAAAGTTAAATGAGATGTGGATAAGCAAGCTGTCCATATTCAAAGCTTGATCCAGGAACATGCCGTTTATCTGCGCTTTTTACTTTCAGTCGGTTCCTCTTCGATGTCTATTTGCTCTATTGTATCTTCTTCCTTTTCTATTGGTTCTAGCTTTTCCATTAATTCTTTTTCTTTATTATCATTCTTTACTTTTCTTGCTGGCATTTGTTCACCTCAATAGTTTGATGTCTGCTGAAGTAGTGAACTCCCCCTCCCTAAAATCTTCGCGTGACGGTTCAGATTTTTGAGGAAGGGGCTTCCTGCTTTATTCCCCGGAGCAATCCCCACAAGTCCACAGGCTCTTCCCCACGTTCCGTAGGTGTTAAGTTACGAAGTGAACTTATTACAGGTATATTATTTTTCATTATTTCAGCAATTTGATCATTTCCCTTCCAAAAGCAAAAAGGTCTCCGGGGTTTCTTGATGATACCAAATTTCCGTCCACTACAACCTCATTGTCTTCGTAAAGCGCGCCTGCAGCTATTATGTCGTCCCTTATCCCTATCCAGCAGGTGGCTTTCCTGCCTTTTATAACGCCTGCCGAAACAAGAACCTGGGGACCGTGGCAGATTGCAGCAACGGGTTTGTTTTCCTTGAAAAAGTGTTTTACGATCTCAAGGGCATCTTTATCGAGCCTCATTTTTTCGGGCCCTTTTCCACCGGATATCACAAGGATGTCATAATCTGCAGGGTTTACATCCTTAAAGGCGATGTCAGCATTGATTTCATACCCGTGCTTTCCTGTTATCGGTCCCCTCTTCATAGAGGCAACATGTGTGGTTATTCCTTCTTCTTTCAAACGGTGGTAAGGGTAGAAAAGTTCCGTATCTTCAAAACCATCGGCTCCGAATACAAGTGCTTTCATATGAAATTCCCCCCGGATTTCAATTTACGGTTTTATTCTTGCGGTTCTCAGTCTTTTGACTTAGCTTAAGGTTTGTCTGGTCTTGTTTAATTCTCTTAATGTTGCAGCTAATAGATTACTCCAGCGGCAAATATACCTTGTCGGGTTCCAAAAATAAAACAGGTGAAATCCTCTTCCTGTCCAGCATTAAGTTTTTGAAAGGGCCTGTTCAAGGTCTGCAATTATATCCTCAGGGTCCTCAATTCCCACAGACAGCCTGACAAGTCCGTCTTTAATTCCGACCTTATTTCTTATTTGACTGGGGATACAGGCATGGGTCATGGAAGCAGGATGCTGGATAAGGGTATCAGTTGCCCCGAGACTGACTGCAAGGGAACAGAGCCTGACGCTGTTCATAAGCCTGCGCCCGGCTTCAATTCCGCCCCGGATCTCAAAAGAGAGCATTCCCCCGTATCCGCTCATCTGTTTTTTTACGACCTCGTGCTGGGGGTGGCTTGAAAGCCCGGGATACCTTACCCATACTACTGCGGGGTGGGACTCGAGGAAGCTCGCAACCTTCATGGCGTTTTCAGCATGCCTTTCCATCCGGATGTGCAGGGTCTTAAGCCCTCTGATGCAGAGCCAGGCTTCGTGCGGGCCCATGATCCCGCCTGTATATCCGACAACCTTTGCCAGGCTTTTCATAAAATCCCTGCTTCCTACAACGACCCCGCCAAGCAGATCTGCGTGCCCGCCTATGTATTTTGTACAGCTGCTGAGGGAAACGTCCGCCCCGAGTAGAAGAGGCTTCTGGAAATAAGGCGTGGCAAAGGTATTGTCTGCGACGCAGATGGCTCCCTGTGCTCTTGCAAGCCTGGCAATTTCCCTGATGTCACAGACAGTTATTGTGGGATTGGCAGGTGTTTCCAGAAAGACCATTTTAGTTTCCGGTTTAAAGGCTGCCCTCACATTTTCTATATCGGATGTATCAACAAAACTGACATCTATCCCGAGCCCGGGCAGAACCTCTGAAAAAAGGCTGTAGGTGCAGCCGTACACTACATCCGTTGAGATCAGGTGGTCTCCCTGTTTAAGGGTAGTGAGCACAACTGCAGTTATTGCAGCCATTCCCGAAGCAAAGGTCTGTCCCGCCTCCCCGCCCTCAAGCACAGCAACCTTTTCGGCAAGGACCGCATGTGTAGGTGTGTTCGGAGGAATTCTTGCGTATACATACCCGACTTCCTCTCCTGCAAATCTGGCAGCCCCCTGTTCAACATTCTCAAAAATAAAGGTTGAAGTCTGAAAGATAGGAGTCGTGTGCGCCCCGAAGACCCGGTCTGGCTTTTCTCCTGCATGCACGCATTTAGTTGCGAACTTAAGTTCTCTTTCCATTTCTCCATAAACCCCTGTTAAAATTAATTTTCTGAATAATTATCTGTCTTTCCGGTAATTATTTGTTTGGAGGGAAAGAACGGAAAAATGTAGCCTATGTTTAGCAGGTACACGTAATTGTAGTTAAGCACTGTATGTATAAAACTAAAAAATATATGTTCAGTTTTATGGGCGGCAAAGAAATATCCTTGTTAAAAAATATCTCCTATATAACGAGTTCGATTCTGTTCCAAAATCTAGTGATTTTTGCATTTCTTGATTGAAATTCTGAATTCGCAAGAAGAATCCGATCTTTAATCAAAATCAATATTCGAGATCTAAAGACTTCGATCCAAAAATCTTATCACAAGAATTATAATCAATTATAAAATTCAGTGATTTTTAATATTACATTCATCACTGGATTTTGGTACTGAGTCACGAGTATTTAATAATATAAAATCAGAAAAGGAAGCTAAAATCCTAACGAGATTACTCTTTATAATATATCCTTATAATCGTATAGGTGTCGAAGATGCATCTAATCGTGTAGAGATATCAAAATCCATTGTATGCACCTGTTTGAAGATAAGGGACGAAGAATCCCAGAATTCATTTGATTATTAAGAAAGTCATTTCAAAAAATTCATAGTAGACAAGAAACAAATTAGGGCTTCAATAAATAGAAGTTTTAGGGGTTTATCTTCAAGACTCAGCTTTTCAAAGAGATGGATTGAAAACTTGCAGACGATGGGTTTAAGTTAAATTTTCTAGGCACTTAACTATAGTTAAGAAATGTGAGAAATATTCAGTACTATTAGTGGATACTGTAAAACTGAGTTATTAACTATTGTGATAAAATGGAAAACTTTATAGCTATAATTAATAGTTTCTTAAATTAATTGGAAAATTATGATAACTGCAAAGGTTTTCTAAACTATCCGATAGATTCAATCCAATGGATTTATTCTTGTCCCTCCAAATAGACTTTGTTTCAAAATGTATTGATAGACGTAAAATTAAAAATCACTCTATTTTGGAACTGATTACAAACCTCTGAACATTGAAGTTAACAAGTTCTTCAATAAATCACTTATCTATGAAAAAATCAGTTTTCTTGTAGCCTCAAATTTTGTGGAAAGCGATGAAGGAATGTGTTGTCTAGGTCTGGGGAAAGGACTTGACTTCGCAGTTGTGGCTTATGAAATTTAATCTAGCCGGAGATCAAATCGACTATATCTGACAAATCATCTAGATTGCATTGGGATGTATATTTGGCCAAGAGAATATTTCTCGCGCGAACTTCAAGGTCTTTGAAGGTCAAATAACGTTTAATAGATTATTAAAAGAAAATCTGAATCATAGAGGCATCAGAATCTATAAAATATTCATAAATCTTATTCCTGAGACTTCGAAAGGAAGCTTCTAAAAAATGAAGATTTATACTCGCCAGATGTGGTTTTAAAAATTATGTCGGGTTATTACTTTGCATTATGAGGCAAAAATTCTTGATTTTAAAGCTTGATGAGTATAATTTGAATATCCATTTTAGTGTCATTCACTTTAAGCACGATTCAATCATGTGGTCACTAGTGTCGTGTCAACAGTAAAATCTCGTATAAAATCGGCTACAACTATTTAGAATTGTTCAATCCTTGAGGATTGACACGACACTAGGGCGCTGAAATTTATGATTTCATTTGCAACTTTATGGATAAAGGTATTGAAATTTTAGGGTTAAGTTCTGTTTGACCTAGTTTTTCCTCATTTCAAATGATTCACCAAGAGTCTAAATGTTTCTTAGGAAAAAAAATAGAACCTTTAAGCTGTAACTAATAGAGAGTCTATAGATCCAAATTTTCAGGTGGAATCGTAAATGTCTACATATCAGAGAAAATGTAGGATTGGTATTTTTGGCACAAAAGATGATCAAGAAAATTTAGATAAGATCATAAAATCCATAGATCTAGGTGGAAACGTAGATATTCTCCGTTTTACTAAAACAGCTGACTTTGGGATAGATGAAGCTCACACGCATAAAACGTGTGTATATGCCTTATCTACCTGCAACATTGCGATTTTTTTTATAAATCGCCGGTATGGTGGTAAATTTCAACCCGATGTTTGTTGGGAAATAAGTTCGGAAAATGACTGGTGTTTCGAAATTTCAGTCACTCATGCCGAATATAGAACTGCTAAAGAACTATGTATTCCAACTATTGTATTTATTGATTATAATACATATAAAGAATATGGATATAACATTCGTGAACGTCATTTTCGAGTTGTTTCTCAAAATGGGGAAAATAAAGAATCCATCAAAAAGAATATGGATTATATTGAGAAACACTGGGAAAAAAGCAACCATGTTCAAGATCCTAAACTATTCTTTTTCATAAATGAAATCACCACCGGCATGAAAAAGGACACAGGCATGAACAAGAAAGAACTCTACCAAAATTGGAAAGGGGAAAAATATGTTTATGATGATTTAGATGATGAAAAAGGTGAAGAAGAACTTAAACAAAAAATAATTAATGCAATAAAAGGTTTAACACCTATTTTCTTGAGGCAACTTGCCGAAAAACAAGCTTCGAAATTGCAAGAAGAACTCAGGGTTGGACCACAGATAAGTTATAAGTTTATGGATGGTCGCGGGCTTTTAGTTGAAAGAGAATTTAAAGACGATTCAGGAAAGATAGTAAAGCAGGATCAAATTTACGAGGAAAAGAAAGTACTGATAATTGGATCAGGAAGTGACGGAAAAACGTTCACAATGGTCGATTTATTCAGCAAACATGTTGCAAAATGTATTGACAACAATAGTCTAGAAAATAATCGAGATATTCCTTTATTCATTAGTTTAAAAAACAAAATCGCAACGTTGGACAATGTTTTAGACGTTGATAGTTTAGTCTGGGATGAAATGGTTGCGAATGATATACATGCACCGACAGATTTGTTTAACCTACATAACACTAATATTACTCTTTATCTTGATGGTCTCGATCAAGGAAATCAAAAAGATCTTGCCAAATTGGAACTTCTATTTCAAAAGATCAGAAGGTATCCTGGAAATCTGAAATTAATTATTTCAGTGCGCAAAGAATGGCACGAACTCTATTATTCAAATTCTCACTTAATATATTTAGAAGAATTTACGAGATACACTCTATTACCTATTAATATAGAAGCGGGAAAAAACCTATTTGAAAACTTATTGGGGGCGCTGTTAAAAGAGCGAAATGGGGTGCAATTTGATACTCTGATTTTATCTTTGAAAGACGAAATTATGGAAACATTGTTAAATGGGACTATGGATTGTACAATATCCGCATGTGTTTTAGATGCAATGCTGAAACAAAGAGAAAAGTCTGAAAATAAAGAATTATGTATTGTAGATTTCTGTGATCGTTATTTGGAGTTCGTTGCTCAACATGAAATCAGAGGTAAATTCAGTGATACATACGAAAGCAGATCTGTGGAAAAAAGTGAGTTAGATCAATTACTTGCTTCCTGGATGGATCTTGCGTACTTAATTGCCTATAAAATAACTAAAGGAGAGAAAGCCACTTATGAGTATTTAATAAAGGAATTAAAAGAGTTAGAACACATTTCAGATTATTTGGAAAAAACGTATGGAAGTATCATTTACGGAGAAAAGGCTGATATCTTATTTAAGCATGATCTCTATAAGGAAGTACTTTTATCAAAAAGAATTGTTGGGTATTTGTCGGATGAAAAAGGTAACTCAAGATTATTGGCTGTAAATAATTGTGCTGGACGACAAATTATGCTCCAGTATCGCTTTAGAGCATTGGAATCCGACAAGTTTGACAAAATTTATGATAATTTAGTCAAGATTATTTACCGCAATATTTTTAAAATTGATGAAGATTGTGTAAGAATAACCTCAAACTGTATTTATTTGCTCGGCCAATTAGAAAAGAGTCGAATGAAAGATGTTGATCGAACTAAAAAGTTGATTCGTGCATTCAGAAATCTCACAACAGATAGCTTTGTTGACGTTTGTGCTCTCTACGCTCTTACAGAGCTGGGTGATGAGGAAAGTGCGTTAGAATTAGCGGAAGGACACAAGAATATCGAAATTCTGAACACAGACACCTCTTTTCACTTAATGTACTATGGAGTTGCTAGTTCGAAATATCTTCCTTCAAAAAACTCTTCCCAAAAAGAGGTAATAAACTGTAATACAATGTTTGATGAATTTAAAAATTATTTTGAAAACGTCAACAAAGAAGAAGAAGAACATTTGAGAATAATAAAAATTTTAAGGGTTAAGATTTATGCTGAAATCATTTGTGATGCTTTGTTCCGATATCATAGCAAATATTCACCAAACGAAGCTTTAGAGTGGATCGAAGGATTTATAGAATTAACCTTCAAAATTGATGTTCTCACTCTGGATAAAGAAGGGACTCTAGAAAAATCAATTATTGAATCACTTTATTTATTTTATAAGACCAAAAGGCAGATCCAGATTCAATATAAAATTTCTAGCTCCTGACTTAATAAATTACACTCTTTATTTGTGGATGAAAAGTTTCACCAAATTCATTCCGATTGATAATTATTTTGATATTCAGGTAACCTTTGTTTCCAAATTTTGAAAGCATATGAGAAGCTTTGAAAAGATACTATGTCAATAGACCTCTATTTTGAGATTTTTCTTAGGAACAAGAAAAAAATGTAGTCTTTAAAAGGTTACCTGAATAATTAAGAAAAATCACTAGAGTAGGAATTTTGTCAAATAAAAACAGAGTTCATTTATATATGATGGCATATACATCTTTAAAATTGGAGTAAAAATCCAACAGTAAGAGGGAGGATGTTTGTTTCGACGATTGAATAACCAAAATACAGTTTTAGATAAATTGGAGGAAAGTAACCAAATGGACAGGTTCAGAAACATACTTTCCAAGTTTTGGTTAAGTCCGGAAGAAATGGTCGATCTAATTGTAAATGATATCGAGAAACATACAAAGAATAATTCCTTAAAAGTGATTGTTTCTGGAGAGACTGAAAACATTTCACTATATATATTGGACAAAAATAATGTGTTTGTTTTTTCTCCTTTTTCCCCAATTGAAAACAACGTCTTACTGAATGAAATTTATGATAAAGAGAAAATTCCATTAAATATAAATTCATATATATTTTCCCTTGATAATGAGATTCTGAATAGGCTAAAGATGCCAAAAGTATTATTCGTAAATCCTTGTGTTAATGAAAACTTTCCAATCCCACGATTATGTTTGAGTATTGGAGTTCTAGCAGGTTACCTCCGAAAATATCAAAAGGCCGAGGTACGCATAATCGATATGCAAATGAATTTTACCCTAAGTGACGTTGAAAAATGCGTTGAACTTTTTTCTCCAGATATGATATCGATATCAATCTCCTTTGGACAAAAGGATTTAGCAATATCTATATTGGAAAAGGTGTATAAAAATAAATGCTCAAATAAAAAACCATTAATAGTTATAGGAAATATTATTCCAGCTTCCTATCCTCAAGAATTCTTGGACTTGTATCCTAATATATTGATATCTCATGGGGAAGGAGAGATTACTCTTCTTAAGTTAATTGACTATATTAAAGGAAAATGCAAATTATCAGAAGTCCCCGGTCTTGTTTATTTGAATGAAATAAATATAATGAAAAGAACGGAAAACTCCTCAGTTTCTATGTCGGATATTCCATTACCAGCTTTGGATACGATAAAAAGTATTTCAGACCTCCGTGGAGCTTTGACTCTAGAACTAAGTAGAGGGTGTCAATGGAATTCTTGTTCAATCTGTCCCCGTGAGCATAAGTCTTCTCTATGGAAAACATATAATCCAGAAGAAGTTTCAAGGTTGTTTTATCTTATTCATAAAGTGTGTGAGGAATTCAATTTAGAAAAACATATCTTTCTCGCTGATGAAGAATTCATTGGAGGTACAAGTGATGAAGAAACTGAAAGAATTCAAAACATATGTAATATTTTCATAAATTGTAAACGCCATCTGAAATATGATGCTTCTACACGAGTAGACCAGATATATAATCCTAATAAAGATGATGAATGGCACATCAAAAGAGTGGAAATGTGGCACTTTTGCAAGAAATCGGGTCTCGAAAAACTATTTGTCGGAATAGAATCTGGCTCAGATAATCAATTGAAAAGGTACAATAAAGGAATCAAGAAAAGTGACTCAGTAATTGCAATTCGTATTCTAACTGCCCTTGGGATATCTCCTAGATTTGGGTTTATCACCTTTGACCCTCTAATGCAAGGTTTTAATGATCTTAAGGAAAATATTGAGTTTTTAAGCAGGACTGATGCCTTCATAAATAAAATTGATGTAGAAAAATATGGCTATAAAAAACTGTTTCATTTGTTGCAAGATGAACGTTTTGTAGAAGCAAACAAAACAGGTATACCTATTTACGCTGGCGTTTCTTATATGTTAGCCAGTCTTGAAGTTTTAATAAACAGTCCTTATGTGGAAATGATTAGAGAAGTTGAACAAAATAAAAGGAAAATGTTAATTTCAAACGACGTTCCTGATATAAATATGTGTAGATACAAAACCAAATATTTAGATGAATTTATTCAAGATATAAGCGTATCTGCACAGAAATGGATTGACAGAAATTTTGCAGTTGCATACTGCATCAAAAGTTTGCACAAAGTTGCTCCACCTAGTGAAAAAAAAATATTAATGAATTGGATGATAACTTATAGAAAGATAAGTTTATTCCTTCTAAGAGCCCTAATTTATATCTTTGATGAAAATGAGAATGAATCAATAATTGTCCCACTTGAGAATCCTCACATAATAAATAACATTAGAAACATAAGACTAAAATATAAACATGATAAGTCCCTTAATAGATTGACTTTGATTCTTAAATGCATGGACATATTTGAGGATTTAATTAAAAAGCAGAACGATGAAATGTTTCACTTATTAGAAATTGGGATGGTCTCAGATAATTCAAACAACGATCTTTACACAATTTTGCATACTTGGAAAAATAACATGGGAATTTGGAAGCTAATAAATGGATGAAAACAGCTTTTTTAATTATCAAAATGAGCCTATGAAGTGGTTGAAGAGGCAGAAAATATGTCCGAGAGAATAACTAACAAAGAATTAACAATGATAAAATTACAACTTTTAGCTAATGGCATTAGTTTCGATTCAAATTTTTTAAAAAATTACAATAATTCTGTATACATTGAAAAGAGATGGGCTTATGGAAATGGTGACGAGGAAGTATTTGCTTGTAAAATTCCCCAAGAAATAAAGCTAAAAGACATCGTAGTAGCAGTCCATTATAGGAAAGATTCTAAATGGGTGCTTACATCTTCAGGGGATAAATACAGTTTGAATTATAATGATAGTTTTATTATAGACGTCACATTTCCTTTGCGCCCAAAATTCTATGATGAAAAACTAAAAAATGGTACTTATTGCAGATCTGTGGGCACACTTTATGGGGGAGGAGCACTTGGGATATTCTCACCCGGATCATGTTATAATTTTAAGCAAGGTTTGCCTTGCAAGTTTTGTTCCTTAGAGCCGACTCGTAACAAGCTAGGTGACCATGTTAAAGATATTACTCCGGAACTAGCGGCTGAACTCGTTGAAGTTGCACTTACAAAAGATTCGAATTTGATCGGACAGATTATGTTAAATGGGGGTAACTATCCAAGCAATGATTATGGCTTTCTAAAACAAGTCAACACTGTAAAATTGATTCGTGAAAAAATGAGTGGGCTTGAATTAAAGGACAATATAGAGATCCATTTAATTGGTATGCCACCCGATGATCTCAGTCTGTTAGATGAATTAAGCGACTTGGATGTCCAAGTTTCAATGAACATAGAAGTGTATTCTCCAGAAATCTTTGAAGATATAGCTCCAGGGAAACATAAATTTTATGGAAGAAACAAAATAATAAAAGGCTTAGAAAAAGCAGTAGATATATTGGGAAAAGGTAATGTTTATACAGTGTTTTTGGGGGGTTTGGAACCGATGCAATCTCTTGAAAATGGACTTTACTTTATGGCACAAAAAGGAATAAATCCCGTGATTAATGTTTTTCATCCAGACCCAAAATCAGGTTTAGGAAATTATCCTCGTGTTTCCGTAGAGTCTATGGAAAAAATGGGAGAAATACTACAAGAAGTTTATACGAAATTCAATTTTAGGTCTCTTTTTCAAGGGTTTGGAAGGAATTCTTTGGATAACGAAGCTTATTTGGGATATTTTGGCTAAATGGGAATGGATAATATGAATACAATAGAATCTGAAGATGATCTTAGAAAAATTTGCACGTTTTGTGCAGAGATAAAAAAGCAGGAGCAGTATAACTTATATTGCGAAATGTTTGGGAAACAAATAAATTATAGATATATTCTAAAAGAAACAGAACATTTTTTAGTAATACCTCCTGCCGGCTCTTTTGTTCCAGGTTATCTCGAAATAATACCCAAAGAACATGTACCTTCTTTTGGAAAATTATCTAGTAAACTAGATGAAGAACTAACTTGTTTGCGTATTCTAGTTGAAGATTGGATTAAAAAATATTACAGCAAATATGTAATATACTTTGAACACGGTTCGGCTAATTTCAAGAACAGAGGAGGGAGCACTTCAGATCATGCTCATTTGCATATAGTCCCTGTTCCAAAATATGTTGACTTGGCTCCTAGTTTATTCAGGGACTTTAATCCCATAAAAATAATTGATTTTTCGGCAATTCACGAACAAGTAAAAAATGGAAATCCTTACCTATTATATACACATCATGACAACATTATGTACATATGTGATGCTTCTAACGCGAAGTCCCAATATTTCCGGCGTGAAACATTAATTCAGTTAGGATTAGAAGAACTATGGGATTGGAAAACAAATCTCGGAAGAGAAAATATAATGAAAACAATAGAAATGTCTGAAAAATATGCATTTTAATGAATAGAAAGTATCGCTGGGTACTATAACATGACAATCAAACAATTTATAAAAGTGAAATGGGATGACAACGCAGATGCATATTTAGAATTTTTTGATTACAAAAAAAATACATTTGAATTTATCCCAGCTAAAGAAAAAATGATAATAAAAAAGATGACTAAAAAATATTGTAAGGGACACTTCAATTTAGAAAAGATGCAGGAATTTCCTTGTGAAAAAAAGACTGATTTAACAGAAAGTAATTACATTGTATGTAAAGAATGTAATGAACTAACAGGATTTAATTTATGCCTATTTTGTAAAGGTGATAAATGTTCATCACAAAGTAAGAATGCAATTGAGTTTTGTAAGAAAAAACATGTTGTTTACTTGGCTTATTTTCCCGGTGATAGACTTAAAGTCGGCACAGCCGTTTATGAGCGAAGGTTCGAAAGACTTTTAGAGCAGGGCGCTTTATACTCAATTTTCATCGCAATTGCTGACGGCAGAACAGTGAGAGCTATAGAAACAAGTGTAGCAAATTTAGGAATAAGTGATAAGGTAAGTAATAAATATAAAATTAAACATATTATTATTGATAAGTCTAGTGAAGAGATTAAAGATATACTAATTAGCAAACTAGATGACATTAAACCCAATATCAGTCCCAGATTTAAGAATTTCTTAATCGATCCTGAATTTAATAACTTTGGAATTATATTCGATAAAGCAGCTCCTTTACTCAAATCAAAAACAACTCAATTGACATTACAATTCTTTGAAGAGACCGAGAATAATAAAATAATAGATCTCGATTACACAATTCAGAATGAGACAAATATCATTGAAGGCATTATTTTAGCTTCAATAGGTAGTATAATATTAATTAAGCGAGATGGAACTGTATATGCCGTCGATTTAAAAAAACTCACTGGTTGGTTGGTAGACGTGGACATTAATTGAATTAAGCCTAAGTTAAATCTTTTGTCAAATATAGTCACCCATGGATATCAAGTAACATGATTATACTTGAGACAAGTATATTAATTCAGTTATGAGCTTGAATAGGTTACTATGGATAATATTGCTAAAGCAATTATTAACACCTATGATAAAAACAGATGAGACTTAAGCTTTATTATTGGTCAAAAATAGTTTGAGCCCAGCTAAAGTCGCAGAAGATTTTTTAGTTTATAGCTCAAACGGTTTACTGTTAGAGCTTATCCTAAAACTCAAATTTTGCTCATTTGAATATTTATTCCGAATAATAGTGGTGTTCCAGATCATGAAAGTAATCATTAAAACTTTTAATGACTAAAAATCAAACTGCGTGTGGCCACCCCAACCTAAACAGGCTGTCCGACAATTCAATTTAAGGGCAAAAACATGTAATAAATAAGGTGTATAAAGCCTCTAAATAGAAAAAGGAGGAAATTTAATAATACTTAGAGTAATTATCGGACAGCTTGTAAAGGACAGGGTATTCGTGACCCTTTGCACTCCCGAAGTAATAAAATGGCTTTTGGGATGAGTTATTGGATAAAGCTTACTGAAAAAATGTAGGTGCAAAAATTTCATTCTAGACCAAACTGGCAAAAATCAAAAAAGCAGAAGAGTTTTATCAAACAATAAAAATATGGCTGCAAACACTAGTGGCTAGGAAATTTAGTTCTGAGTCTTCATAATTAAGAAAGGGACCATGGATGAGGTATTGTCTAAGTATTAACGCCCAGTAATTAAATTGTCATGACACTAGTGCAGCGATTCCAAACTAAATCCCTTACTTAGTAGAAAATTCGTTAATCAATAGACAAACCAAAAACCAAGGTTTTATGAGCATACTTTGGAATTGCAACACTAGATTCTCATCCAATTGCTCCATAGGAACTCAATAGAGTATTGTTGGAGAACGACCCACAAACGTCAAGAACGATAAAGTAATGCAAACGTATTAAAGTATATGGAAAATCTAGATAAATTTTGGGAGAATGTATACTTATACATAAGACCCCTCATTATTTAAAATGGTGACTATATGGATGAAATTATTTTTTTTAATACCGAAGATGCAGAATCTCTAACATTATTATCACCTTTTAAATCTCATCGGAAAGTAAATGGTCTATTATCAGCATTGTTCTACAAATTACCAGTTTCTAAAGAGGGGTTCTTGCTCATTAATCCTATTTCAAATATTGAAACTATTTTGAATGATCATAATTATGAAATAGTGATGTGTAGACCAGATGCTCTAATAGGCGAAGGGAATTATTTACCAAGAGGTAGAGATTTACCACCAGAAAAAATAAACTCGTTTTTACTTGAAACGAAAAAAATCCATAAATCAGGGATACTTTTGGGTTTTAGACATCCCTCCATAGAGTTAACTGAGAAATATATTCCAAGATACAAGACATCTGGAGCAATAGTTGTTATTTTTAATGTTGGGGATTGTATCATATTTGAACATGTTGGACCTGGATTTGATGTTGGTGAGATTACACGGGGGAAAACAGTTCATAATAGTGTGATTATTCCATGGAATGACAGGTTCGATAAACCATCTCAAATATTTAGACTAGCAAGAATGAAATTATATCAAAGATTTCACATAGATTACAAACAATATTTAGAGGTGAGGCAAAGTAGGATAAAAGAATTAGTTGAAAACTTAGGAGAAATTCTCATTGATGATATTAATTCATCAATTCCTTTAAAACCAACTGAGTTAGACTTTAAACTATTTTTAAATGTATATGCAAATTGTATTGAAAAATTAATATATTCAGAAACAACATCGTTAGGTAATAAATTTGGTATAGTTCTGAATGTATACAATGAGAAAATACACATTTTCGAAATATGGAGAACTGAAAAGTTAAATAAGTTTAGCTGAAAATTTAGTTTTATTCTAATGATCTCAAATTAACTCTGAAATACCTGATTTAATGCGACAATTGTTTCTTTATAAACCTAAGATATATTCATTTGTATTCGGTCAGGATACGAAGCGCCCATAAAGTGTTATTTTTATACTAATATCTAAGAATTATATAGGAAAATAGCGATATGTGGTATTCGAAGTTGTGCATAAAAATCGTTAACCGATGACAAATGAGGATATAGTTATATGACCCTTTAATCTCTCTACTTATTTGATTTATAACCTAAATTCAGCAGGTAAACGTAATAAGAGATCTATTTTCATATTTAGCTCTCATGAGGTTCCCATCCTTGCAGCAAGCTGCAAGGTATTCGACTGAAGAAAACTTGCTTTTATGTAGATATATCAGAAATTTTAAAAACATAACCGGCTATATATCCCTAATTTGACATATTCTGCTAATTAATACAGTATTTTATTACAAAAAACATGTTGTAACGACACATTACCTTTAGGTAAAATGAAAAATGTCAAATATCAATAAACACAAAATATAAATTTGAATTGTATAAAGAAAACCGAAGCATGAAGCCCATTTATACATTACAAAATATATGATTCTGTCACACTAGGGATATATGTGAAGCAAAAAGCCACAATATTAATAAGAAGTTACGGATGTTGCGCCAGAAGCAACCTAAAACGTTAAAGGAAGGCCTTCCGTGATAAAATCCATACTTGATAACGATCTTTACAAGTTTACCATGCAAATGGCTGTACTGGAATTATTTCCCAAAGCAGAAGCAGAATACCGTTTTACCAACCGGGGATCTCAGCGCTTTTCCGAAGAGTTTGTAGACGAACTGAGAAGGGTCATAGACGAAGAAATAACCGGATTAAGGCTGACAGAAGACGAGTATCACTGGCTTGGTGAACACTGCTCTTTTCTGAAACCCATGTATCTTGAATACCTCAAGAATTTTCGTTTCAGACCCGAGGAAGTAAAAGTCTGCCTCACCGGAGAAAAAGAACTGGATATTCGGATAAAAGGGCCCTGGCACAGCACGATTCTGTGGGAAATTGTCATTATGGCTGCGGTTTCAGAGCTCTATTTCACAACTATAGAGAAGGAATGGAACAGGAGCACGAAAGACCCGGATACAGCCGAATCCGTACTTGCAGCTTATGGAGACAAAATCCTGGAACTCGGAAAGGATCTTGAGGAAAACGGCTGTCTTTTTGCTGAATTCGGGACTCGACGACGGAGAAGCTTTGAACTCCACGACCATGTAATGAAAACCCTCCTGCAGATAAAAACCCTTACAGGGACAAGCAATGTCTATTTTGCAAAAAAATATGGTTTAAAACCTATAGGTACGGTAGGTCACGAATGGATCATGGGCACTTCTGCGCTTGTAGGGCTCAGGTACGCTAACCGCTTCGCTTTTGAAAACTGGGTGGAGGTCTACAAAGGGGACCTTGGAATTGCCCTTACGGATACCTTCGGCTCTGAGGCTTTTTTTAAGGATATGGACCTGAAGCTGTCTAAAATCTACGATGGTTTCAGGCACGACAGTGGAGACCCCCTCATCTTTGTGGATAGGGTAATAGAGCATTACAGGAAAATGGGCATTGACCCCATGAAAAAGGTAATCGTTTTCAGTGACGCCCTCGACGCCGAAGCCGCAATTCGGCTCAAAAAGTATTGCCAGGACAAAATCAACTGCAGTTTCGGAATCGGCACAAGCCTTACCAACAATTATGAGTTCTTCCGGGAAAGCCCTCCTCTGAATATGGTAATTAAACTCCACAGTGTTAACGGTATTCCGGTAGTGAAATTAAGCGATTCTCCCGAAAAAGAGACTGGGGAAAGGGACGCCCTCAGGGTTGCAAACTATATCGTAGGAAGAAAAGGGCTGGATGAATGATTTAACGAAGAAGAAATAGAAGAAGGAAAAGAAGAAGGAAAAGAAAGAAAAGAAAGAAAAGAAGGAAGAAATAAATACTTCAAAATAAAACCGGGAGCCTTTCTTCTTACTTATGGGACAGAGCAAGTTTTACCCCTATTGCAGTAAAGATGCTTGCTTTTCCCCATTTGATGTACTTCCCGATTCCGGGCTTTTGTGTAATTTTATCGCCAATAGTTCCGGCAAAGACCGAGATTGCAGAAAAGATCAGCCAGGCCTGTATCAGGAACACTATTCCCAAAAAAATCATTTGCATGGGGACACTGCCTGCTCCGGTATTTACAAACTGGGGAAGGAACGCAAGGAAGAAAAGGGCAACTTTAGGATTCAGGACATTCATGAAAATCCCGCGCCTGTAAAGGGCAAACGCATTATTTTCCCGGATAGGGGCAGAAGACACCAGCTGTTCATTCTCTTTTAAGGCATGCCAGGCAAGGTAAAGCAGGTAAGCTGCCCCGGCATATTTTACGATTTCAAAGGCAAGGGCAGATTTATACACAAGGGCGGAAATCCCGAAGGCAGCTGCACTGGTGTGGACAAGTATGCCTGTACACAAACCTGTTGCTGTTGCAATTCCTGCCGTTTTGCCCTGTGAAATGCTCTGAGTGAGCACGAATAGAATGTCGGGACCCGGAAGAAATGTAAGGGCTGCGGAGGCTGCAATGAAATAGATTAACTGGGATTGTTCGATCAAGCTTTCTCACTTTTTCCTTTAAAAACTTACCAATATGCGCGGAGTAAAAAGTATACCTAATCTACAAAAGTATACCTAATCTACAAGCAATTTTATTTAAATTTCTTTCTTTAATAAGTTGTAAAATTTTTCCTTTGCCTCTCTCTCAATCCAGGGCATATGCCCGCATTTTTCCAGCAAAATGAACCTGAAGTCCTTCAAAATCCCGAACAGGGGATCCCTTACTCCTTCAAAAGGGTGGGGGTCATAGTCCCCGTGAATTGCAACTACCGGGCACAGGATATTCTTCCCGAGTTCCAGGAGCTTACCGCTGCTCCTAAACTCGCTGGCTTCTTCCCAGACATTTTTATTGATATCGTAACGGCACTCAAGTAACTCATTATTGTGGGGAAGAGGGTCGTATGAGTCAGCAAGAGATATCAACTGCCCGAACCTTGCAAGGGATGCATTTTTGTCACCGGTGGAGAGGTCATTCAACACAAGCATCAGGGAAAAAGTTTCTTCCATCTCTACCTTGCTTAGCCGGCTAATCCGGGTTTTCATTATGTTTACAGCATACTTTTCTTCGTAGGGGCCGCTTCCGACAAGTATGAGTTTTTTTACGAATTCGGGGTGTCTGGCTGTGAAAATAAAGCTGAGCATTGCACCCCAGGAAGAGCCGATTAATGTGACCGGCAGGTCGGCGTGTTCTTCCAGCACTGCTTTCAGTTCCCGAACCTGGCCTTCAAGGGTTGCTTTCGTCTGGAGAGGTTCAAGGACTCCCCTAATGATGGAGAGTTCCCTGGCA
Organism: Methanosarcina sp.; assembly: GCF_028693135.1. Lineage (GTDB taxonomy): Archaea > Halobacteriota > Methanosarcinia > Methanosarcinales > Methanosarcinaceae > Methanosarcina. Next base: position 44,290 of record NZ_JAQUVZ010000020.1, read on the forward strand.
ACGGGAGCCATTTCTCCGGGGGTGCCGGGACCCCCATGAATGAGGGCTGCAGTAAAAGGTAGGTTTCCATATTTTCTCAGATTTTCCATGTTTATCAGGTTTAAGCTTTTTTGATTTAATAACAAATGGGTTTTCAAATTTATTGGTTCTCATCTTTACTTTCGTCAATTTTATATACAACTTAATTCCTTCGGTACTCATCCTGATTAGTTACATGTGTAACCATCTTCTTGCTCAATAACCATTTACTGACCAAAAAAGACAAAGGACCTTGCTATGGTTTTCCAACTAAAAACAGATAATTCCAATGAATATTTAAAAAGAAATCTAAAAGGAACGGTGCCGCTTCTGGCCCTTCTGACTGCCTTTCCTCCTCTTTCCACGGACATGATCTTACCGGCCATCCCCTCCCTGGCCGAAACCTGGAACGTTTCTCTGTCGGTGATTAACCTGATCCTTGTCTGTTTCTTTGTGACCTACGGGTTTTTCCTGCTCTTTTACGGCCCGATTTCCGACAGATTTGGCCGCCGTCGTCCCCTTCTTTTCGGGCTTGCGGTGTACATAGTGGCAAGCCTGCTCTGCGCCTTTGCGTCCAGTGCTCCCATGCTGATAGGTTTTCGTATACTGCAGGCTGCAGGAGCCGCTGCCAGTTCCTCCATCTCTATGGCCATGACCAAAGACATTTTCTCCGGACCGGAGCGGGAAAGGATTCTGGCTTATATAGCGGTTATAATGGCGCTTGCCCCGATGATTGCTCCGGTTGTTGGTGGCTGGATCCTTACAGATTTCTCCTGGCCCTGGATCTTTTTCATACAGGCAGTTATGGGATTACTCGGGCTGATAGGGGTTCTCCGCTTTCCGGAAACGCTCTCCAAGGTATCCGATACTCCGCTTTCCCGGGTAATGCACACCTACAGCCGGTTGCTGCTCAATCCTTCCTACATAGTCATGGTTCTGGTCATGTCAGCAAGCCTTTTTCCTCTGTACAGTTTCATTGCAGGCTCTTCTGATATCTACATTAACGGATTTGGTATGACTGAGCAGAAATACAGCTACTTCTTTGCCTTCAACGCCCTGGCCCTGATGATTGGTTCCTTCTCTTGCCTCCGGTTGATAAGAAGCATAAGTTCAAAGTATCTGATAACGGTTGGATTTGCAGGAATTTTCCTGGGAGGGGTTTTTCTTCTTCTTACCGGACAGCATGGTCCATGGAGTTTTGCGCTCCCGATGTTCCTGATCACATTTTCCCTGGGTCTGAGCCGTCCTCCGAGCAATAACCTTGTGCTCGAACAGGTTGACCGCGATGTAGGCTCGGCTTCTTCCCTGCTGATCTTCAGTTATTTCACTCTCGGGGCTGTTGGCATGTGGTTTATCTCCCTTGAATGGGCGGATAAGATCCCTGTGCTCGGAGCCATTGCTCTCGGCTGCGGAGCTCTCGTTCTGAGCGCATGGGTTGTTTTTCAGAGGAAAGACATCGGAAGGGTTGCTTGAATTTTTTACTGGCAGCCGTGACTAAATTTCAGAATAGAACAGGCTTTCATACGCTGGAGATATAATAAAATTCCAGGAAGCTCTGTGGTTTTCGGTTTGCGCGGCGAAGTTTATTGGAGAGTTGAGAACCGCGCCCCGGATTTTCCACAATAACTCTACAGATATTATGTGTTGTACATGCAGTTATAGTTGGGTTACATACAACCCTTACATTAGTCGGGTTACATACAACCTTTACATTAGTCGGGTTACATACAACCCTTACATTTGGAACAATCGCCACAGGGTGTTGCTTCCGTATAGTCACCGCCTGTGATTTTGAACATAGATTCAGATATCCTGTAGTCGGCTGCTCTGCTGCCGTCATCAATCGTTACAGTATCATCGCCAAAGAGCAATTTTATCGGCACTTTTTCATATTCCTCCATCAGGCCCGGTTTTAGCTTTGGGAAAATAACTTTCTTTTCACCATTGCTTTTTCTGGCCATAATGATGTCAAAGGTAGCAAGAGAAGTTAATCTGCCGTTTCTGTCAAAACCCAGGGAGTTTTTATCCGCATCGATACCCAATGCATTCGTATCGTATGCATTTATCGAACCAATAGGGGTTTTAACAGGGACCGGGACTGCTGGTTCTACGGATTCTATGCTGCCATCTTCAAAAAGTTTAAATCCTGTTCGGATGGGGATTTTTCCTGTCGGGGTATCAATTGTGATTCTTTCGGTAGGCCACAGAATCAGGCTTCTGACTTTTCCATCCGGATAAAAGCGCAAACCGATTATCCTTGCACTGAAGTTACCAAACGGAAAGGTAAAATCATATTTCTGTGCCAGTGCACCTTCTTCTTCTTCTGACCAGAAACCGCTGATTTGCCCGTTTAAAGGGAACAAACTATTGATGGAACCGTCTTCAAAAAAAGTGACCAGTTCAGCCGGAAATATTCCTATTGATGTGCTCACTTCAGTTTTCTGCTCTAAAGAAATGCTTTTAATTTGCCCGCTTTTATGGAAAGACAAAACTTTTAATTGCTTTGTTCTAACTCCGGGATTTCCGTACTGCGGAACAAAATTGCCGTATTTTGTGCTAATCAAATTGTAATCTTTAAGCTTACACTCCTTCAGTTCGCCGCCATCATATGTGGTAAAGCTTGTAATCCCTTGGATTCCACTTGTTTCAACAGTTAACATTATGTTCCTCCCTGACAAAAAAAATGAATCAAGTTCTTTGCTTTGCCAGAGATGGCAAAGCCTTAATTTTTTGCGTGCCCAACTTGACTTTCATTTTAAGTACAACTTCAAGACTCCGTTGTTGCAGTATTTTTTGTCGAACGCTTATTCCAATATACTACTCCAAATTAGAGGAATACAGAATCCTATTTCCTATTTAATAATATATATAACTTTCTTTTGAAGCTCCTATTAAGTACTCAGTAATGAAGGGAATTCCGAATTGAATACCTTCCAAAAAATATATTTCTACAGTGTATTTTTGTTTCTTTTGTGGAGTTATGGAGCTAACGCTCAAGATTGGCTTAATAGTTACAGGAGGAAATACAGGAGGAAACGGCTTTATGGTTCTTTTCGTGATATCTATCATTTATTGTTTTTAATTCTGTGTCTTTCCAGTTTTTTGTCGCTTTACGAACCTGGCCCCCATCTCAAAGGCTTTCTTACAGTCCTGAGGGAACACTTCTTCTCGCCTTTTTGCCTTTTCCTCGGGATCAAACATGTCACCAACATACTTTGAATAATCATCGAACTGGTAGGTATCGGTGCAGCACAGAGATTCGGAGTATCCGAAGATTCTCTTCGCCATATATTCATTCACTTCAATAGTTTTCTTGAGCCCAAACATATCGAAGTATTCTTCCGTTACTCCCATTGTGTAGATAAAACCAACAGGGATATTTTTCGGATAGAGCGAGGGCAGGGTATTGGAGTAAACGAGGTATGGGAATACATAGCGTTCCATAAATGACCTCATCTCCCCCGTAGAGTTCCCAAGATAGATGGGCGATCCCAGGATTATTGCATCGGCATCTTTCAGCTTCTCCAGCACGGGTGTCAACTCGTCCTGCATTGCGCATTTCCCATAACTTTTTCCACCCTTCAATTTACATGCAAAACAACTTGTACAGCCTTTAAAATTGAGGTCATAGAGGTGGATTATTTCTGTTTCTGCACCCTCCGAAGCTGCACCTTCAAGAGCTTTTTCCAGCAGGGTTGCTGTATTCCATTTCTTTCTGGGACTTCCGTTTATTGCTATTACTTTCATAATTTTACCTCCATATTTCCCGTTCGGATTGATCAGTTAATCTGGACCGACTGATCAGTCTAATTGATGTTTCATTTAGTTATAAATCTTCGACAGGATGATTATATAACCTTAAGATCCGGTCTTAAAATTCAAACAATTTTCACAATTGGATAATGAGTAACGTTAACTTCAGAAATTGATTGTAATTTTTTTGAAAAACAGGCTTTAAGTAAGCCTGATGCCGCAAAAAAGATCCAAAAAACAAGATCTGAGATCTATTTTTTGGGTTTTTGAACTCAGCTTTGCGGTGGAGAGGGTTTAAAGGGTCTGAAAACCGTCCCATGCGAAGAAAATATACTGCTGTGTATGCATACACAGATACATGAGTACAAAGACGATCTCAATCCGGGACGACACATACGACCTGTTAAAAAATGCAAAACGGGATGGGGAAAGTTTCAGCGACGTTATTGACCGCCTGCTGATGAAAGAAAAGGGGGACCTGTCGGTTTATTTTGGGGCATTGAAAAACGAAGAACTTCTGGAGGGGCTGGAAGAGGACTCCAGGAAAATAAGGGAACTTTCGAGGCTCAGGATATGATCGTACTTGACACCAGCACCCTTATCGACTTTTTCAGGGGTGTAGAAAAAACCCGGGAATTCATGGACAAAGATGTGGCAACCACTGTCATAAGTTACTATGAAATCCTCTCAGGGGTCAAACACAGAAAAGCCAGGAAAGAAGAGCAGTTCTTCAGAAGGTTCTTCTCCGAAATCGAAGTCCTGGACTTCGACCGAAAAGCTGCGGAAGAAGCGAGCGAGATAATGGGCAGGCTGTTGAGCCTTTGCACTCCGGTAAACAGCACGGATGTCCTGATAGCAGGCATAGCTATAGTGAGTGGGGCGGAAAAGATTGTTTCCAGGGATAGGGATTTTATCAGCATTGGGAAAGTTTCCGAGCTGGATGTTTTAGTTTACTGACTGGCATTTTTTGTGTAACTCTCCTATCATGTGCTGGATTTTTCATTTTCGATTTTTTGATTTTTACCGGGGTTTCGTTTTTGTAATCAATCCTCAACAACAGGCTAAGATAAAGGCATCCGTGAAAAAATAAGTTGATTTAAAAAAATTGCATAAGTGTTTAATATATTCAGGACTAAATAACTTTTGATTAAAATGGACTTTAGATTAATTTTTACAATTGGATTTGCAAGTTTTGTGGTTATTGTTATTGGACTGGCCCTTATTGTAACATATTCTCAGGAAAAAAAGCGTTCACAAAGTTTAGTAGATCAAGCTAAAGTACTCGGATTCAGGCCGGATACAAAAAACCTCGTTGAATCTTTACATCTTAAAGAAACGAGAATTGGAAACCGACAGAAGATTTACAACGTGTTTGCAGGCACATTCTGTGGGGTACCAGCAATTACTTTTGACATAGATATTTCAATTGGCAATTTAGGGCCTGCAAAAGGGACATCTCACGGGAACACGTTTAAGTCCTCATGTATAGTTTTTAAGCAAAATGCTCCGGTATTTTTATTACAGCCAAAATCACTTTTATCCAGAAATGCATACAACGATGACTTTTCTCTGGATGGAGACGCATCTTTTCTAACTGATACTCTTGCCCAAAAAATTCAAAAAAAATATAAAATTGAATCTACCGGAACCCATGTATCATTTGTTCCTTCCGGAAAGCGGATTCAAAACATCAATGAGGCATTGGAAAATGCTTACAGCGTATTTAAACAGATATCTCCACGATAAGACCTGAGTTTGATTTTAGGAGTTTTTTTACTCAGGTTGAGGTGGAGATAAAGATGGATGAATGGGGTATTTCACGGTTCTGGCATACATGAAACCCCATCCACCTTCCATCCTGTACCACTCAATCTTTAAACATTCTGCGTAGCCGAAAATCCATTTTCTTCAAACGACAACACTACCGGCTTGGGAAGATCCATGTCAAGTGCCTCTTTCAAGACTTCCTCAATGGTCTCTACAGGAACGAATTTAAGTTCGTTTCTGACGTCTTCGGGCACGTCCTCAAGGTCTCTCTCGTTTTCTTTTGGCAGGATTACCTTTTTTATGCCTGCCCTGTGGGCTGCCAGGATTTTCTCCTTCATGTCACCAACCGGCATTACTGCACCACTCAACGTGATTTCCCCTGTCATGGCTATTTTTGGGTCAACTGCTTTTGCTTTGCCGGTAATCAGGGATGTAAGGGCTGTAAAGAGGGCCACACCTGCTAAAGGTCCTTTCTTTGGGGTTGCACCTGACTGCACATGGAGTTTTGCCCTGCTTATGTTCATGATTACGTTTTATCTGGGTCTAAGCCGGCTGCCGAGAAACAACCTTTTGCTGGAACAGGTCGATAGGGATGCGGGAGCGTCTTCTTCTCTTTTGATTTTCACATGTTTCACGCTGGGAGCCGCTGGCATGTGGCTGATTTCGTTGGACTGGCCAGATAAGATTCCTGTGCTCGGATCGATTGCTCTGGGCTGTGGGGCTCTCGTTCTGGGCGCATGGGTTGTTTTACAGAAAAGGGGTATTTGAAGGAAGCGGGAGTTTGCACGAATGGCTCATTTTCCCCCATATGATAGGGCCTTCTGAATCCACGATATAAAGAGGATTCCTGGAAAGTAAAGAAAACCATTTTGTTTTATGAAAAATGAAGAGACGAGATGAAAGGAAAAAAGAAGTATTCCGATGAATCAGCTACTTTATAAATATTTCAGTAAGCTTATCCTCAACTTCCCTGACCTTATCTGGCTTTAAGGAACCACGCTTGTAAAGGATAAGGGATGTGTCGGCAGTAAAGATTTTGTTTGTACGGATCAGGCTCCTGGGAGCAGGCAGGCTGCCTTCTTTGAAGTCATCTTTTGAAAGGAAGACTGCATATCCGTCTTTTCGGGTAGCTGTTGTGATCTGGCAGAGGATTAGGTCATCTCCCTGCAGGTCCGCTATAACAAGTGCAGGCCGTTTTTTCGAAGAGCTAAGGTCTGAAAATGGGAATGGTAAGACCACAACGTCGCCTTTCACAAATCTTTCCATGCCTCGTCTTCCTCCAGGCTTTCCCAATTTTTGGCAAGGGATTTTTCCGAGGCAAAGGCTGTCCCCAATTTCTCGCTGACGTAAGAGATGGGCCGGATCTCTATCCTGTCTTCATAAGCCAATAAAGCAACCCTATTGCCTTCCTTAAACTTCTCATCCCGCAGGTCCCTGGGGATTGCGATCTGGCCCTTGCTGGTTATTTTTAAACTTTTAATGTCTAAGAGTGTCATTTTTATGCTCACCTCGTGTGAGAGGTTTTTGTGAAATATTATATGTAAGAAATATAAGAAATGTAAGCTTTATGCATGTAAGAAATGTAAGAATTACATATAAACATATTGCCTTAGATGGATTTTTTTTATTTTCGGTTTTTTGATCCTTACCGGTTGTGATTTCGTAGCCCAACCCCATGTCCACCACAGTTGCGAAGCAACCGGCTTGCCCTTAAATTAAATGAATAATACAAAGAAATTAAGACAGCAGTTACATTTTTTGTTTTCGAATACACATCGTCTCAAAGGCCTGGTGACTGCATGCTGCACATTGATTTTGTTCTGTCCGTGTGTTCATTTTTTGGCGTTTTTTCATTCTGGCAGTTGCTTTGGGCAGGCCTCGCTGACGCTCGGGACAAAAACGACGTGAGATTCCATTACGGTTGTTTCGACCAAGTTCACCAAGCTTCTCACTTGCAAAAAATAAAAATAGATTACTCAAAAAAAGCCGCAGTGTTCCTAAAATATTTAGGGACAAATCTCAGGATGGGTATGCCACAGTTCCGCCAAACCATAACAGCCCCATCCCTCACTCATCAATCTTTAAATATTCTGCGTAGCCGTAAACCCATTTTCTGGAAACGACAGCATCGGCTTTGGAAGATCCATGTCAAGTGCCTCTTTCAAGACTTCCTCAATGGTCTCTACCGGTACGAATTTAAGTTCGTTTCTGACATCTTCAGGCACGTCCTCAAGGTCTCTCTCGTTTTCTTTTGGCAGGATTACCTTTTTTATGCCTGCCCTGTGGGCTGCCAGGATTTTCTCCTTTATGCCGCCCACAGGCATTACTGCACCACTCAACGTGATTTCCCCTGTCATGGCAATTTTTGGATCAACTGCTTTGCCGGTTATCAGGGATGTAAGGGCAGTAAAGAGGGTCACACCTGCGGACGGGCCGTCCTTTGGAGTTGCACCTGAAGGCACATGGATATGAATGTCGCTTGAAGTGAAGTTAAAGCTGTTCGCAGTGTTTGCAAGCCTGGACCTGACAAGGCTCAAAGAGATCTGTGCAGACTCTTTCATCACGTCCCCGAGCTGGCCTGTAAGGGTGAGCTTTCCTTTTCCGGGCATGAATGTGCCTTCAATGAAGAGGATTTCTCCTCCTACAGGGGTCCAGGCAAGGCCGGTGACCACGCCGGGAACGTTCTCTTTTCTGGCCTCTTCCTGCCTGACCAGTTCTTTTCCGATGATCTCCTTGAGCATCTCCGGTTTTACCACGTAAGGCAGGTCAGCCTTGCCTGAGACTATCTTCTCAGAAACAAACCTCGCAGTCTTTGCAAGCTGTTTTTGGAGCTGCCTGACTCCTGCTTCACGGGTGTATTTTTCGATGATAACTTTCAGGGCTTCATCTTCAATTTTGAGTTTATCCGCATCAAGACCGTGTTCTTCCAGGGTGCTGGGGAGCAGGTGGTCTTTTGCAATTGCAAACTTCTCGTTTTTCGTGTAGCTCGAAATCTCTATCAGCTCCATCCTGTCAAGGAGTGGCGCCGGAATCGTTGCCAGGGAGTTGGCAGTGGCAATGAACAATACCTCTGACAGGTCATATGGAACTTCAAGGTAGTGGTCCGAAAAGCTGCTGTTCTGTTCGGGGTCAAGGACTTCCAGAAGGGCACTTGACGGATCTCCTGCATAGGAAGTTGAAAGCTTATCGACTTCGTCGAGGATAAAGACCGGGTTTTTAGTGCCTGCTTTTTTCATGCCCTGTATAATCCTTCCGGGCAGAGCCCCTACGTATGTTCGGCGGTGCCCCCTGATCTCGGATTCATCTTTGACGCCTCCGAGGCTGGCACGGACATATTCTCTGCCAAGGGCATCTGCAATGCTCTTTCCAAGGCTTGTTTTGCCGGTGCCCGGCGGGCCTATGAAGAGCAGGATCGAGCCCTGTTTCTCCTTTTTCAATTTCATTACTGCCAGGTGCTGGATTATTCTCTCCTTGACTTTTTCAAGCCCGTTATGGTTATTCTCAAGCACACGGCGGGCTTCGGCAATATCGATGTTCTTTTTCTCTTCCGTTACCCAGGGAAGGTCGAGCATTAGGTCCAGATAGTTTCGGATAACAGGGCTTTCAGGATTATGGCTGCCTCCGGTTTCGAGTTTCTTTAGCTCTGAGAGCGCTTTCTTTCTGACCTCGTCAGGCATCTTCGAATTCTCAATTCTTTCCCGGTATCCTCCTTCCCCTGATACGGAATCTTCATTTTCATTGAGTTCTTCCTGGATTACCTTCAACTGCTCCCGAAGCATCGCCTCTCTATGCGATTTGCTGATCTTATCTGTAACTTTTTTTGCTATTTCCATCTGGAAATTGATATTCTCTTTGTGCTCCATCAGAATGTCAACAAACTTAAGATATCGTTCTCTAACAGAAACGATCTCCAGAAGGGCCTGCTTTTCTTCAAGTTTTATCGGCATGAATGGCATGACATATCCCATTATCTGGTCAATGGAAACCATCTTCTCGATTGGCCGGGTAAACTTCTCAGAACCCTGAAAACGGCTGCTTATCTCATTAACTGTCGTTTTTACATTCTCTATCATTTCTGCCTGAACATCTTCATCAAGGTCCTGAAGGTCCATGACAGGCTCATATGTGGCATAGAACAGTCCGTCCTTCCGGTAAAGAGAGACGACCTCTACCCTCTGGACAGCCTTTGCAACAACAAGATATCCTTCATCAGCAGGCTGTACAAACACAATCTTAAGCAGATTTCCTGTTTTATACAGATCGTCTTCTGACAGGTCTGAAGGTATTGTGCCGCTCTTTACTGTCAGCCCAACAGCGTACACAGGCTCGGCGTTTTTCATCTCAGTTGATAGTATTTCCCCTGTGGCTTTGTCAGCCAGGAATTTTGCCCGGCTTTTCGGGTAAACCACTACTTCAAAGAGAGGCATTACGATGTTTTCTATATTTTCATCAGTGTTTTTCGTGTACATTGTCAATAGTCCTAATTATTATGAAGTTGTTATCTCAGTTATCGCAATTATCTCAGTTATCGTAAGTATCGCAGTTATTTTCAGTATTTTCAGTATTTTCAGTATTTTCAGTATTTTCAGTATTTTCAGTATTTTCAGTTGTCCTGGGTATTTCAGTTACTTAGTTTGAATTAACCTAACTTTTTCGCCGGACAAAAAAAATTACCACACCTTTTCCAGGAGGTTGATAAGCGTGTCAATTTCTTTCTCGTCCAGAGAATCTGCCATTTTTTCAATGACTTTCAACAAAGCATTTTCTTCGGCACGAGCTATTCTCCGCCCTTTTTCAGTCAGGCGAATGTAAAAGATTCTCCCGTCATCTGAGGACTTTTCTTTGTACACGCAGTCCATTTTTAAGAATTTGTTTACCATCTCTGTGATGGTTGGCTTTGAGTTTCGGGTGATTTTAGCAAGCCTGCTAAATGTCACTTCCCCATGTTCATCTATGACCCTCAGATATCCGATCTGCTTTACAGTAATATCCGATAACCCGCATTCAGAAAAGGTCTCACAAGAGCACTCGCTTTTGATTTTGACCAGGTTTTCAAAGACTATGAACAAATGCTCTTTTTTCTCAGTCATATCTTGATCAGTGCAGTTAGTTAGGCTTTGCCTAATTATATAGTTTTTGGTCTTGGGAAGTTTAATTTTTACTTTCTATAAATTTGCTTCATTTTGATAGATTATGATAAAAAGTATCCGGAAAAGAGGAATTCAATCAACCTTCTTAAAAATAAAAATAAACTCTTTTCCAGCCTTCCTTTTCTCAACATACCCCAGTTTTTCAAGCTGGAACAGGTCACTTCTGGCTGTAGCGTATGCAACACTGTAAGTGGTCACTATTTCTTTAATCGTGACGGGTTTCTCAGGCTGCTTTAAGAACTGTTTGAGGATTTCTGCCTGCCTTAATGTCAGATTTCCTGATTCGGTTATGATTTTCAGGGCTTGAAACTGCTCTTTTTGTTTTCTTTCCAGATATTCAAGGATGTCATCAAGGGCTTTTTTGATGCAGTCGAGGTTATATTTGAGGAAATATGTAAGGTCGCCTGAATCATTCGGGGTTCGGTCTGATTCGGTATAGAGGTAGGCATTTCTATACTGCTTTTTTGAGTTATTTATTACTCTTGAGACCGCCATGTACTCGAAAAGCCAGTAGTCGTTTTTGAGAAGATACCAGTAGAAAAGAGCTCTTGCAGTCCTGCCGTTGCCGTCGTTGAAGGGATGGATGTATCCGACCAGGAAATGGATGATTATTCCCTTTATTATAGGGTGAATGAAATTCTCATCCTTGCTGTTGGCAAAATCACACAATTCATCAATTAATTTTGGAACTTCGGGATATTCCACAGGTTTATGAAGCAGTGTCCCGTCATGGGAATAAACTGCAATCTCGTTGTTTTCCCTGAAATTGCCTTCGTATTCGGTTTTTTCAAGGGTACCGTTTGTAATCATCCTGTGGATTTCAAGGATTTTTTCAGGGGTGATGGCTTCGTTTTTTAAATCCACTATATGCTTCACTGTATCGTAATTGTTTACAATCATTTTTTCATCTTTATTTTTAGGCTTCCTGTTCTCCTGCAGCATCCTTTTTGCAATTTCCCTTGTAGTTGCTGCTCCTTCTATCTGGCTTGAAGCTATTGCTTCCTCCATTAAGGAGTTGATAATGTATTTTCTTCTATTGTCCTGCAGGGCATCAAGACTGCTGAGAAGATTTCCTGCTGCGGATTTATCCAGAATGTGGAGTTTTTCCTGAAATTCATCTATTAAGTTATACTTGAAAATCCAGTCCCCAAATTCCAAAGATTTTGCTTTTAATTCTCTGGACACTTTCATCAGGTTCCACACAATAACAGGGTTAAGGGGAAGTTTCCTGTGTTTTAACTCCTCCCAGTGCAGATACCTCTCATTGTACCTGTGGGCTAACTCTGCAATTTTATCCTCATGAAGAAATTTTCCAGCTTCTTCAAAGGCTTCTTTTGAATATTCAGGAACCGCCGGGAGTTTCATATTATCATTTTCTACCTTTTTCTATCAATTTGATTGATTTTGATAGATATTGATAGTTTCTTGCCTATATTTCTTTCTATCAATTTGATACATTTTGATAGATACTGATAGTTCTAAATAATAGTCCTCAATATCAACACTACCGATTGACAGTGTTTTTAATTAGTTTTCTGTTTTTTCCTATCAATTTGATATATTTTGATATATTTTGATAGATATTGATAGGAAAATTGAAGATAGACGGCTCTACATCAACCAATAAGAACGATTCAGAGAGATAAATAAAAAATAATGTTGATTCTTCAATTTCAAAAAGAGTTTAGTGTATAGCCAAGTAACTTACTTTACTATACACCTATTTTCTATCTTTTTCTGTTTTCTATTGCCTGTTTTTCACTCAGGCATTATAGGCATCATAAATCTGCCAGACCCATATAATCAACCATATTGAAATTCCAGTCCCGACAATATGCATGGCTCCAGTAACAATGAAGGCTATCCAGATTCCGAGTGCCTTGAAAAGATGTCCCTTTACAAGCTGGCCCAGACCGGGTACGAAAAAAGAAAATAGGGCGGGAACTCCGTGTGTTCTCCTACAGTCCATAAAACTTACCTTTTTTAAGAATTTATCTTTTTTAAGAACTTATCTTTTTTAAGAACTTATCTTATTAAAACACTTAATAAGAGGACGGATATATATAAATTAACCTGGCTGAGTTTTTCCCTTTTAAATGATTTTTTAATTTAAATTCAGAAAATGAATTTCTTAACCTGTAATCAGCAGATCGGCATTGTTAGAGTTTAAACAGATTCTATGATGGGAGTTTAAACAGATTCTATGATAATATTTTTTAAACAGCAGGTTCATATTCGTTAGTCCTGATATATTCTCAGTCAGATGTATGTGTTTTCAGTTACAGGCTAATAGCAACCGGAGGGTAGCAATTTTATGGGACGAAAGTTAATTAAACGGTTCAGTTCTCTCGGAGTATTATTGATTTTTTCCGTATTTTCGGGACGTGGGGATTCAGAAAAAGTAAAGAAGTCTTCCGGAAACAGAGGTGAGAGTCATATGTTAAAAGAGCTTAACCTCGATGAGGTTACCACGGAATGGAACAATTCCTATCTTTTCAGCAGCAGAGAAGATGCCTTAGAAAAGCTTGGAGCATTAAAAAAGAGTTCGGAAGAAATTAACGAAACTTATCGTCCGGAATTTGAAAACCTGTCCGGGACTGCTTTAATTAAGTATCTGAAAGCCGAAAAAGAGTTTTCAAGATCTATTGACATTCTCTACACATATGCATACACTCAGCTTACCAAGAACGTGAATGATAAGTTCTTCATTTCTCTTCTATCGGATTCTCAGGACCTGATTACCGAATATAAAAAGGTTAACGCCTTTGCAACTGTGAAACTGACCTCGCTCAATAAAGGGGATTGGGACAGGCTTTTTTCCGAAGAGCCCAAACTTGAGGTATACAGGCCTTATCTTGAAGCTGCATATATCAGGTTTGCAGAGCACAGGCCAGCGGACGAAGCTCAGGCTGTCTATCTTGCAGAGCTCGAAAATCAACGTATGAAACTGGAGACTGATGCCCTTTCTAAAATCACCAATAAAGTCACCATGGCAGGAAGTATAACTCTTGAGAGCGGGGAAGAGTTCTCCGTAAATTCCCAGTCCTACAGTACTCTGCTTTCAACAGACCAGAGCCGGGAAAACAGAAGAAGATGTTATGATAAGAGGTTTTACCATCTGATTAACGAGTCCGATTCAATGGCTTCTCTATATGCGGAAAAAGCCCGCCTTGATGACCTTGCTGCAGGACAGCTAAACTACCCGGACTCTTACGAAGCCAGCCTGTACGGCCTTTATCTCACAAAGAATCAGGTTGATGACATGAATACGGTGTTTAAGGAGAGAAAACCCGTATTTGAAGCTTATAATGAGTTTCTGAGGAAAAAGCTCGGGCTTGAAACGCTCAGGCCGTATGACCTTATGTTGCAGTTGACGGGTCAACCTGATAATAATGACAATAATTATACATATACAGCTGCTTTGCAGGAGATCCAGAAATCCTATTCCGGGATGGATTCCCGTTTCAACGAAATTTTCTTAAAAACGGTAACCGGAAGTTTCGTAGACGTGTATCCTGCCCCCGAAAATGGAAAACAGCCCGGGGGTTACTGTTACGGCCTCTTTGCTCTGAAGGCTCCTGCCCTGATTTTTATGAACTATAACGGAATTATCAGTGACCAGAAGACTCTTACTCATGAGCTCGGGCACGGAATTAATTTCTATCTGATGGGCAATTCCGTAGATTATCTCTACTGCACAGGCCAGATCTATGAAATGGAGGTCCCGTCCACTTTCAACGAAGAACTCTTTGTTGATTATGTGGTCGAAAACTCGGATAAAGAAACTGCAGTTGCCGTGCTTGCCCAGCATATAGGGGAATACCAGAACTACTTTACCCGCCAGCCCATGATTACCGAATTCGAATATAAGGCCCACCAGTTATGTACTGAAAAACGCAATGAAAACGGAACTGTCAGTGGAACAGAACTCAATGCCCTCTGGACAGCCCTCTCTAAAGAATACAGGAGCGACTCAGTAGAATATTACGCTGAAGATTCTGCGGAATGGACCTACATTAACCACATTTACCTGACAAACAATTACTATACATTCAACTACGCGATTTCAAAAGCAATAACTCTCGCCCTCTTCAAACAGTACAGGAAAGCCCCGGAAACCTTCAACAAAAACTACATTGCCTACCTCTCAGCCGGCGCAACACTGCCCCCTGAAGAAAAACTCAAGAAATATTTTGGGATTGAAATCAACAGGCAACTCTTTGAAGACGCCATGGACGTCGTGGAGCTGAGAATTCAGGAACTGAATAAACTGGAAAACGACTGATGAACCTGGATTTCTCTTAAACCTTTTTTCCCCTAACTTATTTTTCGGTGGATCGCCAGGAGAAACTGAATTCATAACCGTCCTCCATGTCCGAAGGACACTTTTCTTAACCCGGGGAACCTCATTTAAATTCAAAGATAAATATAAGCGCCTCCGCCAGCTTGCCTGGCGGCCCTACAAAAAAAGCAGAAAAGAGAAGCCCGAATAAAAAATAGACTCGAAAAAGTATTTTTCAGGTAGAATTTGATTTTGTTCATAAACCCTCAGCAGGAAACCCCTGAGTCTTTAGCTCAGGGGAGGAATGCGTCAACTTCCCCATCCTGCTCTGTTGAATTAGTGTTGTTGTCCTGGCCCTCAATCGTTCACAAATTTTCTTCACGTTAACACTATCTGATATTTTGTTTCCAAACAGATCCGAAATAGCAAAGAATCCGGAAGATCTTTTGCCTTTGACAAACCCTATTCCCTTACTCGTTTTTACAAGATCGAATTTTCTCAGGTTGAACAGTTTTCCCGTAGGTATTTTCTTTTCGGATCTTTTTCCTGTCCTTTGCTGATAATCCCCCTTGCTAACGTTTCTTTTTAGAAAAACCGAATCTTCTACCTCTACTTTCTGGTCGTCCCTGCAACAAATAGCAACAGCATCAAAGTAATGTGTTTTTATCAACTTCAATATCTGCTCTCTCCTGTACTTGGTTTCGTACCCGAAAGTCTCTGCAAAATTCCAGCCGGATTTCCGGATTTGGGATTTGAGAATCCCAATTTCAGTTGCATGTTTTGTTTTTGACTTGCTTCCTGAGAGTTTGAATTCTCCATTGTGCAGGGCTTTGTGGCAGGTTTCACAGAGCGTTATCAGGTTTTCCGGTGCATCTGATCCATGGTTTGACCTGAAAACAATGTGATGGCAATGTAGCCGTGAATCCTTTGACTTCCCCCTGCAATGCTGGCAGGTGTAGCCGTCCCGATCCAGAACGTAAGCTTTGACATTGTAGAAACCTTTAAGGTCCCCTTCCTGATATCCTATCCCGGAAACTTCCGGATTTGTTATTTTGTGAATATCAAAGGAAGCAAGCTCTACCTTCCACCCGGTTACAGGAAGCAGGGATTCCAAAAACATCTTTTCCCGGAAATGAGCTTCAAGTTTGCTTCGGAGAGAAGGAACTAATTTCCCTTCTTTCCTTGAATTTCCCCGGTTAGCAAATCTTGCAGGTCTATACCTTGTTTTTCTACCTCTTCTGGTTCTCCGGTACATCTTCCGTTGTTCCATCTTTTTCGAAACGTTTTCTCTCAGGTAAATTTCGGATTGATACAACACTTTTCCGTTAGCAATAGCTGCACAGCCCACGACCTTAGAGCCGGTATCCATCCCTGCAATTACAGGTTGAGTATACCCACTGCTTCCGAAAAGTAACTTGATTGTGAATGGAGTATTTCGGACCACTTTTGCCTTGCCTGCTTGCAGTAGCTTTCTGGCTTTTGAAGGTTTACAGGGCATTAGTGGTTTTTTGTTTTGATTGA
>NZ_JAQUVZ010000004.1 GCF_028693135.1 Methanosarcina sp.
AAAGACCTACGATGAGATGGATATTTTTCAATTTTCAGGGAATTACAGAACTTAATACTCATAATGAAGGTGAAATAGAGTCAGAAATATTGAATATGGAGGATATTCACTGGAAGATATTGAGTCTAATGGGAGAAAAATATGAAAATATCTATCTCTAATTACGTTAACCTGCCGAAGGCAGGATTTATATATTAGAAATTACTTTAATTGCATCTACACGACTGAGACGTGTTCAAAAATGCCAAGATGGCGGAGCGGCTACGCAATCGCCTGCAGAGCGATACCATTCCGGTTCGAATCCGGATCTTGGCTTATTATCTTTTAATAACTGATTCAACCTAAAACTATATATCCAATAAAGTTCTTTAAGAGAATCCACCTTATGCCAAGATGGCGGAGCGGCTACGCAATCGCCTGCAGAGCGATACCATTCCGGTTCGAATCCGGATCTTGGCTTTTTAACTCCTTCTTTTTATCAAACACTTCTTGTTCTCAGATATTTTCTTTTTCTTAAAACATTTTCTGCTTTTCTTTTGAAATTTTTTACATCCTCTTATTTTTTGCTTGATTCTCGAATTACAGTTTTAATTTGGTCTTTTTATATCAAGAGAATACTAACTCTGGACATGGACCTTGATGAACTCATGCGGAGGCTTTTCGAACTTTATCCTGAGGGCTATACTGATGGCCCAAGAGACCCCTTTTTTGTGTTAATCTCCACTGTCATGTCCCACAGGACCCGGGACGATGTAACCTATCCTGCAGCAAAGAGGCTTTTTGAGAGGTTCTCAACCCCTGAGGAAATGGTCGGGGCTGATGTTGAAGAGCTTGAAACGCTCATAAAAGATGTGGGCTTTTACAGGGTCAAAGCCGGGAGGATAAAAGAGATTTCCAGGATTCTGCTTGAGGAATACAATGGCAGGGTTCCGGATGAGATGGACACTCTTCTGAAACTACCCGGAGTCGGTCGGAAAACAGCTAACTGTGTACTTGCACACGCATTCCTTAAAGATGCCCTTGCGGTCGATACACACGTTCACAGGATTTCGAACAGGCTTGGTCTGGTTGAAACGAAAGCTCCTGAAGAGACCGAGATCGAACTAAAAAAGATATTTCCTCAGAAGTATTGGAAACATATAAATCTCTTACTTGTAAAATTAGGGCAAAATATTTGCCGGCCTATTTCTCCCAGATGCGGAGTTTGCGTCCTGAACGATATGTGTCCTAAAATTCTCCTTTGATAGGGAGTTTTTAGAAACTCTGTAATTATAGAATCAAAGCGCGGAGAACCTGTACGCTATCTAAAAACTGTTTGGGATGATACAAGATTATTTATATCAGGCTGGCGTTTAGCAGGCAAAAGGGTTATTCTATCCCTCAGTCCAACGACAAATTCGTTCTCAAGCAACTAACTATCAAATATACTAATCTACTATCAAATATTCTAATCTAACTATCAAACATTCTAATATAACTATTAAACATTCTAATATTATTTTCATCGCATTTACGAGGTTAAACATGTTTCAGATAGGAGAAGCATTAATGGGGCAGGGCGCAGAACTTGCCCATGTTGATTTGATGATAGGAGACAAGGGAGGTCCCGTAGGGCAGGCTTTTGCAAACGGCCTGACCCAGCTTTCAGCCGGACACACCCCTCTTCTGTCCGTTATAAGGCCAAACCTGCCTGCAAAACCTTCAACCCTTATTATCCCGAAGGTTACTGTAAAGAATATGGAGCAGGCATCAAGAATTTTCGGGCCTGCCCAGTCAGCAGTTGCAAAGGCAGTAGCAGACTCAGTAGAAGAAGGCGTGATCTCAAAGGATCAGGCTGAAGACCTTGTCATTGTAGCTAGTGTCTTTATCCACCCTGATGCCAAGGACTATAGCAAGATCTACAGGTACAACTACGGCGCCACAAAACTTGCGCTCAAGAGAGCACTTGAAGGCTTCCCGGACATCAACACTGTGCTTGAGGAGAGCAACAAGTCCACCCACGCTATCATGGGCTTTAAAGTCATCAGGCTCTGGGATCCACCTTACCTGCAGATTGCTTTTGATAACCCGAACCTCGAGTTCGTGCTTTCGGCTATTTCCCAGATCCCGAACAGTGACCATGTCATTATCGAAGCAGGTACCCCCCTTATCAAGCGCTACGGCATGGACGTGATTTCCAAGATCAGGGATGTCAAGCCCGATGCCTTTATTGTTGCTGACTTAAAGACCCTGGATACCGGAAACCTTGAAGCAAGAATGGTTGCAGACGCTGCAGGCGATGCAATTGTGGTTTCAGCCCTTGCTCCGATCAGCACCATTGACAAGCTCATTGAAGAAGCCCACAAGACAGGCATCTATGCGGTCATGGATACTCTCAACCAGCCCGACCCGATTTCGGTCTTAAAGCAGCTCAAGGTCATGCCTGATGTCATTGAACTCCACCGTGGAATCGATATCGAAGGCACAGAACATGCCTGGGGCAATATTGACGATATCAAGAAGGTTGCTCCAAAGGCCCTGGTTGCAGTTGCAGGTGGAGTCCGTCTCGACAAGGTGCCGATAGCCCTTAGCCAGGGTGCTGATATCCTTGTGGTCGGACGTGCTATCACCAACGCAAAGGACATAAGGGATATGGCTGAACAGTTCATTAACAGCCTTAACAAACCTGAAATAGACCAGTTCAGAGTCATGACTGACTTCTGAGCAGGCTTTAAAAATTTCCCGAAAAAGCTGCCGAAAAAACTGCCAGAACGGTTTGTTATATAAGCTGCTAAAAAAGCTGCTAGTAAACCAACTTTACGGCAAAATCTCCGGCAGAAACTATTGAAGAAAGTGTGGTTTTTCACGCTTTTTTCTTTTTCATTTCATTTCATTTCATTTTCTTTTTCATTTCATTTTTCAGGAGGGGATTTTTCCTGGGTTCACCATTCATTCTACTGAACTACAAAACTTATTTGCAGGGCACAGGCCACAGTGCAGTCGAGATTGCAAAGGCCTGCAGAGCCGTATCCGAAGAATCAGGTATCGAGATTGCAGTAGCTCCTCAGCTTCCGGACATTTACAGGGTAGCCTCTGAGGTTGAACTTCCGGTTTTCTCCCAGCATCTGGATGGGGTAGGAGCAGGAAGTTTTACGGGGCATGTTTTCGGAAAATGCATAAAAGATGCAGGAGCTGTCGGGACTCTTATTAATCACTCTGAAAGGCGTCTGACCCTTGCAGAAATTGAGGCCTCCTTGAAGGCGGCAAAAGAATTTGGACTCAGGGCAGTTATCTGTACTAACAACGTTCCCACAACTGCAGCAGCCGCAGCCCTCGGGCCCGATTATGTAGCAATCGAACCGCCGGAGCTTATAGGCAGTGGAATTCCTGTCTCAAAAGCCGACCCTGAAGTTGTAAGTGGCTCGGTTGAAGCAGTTGCAAAAATCAATCCCGGAGTAAAAGTGCTTTGCGGAGCTGGAATTTCAAAAGGTGAAGACCTCAGGGCAGCTCTTGACCTTGGTTCGCAGGGTGTACTTCTTGCATCTGGAATTGTTAAAGCTGCAGATCCCAGGGCTGCACTTGAAGACCTTATCAGTTTGATTTAAGTTTTCTTCCAGAACTTCATTCCCAGAAAGAAGAAAATTTAAATCAAAGACGGATAATCCCTAAAAATCAAAGACGGATAATCCGTAATAATGAACACACCTGGATAAAAAAGAATGCGGCTTTTTCAGCCGCCTTTTTCTTTGCAATTCTTTTCAGGACTTTTGAATCACTGATAAGCCAGAATAAGAGGCTTAACCGCTTTCTGATCCCCTATTTCAATAAGAATCAGGGCGGTCTCGTCCTTCACTTTCTGGTCTTCTGTTTTCAGGTTTTCTATAAGAGGGTCAACTGCCGGTTCTCCCATATCTATCAGGGCCTCTCTGGCACTAACTCCAAAGTCTTTATCTCCCAGTTTTTCTACAAAAAACTCTGCAGTTTCCTGGCTCTTTGTTTTTCCAAGAGCAAGGAGGGCTCCGTTTCTGATTCCCTTATCCATTTTCTGGTTGTCAAATGCAGTTCTAAGGGTATTTACAGCTTTAGGGCTTCCTATGTTCCCAAGAGCTGAGGCTGCAGCTACCCTGACCTCAAGCGTTTCCTCATTATCGTTTAATACGCCGATTAATGCTTCCGTAGCCTCAGAGCCTCCTATTCCTCCAAGGGCAAGGACAACGCTTTTTCGAATATCTGCATTTGTGTTCACGGTATCTTTTCTTCTTCCTTCAGCCTCTTTTACGCTTTCCAGGACGTCTATCAGGGGTTCTACCGCGGATTCGTCCCCCATTCTACCAAGTGTGAGGGCTGCATTACTTCTTACCGTAGCTTTCGTGTCTCTCAGCCTCTCGATAAGATAGGGTACGGCTTTTTCTGACCCTATTTTCCCAAGGGCGACTGCAGCGCTGCTCCTGATATAATCTTTCTCGTTATTTTTCATTTCTGTCATCAGGGTATCTACTGCTCTTTCATCTCCGATTTCTCCAAGCGCCATAACTGCACTGTATTTCGTCAGAGGGTAATCCCGCAGTAAAATCGCTATTAAGGAATCTATTGCAGCTATTTCCTTTTTTTCTCCAAGAGCCATTGCAGCTGCAACTCTTACGTTTCCGTTTTCACTTTTAAGGGCTTTAAGAAGTATTTCGTTTTCGTTTCCTGTTTCACCAGAGCCGAACTTTGAAAGTACAAAGGAAGTATAGAGAGTTGAATTCTGTTCTTCGGCATTGAGGGCTTCTTCAAGAATATCCGTGTCATCCTGGTATTCACTATTAAGGGACTTTGCAAGGCTTTCTCGCATAGCTTTATCTTTTGCTTCTATAGTCTGAAGAATATCTTCTGAAACTTCTTTCGGTCTCTGTCTCCCGTCTATACTTTCGTCTGGAGTCTTACTTGAAGCCTCTTTTTCTCCAAGGCTTCCTGATAGAATATTTTCCGCTCTTTCATCTCCGGTTTCAAGAAGTGCAAGAAGCATATAACTTTTTATCTCTCCAGAACTCGAATTTCCGGCTTCAATTTTTTCGATAAGAGAATCGGCTGCAGGCTCTCTTAATTTTCCGAGTTCGGTTGCTGCGTTAAATCTAGTTTCACGGTCACCAGTTTCCAGCTTATTCATGAAATTTATGATCATATTTTCGCTTGAAACTCCAGCTACTGCTGTGGTGTTTGTTGCATTTTCATTTCTTTCCATAAAATTATCACCGCTTAAAACAAGCGAAATAAATGTGGAAAGAACGATAAGTGCAAATAAAAGAGAAATTTTCAATTTGACCTGTGACATTATGTTTTGTATTTATTTATTTATTGTTTATATCCATTTCTCTGCTTATCAATGTACAACTCAAAGGTAAGAGTTCTTTTCATTGGTCATCGGTTAAGGAATTTTCTTGCCTGAAGTCTATCGATTTTGTACCAGAAGTCTGCCTCAAATGTTGCCCTTATTACCTAAAATCGATACCCTTCTCCAGCCCATATTCGGTTAATATCCTGGATAGCTGTTGTGGAAATAGATGCAATTTATCATGATTCCTCACTTAACCGAAGACGCATGGAGTTCGTTTACTCCTTCATACTTTGGTTTTTCTCTCTTTCCCGGCACCCAAGCCCACAGAGAAGGTCTGTCACCTCAGTTTCGACAGAATCTGCATTACAATCTCCAAAAATAGTTATCCTGTAAGTCACGCCGAGCCTTTCGGCCCATCTTCTCTTATTTTCAGCTTCTGTCCCCCCTGCCCCATGGTAGATATCACTGATTTGACAGGCTACAAGATGTGTGTTTGTACTTACAGCTCCCAGGACAACTTCAGGATCGGCGCCTTTGGGGATCAGGACCGAAATATCCCTGGTCGCATGCATCAGATTTTCTTTTCTCCATTCCCTCAATTCGGATTCTGAAAGGAGGCGAAGGTTTTCAAGCTTGAGTTTTATGAATTTATTCTTTATATGAAGAGCGGTGCCTTTTGAGGCAATTTTTGTAAGAATCACCTCATTCGGGCCAACCTTTTCCAGTGTACCGACATGGACCTTTCCGGAATAAATGTGAGAAAAGCCGATGACTTTTCCGACAGAGTTCAGGATAGTCTCATACTCGGTTATTCTGGAGTTAATCAGCTTATCCGACCTTCGCAGGGCATGGGCTGTGTCATCATACTTTCGGGCAGCAGCTTTCATTTTTCTTACAAAGCCCTCCTCATCATGAGCCCGCACAAGGCTGGAAAGTTCCTCACATTCCTTTATATATGCCTCATGCACCTCCAGAATACTCGGGTTTTCCATCTGGATCAGGGCGTAGAGGTAGGGATTCTGGCCAAGAATCCTGCCCACAAAGTCAAGCATTATACTGTAAACCGGACTTACGAATTTCCTGGATTTCTTGATATCAAAGTCAAGCCTGTCAATGGTTGTTCCTATGGCGATATAAGCAAAATGAGTAAGCCCCTGTACTACTGAGACTAGCCCGTCGTGTTCGGCTGCAGTCGTGATTTCAACATGTGCGCCGCTTTCCTCAAAAAGTTGCCTGATTACCGGAAACCATTTTTCCGAGTGCCCTCTCACCGGGACAAGGATTACGGTTTGTCCCCGGATGGTGGGAATTGTGGGGCCGAACATGGGGTGCATCCCAAGAATCTCAACTCCGGCAGGTGCAAATCTCTGCATGGCTTCAACAGGTTTTACCTTGATGGAGGTAAAATCCATAAGGAGGCTTCCTGCTTTCATCTTCGGGGCAACTTCTTCAATAGTTTCTTCCGTTGCGTTTATTGGAACGGATACTATCACTATATCATTTTCAGGGATAGCTGCCTCAAGGTCCGAAGCAAAAGGTACATTCAGTTTCCTGGCGATTTCCACCTTGCCCCCTTTTCCCCAGACTGTAACCTCATAGCCTCTTTCTTTAAAAAAACGAGTGAACCACTGCCCCATCTCTCCGGTTCCGCCAAGGATCAGAACCTTTGTTTTTCCGGAACTCTGTTTCTCAGGGTCTGTGTTCATGCCTGCAGAGCCTCCAGTACGGTTTTTTTCATGAGTTCTACTGGAGGTTCAACTCCTGTCCAGAGTTTGAAAGCTTCTGCTCCCTGATAGACGAGCATTAAAACCCCGCTAACGGTTTTTGCTCCTGCAGCCCTGGCTTCCTTTAAAAGCCTGGTCTCAAGCGGGTTATAGACGATGTCAAAAACAGTAAGGTCGCTGTGAAGTTCTTCTGCGGTTGCAATAGTTGTATCTATGTTTGGGCGCATCCCGAGAGTTGTGGTATTGATCAGGATATCTGCATCCTTCAACAGTTCTTTTAAACCTGAAAGCCCGGTCACACTTATTTTTCCCGGAAGGGCTGCAGCCGAAACATCTCTTGCAAGTTCTACTGCCCTTTCTTCTGTTCGGTTTATTATGGTGATTTCGGCACCGTCGGCTGCAAGCTGGAAAGCAACCGCCCTTGCTGCTCCTCCTGCCCCCGCAACCACCACTCTAGACCCCTCTATTTCCACTGCAGCATTCTGAAGTGCCTGCCTTGCTCCCAGTCCGTCAGTGTTGTACCCCCGGATTTCTC
The DNA here is from genome assembly GCF_028693135.1 of Methanosarcina sp. Taxonomy (GTDB): domain Archaea; phylum Halobacteriota; class Methanosarcinia; order Methanosarcinales; family Methanosarcinaceae; genus Methanosarcina. Next base: position 7,556 of record NZ_JAQUVZ010000004.1, read on the forward strand.
CTGTTTTTCCGAAGACTACAGTATTTACTGCTCCAATTTTCTTTGTAAGAGGATCTGGCTTGATGAAATCCAGTTTCAGAGCTTCTTCTTTTAATGGGACTGTCAGATTAAGTCCTCCAAATCCCATAGCTTCGGCTCCAAGGAGTGCTTTTTCCAGTTTTTCCGGGCTGACCCTGAAAGCGTGATAGACACAGTCCATTCCAAGGGCTGAAAACGCTGTATTATGCATGGCAGGGGAAAGGGAATGACCTATAGGATCTCCAAATACGCCAAAAACTCGCTTCATTTTAACATTTCCATTATCTTCTTTACGTCGTCTACCGGAAGCTGGCCCGGGGCTGCGGCTGTACTGCTTTCTACCGAAGCGTATGTCAGGACCGAACCATAAAGAGGGGCAACTACCCTTGTGTGTTTTCCCGGCTTGCCCATTGCAATGGTGCATATTGATTTTCCTGCGTTCCTGAATTCCAGTGTAACTCTCAGCAGATTAAGAACATCTTCCATTGACTGAGGCATCACTGCAAGTTTGGCAATATCCGCCCTGACAAGAAACATTTCTGCAAGAATGGTTTTCATTTCCCGGGGAGACGGAGTTTTTGAAAAATAGTGGGAAGAAACGATTACGGTTTTTCCGTGATCTTTAGCCGCTTTTATAACTTTATCTCTTTCTTCCCGGCTGGCAGAGAGTTCGATATCAACGGCATCCGGCCCTTCTTCAAGGGAAAATGGGTATTTCAGAAGCCCTGTCAGAAGTTCTGTTCTGTCTTCCTCTGCCCCCTCCCAGTTTCCCCCTTCTGCCCTGGAACGGTTGGTGGCGATTACAGGAAGCCCGGCTTCGGATTTGATTTCCCTGATTATTTCTGCGGCTCTTTCCAGATCCCTGATTCCCAGCAAATCCAGTCGGATTTCAAGGATATCAGCTCCCTTTTTAGCTGCTTTTTTTGAAGTTTCAAGAGGCTTTTCAAGGATTACTGCAACAACTGCAGCTTTTTTTTTAAGGTCAAATAGGCCTATTTGCGTCATTGCTCGCTCCGGGTCCGGGAGTTAAGGAATCTGGTTACTATTCAGTTTTCCCTGGTTCATTTCTCTATGATTGTCTCTTCAATTTTTTTGCCGAAATGCCTGGCTCCTTCCTCGAGGCGGACCAGGACCTCATCTCCTTTCTTTAGTTTTGCAACTGAGATAGGGCTTCCATCTTTTCCTACCAGTTTGATGGTTTCGGCATTTTGCAGGATCGCAGTTAAAGTTCTGTCTCTGGCTTTTGCTTCTATTAACATGAGAGGGCGGCTTTCGATCTTTACTCTGCCAACTATACCTTCCCGCTGTTTCCCTTTTGAGTCTACAATAGTTACGGCATCTCCGGTCCGGAGTTCCGAAAGATAGCGGGTTTTATCCCCAATTTTGATGTAAGAGTGAACCGCACCTGCATTTACCCTGAAGGGACGGGCTGCCACGTAAGGGCTTTCATCGGACTCCGAGTTTACCAGGAACATCCCGCCGGCCTGTGAACCTATGAGCATGCCTTCTCCACGCTGCATGAGATTGCATGTATCCACGCAGACCCGGTCTCCCATTCCGAGGGGTTCTACTCTGGTTACAACCGCAGCCTCAAGTTCGGCACTTTCGCTTTCCAGTTCTCTTGCAGCCTTGATCGTATCTTTTATTTCCTGAGGGTTTCCACTATCCAGAAGGACCCCATCAGCTCCTGTTTCAAGAGTCTGGAAGGCGAGTTTTGCTTCCTCTGCACTTTTTACTCCGAAAATGATCTTTACCTTCTCTCGCTGGAGATCAGCTATCAGGTTCTCGAGAGGGATGACTTTCCAGTCAGTACCTGTAACAAGCAGATAATTGCAGATTTTTCCCATTTCGGCTGCGAAGCGTTCATAATGTTTGTCCTTTATGATTACGTATCCGCCTACGGTTAAGCCTTTTTCCATGAGCAGGGTTGCTGCGTTTACGTCTAAAGAACCAGGAATTTCCAGGGGCAGGGGTTTTGTCCCGTCACCTTCTCCTCTCTTTCCTACGATCACGATGTCAGCTCCGGATTTGTTGTCGCGGGCAAAGGCTGCTACTGTAATGTTTCCCAGTTCCCGGACTTTTTCCACCTCTCCCGGGTTTACCAGTATACAGTCGGCTCCGGATTCCAGGCCTGTCGTGATCCTCTCTTTCTGTTCTTCCCATCCGCCTTCATCGGCTTTTATCCAGACGCTTTTCTTTTTCAAAGGCTTTCAACCCCGTTCATAATTCTGTTTTTTATTCCAGCTTTAATCCGGTATTTTTTTTGTTTTTATTTTCAGTCGAATACCCCGCTAGCTTGCTGCGGGGATGGAAAACTTCCCCGGTAACCGTTAATAATAATATGATTTATCAATTCAATTTTTTGGTTGTTAACTCCTGCTCAAACTAAAGTTTTTAGGGTTATTGTCTTCTTTAACGGAATTTGGAGCGGTGGCGCGAACATACCCCGTTGCTTGCGGCGGGGTGCGCCAGCGCAACTTTGATTTCGGGCTTAATTTTGCTTCTCAATATCATTTTTACTTTAACTGTTCCAGAGCTTCTTCTACAGGCCTTCTATGGTGCACGATTTCGCAAATAGCCCGGGTCAGCCTGACAGGATCACGGTGCTGGAATACATTTCTTCCGATTGCAGCTCCTCTTGCTCCTGCTTCCATTGCCCCGTCAATCATTTCCAGAAGTCCCAGGTCGGTTGAGGTCTTCGGCCCACCTGCAATTACTACCGGCACAGGGCAGCCCCTTACCACGTCTCTGAAACTGTCAGGATCTCCGGTGTATACGGTTTTTACAACGTCAGCCCCCAGTTCAGCTCCAATCCTGGCAGCATGTGCCACATTTACAGGATCGTGGGGATTTGTGATCTTTTTACCTCTTGGGTACATCATAGCGAGAAGAGGCACGCCCCATTCCGTGCAGTCCCTGGAGATTGTTCCAAGCTTTTCTAGCTGGTCGGTTTCTGTATCAGACCCTATGTTGATATGCATGGAAACTGCATCAGCTCCCATCTTTATCACTTCTTCAACAGTACAGACCTGTACCTTGGCGTTGGGGTCAGGGCTCAGAACAGAAGAGGCACTGATATGCACAACAAGCCCGATATCATGGCCGTATCCTCTATGCCCGTACCTGACCATACCTTTCTGCATGAGAACTGCGTTTGCTCCTCCTTCGGCAACCCTATTAACTGTATCGGTAATGTTGATAAGCCCCTCAATAGGTCCGTCGGAGAGCCCATGATCCATGGGAATAATGACCATGTTTCTGCTCTCTCGATTCATCAGCCTTTCTATGCGTATTTTTTTGCCAATTTCTGACATTGTGGTTCCCCTAAATTCTGAATTGGTTTCCTTTATTTGTACTTTTTATTAATTTTTGTTAATCGACTCGTTCTAGCGTGCTAGTATGTCACATACTAACACACATCTCATATTTAAACCTATTCAATAACTATTCAAGCCCTGACCCCTGTCAAGTTTTCCAGTCACTATGTGTTTGTTAGATTGCAACCAGTGAACTAATCTGTACATCTATGTACTATAATGTTCAGTTATTAAAGTTTTCTATTATTTGACAGTTTATTCTGGTTAGATGGTTCTGCCTCATTTCAATTCCTGTATTTTAATTCCTGTAGTTCAATTCCTGTGATAGTGACCCTGGGGTATCTTCTCTTTTTGAAGTTGCTGCATGAGCCTAAAAACTGTGGATTTGAAGAGTCCGAAAAGAGTAAGAAAAGAGTAAGAAAGATCTGAAGTAAAGCCAGGAAGATACAAAAATTAAAATAGGATAACACGGGCTAAAATAAGAGAACATAGGCTAATAGAATAATCTCAGAGCTAAGAATCATTTCATATTTGTAAAAAGGAACGGAAGGAACTATGAAAGAATTAAAAATCCTTGTTGTAAATAATTACGGACAATTTTGTCACCTTATTCACAGAGCTGTCCGGGATCTTGACATGGATACAAAAATTATTCCCAATGTAACCCCTATAGAAGATATTCTGGCAGAAGAGCCTGACGGGATGATCCTGAGCGGAGGGCCGGAGATGGAAAGGGCAGGTCTTTGTTTTGACTATGCCCGGGAAATCGATATCCCTATTCTGGGGATCTGTCTCGGGCACCAGGCAATTGCCCTGGCTTACGGGGGACACGTCCATGCAGGGAAAAAAGGCGGGTATGCCGAGATTGAAATAGAGGTCATTGAAGAAGATGACATACTCAGGGGACTTGGCCCAAAAACAACTGTATGGGCTTCCCACGCTGACGAGGTTGCTATTCTTCCTGAAGGCTTTATCCATCTTGCCCGTTCAGATGTCTGCGAGATTGAAGCTATGCGGCACCCAACAAAACCGATTTATGGTGTTCAATGGCACCCTGAAGTTTCCCACACAAAGAAGGGAGAAGAGCTGCTGATGAACTTCTTTGAGGTCTGTGATCAGTACTGATATTTCTCTAATTCTATAACCAGGGCTCTAAACGGATCAGGGTTCTCTAAAAGGATTATGCTTCTCTAAAAAAATCTGAATTCTATGTGAAAATCCTGTAAGTTTTAAGAATCACAGAAAAAGCTGCAAAGATAATAAAAGTATAAAGAAAAAAGAAAGTATAAAGAAAAATGAAAAAAGTCCCGGGATTATTACATCCCCATTTTCTTCTTCATCATTTTCTGAATATTGAATTTTCCGCCTCTAAAGCCTTTCAAAGCCGTCTGCATGGTTTTGTGGTACTTCAGAAGCTCTCTTATATCTTCCGGGCTGCAGCCCGAACCCCTTGCGATTCTCTTGATCCTTGAACCACCTATAAGTTTGGGGTCTGTCATTTCCTCTTCTGTCATTGAGTCCATGATGACCTTGTAGTTTTTCATCTTGTCACTGGTAGCCTGGAACATTTCGTCTGAGAGCTTCATGCCTCCCATGCCTCCCATACCCATTGGGAGCATTGACATGATCTGTTTCAGAGGCCCCATCTTATTCATTGCTTCGAGCTGCTTGTACATATCCTTCAGGGTGAAGCGTCCCTGCATAAGGGCTTCAACATTTACGTCTTCTTCACTCAGGCTCTCCTCTGCCTTTTCCATCAGGCTCTTAAGGTCTCCCATTCCGAGCAGCCTCGAAATAAACCTGTCAGCTTCGAACTTTTCAAAGTCTTCCGGGGTTTCCCCAACTCCTATAAAAGCAATCGGAGCTTTTGTTTCGGAAACGGCTGAAAGGGCTCCACCACCTTTTGCTGTTCCGTCCAGTTTTGTGATGATAACTCCTGTGATCCCCACAGAGTTATTGAAAGCATGAGCCTGCTGGCTTGCCTGCTGCCCTATGCCTGCGTCCAGAACCATGAACTTGTGGTCGGGTTTTGCAACAGCATTGATCTGTTCCATTTCTTCTATCAGTTCGGCTTCAAGAGCGTGCCTGCCCGCAGTGTCTACAATTTTTATATCGTATTTATCAAGTTCTTTAAGGCCGTTTCTGGTAATCTCGATGGCATCGGGGTTTCCTTCTTCCCCGTAAAATGCCACATTAAGCTTTTCACAGAGGGTCTTGAGCTGGTGGTAGGCCCCGGGACGGAAGGTATCTGCGGCAATAACTCCTGCTTTGAGTCCCTTTCTCTGGAAGTAGCGGGCAAGTTTTGCAGTACTTGTAGTTTTTCCGCTCCCCTGCAGCCCCACCATCATTATGGTCTGGGGTTTGAGCTGTATCTCCGCTCCCTTCCCGATGATTTCCATCAGTTCCTGATACACAATGCGGATTACATGCTCCCTCGGATTCATACCCGCAGGAGGTTCTTCTTTCATTGCACGTTCTTTGATTCTCTGGGACATCCCCATGACAAGTTTTACGTTAACGTCGGCCTGGAGCAGAGCCCGTTGAATATCCTTTACCACTTCGTTGACCGTGCGCTCATCAATTCTCCCTGCGCCGATCAGTTTCTTGAGTGCCCCCTGTAAGGAGTCTCCGAGTTTTTCCATTACCATATGAGAATCGTCCTGCTTAATTTTGAGAATGGATAAAAAGGTAGTTTAAGTTCTGTTTATTAGCCTGTGCAAGAAGGTTATTTTTTCCTGCGTTTATTTTTTCCGAATATCAGAAAGTGGTTTTTTGAATTTATTTCAACCTGTATAAAATTTATTTCAATCCTGTATAAGAAAGTGATCTTTACTTAATAAGCCTTTGAGTTTCTTACGCTTTAAAAAGGTATGATAGAACGCATAATATGGGATTGATTAGTCAAGATATGATTGATTAGTCAAGATATTATTGATTAGTCAAGATATTATTGATTAGTCAAGATATTATTGATTAGTCAAAATATGATTGATTAATCTGGGTATAATGAGTGCCCGGATATAAAAAATAGAGGTATGGTACAAAATCTGAGCTAATGCAAAATTATCGGGTACGGAAAAACGAAACCAATTTTTAAAAGAATTGTAGATAGCGGGGGATGGATTCGAACCATCGGTCTACGGGTTATGAGCCCGTCGGGATCTCCTGGCTACCCCACCCCGCTACGGGGCTTTTCGATTTATTTTATCCAAAAGGATAATTATCAGGAAAAGAGTTATCTGAAATTTCTCTGATAGCGGGGGATGGATTCGAACCATCGGTCTACGGGTTATGAGCCCGTCGGGATCTCCTGGCTACCCCACCCCGCTACAGGGTTTTAGGTCAGGCACCTTGCCTGAGACAACTACCTGAACATACTAACGATTACTTATATACTTTTCGCTTGACCCATCGATCTTTCCGGGAAATCTGGAAAATTTATGGTCTGCTTTAGAGGCTTCACAGTCTCAATCCAACGTTTCATATTTTTTTATTTCTTGTTTTGCTAGCTAACCGGGACTTTTCGGGAAAGATATTTGAAAGCTGGAGCCCCACATTATATTATGACAAGATGTTTGTTTTGCGGAGCTTATTGTGAAGTAAAATGCGGAGTCTACTGCGAAAGCTATCCAGGAAACCCGGAAGAAAAAGAACACAGGGAAGATGTAAATATACTCGGGTGTACCCAGATAGGCACGTCGTACGTCTGCGACAGTTGCCTCAAAGACTTAAAACAGGCTCTGGGGATCCCGTGAGCCCGCTGGAAAACGAGACTATTGCTGCCTGAATATAATTTTTTTATGCCCTCACTCTCTTACTTGAGATAAGAGAAAAAAGGAAGTAGAGGCTTGAAAAGAGATAATGCAGTTCAGACCACTTCAACATTAAGTGTAAATTTGTTTTCCGTGCCAGTTTCATTTTCCCAGGACCTTCTATATACCGCTGTTACCTGCTGGTCGCCTTCGGAATCGGCTTTGATTTCCCACAGATGAACCCCTCCAGCACCAATAAGAGGCTGTTCCCCTTCTTTCAACTCCGGAGGATAATATATTCCAGAGACATTAGTGGTGTTGAGTCCCTGGCTCAGGTTAAGTTGCCAGGAATAGCCTGTAGTCGGGTTTTCCTTAAGTCTCAGGTAAAAAGTCTCTCCCTTTTTGAGACTTATAGTTGTTCCGTTATTAGCTTCGGTTATAATCTGCTGTCTCGGTGGCATAGGGCTTGTCGGTCCATCTAATGTATTATCAATAGCAAGCTCAAATGATCCGGTTACCCCGTTTACATTTACAGTATAGTTTCCGGCGCTGAGTCCCTGGACTTCAAGAGGAATCGTTTTTGTAAAGTTCTCTATAGCCTGGGTACACATTGCATCTGTTGGGCGCTTCGTCGTGATGTTGATATTGAAAGTGTTTCCTTCCCTTTCAGGCTTTATTTCGTCAATCTCAGTGCATCCGTCAGGCAGGTAGCCTTCTGCTATCACGTGTATCTGTACGGGAAAAGATTCAAGAGTCAGAATCTCGACACTTTCCACGTTTGCCATACCATATGTGTATTCTTCCTCAGTGGTATTATTCTGCCCATCCCCAACACAGCCGGAAAGAGCAACTGTAAAGATCACGAATAGGATTGTTGCCAGTCTCACAGTTTTTATAGAACTGCTATTAGAACTGCTATCAGAATTGATATTTATCCTTCTTTTCATTTATCTTCCTCTTGCTTCTTCTAATTTATATATGGAAGGATAAGCCTGTTTGAATTTATCCTTTGCTTAAACTTCAGTTCTGTTCGCAGCTTTAACAGTAAGTTTATTTTTTCTGTTTTAATTAAAAATAATCCTGCCACTTATTCGAGAATACATAGTCCTGTGATTTTAAAATTATATAAACTACATCTCTTATCTTTAAAATAAGTGTTTTTGCAAACAGAATCGAATATCCGGAATTGGCATTCAGGGAGGCTTTCAATTTGAATTCGCAAAAAATAACTACAATAGGCGCAAAGTGCAGGTTGAAAGAGGGGTTAAAAGAAGTATCCGTAGCAGGCTTTGTTTTTATCTGGTGCCAGTTGACATTTTTGGTGGGATTCAATTGAGGATTGTGGTTATCACACAGGGCATCACGCAAGTTCTACAATCAGTTATAGAATCGAAACACAAAGTAGTGGGAATTGTTGATTGTGCTCCAATAAACGAACCAAATAAATTTATTAGAGCCGCAGGAAGGTTTCTTACAGGTATTCACTATTCGTTTACCTCAAATCCTTTAAGCTTAAAACTTTTTTCCCGAAAACTGCAGATCCCTTATTATTATCTCAGAAAAGGGGACAGTAAGGGTCTGGAAATATGGGTCAGGAGGGTAGAACCTGATCTTATCGTTATATATTCTATGTCTCACCTGTTGAAGGAGAATATCTTCAATATTCCTTTATATGGTACTATTAACATTCATTATTCGTACCTTCCGGAGTACAGGGGACCAAATCCGCTGTTCTGGGAATATTATGACTATATACTCGATCTCGGTGTAACCCTCCACTACGTGGATAAGGGAGAAGATACAGGGGACATAATCTGCCAGGAACGTGTAATTATAAGCTCTGGGGAGAAACTTGAAGAAACCGGTCAAAAGTTAGTCTCTACCGGGATTAAACTACTCTCAGAGGCGATGGAAGCTCTTGAAAACGGAAGCGTTGGGATTAAACAGCAGCCAGTTGACACTCCAACCCCAAGGGCCAGAAAAATCAAACCCGAAGAATATAATAAGCTAATAAAGTGGGAGGATTGGGGTGTAGAGAGGGTCTTTCATTTTTTAAACGGCACTCCGAAGTATCATTCTGCTCTGTTGAAGAAAAACAGCCTGTGCAGGCTGGGGTTCAGTATCAGGGTTCTTGATTACGAAAACTGCAATACTTTCGGATATAAAGTTGGCAACCTCTATAAAGATAAATCCATATATTTTTTCGCCTGTAAAGACGGAAAAATATATGTTGAGATAAAACCTTTCCTTGATAACCTTTTTGCCAGGATTTATCCCTTAATCTCCTGAGCCTGCTCTTTATAATGGAGAATAAGGTCTTCAGCCCACTTCAAAGGAGCAGGTTCAAAGCTTATGACCCTCTCCTGATCATAGGCTCCTTTCCATGTAAGGAAATCAGCCATCATGAAATGTTCAGTTTTTGTCAGCATGGCTATTTTTATTTCGTCAGCGCAGACAAAAAGTCTCTTCTTTTCCTGGGTCAGATAAAATTTTAGTTCTTTCTTAAAGTCGTTTTTCAGCCTTTCATAAATTTTTTTTGTTACTATAAGGGTAATTTCGACATCGTTATTCTCAGTCCTCAGAAACGTTTCTGGAAATACCGGATGGAATATCGAAGATAGATGAAGTATGTTTTTTGATTTTTCCACGTTTTCCAGAAACACTGCAGGAGTCTCAAAAATTTTATTGGGGTCGGGGTTTACAAGAGAATAAGGTTCTAATTCGTTAAGTCTCTCAAGAAAGGCTGGAGGCAAACCACTCAAATCACGCTCCTGCCAGAAATCCTTATGTTCCTCAATAACCCCAAGAATGTCAAGCAGGGGTTTCATTTTTTCTACAAGGACTTCTGCCAGGGGGGTAAGCCTGTATTCCTTATCATCCTGCAAAACCAGAAACTCCTCCTTTAATTTTTTGATCTGGGGAAGCATCCCTGTTGGGGTAACATCAAGAATATCTACTATCTCTTCTAGTGTTTTCCCACCGTTTCTTAGAAGGAGCATAAGATCCCTTCTTTTCTGGGACATAAAGAGCAGGTCTATCAGTATTTTATCCATTGCACTCACTTTCCATACTCCCTTTTCTACTGGAGAATTTATACTGAGAAGCGTAAAATCCATGAAATCTTTATTTCAGGGGATATAAGTGTCAACATCGTCAACATCGTCAACATTCTTTTAGTCATCTTTTTCCTTAATATTCTAAACCCAATTAATATATATTACATAATTTTTCATCCCTGGGACAGGGAGTAGGGCTTGCGTGACTTGTCTCATTAGGCGGAGGGATGACTCAAGAAGCCACTCAGTCTTTAGCTGAGGGGTAGTTGACTTTTGACTCCTCCTGAACGCATGACGTTTTCTAAAAGGGGTCTGTCTTTCCGGAAATAGTAATTGAAGGTTTTTAATTTAAAGGTCTTTAATTTAAAGGCTTTTTTGAAATAATATTTTAATTGCATCAAATTAAACCGGCAAGGCTTTTTAATTTGTTTTTAAAGCATTTCTTTTTTCAGTCTTTTTCTGAACTATTTTTTTAATAAAATAAGAAAACTTAAAGTCTATGGTCTGAATTATATAATCTCGAAAGTGGAGCCTGGAATGAGTGCTCCTTAAACAGTATATTTCCTTGCAATGTACCGGGCTCCGGATCCGGGAGGGTTTTACATAGAATCGTTTAGATGTGTGCTTACTAACTGGGATTACATTTACAACCTGTGCCGAAACATCTCAAGAGAAATCAAAAGTTCGGGGTATGAGCCGGACGTTATTATCGCGCTTGCTAGAGGAGGCTGGTTTGCAGGACGGGTTCTATGTGATTTTCTGGGGCTTGATGACCTGTCCAGTCTGAAAATAGAGCACTACATAGGGACTGCAGCCATTGACACTGGCGAACCCTATATACGATATCCCCTCTCAAACAACGTAATGGAAGGCAAAAAAGTGCTTATCGTAGATGACATTGTAGATACCGGGGAAAGTATGATAAGTGCTAAGACTTACGTAGAAGGCAGAAACCCCAAAGAGGTTCGAACCGCTTCCTTACAATACCTGGGGAGCTCGAAAATCGATCCTGATTATGTGGGGGAGCGGCTCGAAGATTGGGCCTGGATTGTCTATCCCTGGAACTTTATGGAAGATATGATCAGTATTCTGACAAAAAGCATGAGAAAATACCCTAAAAAACTCTGGAGCCTTGAAGATTTTAAACACAGCCTCTACGTGAACCATGCTCTTGATCCAGTAGTTTTTGAAATCACTCAACCTGGCAGGCTTCAGGAAATTCTGGAAGAAATGGTTCGAATCCATAGAACCAGTTCTGAGGTTATTGAGGGGAAAAAGTACTGGAAACTTCTATAACAAGTTCGGCTATTAGTTTGTTTATCAGTAGTTTGTTTATTGGTAGTTTGTTTATCAGTAGTTTGCATATCGATGGCTTACTTTAGATATCAGGAGAACTAAGAATTATGCCTTCTGCAGAAAGCAGGAGGGTTGCAGTCGATAAGGACAAAAAGCCTTCCTGTCGAAAACAAATCTTTCGTTTAAAGCTACTAATAAAAAAGTCGTAAATACAAATATACATATTTATTAACGGTATCTATTTAAGAGACCATTTAAGGTATACGATATAAGCGTCAATCTAGTATAAGAGTAAATCTCATATTCAGAGTAAATCTCATATTCCTTTAAGTCACCCGTTTAAGTTACCTATTTTAATATCAATTTAAGAAATGTATCTAGGTAAGCTATTTACTGTTACGGTCATAAAACTTGCAGCAATTAAGTTCATATTATTGATTACCGGTGAACTCATGCCCCATAGATGTACCAGATGCGGAACCATTTTTGAAGACGGGGATTCTGTAGTCCTCAGCGGCTGCCCGAACTGCGGCTGGAATAAGTTCCTCTACGTGAAAATAGAGCCAGAAGGTTTGGAACACCAGGGAAGGCCTCCTCTGGAAGAACAAAAACTGGATCTTGAAGCCTCTCTGGATGAGGTTGTCAGGAACATTGACGAGGCCCTTGCATCCGGAGAAAAAGATAGGGGGCAGCAGTCAGAAAATGAAAATAAACCTGATGAAGATAGGGTGGAATCTGTAAGGATTCTCGGCCCTGGCTCTTATGAACTTAATCTGGATTCCCTTTTAGAGCGAAGAGAACTTGTTATGGCAATCAGGGAGGAAGGTTCATATGCCCTCCATTTGCCCTCTGTTTTTAACCAGCAGAAGGAAAGAAAAAAAGATAAATCAAAAGCAAAAAAGCAGAAATAATTTCAGATATTTACTTCTTTTGTCAAGCTTTCCATTTTAAACCCTTCTTCAAAACTCTCTAACTTTTATTCATTATATCTTTTTTAAGTCTAATGTTTATATTATTTCTATTCTCCGATGGGTTTTTATTTTTTTATTGATTCAACAGTTCAAATGTGTAAAAACATGAAATGAAATAACAACCCAACTCTCTAAACTATGAAGTTATTCTATAAAGAACAAAGTTCTTCTACAAAGAACTCATATACTCTTTTTGTTGGACGATTCGATCTTTATCATCTTGGAGTTTGGGGATTCAAATGAAAGTAGATAGTACAATAGTAGTACTTGCAGCCTTCCCGGCACCAGTTGCTTTTTCAGGATTTCTGGTTTTAACCGATGACAATAGTAAAGCTAAAACTTCTGAATATACTGGAACGCAACTTGATAAAATTGCTTCCAATGAAAGTTCGTTCAAGGAATTTTCTTCAGAATCGTTGAGTTCGGGCAACGAAATTTCCTCTCCTGAGATTAGCGTGGAACCTGGAATTTACAGGTGTGAGATTACTCTGGACAACAATTTTTCCTTCGAACAGGAAGTAAGGGCTGAACATGCTACCGAGCCTGGCTCCTCTGAAAAACTGCGTATTGACCTCATAGACCACCCGGAATATCCGATAGATATCGGGATTGAATCTGCTTGAGGGGGTTCAATACATATGCAGGAAAAAACAAAAGGTGTAATTGCAATCATCATTGGCATGGCAGTATTATACTGTGCTTTTCCTTTTTTCTATGAGACTTTCAATTATTATCCTCCCATGAAAGAAGATATGCCTTACAGAAAGACTACACAGATATGGAACACTTTTACAAATCAAAGAGTAACCCTTGACACTCAAATTCCTTCAATACCTGTAAATCAGTTCCCTATGTATCAGGGGAAATCTTCCTCAAGCACCCTGAATGTCAGTTTTATTTCCTCGAGTGAGTCTTATAATAACATATATCCCGGAGAAATCTATTTTCTTGTCGCGAATAATGAGATTGTGGAAAGCAGATTTAACTTAACCGATAGTGCTACAGGTTTGAAACCCATAAAAATAACCAGTTTCCAAACAGCGGGTTTCAATGACTCAGGTAGTTTCAATGACTCGGGTAAATACATAATCCAGCAGGTAAGAAACAGAAATTTCGTCGCTCAGAAAGGTAATCTGCCAAGGTTTTCACTTGGAAGGGTCAGGATCACTGATGTAAAATTTGTTTATTTCAACGGTTTTGACACTTATCCCTACAGATATGAAGGCCAAACTAAATATTACCCCGCCTGGAAAATCACGGCTGAAACCTCAAATTACGGGGATGAAGTTTTGATGATTAAGGCATTTTAAGTTTGGAAGCGAGGAGGCACAGCGTGAAGTCCCATTCTTCTCCTTCATCAGAAGGCAGATGGGGTAGTTCACCGAGCTAAAGAGTAAAACATTTTAGTAAAATCTTTTTCTCCCAGTTTAGTAATTCCTTTTAATGACCTCATCTTCGTTTTTTTCGTTCATCTATTTTTTAACAAACAACTTTTCCTCTCATCTATTTTTTAACAAACTGATTTTCCTCTCTACAGTCCCTGATAATACTGAAAAAGCTGGTACTATCGGGAAATTTCTGCTAAATTCCTGGGGAATTTCTTATATTATCAGCTTTACAGAAAATTTTATATACAATTAGTGCTAACTAATGGTTACTAACTATTGTGCATTAGCAATATTTAGTATTCTTGTCAGGGATTTCCGATAACTTCTGTCATACGAACTCATAAATTTTCTTTACCGGAGATTTGAGTAGCAGGAAGACAACAATTCAAACGAACTGTAGAAAGGATCTAAGCTACTATTTAATCTATGTTAAATATAAAGTATATATCATAATAATTATTACAAAAATATATAAAAAATACAATTCAAAACTTATCACTAATTATACATCATAATATTTCAATAATTACCAGAGGGAAAAACATGGACCCAGCAAAACTACTTGACATCCTGGGGAATGAAAACCGCAGGAAGATTATTCAGCTTCTTGCAAACCGCCCCTGCTATGTCAGTGAAATTTCAGGCAGGCTGGGGGTCGGGCCAAAGGCGATTATCAGTCATCTGAGCCTGTTAGAACAGTCAGGGCTGATCGAGTTCAGTGTGGATGAACAGAGGCGCAAGTACTTCAATATTGCAAATAACATGAGGCTTGAGGTGTCCGTATCACCTTATGCGTATACAGTGTCTCTTCAGGACATTAATTTTGACAGGGAGAAAAAAGGGGAAATATCTGCTGTCGAGAAGAAAGAAACTGTTGTTAGAGATGAATCCTCCTGCTTCTTCCTGAAACTTAGCAACGAGCTCCGGGAACTTAAAGTAAAGCAGGAAGAGCTTGTGCAAATGCAGAAACAGCTACAGGTTGAATATATGGAACTGATGGACCGATGCCTGGACTCAGTTGAAGAGGTTGCAAGAAACCCTGTAGAATGCGAGCTCCTGTTTGAGCTTCTGAAAAACGAGGCGACAGTGGCTGTCCTCTGCTATAACCTGCGCCTTCACCCTAGTATTATTACATCTAACCTTGTGGATCTGGAAGAAAGAGGGTTTGTTGAATACACGATTAAAAATAACCAGCAGTACTGGAAAGTCTGTGAGACGGAGGTTGAGAAGAAATGACTGAAGAAATGAATCTGAGAGTCGCTGAAGCGTATCATAAAGATGTGGGTAGGGGAATTGCAAGAATTGATACCCGTTTGATGCAGCAAATGGATCTTGTGAGCGGAGATATAATTGAAATCTTAGGTAAATCCAGGACTTATGCAATTGTCTGGCCTAACGTCGAGCATGGGCAGGAGAACAGGATCCGAATAGACGGAAACCTGCGCAGTAATGCAAAGGTTGGAATTGATGACAAAGTTACAGTCCAGAAGGTCGAGGTAAAACATGCGCAAAGGGTCACACTTGCTCCATCCCAGCCTGTCCGGCTTGTGGGTGGTGCCCATTACATCCTGAGAATAATCGAGGGCAGACCTCTGAACAAAGGTCAGCAGATCAGGGTTGAAACTGTAAATAACCCCCTTACTTTCGTTGTAGCATCTACAAGACCCGCAGGGCCGGTTGTCGTCACCAAAGACACTGAAATTGTTATCAAGGAAAAATCAATTGAGGAAATCCAGGCTCCGGAAGGCATCTCATACGAGGACATCGGGGGGCTCAGGCGGGAAATCCAGCTTGTCAGGGAAATGATTGAGCTGCCAATGAGGCACCCTGAACTCTTCCAGAAGCTGGGGATCGAGCCTCCCAAAGGGGTCCTTCTTCACGGGCCCCCCGGAACGGGCAAGACAATGATTGCAAAGGCAGTTGCAAGTGAAACTGATGCCAATTTCATCACCATAAGCGGGCCTGAAATCGTTTCCAAATATTATGGAGAAAGTGAACAAAAACTCCGTGAGATCTTCGAAGAGGCTGAGAAGGATGCACCTTCCATTATCTTCATAGATGAAATTGACTCCATTGCTCCCAAACGCGGTGAAGTAACCGGAGAAATGGAACGAAGAGTAGTTGCCCAGCTGCTTTCCCTGATGGACGGGCTCCAGTCCAGGGGGGAAGTCGTGGTCATAGCTGCCACAAACCGTCCGAATTCCATTGATGAAGCTCTCCGCCGCGGCGGAAGGTTTGACCGGGAAATTGAAATTGGAGTTCCTGACCGGAAAGGCAGAAAGCAGATTCTTCTGATCCACACCAGAGGTATGCCTCTTGAAGATGAAGTGAACCTTGGTGAAATTGCAGATGTGACCCACGGTTTTGTGGGAGCTGACCTGTCATCTCTCTGCAAGGAAGCCGCTATGCATGCCCTTAGAAGGATCACCCCTGAAATCGATATTGAAGAGGAGATCCCACAGGAAATCATTGACAACCTGGTGGTTACGAAGGAGGACTTCAGGGAAGCGCTGAAGAACATCGAGCCTTCAGCCATGCGAGAAGTCTACGTTGAAGTTCTGCATGTGGGCTGGGATGATATAGGCGGGCTGGAGGATGCAAAACAGGAACTTCTCGAGTCTGTGGAATGGCCCCTCAAGTATCCCGAAATGTTCGCGGCTGTCAGTATAAAGCCCCCGAGGGGTATACTGCTTTTCGGGCCTCCGGGTACGGGCAAGACTTTGCTTGCAAAAGCTGTTGCAAGCGAAAGTGAAGCCAATTTTATAAGTATAAAAGGCCCTGAACTGCTCAGTAAATATGTGGGTGAATCCGAGCGTGCAGTTAGGGAAACATTCCGAAAAGCAAAGCAGTCTGCTCCGACTGTAATTTTCTTTGATGAAATTGACTCCATTGCTCCTCAAAGAAGCTCTGTTTCCGATACCCACGTCTCCGAAAGAGTGGTAAGCCAGATCCTGACAGAACTTGACGGGGTAGAGGAACTCAAGGACGTGATCATAGTTGCTGCTACAAACCGGCCGGATATGGTAGACCCAGCCCTTCTGAGGCCTGGCCGTTTTGACAGGCTTATTTACATCAAGCCGCCTGGCAAAGAAGGCAGGGAGAAGATCTTTGAGATCCACACAAAAGAAAAACCTCTTGCAGAAGACGTAAACATCTCCGAGCTTGCTGATATGACCGAGGGATATGTGGGTGCGGATATCGAAGGCATCTGCAGGGAAGCGGCAATGCTCGCCCTCAGGGAAATAGTTACCCCGGGTATCGACCGAAAGGACCTCCAGGAAAAGGTAGGAGATGTCCGGATTTCCAAAAAACACTTCGAAAAAGCAATCCGCCGTGTAAGGCCTACAACATCCAGAGAAACCCTGAGTGTGTATGAAAAGAGCGCCGAACTCTTTGCCAGGTATGCAACTAAGTTTGAGGAAGAATCTCCCGAAGCAAAAGAACAGACAAAGGAAAGCGAGGAAAAAGAAGTTCCGAGTTTTCTACAGGCTAAATGAGGTTTTGCCTGACATGCCGGTAAATATCGGCCTTTTTAATTTTAGTGGAAAAAATAACCATTTCAATTAATTACCAACTGATTTGAGTAGTACTCACTTAAGAAACTCAAGACGCATAACTTAATAATGATGTGATGAGATGGACAGAGACAGGAGAAAAAGAAGTTTTTTCGATGAAATATTCGGAATTGACCCCCTCCAGGATATGGACGAAATGTTCGATCGCCTTAGTAAGGCTATGGGCATGAGTATGGATAACTTCGGGCAGCACCCTTTTGTTTACGGATTTTCCGTAACCCAGAGGGCAGGGGAAGAGCCTGAAATCCGGGAATTTGGGAATCTCCCGATGTTTGAGCAGGCGGAAACCGGAGAAAAACGTTACCTTGACATAAGAAAACCCCTTATTGATGTACTGGAAACCGAGGAAAAGGTTCATGTGATTGCCGAGATGCCAGGCATCGAGAAAGAATATATCCAACTGAACGCAACTGATTTAATACTTGACATCGAAACATTAGATGGGAATCCAAAATATTCCGAACGTATTGAACTGCCAGTGAAGGTAGACCCCCAGAGTGCGAAAGCCACATATCAGAATGGTGTGCTGGAAGTTACCTTTAAGAGGCTGGAGTCCAGTTCTCGAACTTCTATCAATATCGAATGATCTTCGAGAGCGTCAGGAAAATCAGAGGTAATAATGGTGGGCACAAGAAAAAAAAAGGATTTCTTTGAAGATTTTGGGTCTGAACTTTTTGATAACCTGGAAGAGATGATCGAAGCCCTCCTGGAAGAAATGGGGGAGTCCGTTCCCTTTGTTTACGGATTTTCTATCATTCACCGCCCGGGGGAAGATACTGAACTCCGGGAATTTGGAAACGTTCCGGAATACTCTCAAAAAGAAGAGAATTTCTTTTCTCCGGAAACAAAAGAACCTTTAATTGACATATTTGAAAATGAGGACATGGTGCATGTACTTGTAGAATTCCCGGAGGTTGAAAAGAAAGATCTCCTGCTGCACGCTACCGCTCAGCACCTTGAAATTAAAGTCATTGGGCTTTCTGAGTATTCGGAAGATGTAGAACTCCCTGTCCTCGTGGACCCAAAGAGTGCAAAAGCAAGTTACAAAAATGGAGTGCTTGAGGTTACCTTCAGGCGCTGCCCCGAGGAAAGTCCTGTAGCAATAGAGATCAATTAATTAGAATAGATAGAGGGCCGTTTCAGGGTCAACTACCCGTCACTAAAGTGGCAGGCATGTAATAGTGCCCCGGTTGACCAGCCTGAGTCTTAATTGACTACGTTGGAAATGTCATGATACCTGCGAATGCTTCCTCAGTTTGTAGCTCTATCGTGTAGCATTAAAAGTCCTGAGAGGTAGGGGCGGTGTGTTACACATAACAAGCATATCCAACATTGGCGAGAGGAGATACGAAAGTACGTTACCTGCTACGGAAATTCTTTTCCAAAGCAGAGTGGAGAAATCCAAACATGAAAGGAATGCCAGAAAATTGACGGCATTCCTCTCATGACTAAAGTCAAAAGCATCCTGCCTTATTTTTTCGTGAAGGGCAGGAAACAAAAGCCTGAACCCTGATAAATATGCTGAGTATAGAATCAGCAGCATAGAACAATTATTGTTTTTCTTCTTCTATACTTGTACTTTTTTTATATTAGCACGGTAATTTTTTAAATATCATGTCCTTTTACAAGACGACTGGAGTTTTTAACGTGCCGCTCGTTGATTTTTTAATATCCCTTCTTTTATCGAAAAACCCAATTCCAAAACATTTCCAGAGCATTTCTCTGACAGTTTCAAAGCCAGAATGTTTCGAATAATTATGTTAGATATACTCTTTTCCTTTTGGTGATCTTTTTTTGCCCTGCTTTTCTTTTTTTAGACAATAAGCATTCTTTCGAGTTTCTCTCTATTTTGATTTTTTTTACTTTCAATGCGCATATTTCTCTTTTTTATCTATTTGATTCATTTTACATACAAGTGTCAATTTTTTGAGATATAATCCTATATATTTTAATATTGAATTAATTTAAATGAATCTGTTACTGAATCATTCTCTATTGCTTTCTCAAATTAAATCTTCTGATACACAGTTTTAGTGATCGAAATAAATTATACTGATTGAGGGGGTAACTTACCAATTAATTTAACCAATTATCCTGATTAAATTGCTACTCAAAAAGGGAAAAACTTTTCTCTGACCTTTATTTCCCTGTTTTTTTCCTCGAAATTGCTGTTTTTCTTGATAGTGTTTTTTGGAAATATTCAAATATTTGGGAATCCACATGGAATTTAGTGAACCTGATGCTATCGGTTTTAGATCTTTATATTTATTTAGTTCTGATCTGGAATATTGCACATAGTTCCATTAAACCCCTATACTGATAAAATCGATAGCATTAAAGGCTGAGTAAAGCTAAAATTTCAACGAGAAAAGTGGGATGTAATTTAAGTTATGTAAAAATCTGCAGTTTTGAAAGGGAGGTATTTGCTGTAATCAGGGAATTATTTTGGGAGATTTCGTGTGCAATTTTGGACGCAAAATAGTTTGCTTGATACTGATGATGTGTCAAACAAAAACCGAAACATTTTTACTATATGAAAAAAGAGTATACGCGAGGGAAATATAATATTACATTATATCTTTATTTCCTATGTGGATTGAATTCTAAATTGAAACTTTTGAACCTGACTAGTATTCACTATTAATTATCAATGACCAAAAAACTAAAGAGGTTGGGTTGATGATTCATGGATCCATTTAATGCAATAGTAATAGCTGTCTTTTTACCATTTATACTTGCATGGACATTACCTGCGTTATATAAAGTATTTAAACAGAGGATTGGCTGGATTGCAGCACTTATCGCATTTACGTGTTTTGTGTTGAACGTCCAGGTAATCCCGTACGCTATGGCGGGTACTCCTGTAAAAGGTTCGTTTGCCTGGTTACCGGCAGCGGGTCTATCCTTAGACTTTTATGGAGACGGCATGGCCGTTCTCCTGGCATTAATCGTTTCAGGCATTGGTGTTATCATCATGTCCTATTCAAACGGTTATATGTCCATAAAGGAAGACCTGCCAAGGTATTACCAGTGGCTCTTACTCTTTATGGGTGCAATGCTGGGTATTGCCTACACAGATAATACGATCCAGATGTTTATTTTCTGGGAACTGACTAGTATAACATCTTTTATGCTTATCGGATACTGGAGAGAAAGACCAGAATCCGTATACGGCGCAACCAAAGCCTTTCTGGTAACTGCCGGTGGCGGACTTTTCATGTTCGCAGGCTTCCTGGTGCTCAGGGTCATTACGGGCACTTATGCGATCTCTGGATTGGCTCAGAACTCTGAACTCCTTGGAGTCCTCCATGGAAGCAACTTATACGTTGCAGCTCTGATCCTGATCTTCATAGGGGCTGCTTCCAAATCTGCACAGGGGCCATTTTATATTTGGTTGCCTAACGCTATGGAAGCTCCGACTCCTGTGAGCGCGTTCCTCCACTCGGCTACAATGGTCAAGGCTGGTGTCTATCTGGTTGCAAGGATGCACCCCATCCTTTCGGGAACCACCGAATGGCTGGTCCTGGTTGCCGGGACAGGGATGATCACCATGGTTATGGCGGGCTTCATGGCTTTCCGGCAGACCGATATCAAAGCCATCCTGGCTTACTCGACAATCAGCCAGCTGGCCTACCTGATGACTATGTATGGTTATAGTACGGCCGAACACCCAGGACTGGGCTTTGCGGCAGCAACTTTCCATATGCTGAATCACTCTACCTTCAAAGCTACCCTCTTCCTTGTAGCAGGTATCGTGGCTCACGAGACGACAACCCGAGATATCAGAAAACTGGGTGGTTTGCGTAAGGAAATGCCAAAAACGTTTATAGTTGCGGTGATCGCAGCAGCCTCAATGGCTGGTGTCCCTCCACTCAACGGGTTCCTGAGCAAGGAAATGTTCTATGAAACATCCCTTGAGATAGGCAAGCTGGTTTCAGAAACTTACGGAGGACCGTGGGCTATTGTCTTCCCGGCTGTTGCAGTGCTTGGTGGTGTATTCACCCTTATGTACTCTATCAAACTGATAGACGGGATCTTCCTTGGAGAGAGGACACATGATCACGATGTCCCTCACCATGTTCACGAAGCTCCCTGGGTTATGCTGGGCCCGGCAGTTTTCCTTGTAGGTCTGATCATCTTTTTCGGGCTCTATCCCAAGTTCCCGATCGAAACCCTGATCCAGCCTGCTTATAGTGGCCTTGTCCCCCACGCAGAACACTTGCATGTAGCGCTGTGGCATGGAGTAACCACGCCGCTTTTGATGACGATAGCAACCTTTGCCATCGGTATTGTGCTTTACAAGTTCTATGACTCAATTGCTGCCTGGCAGAACAGTTTCAACGCCAAGCTTCCCTGGGTCAGCACGAACTACTGGTACGATGCAATCGTAAACAACGCAAGGGAAATAACCCACAAGTTCGCAGCGTTTGCCCAGCCAGGACCCATTGGAGTGTATGTCAAGATGACACTACTCTTTATGATTTTCCTGATATTCTGGCCGGTCTATAAGTTTAGTATAGGCATGGGTATAGGAATTGGCAATCTTCTGCCTGCAGGGATAAACTATGCGGCACAGCCTTATGAAATTGTACTGTACTCCCTGATGATTCTGGCAGCGCTTGGTGCTGCAGTCCTGCCGAAATATCTGCCTGCGGTCATATCCCTATCAGAGCTTGGTTTCCTGGTATCCCTGCTTTACATATACCTCAAAGCCCCTGACCTTGCAATGACCCAGGTCTGTGTAGAAACACTGTCCACCATTATCTTCATCCTGGTACTCATGAAGATTCCCCAGAAGTTCAAGGAGCCTATGCCGGTAGGTAAGGTTACGGTGAACCTGCTAATCTCAGGCGTTGTCGCGTTTGGTGTTCTCGCCGTAATGTTAAATGCAAACATTGGGGTATTGGCCCCGTTCGAGACCTTCAATTACTACTTCATGGAGAAGGCTCTGGCAATGACCGGCGGACTCAATGTGGTCAACGTGATAGTCGTGGACTTCAGAGGATATGATACCATCGGAGAAATTTCAGTCCTTTCCTTAGCAGCCCTTGGGGTGTACAACCTTATCCTGAGCAGAGCAAAAAAGGTGAAGGGAGGTAAGGAATAATGGCCGATACCACGATAATTACCAAAACAATCGCAAAGATCTGTTTGATGATCGATATGCTCTATTCAATCGATCTTCTGCTCATCGGAGGTAACAGGCCAGGTGGAGGTTTCATCGGCGGTGTGCTGTGTGCGGCTGGGATCGGATTGATCTATGTCGCATACGGGGTTGATGAGATCAAAAAAATCTGGAACCCGGACTGGCACATGTGGTTTGGATACGGGCTCCTGTTTGCAAGCATAACTGCCTGGACTCCCTTATTTGCAGGCCACAAATTCTTCAGAAGCGCCTGGGATTTCATTCCCGTAGAAGTAGGAGGTATTCACCTGTTTGAGATTGAACTGGTTTCATCCGGGTTCTTTGACCTTGGTGTGTACTTCGTAGTGATTGGAGGTCTGCTGTTTATTGCAACTAAATTAGGAACCGATAACGGCTCGGAGGGAGAACATGAATAATTTTTTCCTTGAGCTTACGATCGCTCTGCTCTTCGGAATCGGAACTTTCCTGGTTCTTCGCAGGGACATGATGAAAATTATCATCGGTTTCGGTATAATTTCCCATGCCATTAACCTGTATATCGTTGGAGGTGGAGTTTTCAGTGACGGTACTCTTGTACCGATTCTGGAGCACGAGCAGGCTATAGAAGGTCTTGGCCAGGGCCTTATCTATAATGATAACCTGGCAGCTGGAATTCTCGGGCCGATAACAACCACTCCATATACAGAATTCGTGGACCCTCTTGTGCAGGCTCTCGTACTCACAGCCATCGTGATCGGGCTTGCGACCACAGCATTCGTATTGACTCTTTGCTACCGCATCAATGAGGAATATGGTACTATTGATGTCCAGGAACTCAGGAGGCTTCGAGAATGAGCTTTTTAATGGATAATTTGCCGATCTTCCTGATTGCTATCCCTCTGTTAATGGCTCCGATCACAATCCTGACCAAAGGCAGTCCAGGGCTGCAAAAGGTAATCGACATCGTAGTTGGCTTTGGTTTATTGTGCTTAAGCGCGCTCCTGATCACAACCGTCTGGAAGCACGGAATTATTGCATATGATGTAGGAGAATTCGGAAAGTATGGAATCGTAATTGTAGCCGATCTGCTGGGTGCCGGGATGGTTGTCCTGAACTGCCTAATTGGCTTTTTGGGTTTAGTTTATTCCTATGATTACATAGAAGACAAATCCCTGAACCAGACCTACCACTCCCTTTACAACCTGATGCTTGCAGGCATCAACGGGATATTCCTGACAGGGGATATCTTCAACATGTTCGTCTTCTTCGAAATAATGCTGCTTTCCTCGGCAGCTTTGATAGTTTCAAACGAAAACTCAAAGGTTACGAAGATTTCGGACAAGATGGAAGCTACAATGAAGTACCTGGTCCTGAACATTCTCGGGGGCAATGTGATGCTGATTGCAGTCACATCACTGTACGCATCCATCGGTTCCCTGAACATGGCAGATATTACCCTTAAGATCAGGGTGCTTGCTGAGGCAGGGGCTGTCCCATGGCATCTGTATGCAGTGGGTTTGCTCTTTATCATTGTATTTGGTGGTAAGGCAGCAATGTTCCCTCTGCACTACTGGCTTCCGGATGTGCACCCTACAGCTCCGTCCCCGATCAGTGCAATGCTCAGTGGTGTGATCATAAAGATCGGAGCTTACGGTATACTCAGGGTCCTCTTTATGATGTTTGCTCCTTTCCAGGCAGTGTACGGACCAGTCATTCTCTTCATGGCTCTGGTCACCCTGGGCCTGGGGGCAACTTCGGCAATAGGGCAGACGGATGTTAAGCGTATGCTGGCTTATTCCAGTGTATCCCAGATAGGATATGTCTTCTTAGGCTTTGGGATGGCAGCAATGGCAAATGCAGCCGGTGAGGCTGAGGCTGCAACTCTAATCCTTGGCGCGTCCGTGGTCTACCTGATAAACCATGCACTTGCAAAGAGCATGTTGTTCCTTACCTCGGGTGGAATCATCCACACTGCCGAGACAAGGGATATGCGGCAGATGGGAGGCATGGTCAGCAAAGCTCCTATGATGGGTGTTGCTTTCCTTGTGGGAGCCATGTCAATTGGTGGAGTTCCCCCTATGGGAGGATTCATCTCCAAGTTCCTGCTCTTTGATGCAGGTCTTAGATCTCAGTTTTACATGCCCATAGGGATAGCTCTGATCTTTGCGGTCTTTACCCTCTTCTACATGTTTAGAGGCTGGATGCTTATATTCTGGGGAGAACGGGACCCACAGTACGGGGAATATTCTCACCACAAACTGTCTCCCTTGATTGTAGCTCCAGTCCTGATACTGGCAGCTATTGTGCTGATCCTTGGACTGTACCCTGAACCTGTTGTGCAGTTATCACAGACCATTGCAAACCAGATTATTGATCCTCAGCCTTATATTGATGCAGTAATGGTGAGGGTGATAAGATGAAGCGTCGTACACTTACCTATATGGCACTTCCAGTTGTTTGGTGCCTTGTCAGCGGACAAATAACCCTTGGCAGCATTCTACTTGGTCTCCTCTTTGGAGTCATAGTTGTATCGCCCTTCAGCAAGCTGTACAGGCTGGACGAGGTGGTACACCCCACGGGAGACTGGATTTCAAAGATTCCGAAGAAAATCATATATCTTTACGTTCTGATCAAGGAGATCATAAAGGCCAACATAGCAGTCGCAAAGATCGTCATCAAACCCACGATAGACATCAAACCGGGAATTATCGCGGTTCCTATCCGGACCAAAACCAATATTGGAATTACGGGTATTGCTAACACCATTACCCTTACCCCCGGAACCCTTACCGTGGATATTTCGGACGACAAAACGATCCTCTATGTGCATTCTATCGATGCAACAGATCCCCAGGGCATTCGTGATTCCATTCGGGATGATCTTGAACACTATGTACTGGAGGCATTCGAATGATTATTACACTGGAACAGGCAGATTTCCTGGCGCTGGTTGTTATGGTAGTCGCTCTGGTGCCGAGTACGTACAGAGTTCTGTACGGCCCGACCCTCCCTGACAGGATTGCAGCATCAGATGCTGTGGGTAACGTCCTTGCAATGATATTTGCTCTCTATGCTTTCCAGGGGAGGTCGATCTTCCTCATGGACGTAGCCATGCTACTTTCAGTCATCTCCTTTGTGGGGACAGTAATAGTAGCAAAGTATATCGATACAGGGGAGGTGCTGTGATGACTATAATCGCGACTATACTGGATATAATCAGTATATTCTTCCTTGTAGTAGGGCTTATATTCCTCTGTCTTGGAATGCTCGGCCTGCTGCGTTTACCTGATGTATACAACAGGTTGCACGCAACAACCAAGGTTGCAACTCTGGGTGCTCTCGGAGTCCTGGCGAGTATCATCATCCAGGAGGGCTATACGCCAATGGGAGTAAAGGCGCTGACTGTAGCGATCTTTATCATGCTTACAGCCCCCATTTCAGGCCATATGATCGGCAAGGCAGCCTACCACTCAGGAGTAAAACTCTGTGAAGGTACCTGCCTGGACGAATACGGACCTGAACACGGGCCAAAAAGCGTACCAAAAAGCGTACCAAAAAATGGATCAAAAAGCGTACCAAAGAGACAAAAATAAAAATAAAATGAATGTGTTTTTCAAACACATTCATCATTTTGTTTTTTATCGGGGTTTTGTTTTTCCGATTTATATCTATTCTATCAGGCGTTTGCTTCTTTTTTATCCAGTTTTAATTCGGTTTTTTGGTTCAATCGAATTTCTGTTTTCAGATTCTTTTTCGTTTTCCATATAATATCTGTAAAAAATTATACGGCTTTAAATTTGAGGGGACGAGTTTATTTCAGCAAGATAAAAATCACCCTCTATGTAAAAAAGGCTTATTTTGAAATTGAGAGTCTAATGTTTTTTTACACATAATCAAATTTTTTTTGCCTTCTAAAAAGAGAGTCGGTTATGTTATCTATTTTTATATCTCACTTACATATGCCAGTGAATCCCGGATAAATTAAGGCTTTCTTTGTCAGGTACGCAGAAGTTGGATTCTTTTTTTGGGAACCAACTTGAAGATGGATCAAAATGGATCTGAAAAAAGGTCTAAACAGGATTCTACAGAAGATAAGGCCAAATTGGAACTACGGAAAATCTCGAGTCCGAAAAGTTCTGATACAGGGAAAAACCGGTCTTAAAAGAGTCTAATTGGGCCGAAAAACGAATCAGAGCCACCTTTTAACAAGTGATTCGTCACTGAATATCCCTGAAGTAAAAATCATGGATGGAATATTTCCGGGATTTAAACTGGCTTTTTTAAGGGATTAAAGCATTTTCAAGCTATTTTTCAGCCAGAATATTATCAGATATACAGGTTCTCTGGCATTGTTGGTATATAGATCCTTTCTGAATGTCTCTCTTTTTCTTACTTATATAGACTATATCGAATAACTATATATCCATCCCCCCGAATTCTAACCCTGAAAAAGTCAGAAATGTGAACAGCAGGACAGAGAGGAATAGATATTATAAGAATGGTACATCTTTCAGACATCCATTTCTCAGAGGCATACTATATGCCGGAAATTGCAGATGCAATGCTCGAAAAAATAAATCAGGATAGCCCTGATATTGTTGTAATTACAGGCGATCTTACAGAAAACGGACTCGCAGCCGAGTATAATGGGGCAAAAAACTTCATTGACAGGATTGAATGCAAAAACAAGGTGATAGTTCCCGGAAATCATGACTCCAGAAATGCAGGTTATCTTTTCTTCGAGGACATTTTCAAGGCCAGGTCTTCTTTTGGGCGCTTTGGGGAAGTCACAGTTGTAGGGCTTGATTCTTCCCAGCCGGAACTTGAAGAAGGGCACATCGGAAGGGAAAACTACGGCTGGATAGAGAAGGCTCTCTCAGCAGGCGGTTTTAAGGTTTTTGCCCTTCACCACCATCTGATTCCAATTCCCCGGACAGGCAGGGGAAATAATGTGCTTGTGGACGCAGGAGACGTTCTTGAGCTTCTGGACCGTTCAGGTGTGAACCTTGTGCTCTGCGGGCACTGGCATATTCCCTGGGCCTGGAGATTAAACGACATGCTTGTTGTCAGTGCAGGAACAGTCTGTTCGTCCAAGGTCCGGGGAAAAGTCTCACAGTGTTACAACTACATTGAGCTTGAAGCGCCTGAACCTGGATGTACTCGCTGGCACCTGCAAGTTCACAGAGTTTTCGCCGGAGGAGAAAAAGAGCGGGTTGTGGACAGTATAATATAATAGGGGGGTTAAGAATTGAAATAGTCCTGGAAACTTCAGATTTCTTTTATCCGTTTCCTCCATCTTACTCATCTTTTTTTACTGCTCCTTCCCATATTTCCCTGATTCTTTTCTTTCAATATTTCGTCTCCTCTATTATTTCGTCCCCATCAATATTTTACCCTCCTCCAGAACCTTATACTCCTGCAAAATCCCGGTCGGCTATGTTATATTTTTGGAAATAACTTATAAACTATGAAACTTGGTTTAGGAATCGATACTGGTGGGACATACACTGACGCCGTTTTAATGAACCTTGCAGACGGCAGCATTCTTGATTCTAATAAAGCACTAACTACGCATTCCAATCTGGTTGAAGGGATAGAAAAAGTAGTTGCAGGCTTAAAACAGGAGTATCTGGAGGATATAAAACTTGTTTCGGTATCCACAACTCTTTCTACAAACTCCACACTGGAAGGCAAAGGCCATCCTGCAGGCCTGATTCTGGTAGGCTATAAAGTCAATGGAAATATCCCGGCTAGTGAGATAATTTCCATAGATGGCGGCCACGATTCAAAAGGAAACGAAGTTAGTTGCCTTGAACTTAATTCTGCGGAACAATTCGTTAACAGCACCAGAGGCAGGCTCTTTTCATATGCCGTATCTTCTTATTTTTCCGTACGGAACCCGGAACATGAGCTTTCAGTAAAAAAAGCAATAGAAAGGTTGACCGATAAGCCTGTTGTCTGCGGGCACGAACTTTCCCTGAGCCTGGGAGCTTACGAAAGGGCAGTAACTGCAGTTCTGAACGCTCGCTTGATCCCGATAACCACTCAGTTCATCCGGGCCGTTCTATCGGTAATGGAAGCACGAAATATCAAAGCTCCCATGAT
The DNA here is from genome assembly GCF_028693135.1 of Methanosarcina sp. Lineage (GTDB taxonomy): Archaea > Halobacteriota > Methanosarcinia > Methanosarcinales > Methanosarcinaceae > Methanosarcina. Next base: position 36,159 of record NZ_JAQUVZ010000004.1, read on the forward strand.
GGTAATGAAATGCGACGGTTCCCTTGCCCGCATTGAAGAGGCTCTTGAAAAGCCCGTAGAGTCTATTTTTTCAGGCCCTGCCGCAAGCCTTGTAGGGGCTGCCCATATAAGCGGCTTGAAAACCTGCGTGGCTGTGGATGTGGGAGGCACGAGCACCGATATTGCTCTGATAGAGGGCGGAGTTCCCGAGATCAGTGAAAATGGGGCTGTAGTGGGAAACTGGAAAACTATGGTCAGGGCGGTCAGGATCAGAACCTCGGCTATGGGAGGGGACAGCCACGTCGGGGTACAGAGAAAAATCTATATTGGCCCGAACAGGGTTATTCCTCTCTGCCTTGCAGCTTCAGACTATCCTTTCCTTGAAGACAAGTTGAGGAAAGCTGAAAAAATTTCGGACAGGATAATGGATGATATTTTCCAGCCAGCAAGTTTCTTTGTCAGAAGCGGGAATGCGGGGGCAGATGATGACGTACATGCTCTTAATTACTCCATCGAATTTGAACTGGAAAATTATGAACGTCAGATCTTTGATGTTATAGGATATGAGCCGGTTTCGGTATCCGATATTTCTGAAACAGTTGGAAAACATCCTCTGCAGTTTGTAAAGGCTCTGCGTTCTCTGGTCCAGAAGCGCTGCATCTACCATATAGGTTTCACACCTACGGATGCCCTCCATGTGCTTGGAGAGTATGAAATGTGGAACAGTACTGCTTCCTGGCTGGGAGCAAAAATTCTTGGCAACTATCTCGGGCTGGATCCTGAAAGTTTTTCCCGGGAAATAAAACGAAATTTTGCAAAAAATATTGCTCTTGACCTGCTGGCATTCTTTGCCAAAGACTTCAAGCGGGAAGACCTTGAAAAACTGCTGGAAAACACTCGCTTCACAAAGTTCAAAATCAATATTCCGGTCGTAATGATCGGAGCGCCTGTCAAAGCCTATGTGCCCGAACTCAGAGAATTTATCGATGCGGATATCAGGGTTCCCGAATTCCATGAAGTGGGCAATGCCGCAGGAGCCCTGGCTGGTAACGTCATCAAGAGAAGTGAAATTTTAATTCGGCCGGTAGGTTTCGGAACCGAGCAGTATCATGTGTTCTCTGAAGTAGAAAGGAAGGTTGCAGATAATTATCTTGAGGCTGTGGATTATGGGACGGAGCTTATGGAAAAACTGATTTTCGATCATATGGATGGGTACGGGCTGCAGAAAGATCAGATCCGTTTTGACTTTGAAAGAAAGGATTTCAATCCTGGTTTCGGAGCCCATAAAGAGACTCGTTTGACGGGGCTTGGTATAGGAAACCCTTTGAGGCTGGAGCAGTAACGAACCTTAAAAGTAAAGAACCTTAAAAGTATTTTCCAATTAGAGAGCTGACCTTATCAGGGGATTATAAAAGATTTCCGAATAGGACTTCAGTTCTCATAATATCCTTTTTGTTTCCTTTCCCTTTTTCTGGAGATTACAGGAGTTCCCTCTTTTTTCCTTCTCCTCCAGCCCCTTTTCCCGTTCGGTCAGGTTTTTCGGTTCTGATAAACAAATTTTTATTTATGTTTAGTTACCTCCTTCTATCAGAACTATTATTCTATATAACTGAATTTTATTCTGTAAAAGTGCTTATTCCAAAGGAGTGAAGAAAATGCGCAGGGACTACATAGACAGGGACTATAGCCCAAAAGACACAGATCTGATCTGTGAATTCCATATCGAACCGTCGGCAGGAGTGAATTTTGAGGAAGCTGCCACCCACATGGCAGGGGAAAGCTCTATAGACTCCTGGACTGAGATTTCCACATTGAGTCCCGAACTTGCAGCGAAATTAAAACCTCACGTTTTTTACCTGGACGAAGAATCACAGACCGTAAGGGTGGCTTACTCGGAAGACCTTTTTGAACTGGGTTCCGTCCCCCAGGTGCTGAGTGCTGTTGCAGGAAACATCTTCAGTATGAAAATCGTTGACAACCTCAGGCTGCAGGATATAGCCTTTCCCAGGTCAATGCTCCGCGAGTTCAAAGGTCCGAACTTCGGGCTGCAGGGGATCAGGAAACTTGTGGGTGTGTATGACCGCCCCCTTATCGGGACTATCGTTAAGCCGAAGGTAGGCTTGACCTCTGAGAAACATGCGGAAGTTGCGTACAATTCTTTTGCCGGAGGCTGTGACCTCGTTAAAGATGATGAGAACCTTACCGACCAGAAGTTCAATGGCTTTGACAGAAGGGCTGAACTCACCCTGAAAATCGCAGAAAAAGCTGAAGTCGAGACTGGGGAGAAGAAGATGTATCTCTGCAACATCACAGCCCCGACCTGTAAGGAAATGTTCCGGCGCTTAAATGTCCTCAAAGACCTAGGGGCCAGCTATGCAATGATCGATATCGTGCCGGTAGGCTGGACTGCTCTTCAGACCCTGCGGGAAGAGGCTGAAGATGCGGGTCTTGCCCTTCATGCCCACCGCTGCATGCATTCAGCGTATACTCGAAACCCCCGCCATGGGATAAGCATGGTTCTCGTTGCCAAGCTCTGCAGGTTGATAGGGCTTGACCAGCTCCATATAGGCACGGTTGTCGGGAAGATGCACGGAGAGAAGCATGAAGTCCTGTCTCTAAGGGACGAGTGCGTGCTCGAGAAAGTGCCTGCGGATGAGAGCCAGCATGTTCTTACCCAGGACTGGGGGGGATTAAAGCCAATGTTCCCGGTAGCATCCGGAGGGCTCGCTCCTACAATGATTCCTGACCTTTACTCCATCTTCGGAAAAGATGTTATTATGCAATTCGGTGGCGGAATCCATGCGCATCCGATGGGTACGGCAGCCGGAGCTACTGCCTGCAGGCAGGCTCTTGATGCAAGCCTTGAAGGAGTCAGCATGCAGGACTATGCAAAGGACCACAAAGAACTTGAAGCTGCTCTCGGGAAGTGGCTTCAGAAATAAGCTACGCAGCGACCAGGATGTATAATAAGAACCAGTTGCTAAGAGCAATTTACAAGCTGTAAAACACATAAACAATAGCAGGATACTTATCAATAAGGAGTTTACCTTCGGTGCAGGCAGAAAACGGAAATAAAATAAAGACCCGGATTTTCCGGATCTCTGAAGAGAACTTTGACGTCATTCTTGAAGAGGCTGCGGCGATTATCAGAAGGGGCGGGACAGTTGCCTTCCCCACGGAAACTGTTTATGGGCTTGGAGCTGACGGGTTGGACCCTGATGCTGTCCGGAAAATCTTTGAAGCAAAGGAACGCCCGCCTGGCAATCCTCTTAGCCTGCTCGTCCATTCCAGGGAAGACCTCGGAAAGATTACAAAAAACATCCCTGAAAAAGCTTTCAGGCTTATGGACGCTTTCTGGCCTGGGCCCCTTACGATTGTTCTGGAGAAAAATGACATTGTCCCGGGAATTACCTCGGGAAACCTGCCGTCGATAGGGCTCCGCATGCCTGACCACAGGATTCCTCTGGAGCTTATAAAGAGGGCAGGCACTCCTCTGGCTGCTCCGAGTGCGAACCTCTCGGGAAAGCCCAGTCCCAGTCTGGCAGCCCATGTCCTGGCTGACCTTACAGGCAGAATTGATGCGGTTATTGACGGAGGGGGAGCAGCTATAGGGCTTGAGTCAACTGTTGTTGATATGACAGTTGAACCTCCGGTGGTGTTGCGGCCCGGAGCCGTGGGAATTGAAGAGCTTGAAAGGGTTATAGGTAAAGTCAGGTCCGCTTATGGGGGGACTGAAGCTGGGACTGGAGGGGCTATGCCTGAAAAGCAGGCAGGTCAGAAATACGGGCATTATGCCCCGGATGCGCAGGTCGTGCTTATGGAAGGGGAAATGAAAAAAGTTTCCGAAAAGATTGATACCCTGCTCGAAAATTACCGACGCGAGGGCAAGAAAGTCGGACTTCTGCTTAGCGATGAGACCGCAGGCTTTTTTGCTTCTGAAAGATTGAGTGCATATGAATGCTTTTTACTGGGGTCCCGCGAAGAGCCTGAGGAAGCTGCCAGAAGACTATTTGAAGGGCTCAGGGTTCTGGACACGAAAAGTCTGGATGTAATTCTGGCTGACGGCTCTTTTTCCCCTTCAGGACTTGGAACTGCACTCCTTAACCGGTTAAGAGAAGCTGCCTCCGTAAGGCATGCTGTTTAAGTCGGTTGTACCTGTTAAATTGCAATATTATAAGCGAGAATTTGACAGTCAGATTTGATAGTCAGATTTGATAGTCAGATTTGATAGTTATTGATTTTTTAGATACCTGGAGAGATCTTCTTGAAAGCAGAAAAAAAAGAACAGATGGAAAAAATGCGGGCTTATAAAAAAGTTCGGAAGCAGAACAACAAAACAACAGGAGTAAGCCTTGCGATCCTGGCTGCAGGTCTGCTTTTGAAGACTCTTAATATAGTTATTCTTGGTATTGATGTCGGGTACTATATTCTCTGGGCAGGGGTTTTTGTCTTCTTTGTGACTTCGATGTCAGGTCTCTTCGCTGCGGGAGCCCTGCGTAAGCAGAAATAATCTTTTTCCTTCTTTTCCAAAAAGGGACTTTTCAACATGGGTGAAACAATTGCAAGTGAGGAAATGCATGAGTACTTCAATGGGCTTGAGGCAAGGCTAAAAGAGGCAATAGATGTTGCAAATAGGGCTCGGGCCCGGGGTGGAGATCCGAAGCCCACTGTGGAAATTCCTCTTGCCAAAGACCTTGCAGATAGGGTTGAAAACCTTATAGGAGTCAAAGGGGTTGCTGCAAAGATCCGGGAGCTTGAGGTCAACATGTCCAGGGAAGAAGCTGCCCTTGAAATCGGGCGCCAGGTCGCCGAAGGGATGGTAGGAAGCTTTCCAACAAAGAAAGATGCCGTGGAAGCTGCTATCCGTGTTTCCATGGCGGTCCTGACCGAAGGGGTAGTTGCAGCTCCTATCGAAGGAATCGATAAGGTAGATCTCGGGAAAAATGACGACGGTTCTCAGTATATCCGGATATTTTATTCGGGACCCATCAGGAGTGCAGGAGGGACTGCGCAGGCGCTTTCCGTGCTGGTTGGCGACTATGTGAGGCGCGGGATAGGAATTGATCGCTACAAGCCAAGAGATGAGGAAGTAGAGCGCTATGTGGAAGAAATCCTGCTTTACAAGAGGGTCGCAAGCCTTCAGTACATGCCTTCCGAAGACGAAATCCGTCTGATAGTCCGGAACTGCCCGGTTTGCATTGACGGGGATCCGACTGAAGAAGCCGAGGTCGAAGGGCACAGGAATCTTGAGAGGATAGGGACAAACCGTGTCCGGGGGGGAATGTGTCTCGTGCTTGCCGAAGGTCTTGCCCTCAAGGCCCCCAAGGTCAAAAAGCACGTCAACAAGTTGAAGATAGATGGATGGGACTGGCTGGAGACACTTATCGGGGGTGCTAAAAGTGAGGAAAGTGCTGAAGATGAGCACAAAAACAAGATCAAGCCAAAGGATAAATATATCCGTGACCTGATCGCCGGAAGGCCTGTTTTCTCTCATCCTTCAAGGCCAGGAGGTTTCAGGCTGCGGTACGGGCGGTCAAGAAATACTTCATTTGCTTCGGCAGGAATAAGTCCTGCCAGCATGGTCTTGCTTGACGATTTTATAGCTAACGGGACTCAGCTTAAGGTTGAAAGGCCCGGAAAAGCTGCAGCCATGTCTGCCGTGGATTCCATAGAGGGACCTACGGTAAGGCTTTTTTCGGGAGACCTTGTCCGTATAGATAATATAAAGGAGGCGTATGAAATTCGCCCACAGGTTGAGGTAATTGTTGATATCGGGGAAATTCTGATCAATTATGGGGACTTCCTTGAAAATAATCATCCTCTTATGCCTTCCCCTTATGTTTTCGAATGGTGGCAGTACGATTACCAGGCAGCCTGCCCTGAACAAATTCCCGAGGAAGAGCTGAAAAACCCCTCCGCTGCCCTTGCTCTCAGGCTTGCAGAGGAGTTTAATGTGCCGTTGCACCCAAAGTTTACCTATCTCTGGCACGACATAAACCGGCACGAGTTTGAAGCTCTCAGAAAATTTGTGGCTGAAAAAGGGAGCTTTCTGGCAGGCGAAGTGGCTGGGGGAGGAGTCCTTAAACTGCCCCTGGAAGCTTCTCTTGAAGAGGAAATAAAGCCGGTGCTTGAAAAACTCCTAGTCCTGCACAGGGTAAAAAATGGAGAAATCCTTATCGAAGAGGCTCTTCCGTTTATTTTCTGCCTTGGGCTTGACAATTCTCTCAAAGAAAAAGCCAGTATGCCAGACATAGATGATATGGTGGAAGTTGCAGGTGTTTTGAGCGGGTTTAAGGTTTATCCGAGAGCTCCTTCAAGGATAGGGGCACGGATGGGAAGACCGGAAAAATCTAACCTGCGCAAGATGTCTCCTGCAGCCCAGGTTCTCTTCCCGATAAACAATTCTGGGGGAATTACGCGGAATCTTGTCTCTGCCTCCGACTACACATCCTGCATGAATGCGAAGATCGGAGAAATTGAAGTGGAATTAGGGCGGAGGGAATGCCCTTCCTGCGGGAAAGAATCTTATTTCTGGCGCTGCGAATGCGGAGAATTCACGAATCCCAAACTTTCCTGCTCTCGCTGCAAGATCGATGTAAAGGGTGCTGAGACCTGCCCCAAGTGCGGGAAAAAGCTGACTTCCGTTGCAAACGTAAAACTGGATTTCCGTTCCATTTACAAGCAGGCTTTTGAGAACTTAGGGGAAAGGGAAAAAAAGGATCTAATTAAGGGAGTAAAGCGGCTCATGAACGGGCAAATGACGCCCGAGCCCCTGGAAAAAGGAATTCTGCGCGCAAAACATAATGTTTACGTTTTTAAAGATGGGACTATACGCTACGACATGTCAGATATTCCCCTTACTCATATCAGGGCTGATGAACTGGGAATTACGGCAGCCAAACTCCGAGAACTCGGGTACAGTGAGGATATTTGTGGAAAACCCCTTGAGAGGGACGATCAGATTGTCTGCCTGAAGGTTCAGGATCTTGTGATCTCTTATGATGGGGCTGAGTATATGCTGCGTACTGCAAAATATGTGGATGACCTTCTTGTGAAGTATTACAAGATTGAGCCCTATTACAATGCCGAAACTATTCAGGACCTTGTGGGAGCACTGCTCATAGGGCTTGCTCCCCATACTTCCGCAGGAGTACTCGGGCGCCTTATAGGGTTTACGAGAGCTTCCGTAGGCTATGCTCATCCTTTTTTCCATGCTTCAAAACGCAGGAATTGTGACGGAGATGAAGATTGCATAATGCTTCTTATGGATGGGATTCTCAATTTTTCCAGGTCATATCTGCCCGACAAAAGGGGGGGGAAGATGGATGCTCCTCTGGTGCTAACTACCAGGATTGACCCCAAGGAAGTGGATAAGGAAGCCCATAATATTGATGTTTCTGCGTGCTATCCTCTTGAGTTTTACAGGGCTACGCAGGAAATCAAAAATCCCACTGAAATTGAGAGTATTATGGACCTGGTTAGCAGCCGGCTTGGGACGCCCGAGCAGTACGAACATTTCATGTTTACCCATGATACATCGGACATTGCTGCAGGCCCTCTTAATTCTTCATATAAGACCCTCGGAAGTATGATTGAGAAAATGGAGGCTCAACTCGCCCTGGCTAGCAGGATACGGGCAGTAGACGCACCTGACGTAGCTGAAAGGGTGCTCAAGTCTCATTTCCTTCCGGACCTGATAGGAAATCTGCGTTCTTTTTCCAGACAGCGGATGCGCTGTATCAAATGTGGAGAAAAATTCAGGCGTCCCCCCCTTACCGGAGCTTGCCCGAAATGCGGAGGCAATGTGATACTTACCGTGCATGAGGGATCTGTCCGCAAATATCTTGAAATTTCAAAAGAGATCGGTGAAAGGTACGGGGTCTCCAGCTATACCAGACAGAGGATAGAGCTTCTTGATTATGATATCAGCTCTCTGTTTGAAAACCACAGGGTTAAACAGCTGGGACTTTCAGATTTTATGTCCGGGTCTGCGCGCTGAGTCAAGAGCAGAGTGTGTTAAGAATATGAAATGACTTCATACGGCTAGCGAGGAGGAGATAGGGCAGTCTAAAAGTCTGAAGAAATTGGGATGTTTTCAATAATGATCCAGGCTTTTCTGCAGAATTTTTTCTTCAGGAAAAGAGGTCGTTTCATACACCCACAGCAGGAAACCCGTTAAATCTTTTGATTTAGCGGGCAATTGTCTCTCTTTCTCAGTTTTGTATTAATATTCGGCTCTCTCCAGAGTGCGATTCTAACGCCTCTCTTACACCGAGTCTTTACTTTGCAGGCATCCCCAGGGAGTTAATCTGGCTAATAAGCTCCGTGAAGCTCTCTATTTCCAGTTCCAGAACCTCTTCTCTGGTCATGCCTATGGACATTTCTCCGTCCACGGAAAGATGCTCGGGTCCTCTGCGCACAAGCCTGTCCACTCCGTCTCTTTTGAAGGCTTCTTTGATTTCCATGTCATGGGCAAAAGCTCTTCCCGGAATAAAGACAGTTTCAGTTACCTCAGAGAGGTCCATGTTTTTAAAATCGTCAATTGTAATAAGGCAGCCGATGTCCTTTTTCACTGGAACTACGTTTACAGTCCCCCCAAGGGCTTCAAATATTTCCGTAAGCCTGGGGGCAGCGACCTGACCTGTGATGATAGTTGCCTTTTTGGTTACATTGGGAAGTCTTGAAAGGGCTTCAGGAACGTTGCGGATTGCAAAAGGTGAGCCGATTAATGGGTCTTCCAGTGGCGTTCCGGTAATCCTTATTGAAGGATGCTTTTCTGCGGAACTGCGTACAATTTCAGTAAATTCAGAAACCGTGTGAGGATTTATTCCGGGAATGATAGGAGAATTATTGAGAATCAAACCGTTTTCCTGAAAGTTTGCAAATCTCATCAGAATGGCTCCCTTTGCACCCATAGTTTCGAGATCACTCAGGGTCTTTTCAAGAACCTCTCCATCATTTATTCCTGGGAGGAGAACTATTGCCCCGTAGACTTCACAGTGAGCACAGAAGTCCCGAAGAACCTGAATTGAAGCTTCGGGCTCAGGATCTTTCATATATTCGGCTCTCAAAGCCGGGTCTGTTGCAAAGACCGTGAAACTCACTTCGGTAACCCCATTATCTATGTAGAATAGAGCGTCATCAGGTTTAATGAAGCCTTTTCCGCTGGTATATCCCAGATGTATCGGGGTGTTGAACTGAGATAGAAAAGTAACAAGATTCTTCAGGTCGGGGTAACAGCTTAAGTCCCCTCCTCCGCTAACAGTGAATTTTTTGACATCTCCGGTTGTGAAGTAAAGTTTTCTTGACGTCTCTTCGAGTACCATCTGGAGAGACTTGAAGCCTGAGTACGATTCTTTCACACTGCGAGTACAGTAATCACACCCTTTTTTAAAAGGGAGGCAATACTTGCAGCCCAGGGGCTGAACGTCTTTGACTTTCTTAAAATAACAATATTTGCAAAAGCCTCTGCAGTCTACCCCGGGATTTCCGCCTACGTCGACAACTACTTCCATATTAAACTTTCGTATTACGAGGATATTACTAATTCTTTTTGGTATGATTATCTTTATTGGATATGAACATTTTAATAAAAATACTGTTATACTAATCGTTTTTCGGTAAAATACTTAAATAAGTGGGTATGGGTATTGTCGGTAGTTTTAAGTAACCTTAAAATGTCCTTTTCCTTTTGATGCCGTTTTTTTATATATTTTGATAAAAATATATTCTATCTGAATAAAATACCTTTTAAAAAAATACGTGAATTCATCTAGCTGAGAACACAAAAGATTTAAGTACCTTCTAAACGAATGAGATTTCATTGGGAAAGTGGACACTTAAAAACGATGCGGTACTTGATTTGTGAGTGCTATTTGCACTCGAGTAGGTGACCAGTCCCAAAATGATTTTAATAAATTAAGGAGGAAATTATAAGTGTCTGACACAGTAGACATCTACGACGACAGAGGAAAACTGCTCGAGAGCAATGTCGATATTATGAACCTTGCTCCAACAAGAAACGCAGCAATTAAAAAAATTATATTGGACACCAAGAGGTCCGTTGCAATCAACCTTGCAGGTATTCAGGGCGCACTTGCAAGCGGCAAGATGGGCGGCAAAGGTCGTCAGATCTTAGGCCGTGGGCTTAACTACGATATCGTAGGCAACGTTGATGCAATTGCAGCAAGCGTTAAGGATCTTATCAAAGTCGATGAAGGCGACGACGCAAATGTAAAGATCCTCAAGGGCGGAAAGAGCTTGCTCGTCCAGGTCCCAGAGTCCAGGATACTCTCTGGCGCTGACTACATGTCCGCAACCACCGTCGGTGCAGCAGCAGTCACCCAGACAGTTCTGGATATGTTCAAAACCGACATGTACGATGCACCCATTGTAAAGTCCGCTATCTGGGGAAGCTACCCACAGACAATGGACCTCATGGGCGGAAACGTTGCAGGTATCCTGAACATCCCCCAGAACAACGAAGGTCTTGGCTTCTCCCTCAGGAACATTATGGCCAACCACGTTGCAGCAATCACCAACCGCGGTGCAATGAACGCCGCAGCTCTCTCCTCAATCTATGAACAGTCCGGTATCTTTGAGATGGGTGGCGCAGTTGGTATGTTCGAGAGGCATCAGCTCCTCGGTCTTGCTTGCCAGGGTCTCAACGCCAACAATGTCGTATACGACACTGTAAAGCAGAACGGTAAGGACGGTACCATTGGAACCGTTATCCAGTCTATTGTCGGAAGGGCAATTGAAGACGGTGTAATCTCCGTTGACAAGACCGCACCATCCGGATACAAATTCTACAAGGCAAACGACGTCCCAATGTGGAACGCCTATGCAGCAGCAGGTACCCTTGCAGCCACTCTTGTGAACTGTGGTGCAGGCCGTGCAGCCCAGAACGTCTCCTCAACACTTCTGTACTTCAACGATATGCTTGAGAAGGAAACCGGTCTCCCAGGATGCGACTATGGTAAAGTACAGGGTGTCGCAGTAGGATTCTCCTTCTTCAGCCACTCAATCTATGGTGGCGGTGGACCCGGTGTCTTCAACGGTAACCACGTCGTTACCAGGCACTCAAGAGGCTTTGCAATCCCCTGCGTATGCGCAGCAGTAGCCCTTGATGCAGGTACTCAGATGTTCACAATCGAATCAACATCTGGCCTCATTGGTGACGTGTTTGGTGGAATAAAGGAATTCCGCGAGCCGATTAAGGCAGTTGCAGGAGCGCTCTAAAAATATAACTCGAAAGGTCTAAAGATGTCAGACTCTGCTTCAAACACGGAAGATCCTATTCAAATCGAAATCTTTCCCAGTAGAATCCTGTCTCCTGAAACTGCTCAGAAGCTTATTACTGAGCTTTATCGGATTGACGGGATAATCCGCGTTATGGTCCAGGGCTCAAGACTCCCCGAAAGGGTGTCTGCAGGCCCGGGTACCGGGGAAAAGGTGGACCACCCCCTAAGGAAGCCTATTCAGATCGGAGATCAGGTTATTGAACTTAAGATCAGTGTAGGCAGGATCAGGCTTGAAATCTCAAATGCCGAAACTAAAGAAGAGGTCAGGTCAGTATGCGATAAAGTGTTCCCGTTTGCTTTTGAATTCAGGGAAGGACACTTCTTCAGGAAACAGCCTACTGTGACTGACTATGCAAAATTTGGTCCTGATTCCGACACTTCCTTGCTTGGTATGGTAGATGCTAAAGCCAATATCGACCAGCTCGTCTTTATCGAGAAACAAAAGAAAGAAGGTCACAAAGATACAGATGAGTGAAAAGATATGATGATCGATCGGGAAACACAGGTAGTTGACTGCCGATGCGGCGGAGGACTGGGCAAAGGAGGAGGGCTTGCTCAAAGGGGCACTCTTTCGGAAGCCGGCCGTGCCGATGTGGTAGCTATTGCTATGAGTCCCGGCCAGAGGCATATCACAAAACCGGTATGCGAGATCACATACGGAATGAGGAAGGAAAACATTCAGGTGAGTGTACTTGTACTTTACTCCGGTTCAGGGATTCCCGAATCAGGCATGAGGACAGGGTCATTTGTACTGAGTCCGGTAGAAGTTGCACAGATTGAAATGCACAAACTGGCTGTTATTCACCTCGGAAATATTAAGGACCATGTAATTAGAAAAACCAGGGAGATCCTGAGCCAGGCTGATATTCCGGCAATTGTTGTCAGCCAGATTCCGGTGGATTTTGAGGATTTTGCAGAAGCAGGGATAAAGACGAGATTAGTGATGCCAAGGGATGAAAATATTCGTACCAAGGGAATTGTAATGGATATGGTAAGTGGAGTTACACGTGGTGACTTCTGTCCCAGGGATAAACTAAATTCAATCGTAAAATACGTCAAGACGACATTAGACCAGTTAGAAAATCATAAAGGAGTTGCATGAGATGGCATACGAACCACAGTTTTATCCAGGCGCTACATCAGTTGGCGCTAACCGAAGAAAACACATGTCCGGGAAACTTGAGAAAATCAGGGAGATTTCAGACGAAGACTTAACTGCAGTCCTCGGACACCGTGCACCAGGGAGCGACTACCCAAGCACCCACCCACCACTTGCAGAGATGGGAGAACCCGCATGCTCGGTCCGCGAGGCTGTAGCAGCAACACCCGGTGCAGCAGCAGGAGACAGAGTCAGATACGTTCAGTTCGCTGACTCCATGTACAACGCTCCAGCTACCCCATACTTCAGATCATACTTCGCAGCAATTAACTTCAGAGGTGTGGACCCAGGTACCCTTTCCGGTCGTCAGATTGTTGAAGCCCGTGAAAGAGACATGGAACAGTGCGCAAAAGTTCAGATGGAAACCGAAATGAGCTGCCCTGCACTTTCCGGTATGCGCGGTGCAACAGTGCACGGTCACTCTGTCCGTCTTCAGGAAGACGGCGTAATGTTCGACATGCTTGACAGGAGGAGACTCGAAGGCGGCACCATCATCATGGACAAGGACCAGGTTGCAATTCCACTCGACAGGAAAGTAGACCTCGGCAAACCTATGTCTGAAGAAGAAGCCGCAAAGAGAACCACCATCTACCGTGTGGACAATGTATCCTTCAGGGAAGATGCAGAAGTCATTGAATGGATACACAGAGTATTTGATCAGAGGACTAGCTTCGGATTCCAGCCGAAATGAGGTGACCACAATGTCAGCAGATATTTTCTCAAAATTCAAAAAGTCAATGGAAGTCAAGTTCACACAGGAATACGGTTCAAACCAGCAGTCCACAACGGACATCACAGGCAAGACCGAGAAGTTCCTGAGACTTGGACCTGCACAGGACGCAAGAAAGGCCGAAATGATTAAGGCCGGAAAAGAAATCGCAGAGAAGAGAGGCCTTGTAGGCTACAACCCAATGATGCACACCGGTGCACCCCTTGGTCAGCGTGCAATCACTCCTTACACCATCTCTGGCACTGACATTGTCTGTGAACCAGATGACCTGCACTACGTCAACAACGCTGCAATGCAGCAGATGTGGGATGATATCAGGAGAACCTGTATTGTCGGTCTTGACATGGCTCACGAAACCCTCGAGAAGAGGCTGGGTAAGGAAGTTACTCCTGAAACCATCAACCACTATCTTGAGACCCTCAACCACGCCATGCCCGGTGCAGCAGTGGTTCAGGAAATGATGATCGAAACCCACCCCGCACTTGTTGATGACTGCTATGTAAAGGTCTTCACCGGTGACGACGAGCTTGCAGATGAAATCGACAAGCAGTACGTAATCAACATCAACAAGATGTTCAATGAAGAGCAGGCCGCCCAGATTAAGGCCTCCATCGGCAAGACCACCTGGCAGGCAATCCACATCCCAACAATTGTCTCCAGGACAACTGATGGTGCCCAGACCTCCAGGTGGGCTGCAATGCAGATCGGTATGTCTTTCATCTCCGCATACAACATGTGTGCTGGTGAAGCAGCCGTCGCTGACCTGTCCTTCGCTGCAAAGCACGCATCTCTGGTTTCCATGGGTGAAATGCTCCCCGCAAGGCGTGCACGTGGTCCCAACGAGCCCGGTGGACTTTCCTTCGGTCACATGGCAGATATCATCCAGACCAGCCGTGTAAAAGCAGAAGATCCCGCAAAGGTTTCCCTTGAGGTAGTCGGTGCTGGATGTATGCTCTACGACCAGATCTGGCTCGGATCCTACATGTCCGGTGGTGTCGGTTTCACTCAGTATGCAACAGCTGCATACACCGATGATATCCTCGACAACAACACCTACTACGACGTTGACTACATCAACGACAAGTACAATGGTGCAGCAAACGTGGGCCAGCCGACCGTAAAGGCCAGCCTCGAAGTCATAAAGGACATCGCAACAGAGTCCACAATCTATGGTATCGAGACCTACGAGAAGTTCCCAACCGCCCTTGAAGACCACTTCGGTGGCTCCCAGAGAGCAACTGTGCTCGCAGCCGCATCAGGTGTTGCATGCGCTCTTGCAACCGGAAACGGAAACGCCGGTCTCTCAGGCTGGTACCTCTCCATGTATGTCCACAAGGAAGCATGGGGCCGTCTCGGCTTCTTCGGATTCGACCTGCAGGACCAGTGCGGTGCAACCAACATCTGTACCTACCAGGGTGACGAAGGTCTCGCAGGCGAACTGCGTGGTCCAAACTACCCCAACTATGCAATGAACGTCGGTCACCAGGGTGGCTACGGTGGTATCGCTTCCGCAGCTCACTCGACCCGCGGAGACGCATTCGCTGTCAACCCGCTGATCAAGGTCTGCTTCGCCGACGATCTCATGCCCTTTGACTTCACCGCACCCAGGAGAGAATTTGGCCGCGGTGCCATCAGAGAGTTCGTGCCTGCTGGTGAGAGATCCCTCATCATCCCGGCAAAATAAACTCAATAAATTAAACACTTTAAAACAGAGTAGGCCTTCTGGCCTGCTTTTTTCTCTTTTTTCTATTCTGGCTTTTCTTTACTGTTTTTCCGGAAGTCGCTATTTATATACCTTTGATCGCGATAGATCTCCTGATCCTCCAAAAAATCTAAAATATAATACTATAATATGTATGCAACTTATTGTATGCATCAGGCTTTTTCATAATAGCATAATTCCAGCATTGGATAATGGTCCCCATCTTTTTATTGGATAAGGGCCATCAAACAATATTTCTCCCCATTCTAAGCTTATATTTCCCATTCTAAGCTTATATTTCCCATTCTAAGCTTATATAATTCTTCAAATCACGACAACTTTTTTACCTAATTTGCCTGCGGCTTCCACAAATTCTGTTGTATCTACACCAGGAAATGTATCTATAATACAAATATCAAATTTTTCATCTAAACAATTTGCTAATTCTCTTATATCCATACTATAGACTTCAAATTTGTCTCCAGATGCTATTAATTCGCCTTCACTGCCTGGAAGTTTGACTGGAAATCCATTAGCTTCCAAATTAATCAAAGTAGTTTCTATTGCAGGATTCCATATATCATTAAAAACTACTTTATGCGCGCCGGCTTTAAGGCTTGCGATTCCTAAAGTCCCGGGGCCACATGTACAATCAAAAACAGTAGGCCTATCATAATCTTTCAAAGCGTTTTTAAGGATCTCTATTTTGGGTGATTCTACCTTTGGAAACTCTATATGAATTTCATGCTGATATTTGTATATTCCTAAAGTACCGTAAGGAGTCTGTATAATATCACATCTCAAATCGCATCCGGCAAGAAGTTCATATACATGAGGATTAGAATCAGAATCTTTTATACCCACGGTTTGTCTTATATCTCCCTTTAAAACCCCTTTAACTTCCCCAACTTCCTTTACAATTGTTTCAGCACATCTTTTATCCACTTCATTAGATAATATTACTAAAGAATCCTCAGGCAAATAGGGAACAGAATTAATTGGATATCCAGGAGTCACAAGAGGAACACATGCATTCCTTAAATTAGCTTTTTTATCTTTTATTCCTTCATCGATCATTACTTTTAACACGTGAGACATTACAATATCAAGTTGCCTCTTACCACATTTACAACTTCCAAAATCGTTATCTATTTCATCTAAGTTAATCTGTTCTGCTAGAGGAGAAAATTTCCTTATTTTTTCTGTTTTGCAATCGTTGCATGGTTTGTAGAATAATTCAATATCTTTTAGTGCTTCCGAAATAGGCTTTATGCACGTATCTCCACACCTACATCTTATTTCCATATGCTTAAATATGGATATTTCATGTAAAAGTACTTTCTCAAGGTCAGAATTCACTATTCAGGGCGTGGTCCATTTCATAGGCTTCAAGGTTCATGTGAGTCTCAAACTCTCAAATTTTTTTAGATTAAAATCCCCCTGTTCGTTTAATATCTTTGGTCTATTTTTGTGAATGTCCCCCTCCCCTACTATAATCCCCACATCTGTAAGCATCTGTAATTATTCAGATGCATCCTGCCCAATAGCCGCTTTCTCCCTTTATAAAAGCTCCACCCTCAGTTATTTTTATGTGTAAGGTACGTGGATATATTTTATTGATTTGAAGCTAAATGAGCCTGTTTTTCAATTCGGCACAAGCAAGTAATTTAACTTTACTGAATGAACAAAATCGTAATCAATAGGGTTAATTCTTTTGGTTATCCGGCTGGTTGCTCGGCTGGTTGCTCGGCTGGCTGCCCGTTTTTTATATCCCTTTCTTCTGCATATGTTTTCTTTAAAAATAAACTAAACTAAACTGTTTATTGATACTGTTTTTTAGTTTTGTACAAGCATATCGGCGATTTTATATTTCTTATTTATTTTTTAAATATTTGTATACGTTTCCAGTTTAATTACTTTTAAATACCACTTCTTACATAATTAGATACCAATACAGTATCAAATAATTTGTTCAGGCTTACCGGGGAAAGGGGGTAGCCTTGAGCTCGAGATTTGGGGGTATTATCCGGGCTTCAGGCAGTTAATTTCGTGCAGTCACTGCGACGGAAGTCCTCCTTTTTCCTTTTGTATGAGGTTACAATGTCTGAGATTTGTATGTGTAGGGGGTATTTATCTGGTATTTAAAAAATTAAAAAGAAACTCCAGCGGAGTTTCATCTGTCCTGGGTGAGATTCTTATTACAGGGGTTTTTGTTCTTTCGCTCGGTTCGATATTTGTATTTGTGAATTCTATGGACAAACCTGTCGATTCTACTCACCTCGGGGTTGAAGAATGGGTAGACGCTCCTTCTGATATCATTTACCTGCTTCACGCCGGAGGAGAGCCTATTGATACAAAAGATCTGAAAATCAATGTCAATATAGATGGGAAAACCTATGTCTATCCCTCAGCCAACATTTCCGCAAACCTGGGTGGAAAAAGCTTCTGGGAACTTTCAGATGTCATTGAAATCAACACAAGTAAGGAGTGGGGCGTCAGCGTTCCAGACGAAGATGATCTGGTTGTGAAAGTGGTCGATACGGATTCAAGGGAAGTTCTCCCTAAATGCCGGATCAGCTTCACGCCTAAAGATCCATTAGCTCCTGTTAACTTTACGATAATTAACGATACAGTAGTTCCAAACGGTACCTTTATCAGCAGTTTTACGGTGCTCGGGGCCGCAATAACTAATGGTGAGAACGGTTATGACCTGATGGTGACTACCCAGCTCAAGGTTGGAGACGACATTTTTGCTCCATGGGGAAATTACAACCTGGCGGTGACTGGCAATGTCAATGACAAAACCACTCATTCATGGAACCCTACATCCACCTATCCGGCAGGTACACCTGTAACGATAGGCGGCAAGTCCTGGAACCATCTAAATACCGGCTTAAATTATACTCTCGATAGCTCCTGGGCTCAGCATATGGAGGTTAGTTCTACGGGTGATTCTAAATATTTAATAGTACTCAGGAACGGAGACGCTGTCCCTACAATCAAAGGTTTCTCGAACCAGGACTCCATTGCCAAGTTTGTAAAGGGTTATGTTAAAGACGACAAGATCTTACTGGAGGATAACGAGGCTATCTTCCTGTTTGAGCTTGGAGTGACAGATCTGACCAGTGACGCAGCTGATTTCCAGGACCTGGTAATTCTGATGGAAATAAATCCAGCGCCTGCAAGTTAATCCTGCAGAAACTGATATTTTTCGTCAAAAAACTCAGGGTCAGAGCCTGAAACCGAACCATTCTCGGTTTTGGTTTTCAGGCTCAGATCAAATAATCCGGGGAGATAATAATGGGTCAATTGAATCTGACTTTTCGTTTAGGACGACAAAGCCTGAGGGTTGTATTTTCAGGGGGTATTTATTCTGGTATTTGAAAAATTAAAAAGAAACTCCAGCGGAGTTTCGTCTGTCCTGGGTGAGGTTCTTATCGCAGGGGTTTTTGTTCTTTCGCTCGGTTCGCTATTTGTATTTGTGAATTCTATTGACACGCCTGTCGATTCCGCTCATCTCGCGGTTGAGGAATGGATTGACACTTCTTCCGATACCATTTACCTGCATCACGTTGGAGGAGAGCCAATTGATACAAAAGACCTGAAAATCAATGTCAATATACGTGGTACAAACCATATGTATCCCTCAGCCAATATTTCTGAAAACCTGGGTGGAAAAAGCTTCTGGGATCTTTCAGATGTCATTGAAATCAACACCAGTGAGGAGTGGGGCATCAGTATTCTAAACGAAAAGGATGTAACTGTGAAATTGATTAATTCGGATTCAAGGGAAATTATTAACCCCAAATACAGGGTCTGCCTCAATCCGGAATCTCCTGCACCTTCAATTGACTTTGATATCGCGGGAAAATCAGTAGTTCCAAACGGTGCCTTTATCAGCGGTTTTACGGTGCTCGGGGCCGCAATTACTAATGGCGCGGGTGGCGATGACCTGATGGTGACTACCCGGCTCAAGGTTGGAAACGATACTTTTGATCCCTGGGGAGATTACAACTTGGCAGTGACTGGCAATGTCAATGACCACACTACTCATTCATGGAACCTCCCAGCCACCTATCCGGCAGGTACGCCAGTTTCGATAAGTGGGAAGTCCTGGAATCTCATCAAGTCCCCCAATTCTCTCGATAGCTCATGGGCTGAGAGGATAGAGGTTAGTTCTATGGATGATTCTGAGTATTTGATTGTACTCAGGAACGGAGACGCTGTCCCTCAAATAAAAGGTTTCTCGGACCAGAATTCCATTACCGATTTTGTAGATGCCTATGTTGAAGATGACAAGATCGTATTGGAGGAGAATGAGGTTATCTTCCTGTTTGAGCTGGGGAACGGGCCCCTTACAGACCCATCTTCTGATTTCCAGGACCTTGTAATTCTGATGGAGATAGATTCGGCACCTGCCTAAGTTTTTTCAGTGAAATCAGGGGTCTTGCGTCAAACAGAAACTCAAGATCAGAGCCTGAAACCGGGCCATTTCTCGGCTTTGGTTTTCGGGCTCGGATCAAATAATCCGGGGAGATAATATTGATTTCCTCCGCTTTTTTTCATTATGGGGATGGAAAAGCCTGGTTTTGTAATCTGAATAAGGCGGTACCCTATGAAAAGCTTACAGGAACCGTTCATCTCTGGAGGTTCCCGTTTTTCTACGGAGAGCGGGAAACTGTAAAAACGGCTGCAGGAAGTCCTGCAGGATTTATTCTTCAGAAATCTCCTCTATTTTTGCCCCAAGGTTACGCATTTCTTTAAAGAAATCAGGGTAAGAGATCGAAACTGATTCTGTAGTGTCAATTGTCGTATTTCCTGCCACCATCCCTGCAATTGCAAGGGACATAACAATTCTGTGGTCATCCCAGCCGTGGACTGCTGCCCCTTTCAGTTCTCCCCCTGTAATTGTCAGGCTGTCCTTCTCTTCTTTAAGGATGACTCCAAACTTTGGAAGTTCAATCGCAAGGGCGCGAAGCCGATCGGTTTCCTTGTAGCGGACATGCTCGGCATTTTCTATCCTGCTCGTCCCTTCGGCAACCGAAGCCAGGACGGCAACAGTGGGCACAAGGTCCGGGGTTGCGCCGGCATCGAAGGTGATGGCTTTGAGGGGTTTTCCTCCCCTTACCGTAACCTTTCCGGCTTTTCTGTCCCAGGTGATATCTGCTCCCATGCGTTCCAGGGTTTCGATTATCACAAGATCTCCCTGTTTTGAAGGGAAGAGGTTTTTGACTGTAACTTCTGATCCTTCGATCATGGCTGCAGATGCAAGCAGGTAGGAAGCAGAGGAAAAATCACCTGGAATGGTATACTCTTTGAGATTATATTTTTGTTTTCCAGGGATGATGAATCTGATGCCGTTATTATCATCGGTATGGATTTTGACTCCTGCCAGTTCGAGCATTTCCAGAGTCACGTCAACATAGGGCTTTGATTTAAGCTCTCCGACGATTGAGAGGGTGGTACTGTTTTCTGCAAGAGGGCAGGCTATAAGGAGGGCGGAGATAAATTGCGAACTGATAGACCCATCAATTGTCACAATAGCTCCTCCAAGCCCCCCTTTAACCACAATAGGAGCTCTTTCGTTTCCGCGAGTCGAGAACGCTTTTACCCCCAGCTTGTTAAGGACCTCGAGGAGGGGTCCGTTGGGCCTTGTACGAAGGGAAGCATCTCCCGTAAGCACGGTGATCCCTTCAGTGAGGGCTGCAATTGCCGTCATGAAGCGGAGGGTTGTCCCGGAGTTTGCAGCATCAATTACATCATTCGGAACTTTGGGTTTTCCATTCACGCCCTGGATGAAGAGATCATCTTCCTTCTGTTCTATGGAAGCTCCGAACATCCTGGATGCCTGGATGGTAGCGAGGGTGTCAGCGGAGAGCAGGGGGCGGTGGATGACTGCTCCTTTAGATAGGGCTGCCAGGGTTATGGCCCTGTGAGTATAACTCTTTGAAGGGGGTGCAAAGACTTCCCCTTTAATCGACGATTTGTTGATCGAAACACGCATTTACAACAGGACTCCAGGTTTTTCTACTGTTTATTCTGATAGCTGCATGGAATATTTATTCTGATATTCTCATGGAATACTTACTCTTACCAGGTTTTTCTATCTAAATTCGTATGATTTGAGATTCAGCACACGCCTTTCACGATATTTTCTACCGTATCCCAGTCGTGGTCGTAAACATGGGCGGAAATGCTGACCGTGGTGATTGTTCCTGGTTCTATTCCGACCCTTTTGGCAACGTATTCAAGGAGCCTGGAAAGCCCGTAAAGGTTTGCAGGGTAGGCTCCTCCGAAATCGTGGCTCCTGAAGAGTGTGGTAAGGTGAATCTTTCCGTCCCTTATCTTGAAGTCGTCGAGTATCATGCAGGGAACTTCATTGACTTTAGTGTCCACAGGCGGGATCCAGGTTACAGCTGTGGCCCGCCGGGAAGTGGGGCTCTCCTTTAACTTCTCGATTACATATTCGATCTGGTCTACTTCCCCATTCCAGTTCCTGAGGCGCTGCCCGTAGGTGTACTCAAAGTCCTGGACGTTTTCGCCCGAAATCAGCTGCTTTGCATACTCTTCAAGCCTTTCTTCATTCCAGGCAGTATCTTCGGGAATTCTGTCCGTATAGGGGTCTTCAATTACCACCATCAAATCCATAAATTCCCTGATCTGGCTGCCC
Source organism: Methanosarcina sp. (assembly GCF_028693135.1). Taxonomy (GTDB): domain Archaea; phylum Halobacteriota; class Methanosarcinia; order Methanosarcinales; family Methanosarcinaceae; genus Methanosarcina. The sequence goes on from NZ_JAQUVZ010000004.1 coordinate 57,702, forward strand.
CGTTCGTCGGTAATTACCTGTCCGTGGTTCCAGATGATGTTAAGCCCGCGGTACCATGCATCAGAGATATTCTTTGCTCTGATGATCCTGCCAATCTCAAACTTGTCTTCCATAGAAAATTCCCCGATCAGGTTAAGATAGGATGTGGATAATCAACATAATAAGTTACATAATAATTTATTATTGCGAAAACACTTTCCAGACCCGATTTTTTTATCTGCCTTCCAAATATTTTCTTACTAACGGCAAATAAGAACGGTAAATATGCTGTTTTGTTGGGTCCGGTTTTCTTATCTTTTTGTCAGCACATTAATAATAAACTGATGCTTTTGCTGACTGTCTTTTATTGACTGTCTTTTATTGACTATTTGTCCTTTCCATTTTATCTATCGCTTTCTTTTATAAGTGCTTTTTCTTATGTGCAATCTGATAACATATGGCATGCTAAATTTAAAAAAATACCGGGCAAACTTTCAGAGAGAAAATAATGCAAGAAAAATGAATAAATAATGCAGGGGAGCGAAAAACAAAAATGAAAACGTAAAGAGGTAATAGGAAAACATGAAAAACAAAAACGAAAAAGATAAAAAATAAAAAGAAAAAAAGATTTGAGGGATTTAGAATCTCATTGCCCTCAGGCGCTTTACACGCTCATCGGTTACCGGGTGGGTCCTGAAGAGAGACTGGAGTATTCCACCCTTTAGGGGGTTTACAATGAACATGTGTGCTGTGGTCTCTTTTGCCTGGACATCCCTGATGCTTGGCTGGAAGTGGGAGTTTCCGTATTCCAGTTTTTCCAGGGCATTTGCAAGTGCCCAGGGTTTTTTGCACATCCTGGCGCCCTCGTAATCCGCAGCAAATTCCCTTGAACGGGAGATTGCAAGCTGGATCAGGGTTGCAGCCAGAGGCGCGAGAACCGCCATCACTATAAAGCCTACTATTCCCCCGTTGTCATCATCCCTGCCACCAAAACCGCCGAAGATTGCAGCCCAGCGGGCCCAGGTGGCAAGCATGGTGATCACACCGGCAATTGTTGCAGCCACTGCACTGATAAGGGTGTCGCGGTTTTTGACGTGGGCCAGCTCGTGGGCCAGCACCCCTTCGATCTCTTCATTCGAGAGCAGGTTGAGAATTCCGGTTGTAACAGCCACAGCTGCATGCTGTGGGTTCCTGCCTGTTGCAAAGGCATTTGGCATCCCGGACTCAACGATATAAACCTTAGGTTTTGGAAGTCCTCCCTTCATTGCAAGGTCGCTCACGATCCTGTGCAGGTTCGGGGACTCTGCTGGAGTAACCTCCCTTGCCTTGTACATTTTCAGCACGATCGTATCGCTGTACCAGTAACTTCCAAAGTTTATGACGACCGCAAACAAGAATGCGATTATCATCCCGCCCGTCCCACCGAAGTAGTTTCCGATAAGGACCAGAAGCCCTGTAAGGGAAGCGAGCAGAATTGTGGTTTTAAACATGTTCTTCATGACTTCTCACACGACGTCCTCCCAGGCTAACGTCTGGGTTTTCAGTCTTTTGATTTATCTGTCTTTATTTCTTTCAATAAGTTAGATCAGGTAGAACCAATGGTATATACTCTGATTGCGTATATATATTTTTTATCTTCCATATGGATGTTTTTCCTTTTTGTATCATTTATCATTCCAATTTTATCTAAAAAAGCCCTTAAATTCTATAAAGTGGAAAGTTTATTTCCTGGATTGGAAGTTCGATTTTTATACAAAAAGTTTTATCCTGCTTTCTGTGGCAATCCCCATATTTTAAATTCGCAGCAGCCTTTAAAATATCTGTTTGGGGATATTTATTTTGCTTTTGTCTTTGAATGTATGTTTTAGTTTGATTTCAAACTAATTATTGGGTTACAGGTATATATATTTATTGAAAAAAATTTTACTAAATTAGTTTCAATGAAAATGAATGAAGCTTAGATTTTGCCATTACTGCAGTTGCTATTACTGTAGTTGCCATTACTAAAGATCTTTGATTCTTTATTACAGTTTCAATAAGTTACATGTTTATGCTTAACTTTCAAAGCGAATCAGAAGTATGATGCTTCTTGTGAGACGAATACCCAATATTCAGATTACTCCATCTTCAAAATAATCCGTATCCATTTTTTTAACATCGTAAGACTTTACTTTAGAAACTCCGGCCCCATATTCAATCATCAGCCTTGCAAGCATTTCCCCCTCCACCAAGATAATATTCCCGGTGAGATCGGCATATTCAATAGCCTCTTTTGAAAAACCTGAGGTCGTTATGAAAACTCCCTTCTTCGCCTTTTTCCCTATCAGGGCTCCGGCAAATTTCTGGATTTCAGGTCTTGGGACTGTGCCTTCCCATCGTTTTGCCTGTATGTAGATGACATCAAGCCCGAGCCTGTCTTCCTTTATGATACCGTCAATCCCACCATCATGACTTTTGCCAACTGCTTTCCCGGCATCAGCTCTTGAACCTCCATAACCCATTTTTGTCAGGACATCAACGACCAGTGATTCAAAGAAGTCAGGTGAGCATTTTTTTATGATAGAGAGAATTTCGGAAACGAGTTCGTTGTGAAGTTTCTGGTATGCGATTTCGAGGGACTCTTCAGGATCAAGATCTTTTTTTATCTCTACAGATTCTGTTCTTGGAATATCTGGCTTATCGATCACAGGCTGTTTATCTTTGTTGTAAAATCCGTTAAACTCTTCGTATCGCTTCAAAAAATTGACATCAATGGAAGGAGGTTTCTCTCTCAGAACATCCAATCCTCTCCGGGTAATAGAAAAATATCCCTTTTTTCCGGAATTCAATAGTCCAGCTTTTTTCAGATAAGTGCTAGCCCATCCGACTCTGTTCTTAAAAATCGCCTGCTGGCCGCTTGGTAGAAGCTCATTTCTTTCCTCTTCACTTAGCCTGAATTCTTCGGCTAGCTTTTCTACCGCATCGCGGATTCTATGTTCTTTTCCGTCTCCTGCATATTTTAGCAAAGGAAGCATTACGGATTGATAATCTGGAATTACCATTAGATCACTCAAAAGGCTATATTATTTCATAAAAACTTTGAGTGTCTATCTTGTTATAGTTTGTTATTTTGTTATGTATCTCTAAATTTCGTACTCCACCCTCACCAACCCACTCTCATACCTCTCCGTATTAATCAACTTGAGCCCGATTTCCTTTTGAATCTGGTCAAACAGTGGAATCCCACTTCCAAGAATAACCGGAACCACGAAAATAATCAAATCCTGCACAAGGTCTTCTTCGAGAAACACCTTGATAATCTGGGACCCGCCTATGAGCCAGATATCTTCCTCAGTATTTTCCTTCAGCCGGCGCGCAAACTCCTCTATGTCTCCGGAAATAAATTCTACGTTTTTTTCGCGGCGCAGGGGCTCTTCTTGTCTTGTAAAAACATACGCTTTCTTCTCTCCGTAAGGCCAGTCTCCGAAGCCCAATACCTGTTCGTAGGTTTTTCTGCCCATGAGGACTGTGTCGATAGATGCGTAAAATTCGGAATAACCGTAGTCGGTTTCGGAACTGTTTTCGTATTTGGTTAACCAGTCTATGCTGCCGTTTTCACGGGCTATGAATCCGTCGAGGCTGCAGGCTATGTAAAGCTTTATTCTGGGTGTGTTATCTTTCATTTTCCCTTTCCCCATTTAGTGACATATTATGGTTTTATGTTGATTTTGCTTCTTATTTATTGTTTCATTTCTGTTGTTGTACGGCTCAGGCCGTTCGCTAGCGAACGGGACAAGACAGACGGAGATAAGCTATTCACGCAGCCTGGGTGAAGTTTTTGCTCTGTTTTTTGCTTGCTTTTTTCCAGATTAAGCTGGGAAATACATACTTTCTATCATAGTGGTCTCCTATAGAAGACCATAATAAGGCAAAATTGGTCTTTTATAGAAGACCGTTTTCCATCAAAACTCCACGAAATCCAAACCTTTTTACCTTTCCTTCCTCTAAAATTCTTCCATGTCCCCACTGAATTCCGGCATCCCCCTCAAAACCGAGCACTCCACCAGAGACCGCCTCTACTGGAATTTCTTCAATATAATCCCTTTTCTAATCGGCTCCATAGCAATTGCCAGAGATTCTCTCAAATGGGTGGCAGTTTACATAGGTATAGCTCTTTTTTTCTTCCTCGTAATCGAATTCCGTTTTACCTGCACCCACTGCCTGTACTACATCCGGAGCAAGGGTTGTGTAAAGTGCATGATGCTTTCGGGAGTGCCAAAGATTTTCAAAGCTCGTCCCGGCCCACATAGCCCTTTTGAAAAGGTAATGACTGTGCTTGGAGCCCTTCCCATGTTTTTCTTTCCGGTTTACTGGCTGGTCAGGGACCCTCTGCTGCTGGGAGGATATGTTGTTTCCTGGGCGCTGTTCTTTTTGACAGCAAGGAGGTATGAGTGCGTCCGTTGCATCAATTTTGAGTGCCCTATGAATCGGGTGCCTGTTGAGGTAAGGAGAGAGTTCAAGACAAATTAAGGAAAACCTATTTATAGTTTAACTAGGAAATAGGATTCTGTGTTCCTGTAACTAATTAAGGAACTGCAAAACCAGAAAAGGAGATCCAGAAAATGAAAGAAAAAGTGCAGAAACAGGCTCAAAAACCCGTTTTGCATGGGTTTTTGTTTGGTAACGGCATGTTTATCACTCCCGCGGAAATGAGAATCATGGAAAGCCTCGGGGTAGTCCCGGCAACACGAGCATGAACTCGAAAGGTGAACCGGGAAAGGGCATATTGTAAAAGGGTCAAATAACTCGTCAATAAACAATCTGTAACCAACTTCCTAAATCTCGAGCTACCTATTAACTAACCTCCAAAAATCCAACAAAATAACTTCCTAATAGTTAAATCGATCTTCCCATTACCAGTGATTTGCTCCAGACCATACTTAAGCTCAATAAGATGGCTATGGAAGTTGAATCAATAAAAAAAGAAGCATATGAAAATTTACTGAAAATTATCTTGTTGACCTGTTAAGCTTTGTTATCTTGTTGACCCGTTAAGCTTTGTGCTTTTTCTGAGTTCAGATTCTTTCATTTCTTTCTTTTACTTTTTTATTGTTTTTTGGCAGTATAAATGAACAGGTACACGCCTGCACCTGAATTAACTTCCGTCCTTTTTAAAGGAGTATGTCTTTTTGCCCTTCTTTTTCAGCTTGAAAAGTTTTTTCCGGGTTACACCTTCCATGATTTCTTCCTCTTTCATGTGATGGTCACTAAAAGAAAGTGTCCCTTCGGGCTTCAGGACGCGGTGCAATTCTTTCATAACAAGTTCCGGCTTGTTCAGGGTATGATATGTATCATAGAAAAGGACTATATCCAGGCTCTCGCCGGGCAAGCCGGTATCGTAATCGGAAAGTATAGTCTCTATGTTTTTCAGCTGTTTTATCGAAGTCAGGTGCCGGACCATCTCAACAGCAACCGGATTGATGTCCAGGGCATAGACTTTTCCTGAAGGGCCCACCATTTCGGAAGCGTCACGGATATAGGAACCTGACCCGCAGCCGTAATCCAGAATTTTGAAACCGGGCTTTATCCCTGCTTCTTCCATGATTTTTCTGCGGGGGAAAAAGAAGTCCCGGAACTTGAAGATAAGGGTCGTTGCGTGAAATCGAAAATCAGAAGCTGGCTCTTCCGTGGTGTTTTCCTCCTTATGGTCAGTCCTTGATTAAGTAATGTTTCAGGTCTTTTTTTTGCAGACGGCTTTTTTCTTCAAGCCTATTTTGAGGTTGACATGCTTTATATTTTTCCTAAGGAAAGTTTTCATGATTTTTTTTCTATCAGATTTTTGTTCTATCAGATATTCGGATACATGTATAATCAAAGTACTGCCTGATAATCAAGGTGCTGCCTGAAGTAGCTATCCGGACTTAGGGTCACCATTGTTATAATGCAGCACAAAACCTTAATGTAAAATCAAAAAGTAGAATAATCTCATAAAGTATCTAAGTAAAGCAATCAAATTTTCTTAATTGAAGGAATGAAAGTGACAAGCATGAAAGCTGCCTGCATCCAGATGAATATCTCGCTTTGCTCTAAACATGAAAACCTTGAGCGTGCCCTCTCCCTTGCAGAAGAAGCAGTTTCAAGAGGAGCTGAACTACTTGTCTTTCCGGAAGTATTCTCAACCGGCTTTTGTTATGACCATATAGAGGAAGTGGCTGAAACCGTTTCCGGCCCCACGCTTGAAGCTCTCCGTGCTTTTTCCAGAGAATATGACTGTATTTTTGCAGGCTCAATGATAGAAAAGCTCGAAAGGAATGAAAAGGATACAGTAAGTTCAGAAAAGAAGGCACCTTCCCAGTACAACCTCGGTTTCTGCATTGAGTCAGGAAAACTGGTCGGCATCCACCGAAAAGTCCAGCTTTACGGCTCGGAGAAAGAATATTTTGCAGCAGGAGACAGCATAGCTCCTATCAGGCTGAAAAAATATGGGCTTTCCTTAGGACTCATAGTTTGCAATGAACTTCGGTATCCGGAAGTTGCCCGAAAACTGGCCCTTGAGGGAGCAGATCTGCTGGTTTCAGTTGCCGATATGCCGGATTTTTATATATATCCCTGGCGAATTATGTCCCTTTCCCGTGCAATTGAAAACCAGCTGCCTCATATCGCCTGCACCAGAGTGGGAAAAGATAGGTATTCGACTTATCCTGGCGGCTCTTTTATTGCCGATGGATGGGGCCGCATTCTGGCAGAAGCTGAAAAGAAAGAGTGTGTCCTCATCGGAGAAATCGATCTCGACGAGGCAAAAGAAATAAGGCAAACCGGCTCAATTTTCGAAGGTCGCAGACCTGATCTGTATTAAACCATATTTTCTTATTTGACGGCAGGCGACATTGTGCCGGGGTGCCGGATAGAAAGCTCCAATTCTTTATTCCGCAATCCCTGCCAGATTTTCCACCTGAATAAAGTTCCAGCCTCTCTCGAGATAGAGAAAAGAGTTCCTGGCTGCCCAAAAAAAAAGAAGAAATCCAGAAATCCAAAAAAGCCTAAATAAGAAAAAGAAAAGTGGAAAAGGTAAACCCTGCCGGGTTACCCTTTAAGTTCCTTCACAATCAGCTCGCGGGCTGTCTTTGCATCTGCCGTGCCTTTTGTCTTTTTCATTACCTGCCCTACAAGGAAGTTCAGGGACTTTTCTGCTCCTCCAAGGTAGTCCTGCACTGCGGCAGCGTTTTCAGCAATTGTTTCGGCAACAGCCCTGGTGACCAGGTCATCTTCGGCTTTGAAAAGGCCCTTTTCTTCGATGATCTGAGAAGGAGTCTTTTCTTCCGTCCCGTCCAGAATTGCACGGATGACTTCAACTGCAGTCCTGTCACTGACTTTGCCTTCGGCGAAAAGGGTGACCAGTTCTATCATATCCGGGACCTTGAAGGAATTCTCGATTTCCGGGTCTTTTGCGTGGATGAAGCCAATTGTCATACCGTCGTAAGAAGAGATTGCGAGGTCGCGGTAGTTAAGCTCTCCGAGGAAGACGTCGGCAGTCCAGGTAGCGGCAGTCTTCGGGTCCATGCCTGTTGCACAGACCCCTTCGTAGAAGTCTGCAAGCATGATCTTGGAAGTGAGGGACTTTGCATGCATATCCGTGATGCCATACTGTTCCATGAAGCGGGCACGTTTGGCGTCCGGAAGTTCAGGTAGAGTTTCTTTGATTGCAGGAATCCAGCTAGTCACGCGCATAGGCATAAGGTCAGGTTCGCGGAAGTAGCGGTAGTCTTCTGCCTCTTCTTTTGTCCTCATCGAGATTGTTACTCCCCTGCCCTCATCAAAATGGCGGGTTTCCAGAAGGATTTTACCGCCACGGCGGATCACGTTCTTCTGGCGCATGATCTCGTAGAGGAGAGCCCTTTCCACTCCTTTATGGGAAGAGATATTCTTGATTTCAACACGGGTGCCCCAGTAGACTGAGACGTTTGCGTCCACACGCATAGCCCCTTCAAGATTTCCGTCAAAGACGTCCAGGTATTCGAGGATGTTTCTGAACTTGTCAAGGAACCTTCTGGCTTCCTTAGGGCTCCTCATATCTGGTTCGGTAACGGTTTCAATCAGGGACATGCCTGACCTGTTGTAGTCTATAAGGACACCTTTTGACTTCTCGATGCTCCCTATATGCACAAGCTTTCCGGGGTCTTCTTCCATGTGAGCTCTTGTAATTCCGACTACATGCTCCCCGTCTTCTCCTTCGATCACAACCTTTCCCTTGCCAACAATGGGGAAATCAAACTGGGTTACCTGAAAACCTTTGGGAAGGTCAGGGTAGAAGTAGTTCTTCCTGTGGAACTGGGTCTCTTCTGCAATCTCTCCTTCAAGGGCAAGCCCCACCTTAATTGCTGCTTCCACGGCTTTTTTGTTCAGGACCGGAAGCGTGCCGGGTAGGCCAAGACAGATCGGACAGGTGTGGGTGTTGGGGGCTGCATTGTGGTAATCGGTAGAACAGCCGCAGAACATTTTGGTCTTAAGTTTGTTAAGCTGCACGTGGATTTCAAGCCCGATCCTTATGCCATCAGGGTTCTCGTAGGCCATTTACGCCACCTCCGGAGGTCTCTTTGTGTGGTGATCGGTATTCTGCTCGAAAGTATAGGCTGCACGCAGGACTGTAGGCTCGTCAAAGGGTTTACCCATTATCTGGAGTCCGATTGGCAGTCCGTCAGTAAAGCCACAGGGTACGGAAATTGAAGGTACGCCTGCAAGGTTGATCGGGCAGGTGTTTACATCTGAGAGGTAGAGGGTAAGAGGGTCTTCAATTTTTTCCCCGATCTTGAAAGCAGGATTGGGCATGGTTGGAGCCATAAGCAGGTCAACTGCTGAAAGCGCCTTATCAAAGTCCTGCTTTACAAGAGTTCTTACCTTCAGGGCTTTGAGGTAGTACTTGTCGTGATAGCCTGCAGAAAGCGCATAGGTCCCGAGGAGAATTCTTCTCTTGACTTCGGTCCCGAAACCATCGGCTCTGGTCTTTGAGACCATTGCGTGCCAGTTTTCGGCGTTCTCCCTGAACCCGTAACGTGTTCCGTCAAAGCGGGCAAGGTTTGAGGATGCTTCGCACATTGCAATGATATAGTATGAAGCAAGAGAGTACTTTATGTTGGGCATCGAGACCTCTTTCCAGGTCGCTCCGAGGCTCTCATATTTGTGTATAGCATCCCATACGGCTTTTTCCACATCCGGATGGATGCCTTCTCCGAAAAATTCCTTTGGAACCCCTATTTTCAGGCCCTTCACATCGTCAACAAGGGATTTCTGGCATTCGGTTTTGTTGTTTATGGATGTTGAATCTCTCCGGTCGTAACCGGCTATAACATCCATCAGGACTGCAATATCTTCCACATTGTTTGCAAGAGGTCCGACCTGTTCAAGGGAATTTGCGTAAGCCACAACTCCGTACCTTGAAACTGCCCCATATGTTGGTTTAAGCCCTACAACTCCACAGAAAGCGGCAGGACAGCGCACAGATCCGCCGGTGTCAGAACCAAGGGCAAAAGGGGCTTCCCCAGCTGCAACAACCGCTGCACTGCCTCCGGAAGACCCGCCAGGTACTCTTTCAAGGTCCCAGGGGTTTGAAGTCGGCCCGAAATGGCTGGTTTCAGTGGAGGAGCCCATTGCAAACTCATCCATATTGGTTTTTCCAAGGACTACGGCTCCGGCAGCAAGAAGCTTTTCGATTACATGAGCATTGAAAGGAGGAACGTAACCTTCAAGGATTTTTGAGCCGCAGCTGTTTGGCAGCCCGACTACGGAAATGTTATCCTTGATTGCGATTGGAACGCCTGCAAGAGGACCACTGTGCCCTTCCTTATCTATCTTTTTTGCCTGCTCAAGGGCTTTATCGGAAACCGTCAAATAACCATTGATTTTGCTCTTTCCGATAACCTCAAGGTATCGGGCTGTTACTTCTTCGGCTGAGCTTTCTTCAATTTTCTCTTTAACCTGTGCAACACTCATCCATTTTGCCATCAAAACATCTCCTCAGCCTATCTTCGGGACCCTGAAAGCCCCGTCCTGTTTGTTTTCGGTGTTTGCAAGAACGGTTTCCTGCGGGAGGCATTCTTCTACCACATCTTCCCTGAATACATTATAGATCTCAGCAACGTGGTATGTGGGAGCCACATCTTCGGTCTGCAACTCATCAAGCTGCCCGAAGTACTCCAAAACTGAATTAAGTTTTTCCATATACTCGACTGTTTCTTGCTCATTGATCTCAATCCGGGCAAGCCAGCCGATGTGTTCTACATCTTCTTTTGTGATCATGAAAATTCCTCAAAAATAGAATAATCCTGAATAGAATGCCATTGGTAATGCATAATAGAAACAGGTTTATGAAATAAATATATATTCTTCCGTTCCTTAGTTGCGCCTCGGGAGTACGCGGTCCTTTTCGCTTCGCTCAAGAGGACTTATTTATTGATAAATATTTTTTTTTCTTCGCTTAAGATGACTATCTTTTCATTTTGGATTTTTACACTTTCTGTCTCATGTGAAGCGCATACATCTGGACCTTTTTCATTTTTGCCAGGTTGAGTACTTTTTCGAGTTCTTCATCGTTAAGGTGCCGGGCTTCGATGTAGCCGTTGTCTATGGCTTCGTTGAAGATCTCGTAACCTATGGCTGAGCGGGCGAGGACAGTGGTCCAGCCCTGGGGGCTGCCGACTCCGCCGAAGGAGATGTCTGAGTTTTCAGAGGCAAGGTCTGTACAGAACTGGCAGGATGAACTTCGGTATTCATCGAAATCGCTGAGTTCGAAGACATGTTCTTTTCCATCTTTCAGTGTAACTTCGAACTTTCCTTTTCGGATTTTCATGGACTCTACATTTTCGAGCGTGATCCCATAACTTTCCAGCACTGCCTTTATCCCTTCATAGGCGAACGTGTCCATGCAAAATAGCCCCAATTTCAGGATTTTTGCCCTCATGAAGAGGTGCAGTAAGCCGTAAGAGCTTTTTTGCATCTTTGTGACTGCATCGATGTTGCAGCTCGTTCCTACAAAGGCGATGCTCTGCATTCCCTGCTTGATTGCGCTCATCAGGGCTTCCAGAGTCATTGAGTGGGAGTATATGCTTCCTCCGCTTTCAAGAATCTCCTCTCTGGTTGTTGCCAATTTGGGTATGGGTTTCCAGGGTTCTTCCTTTGAGCGGGTTGTGACCACAGCGCAGTCGATCAGTCCTTCGTCCAGTGCGTATAGGAGGAGAGCGGTCACAACTCCACCGTCCTGTCCCTTCATTTCGGGAATAGCAGATCTTGCAGCATAGGCGTATCTGAAGCCCCCTATCAGTCCTTCTTCTGTAGTAATAGTTCTTGGGCACTGGTAGTAGCAGACCCCACAGGCTTTGCAGGGGCCAACCAGTTTTGGCGCACCGTTTTCAATGGTTATGTACTCACAGTTTGCTGCACAGGCTCCGCAGAGGGTGCAGATTCCTGGTTTTATGATATCTCTTTTTAGTCTTCCGAAGGAAATCTTCTCTTTTTCACTCAGGTTTCGTTTAAGCCGGATAACGCTTTTTTCAAGTGTATCGAATTTATGCTTGCATTCGGTACTGCAGAAATAGTAATGTTTTCCCCCGTAATCCGAAAAGTATTCAGTATCGTCAGATATCATTTTCTTGCAAATAGGATCTAGCGGCATTAAAGGTCTCCGATAATTATTTATTCCAAATCTCAGGAAACGCCACATGCGTCATTTCTTGAAATAATCTATGATAAGTTCTTCAATATCTAATTATTATATTTTATGGGTGAATATTAATTAGGCGCGTTATTATAAGTAAGTCCTATATAATTCGTACTCCTTATAATTATACGCTGTAATATATTCTTATAGGCAAATAATTTCAGGCTTGATTGAAAACATTGTTTTGAGGTCAAAACACTCTTGTATAGAAATGCTGTTGAAGGCTGAATGATAAGGTGTCTCATAAGAGCGAATAATGATACGTAAACACACGAATAATGATAAGTAAACACAAGAATAATGATAAGTAAACACAAGAAAAATGAGCTAGGAATTGCAAAAAAGCGTATGTGAAAAACAAATCATCAGTATATGTAAACATATTTAATAAAAACACACAGTCTCAAATAAATTGTGGATGGATTATAATAATACTTAACTGAAATAGACGGCACTTTGAAGTGTTTTAGCAAAGATTATTATAGGCTTTGGTTATACATTCTTTAAACTTCAGATAAATTGTGTTCTTATCATATCTTTTTATCAAACTCTGGAGATATATATATCTTCGGAATATTTCGATATTCAAAATATCCGGTTTCTAATTGTTATGTTCAATGCATTCGTGTTGGATTTAACCAGTTTAATAGCGTTTAAATTAGTATGAATCATTTTCAAATCAGTTTGGATAACCTTTGATTAAACTACTAAAAGCAGTGCAGTTTAAAATGAACTCCATTCTTATATTTGATAGTACAAACTCAATTGAATTTTATATCTGCAGTTAAATTGTACTGGAGGTTGATTCAATTAGAACAATGTGTAAATTCTTAAGAAGGAATAAAAAATGGCTCTGAAACCCAGAATTGCAGAATCTCCTCAGGTTCGTTTGATTGATCTCAAATCAAAACCGTTCTTTATCGTAGCTTCCGTAGAAGTAGGAAATACCACAACCAAATCTATCCTTACAGCTGTCAATATGGATACCGGAAGGACACATATCATAAACAAGGTCTTGCGCATGACCAGAGATGTCCGTCCTCCAAAACCCGGAGAAACCGTGTTCGGAAAGACACTTACTGGTGTGGAACTTACGCGCGAGGCCGTTGCAGAATTGGTGAGTAGCACTTTAACAGAAGCCATGGAAAAAGCCAACCTGGACATAAAGACTGACCTTAATTTTGTGGTGCGCTCTACGGGTGTCGTTGCAGGCTTTGACAGTCCTGATGAAGTGGGTGAATTTGTCAAAGCCCTGGCAGAAGGGTGTCTGCTGGCAGGTGTCCCTCCAAAGAACATGACTCCTCCAATGTCCATCTCGAATATTTCTAAAAAACTCCAGAAATACAGTAAACTGGAAAAAGTAATCTTTGATGGGGCTGTAGCCGGTGTTATGCCTCCGATTGGTTCTACAGGGGTTGAAATTGTTGCAAACGAAATGGAGGGGGAGCTTGCAACAGCAGGAATAAAGGAAGCGGCTAAACTGACGGATGTTGATTTCAGAAATCCCTGCATTTCAATTGATTTTGGGACGACTCTTGACGGCAGAATCACAAGCCAGGACCAGCCGTATGCAAAAACAATTGGAAACTTTTGCGGTTATGCAGGTGCAATTCCTGATGCTATTATTCGGGGTTCGAAAGTCGTTGATTCTAAGGTAGGGACCGCTCTGGAAGTTTTTGAGAACCAGAAACCACCTTCTTTCCTCACTTTGAAGATGAAGGCTAAAGCTATCGAAGATTATGCAAGGCGCATTCATGAGCTCATAATCATTGAAAAAGTTCCCAGAGATAAAAAGAGGTATGGCAGCGTTCCTGTTAGGCCGGATGCAGCCGAGGAGATAGGTGTAACGCTTATAGGTTGCGATGTGGGCGAAAACGGTTCAGATATGGGAAAGCTGAGTGCAATAGGCATGGAGATCTGCAAAAGTCATGGTCTTCCGATTGTTTATGCTGTCATTGATGAGGTAATGGCCGGAGTGGTGTGCAGGCTCATAGGGGTCGCAAAAAAAGAAGGGCTCATTTTTGAAGATACAACTTTCGGAATTACAGGTAGGGCCGGGATTACCGGGAACAAGCCTAAATTAATCCTGAGCTGCCTGGATAAAATGAACCTCGCTCCTAAAATCGATGAGAAAGTGGTCTTTGTGGATGACGGGCTTGCCAGAGGTGCGGCTGTTATGGCGCGCTGCATGAACTCCCTGGGTACACCGCAAAAACCGCTTGGTGGCAGGCACGGTGGTAAATGTATTCTTGCGCAGCGGATAAAAATGCAGAAAAGGTGAATGGGCAGTCACGTCTCTCAAAAGCATTGCTTATAAACAGCTTGACTGCAAAAAACAAACGTAAAACAATAGTAAATTATAAGGTAACGAAATGCAAAGTCAACGAAGAAATTTATCGGTAAAATAAAAAACGATACTTGAGTAAAAAAGTAAAGGCGGGAAGAATTACCCTCCTGCCCCTCCTCCTCCTCCAATTTTTGCAAGATCGAAGCTTTGAGCCACTTCTCTATCTTTTCTGAACCGTTCTTCCAGTTCCTCGGCAGTATACTCTCTGTCTTCTCTCTTTTCTGTGGGTTTGATATCCGTAAGTTCCAGGTTTTCTTCTCTGTACCAGAGGTCGGTACTTTCGAGCAGGACCCAGACTTTTCCCAGTTCGTCCTTTTTGATCTCGCTAACCATGCTTACGGTGTCACTATTTACGTATTTGACAGCATCTCCCACTCGGATGGGTTTTTTGTTGCGCCCTACCGCTGTGATTTCTTCAGCATCAGCCATGCTTTCACCTCGAGAGCTTCCAGGACGCTTAAATTTCAGGCCCTGCAAGTCCATTCCTTCTTTAACCGCTTCTAATAGGTTATTCAGGCCCTTTAATAAAGTTTGTGTGGGCTTAACTATACATTACTCCAAAAAAACCCTGAAAGACTTAATAAAGGCTTCAGAGTTTGAAAAATAAAAAAAGAATTTAAAGTTTGCTGATCTCTCAGCACTGGTTATTTGGATTTATTGGTTAACCTTTTTACTGATTTATTTCGTTCCTGAGGTCTCCCATGAGAGCGACCCTTTCGGCATATGCATTGTGTCTGTGTATGCTTTCCTCATTGGTCTGTTTGATAGTGATTACTGCATTATCGGGAAGATTTGGAAATTCTTTTACAACATTGTCTGCCATTGCCCTTACACAGTCTTCCACAAACTTGGGGTTCATGTGCGCAGTTTCCACAACAACTTTCTCGTCTGAGCGTTTCAAGATCTCATAAACGCTTGAACTCATGGAGCGTTCAATTATCTTGATTATGTTTTCCAGGGAAACATCAAAATCGTGAGCTACTTTGATTGAGACAATACCTATTCCGCGCTGATTGTGGGTGGCCATAGGAACCTTCTCAAGGAATTTTATGATAGTATCCCTATCAACTCCAAGGTTAGCAAGCTCATTTGCAGCTTTATCTCTCATTATCTCCTGTGCGCAGGGACAGGCAGTCATTCCCACGACTTCAGCTCCTATGAGTTTTTTCACATCAAAGTAGCTTTTATTTCCGTCGCCCCTTACAGCCGAAGCTTCAGCAAAGATATTCACGACTTCCTGACACTTGATCCCTGTTGAAGGGGAGGTGCGCCTTATCATATATTCGCTTTTCATCCTGACTTCAGCCTGATTTGCATATTCGTGACGGCCAAGCAGGTTATGTGCAATATCGCTACATAGTTGTTCTATTTCATACACCGGTGTGCTGAGAACCTTCTCCAGAACTTCATCTACAGCTTCGAAGTTCCTTGAAAGGTTCGCTCCCTTACGATCCGAGGGCAGGTCAACAAAGACATCAAAAGTTGAAATCAGTACTATCGGACGCTTGTCCTTTCGTTTGATTTCAACCAGCTTTTTCATGTTTGTTACCCCAACACGGGTGAGGTTGATGGCTATGCTTGGTTTGCTGGCCTGGACATCAGGGAGGTTGAAATTACAGTGTTCCATGTTTAACCAGATCCGTGAAAAGATGAGTATGTGCTTGATTTATAGAATCAATCCTTAGCAAATACATAATTTCATTATATGCATTTGGAAAAATATAGTGATCATAAGAAGTTATAGCATGTAAAGTTTGTGCTTTCCAGGCCCTGTTCCAAAAGTACAATAAAATATATTTTGCAAAAATATTTAAAAACCCTTTCCTGAATCCTATTTCAACTCGTATTTTTCACAATTTATAAATATTTGCACATTTCCCCTTTTGACCACAATTTATAAATATTTAGTTTATATGCCCTTTACAAATTAAGGGCAGTTTTGCATAAATCAATAACTATAGGCAACATCCTGAAGAAAGATTTTATATACTTTAAAAATTAATCAGTGTCTAGCAATACAATTTGCGAGGTGACCTTTATGTCCAACACAAGAAATTTTGTTTTACGAGACGAAGAAGGCAATGAGCATGGAGTTTTCACTGGTAAACAGCCTCGGCAGGCTGCTTTGAAAGCTGCAAACCGGGGCGCCGGTACCAAATCCAAACCAGATGTCATCCGCCTCAGAGAACGCGGGACAAAGAAGGTGCACGTTTTCAAGGCATGGAAAGATCTTGTCGCAGCCCCCAAAAATAGACCTGAATGGATGCCTGAGAAAATTAGCAAGCCCTTTGTCAAGAAAGAAAAGATCGAAAAAATAGAGTAAACCAGTATCCTTCACATACCCTGGAGATCGGGGTTCTTTCTTTTTCTTTTTGATATCCATAGCAGAATTAGCCTGGAAGGATCTTTAATGCTATCTGAGCTGGCTTATTTTTATACCTTTTAGACATATCCAAATTTTTAATAACATGTGAATAAACCCTTTTTTACAGAATTCCTCTGCTTTTACCTGTGATGTCTAACGATAAGTTTAAAAAGAGATTTTCTGATTTCTAGATCATGGAACTCAAAAGAGAGAATGTGCTTATTGAAGCCCTGCCTTATATGCAGGAGTTCTATGATTCAATCATGGTTATCAAAGTGGGTGGAAACGCAATGGTTAGCGCCCAGATCATGGAGGACATCATAAAAGATGTTGTCCTCCTGCGTTATGTGGGAATCAAACCCGTTATCGTACATGGTGGCGGACCTGAAATCACTGAAAAAATGGGACGCATGGGCAAGAAGGCTGAGTTTTTCCAGGGACTGCGCATTACAGATGACGAAACTATGGAAATTGCAAGGATGGTTCTTGTCGGGAATATCAATACTAAAATTGTATCCCTTATCGGGATGTTCGGCGGCAAAGGTGTCGGATTTACAGGCTACGACGGAAGAATGATCCTTGGCCATAAACAGGCTTTACAACGCGTACTTATTGACGGCGTGGAAACTGAAGTGGATATAGGCTGGGTAGGGGAAAGTGAGGTCATAAACCCGGAAATTCTCCATATTATGCTTGAAAAAGGCTATATCCCTGTTATCTCTCCGATTGCTGTGGATACAAAAGGCAATGCCCTGAATATCAATGCTGATACGGTTGCAGGAGACATCTCAGCGTCTTTGAATGCTAAAAAATTGATACTTATGACCGATGTTTCCGGGCTCCTGAGAGACATTAAAAATCCGAGCAGCCGCATCTCTCGCATTAAGCTGGATGAAATTGATTCTCTTATTGAGGAAGGAGTTATCAGTGGAGGCATGATCCCCAAAATAAAAGGTGCTGCTGTAGCGGTTAAAAGTGGGGTAGAAAAGGCACATATCATAAATGGGAGCGTTTCCCACTCCATGCTTCTTGAGCTTTTCACAGACGGTGGAGTCGGGACAATGATCTGGGACTACTCGCCGGAGTAACTACGGGTCACCAGTGGCCTTTAACTTAGAGAGTGTGGGGGCACAGCGGGAAGTTACCTTCTTTGAAGGACAGCAGCCCGATAGGTGCGGATAGTTCACTTTCTGGAAAAAGAAAGACTCAGGGTTTTCCTGCTGAGGGTTTCTGAAATGGGGGGCAAGAAGGTTTCAGGGTGAATACACTTGCCACCCGAGTTGCGATTCGGGATCACAGAAAATCAGAGATTTTCTGGGAGTTGCACTGCAAGTGCAACAGCCCGCGGTCCTTTTCGCTGCGCTCAAGAGGACTACTTTATAGGTTTAGCAGTGAACTTCGCTCTCCCAAGCAGACTAATTTTTATATTTTTCTTTTCTCCTATTAATCTAAAATAGGAGTCCCGTAAGTGAAGTCTTCGATTTCCAGGACTTTTTTCCAGAGTTCTTTGCATTTACAGTCCGTTGTAGTGAGGTCGGCAGGGTTCTGGGTGAGTGAGAAAGTCCGGAGGGAATCTGCAACTTCCGGACTGCATATTTTACAGTTGCGGGGGCCGCGTTTTGAGCCTGCTCCGACGGGGTCGGACATGAGTGGGAGGTCCGGATGGGCGGCTTTTGCTTTTTTCAGGATTTCTATTATGCTCCAGAGCCAGGGCGGGCGGTACTGACCTTTTTCCCAGAGGGCTTCTACAAGGGTGCCTTTCTGGACGTTGCAGAGGTTGATGGATATGGTGTCAGAATAAGGAGCTGCATCATCTATGGAGTGTATGATGTCTTCCATTGCCTGCTTTTCGGAAAGGAAGAGAGGCTTGAGCATAAGGTAAGTTTTTATGGTTACTCCATACTTTTTTGCAATTTCTGCTGCATGAACAAATTCCTGGAATGTGAAACCCTTGTTAATGGAATCTCTTCTGATCTTATCCGAACTTGTTTCCAGCCCGAACGCAAGTTCGAAGGGTTTGTCTTTCAGGATGCTGAGGCAGGCCTGTACATTCTCTTCGGTTACATAGTTTGGGCGGGTTTCAACAAGCACTTTGATGACCCTGGGGTCATCTGCAAGGGCCTTAAGGATCGCATCTCTGGCTTCAGGAAAGACTTCCTGTTCGTCAAGGAAACTGCCTGAGGTGAAGATCTTGACCATGAACTCAGGGAACTTTTCAGCTTTCCTCATTGCTTTTGTAAGCTGGGCGCTATAGTCTTCGAGGGACGGGGGCTCACTTGCACATTCATAGACGTAGCCGCACATCGTACAGCCGCCGGCTTTTCCCCAGCGGCAGCC
The DNA here is from genome assembly GCF_028693135.1 of Methanosarcina sp. Classification (GTDB taxonomy): domain Archaea; phylum Halobacteriota; class Methanosarcinia; order Methanosarcinales; family Methanosarcinaceae; genus Methanosarcina. The sequence goes on from NZ_JAQUVZ010000004.1 coordinate 76,419, forward strand.
TGCACTTTTGAAGATTACAGTGAGGACCTTTGTTTCAACCCCATTTACAAGGTCTGCTCCGGTCCAGCTTGCCGCAGGTTCATTCGTAGGTGATGGCTTTACTTTTATCCGCTGCCGGATATCCATTACTGCTTTATTAAGGGACATAGGCTTAGAACTCGCTATTATGAATTATATTCATTTTATGATTTACTGCACGATTTGTAAAAAAGGTTGATGAAGCCATTTTGGGCTTCACTTTTAGCTTCTATTTTCCGGTTTTACTCAAACTCGATTGTTGCAGGTGGTTTTGGCGTGATGTCGTATACCACTCTGGCAACCTGTGGAATTTCGGAAGTGATTCTCGATTCGAGGGTCTTGAGGGCTTCCCAGGGGAGTTCGAGTGCTTCTGCAGTCATTCCATCCCTTGATCCTACAGCTCTTACAGCTATGATCCAGCCGTAAGCCCTTACATCTCCTTTTACTCCTGTGCCTTTGCCGATTACCGCAGCAAAAGTCTGCCAGGGACAGAACCTCTCAAGAAGTTCCTCTTCTACTATGAAGTTTGCTTCCCGCACGACTTCAAGTTTTTCCTCGGTAACCTCTCCGAGAATGCGCACAGCAAGCCCGGGACCCGGGAAAGGCATCCTCTCGCAGATCTCCTCAGGCAACTGGAGTGCCCAGGCGACTTCCCTTACCTCATCCTTGTAAAGGTCCTCTATAGGCTCAACAATTTTCTTAAAGTCCATTACGCTCGGCAGCCCTCCAACATTGTGGTGGGACTTGATCCCGCCTTCGGACTCGATTCTGTCAGGATAGATCGTGCCCTGGATCAAGTAATCGGCTTCAAGCTTCTTTGCCTCGTCTTCAAAAACGCGGATAAAGGTCTCACCTATGGCTTTCCGTTTCTCTTCAGGGTCAGTAATATCCTTCAGGGCTGCAAGGAACCTGTCCTTTGCATAGACAATATCCAGGTTCATGTGAGAGAAGATGTGCTTTATCCTCTCGGTTTCTCCTTTCCTCATGAGCCCGGTGTCGATATAGATCGGCTGCAGCCTGTCCCCGATCGCCCTATAAGCCAGCTCCGCACAAACAGAACTGTCCACGCCGCCCGATAGAGCAATAATTGCTCTCCCGTCTTTTATTTCCTGGCTGATCTTCTCAACTGCCTTTGGAATGAATTTCTCGGGTTTTACCATTGAAATGCTCCTTAAATGATGCTAAACTAATCTTCCTTTGAAGAAATGATAGTGATTGGTGAATGTATGAGAATTATTAAGATTTGATTATATTTTATTGTGATATATGAGTCTGTGCATGGGGTTTTTGATATTTAAAGGTATAGTCGGAGAATTCATTGATTTTCTTCTTTAATCTATATAATTTTGAAAGTTTTTCCCGTTCTCTTGAAGGTCAGATATATTACCTGTTTTTACTATTTCCCGTATCGCCCAAAGTTTCCCAGGACCCTCTGGAAAATATCTTTATTCGATCTTACTGTCCAGTAACTTACTGGCTGGTAAGATCTCTCTGGATAGCGTAAACTTTTATTTATTCAAGAGGTGTATGCTAAATGCGGGGAGTGGCAGAGAATAAAAAATCCGAGAGAAAAGATTGGGCAAAGTATCAATGGAAGAAACTTATGTGAGAGTTTTTTAAGCCCTGAAATTATCTTTAAACTCCATCCAAAAAACCGGAAATTTCCGCAGGTGTCTGGTAACTATTAAATTTTGATATTGAATAGAGAATTTCTACTTGACCGTAACCTTCTTACAAATTCTGAAAGTGAGGCAACAGAGGGGTTAAATAACTGTTTATGTACTACAGGGAACTTTCTCACAAAATCTTATGAGAGGGCACTAATTACCTGATCTTTGAAAAAAACTCCAATATGGAAAAAAAATCCTGATCTGTGAAAAACCTTCTATTTGAGAAAAACAGGGATAATCAGGGATTGAAAGATCCTTTCAACCCTGGTAAATCTGATGAAAAACAGAATTAGCCGAAAGCTTCTGAAGCTTTCAGCAGCTTCAAAATACTTCAGCAGCTTCAGGATATTATCTTATCCAGCTGGTTTGTCCGGACTGCCTCTTTGATTTCCTGAGCCATTCTCCGTCCGGTCGAAAGATTTTCCTGGATAAGGTCTGCGTAGGGGGAACCTGAAATGTAAAGGTTTGTCCCTGCAACAATCCTGGCTGAAATCTCAAATACCTTAATTTCAAGTTCGTCCGTAAACACGGTTTCAAGGCAGAAAGCCCCTATCATCCCGCCAAAAAGGCCCAGGGATTCTTCAACCACTCTTTCTCCAAGAGAGAATATCAGAGGCAAGAGGGACTCCCTTGCGACGAGGGGCATGTTTCCTGTAACCACATATGTAGGGCGAATACCTGCTTCGATAAGTTCTTTGGGAGAGCCAAGCCTGAAGATCTCATCTGCATTGGATTCTACCCTGCGGTCCATGCTAAGAAGCTCAAGGCTTCCTTCGCTTAAGGTGTATCCTTCATTTCGGATCGGGGAATAGAAGTAATGCAGGTAATAGCGAGTTCCTGTAATGAACTCCTGGATAGTGTACTTCTGCGTGTGGTCAACGAGTTCCTCGAATTCCTCGTAGGTTTTTGCAACGAAGAAGCCTTTTCCTCCTCTTGCTCCGTTGTACTTGACCATCACAGGCCCGTTGATATCATGAGGGTCATCTATTTTTCCGGGCATGTGGATACCTGCTCCAAGCAGCCATTCCCGTTCTTTATCCCGGTCGGACTCCCACTCCAGTACATCTCTGTTCCCAAAGGTAGGCACAGCCATTTCTGCAAAATTCTCCGTACCCAGGTAAGCAACAAATGAACCGTGAGGGATTATGATAGTGTTTCTTTTTCTGAGCTCCTCAGCCTTATTCATAATATCTGCATAACTTTCGACAATAAGATACTCGTCGGGTTTTGCTTTGGGAAATGCCTCGTAGAATTTGGGTGGTTTGCCAACGCAGATCCCCAAAGTTCTGAAACCTTCTTTTCGAGCTCCATCAAAAATTTGAAGGCTTGAGTGAGAACATACTGTTGCAATAGTAATGTCTTTTAAATCGTAATTTTTCAGAAATTCAAGAACCTGCTGTTTTGTTATCATGATTGCTACCAGCGGAAAATTTAGACTAGAATATACAATGTTATATTTAAGGTTAAGGGCAGGATTCTATATATAAATATAGTAGTGGATCTATAATAACCCGTGGAAAATAAAACTTTATATTCAGATCGGTGCAAAGTACAGTAGAGAGTATAATTAAAAAATACTGATAAGTATACTTAATAAATACTGATAATAAGTTTTTAACTCAGGAAATACGCATGAACGGGCTTGAAGATAGAGACGGTTTATCTGAAACCGGCGAGTTTCCCCAGGAGCCTGGACTCGGGGAGTCGGATAACAGGGTGCTTGTTCTCCCTGTAAATGGTGACTCAAGAAAACTCACCCAGGTCCTCTCCAACGAAACATCATTGAAAATCCTTGAAATTCTCGGGAAGAAAAGCATGTCTGCAACCAATATTGCAGAAGAGCTGAATCTTCCCCTTACCACGGTCAAATATAACCTTGATTCTCTGGTAGAATCCGACTTGATTAAGGTCAAACAGATAAAATGGAGCCAGAAAGGGCGGCAGGTAAAAATCTATGAATCAGTGGAAAAACTGATTGTTCTTGTTCCTTCAAGACACTCAATGGATAAACTCTCCATTATAAGTTTGCTACAGAAATATATGGGAGTAATAGGAGCAGCCTTCTTTGCAGCTGCAGGAATAGAGTACCTCTCAGTCTATCTAAGGGCAAAAAGTATCGTTGATGCCACTGCTCCTTTGCGGATGGGAATCACGGGACCGGCAAATGAGGCTTATCCAGAAGCAATGGTTATGGAGGACGTTGAAAACGAAAGCTTGAGCCCAAAAGCAGAGGGTTCTGAGTCTACTTTTGACCGGGCCATGCCGGAAGAAGAGGTAATGAACGCAAGCTCTGAGACTTTTGCTGGCCAGCAGGCAATGGATGGCTCAGGGGCAGAAAATTTGTCTTCGGGGGTGGAAGTTATCCCGGAAGAGGCGGTTGCTGAAATCCCTTCCCTGGAGACTCCGGACTCAACCCCGGAACTACCTTCTGTCCCTCCTGAAGGGCTCACACACCTCGGAGGAATCCATGGGCTTTATGATACCCTTTCTCTTCACCCTGGGGTCTGGTTCCTTTTCGGGTGCATCTTTGTAATATTTTTGGTTATTTTAAGAGAAGTCTATTATAAGAAAAAAACCAAGTAATCAGGGATCTTATGAGAGTCGCTTTAAAGCTTGCGTACATAGGCACCGAGTTTCATGGGTCCCAGATTCAGCCGAATGTCGAGACCGTGGAGAAAGAAATCTTCAAGGCTCTTCGGAACCTCAGGATTATAGAAAGCCCCAAATCTGCTAACTATAACTGTGCGGGCAGGACTGATGCAGGGGTTCATGCCCTCGGACAGGTCATCGCTTTTGATACGGACAAACCGAACCTGGCAATTCCCAGAGTCATCAACTCCGAACTTCCTCCAACCATATGGGCATGGGCTCATGCAGAAGTCCCCTTCGACTTTGATGCCAGGAGGAGTGCGGTTTCCAGGCACTACCGCTACGTGATGAGCGGCGAAGAGTTCGATATTTCAAAGATAAGGGAAGCTTCCAAACTGCTACTTGGAACCCATGATTTTGAAAATTTTTCCCGATCAAACGGAGAAAAAAGTACTGTTCGTACTCTGGAGAGAATCAATGCCCGTGTAGATGGGGAACTTACAACGATTGAAGTCGTTGGCAACAGTTTTCTCTGGAACATGGTCCGAAAAATAGTGACCGCCCTCTCAATGATCGGAAAAGGGGTGCGTGATAATGACTGGTTGCTCCAGATGCTAAATCCCGAGATTTATGAAGAAGGAATTGAACCGGCTCCTCCCTATGGATTAACCCTTATGGGAGTTAACTATGGAAGAAATATCGATTGGATTGAAGACGATTACTCAATCAGGCGGGCAGGTGAGCAGAACCGCAAACGCATTCTCAGGCACAGGATAATGGCTGAGGTGCTGGAAGAACTGATTTCCCATGAGTGAGAAATGTCTTTAAAGATGAAAAGTCATCTTTCTATCTTTACTTTCCTTTTTAAGCAACTTTTTCGAGAAGCCGGATGCCTGTCATTTCAATGATGGGTAGGTTACTCCATATCCTTCTGGAAAATAGTTATTATCCGTGTGAGACTCCTGTGCACTCTCTGTACATAAATCTCAAGAACCTTAAGTCCTGCCTTCTCTCCGTACTCAAACGCTGCCTTGTCCGAGACAACAACCGCGATACCTCCTGGTTTTAAAACACGTTGAATCTCCCCAAGGGCGCCGGAATATAGCTCTTCTAAAGACTCGGCAAGGATTGCTGCCGACCTTCCGTAGGGAGGATCGGTGACAACGGTATCGATTGTAGAGTCCTTTAGCGGAATCCTGCAGGCATCTCCCTCCATCAGGAGGTAGTCCAGTTCATAGGCTTCAAGATTCATGTGAGCCCCGAGGACGAGTTTTTCCTGGGCATCTATTCCTATGACCCTTGCCCCCACAAACCCGGCTTCTACAAGTATGCCTGCAGTGCCGCAGAAAGGATCAAGGAGAAGCTCTCCTGGCTTTATCCCGGAAAGGTTTGTAAGGGCGCGGGCAACTCTTGGCATAAGTACGCCAGGATGGAAAAAAGGCTTGTTCTGGGGAGTCCTGGCTTCATATGCGCTCCTGTCAACCGATGATAGAAGAGTCCCAAGTACAGCTTTTTCACTCAGGATGAGCCGGAATTCCACATCAGGGCTCTTCAGGTTTGCCCTGAAACCTTTCCTGTAGATGCATCCTCCAATTTTCTGCTCAAGGGACTCGCACGGAAAGTCAACGTGGTGTTTGATCCTCTTTGCCCTGACAACAAAGCTCTCTCCTTCCCTGATATATCCTCCAAGTTCAAAGGCTTCCGCAAGCTTCATGACCGCATCAGGGTTGTTTTCGGTAATCCCTACAACTTTCAGTATATGGTGGGTCATTGCCAGCCTTTCAGTTACATGACCTGCGAGGGCTCTTTCAACATCCTCTTCTCTGCCTGCGATATCCACTACAAGGCACTGGTCGACTCTTGCATGGGGCCGGAAATCAAGCCTCTCAATTTTGAGGCAGGCAAGGACTTCGGCAGCTGGCAATTCTTCGTGCTCTCCAGAGAGTTCAAAAGCGTATAACATTGATGATCAGAAATAAGTTGATAATATAGTTCAAAATGATCTTCAGGCAGTTCAAAATGGCTTGAAGCGATTCAAAATAATTTCTTGTGGGTTAGGGGACAAAATCTAAAATATCATATATTTAAAAGTGTTTTAAGCCTGTGTTTTAATTTAATTCTGTTTTTTTCGTGTTTTAAACATATTGGCTACTTGAGGGTACTGTGCAGAAGGTTGAGGTCAAAAACAGGTTGCATGTAAGAAAAAAGTTGCCTGAATGGGAGGCAGCCTGTAAGAGACCAATTTATGATATGTCCGCGTGTAAGATCAAATTTGAGAGGGCTGTCTGTGAAGCAGGTTCTATCCTTCAAAACATTTTTTCCAGGGCTTCCCTGCCAGTCATTCCTATCTCAATTCCAAGCTCTCCGGCAAACTTTGTTACCTCGATAACAGTGGCTTTGAGCATATCTTCGAAACTCTGCACACCTTTTACTTTTGCTGCCGTATCCCCCAGTGTCTCAGCGGCACTGACATTAAGATAGCCGCACATCAGAAAACCCTTCTCTGCCCTTATAACCAGCAGAGGATACTTCTGCATCTCAAATCGGAGGCCAAGTGCGCATCCGTTTTCAAGTGGAATCTGTTTAATGAGCATGTTTTTCTGGATAAGCGTCAAGCCAGATTAACTTTTGGGCTCTTTTCAGGCTCTGTTTAGTCTCTTTTCAGGCTCTGTTCAGTCTCTTTCAGGCCCCGTTCAGGCTCCGGTTAATTTTGTTGAGGATATTTTTGAAAACCCCGGATGGTTGACTGACTTCAGCCTTTTCTCCAGCAGTCGGGGCCTCGTTTTCTCCTGCTCCGCTTTCTTTCACACTTTTATTTTCCGCAATCTTATCCTTATATAATTCCATAGCCAGCAGTTCGGCTTTAAGGCTTTCATTTTTCGAAAGCCATAGTGTAATGTTTTTTTCAGAGCCGAAGTTCCCTCTCAATAATGTACGGTTATTTTCAAGCACAAGGCTTTTGTTGTCAAGACCTTCCGTTAATTCTACGTCAAGGCCCTGTGGGAGAGTAATTGTAACACTTGAGTTCGGAGTGCCCATCAGCCATATGTCTGTTCCGGCGCTTATTTCTTCTTTGAAACTGTAGGTTACGCTGGCGCGGTTTGTAATTGACGAGCTTTTTTCAGTTCTTCCGAGGGTGTTTTTCGAAATCCAGAACTCAACGTCCTTTAATTCAACAGGGTCTGAAGTCGCGTTGAGCTTTACATCAGGTTTCTCTTCTATGGATTTCTCCATTTTGTCCCCTAAAAGAACTTCCATTTTCAGGATTTCCCAGGCATTAACAAAACCGTCATTATTGCCTGTATCTCTATCGATAAGATTCCTGAAAAAAATAGCTTCGGTATCTGTAATTTTCTCGTCGTAATTCCATGTCATCCCATCTCTTTCTACTGTAATATTGTTGCCAGGGATAAAGGCAGCAGAGCAGGGATCTGCAAGAAGGGCAGGAATGAGGAAAGTTGCCAGTAAAATACTGGCTAAGAGGAGGGGATACAGTTTCAAGGTTTTCAACTCTTTTTTATTCGTCTTTCATCCGATTCGTTTTTCTGTTTTTTGGTCCGGGCTTTATTTTGTTGTGACTTCACATCCGTCCCGGGTTATTATTAGCGTATGTTCTGCCTGGGACACAAGCCCTCCGGCACTTTCAATAAGTACGGGATAAGAGTGGATAATTCTGGCTTTTTCAAGCTGGATTAATGAAAATTCAAGTTTGTCTGAATTGAGCCAGCGCTTTGCAAAGGGAAGTCCCCTATACTCTTCTGCCTGTTTCAGGATGTTTCTGATTGCTGGCAGACGTACAGGTTTTTTCTGTATAACGCTGTATATCTCTGCCCAGCTGCCGTCGTGTACAAAGCCCGTTCCATTAGTTGCAAAGGGTTCGATTGCAAGCACATCTCCTTCCTTCAGGACAACTCCACCCTCTACATGTTTGTTGGGTACTGCGGGGTTGTCGTGGGCTTCATACTGAGAAAGTCCGTGGCCTGTGAGGTTCATAATAGGATTTAAGCCGTAGCTGCGGATCGTTTCCTCTATTGCAGCTCCGACCTCTCCTGTGCAGACTCCCGGCTTCATGAGGTCAATGGCTGCTGCAAGGGCTTCTTCAGAGGCTTTTACGAGGTCGGAATTGCCTGAAAGGTCCACAGTTACTGCTGAGTCTGCTATGTATCCGTCTACATGGACTCCGAGGTCCAGCTTCACTATATCTTTTCCAAAGACATCCTTATCCCCTGCTTTGGGGGTCGCGTGGGCAGCTTCCTGGTTTCTTGAGATATTGCAGGGGAAGGCAGGCCTGCCTCCAAGTTCTATGGTTTTCTTTTCCACAAATTCAGCAACTTCAAGCAGACTGTTTCCGACTCTCACCATATCTGCAGCTTCAGTTCTGACAATCTTCAGAATCCTGCCTGCTTCTCTGTACTTTTCAAGGATATCTTCTCTGTTGTATACATTATCTGTCATGTTTACCTCAAACTGGATGATTTCTCATAAACGTTTCCAGGCTATATAATGGCTATATAATGGCTATATAATGGTTTATATAATGGCTATATAATGGTTTATATAATGGCTATATAATGGTTATATAATGGTTATATAATGGCTATTTAATGGCTATGTAATGGCTATGTAATGGCTATGTGATGGCTATGTAATGGCTATATAATGGCTATACAATGGCTTTATCCTGCCTGAAGCCTTATTATAGCAGTATTCTGCCATAGGATTGGTTATGAAATCCGATCTGTGCAAACCTGATTTATAAACCCTTATTATGGTAGATTCCTGCCGTATTTATGCTTGTTTCCCGTCACTTCGGGCTATATAAGGCAAATTAAGGCAAATTCTGATTACAAGCCGGTTGTTTAATTTATATGACGGATTTTAATACAAATTTCTTTTCTAATCCTGTAAGGTTTTCACACCCTGTTTCAGTAACCAGAACCATATCCTCAAGCCGGATCCCCCCAATTTCCGGATAATATAGCCCGGGCTCGATTGTTATCACATTACCTGCCTCCAGAAGCACACTGTTTTCTCCTACGCCGGGAAGTTCATGGATGTCAAGCCCGACCCCATGGCCTGTAGAGTGTGTGAATCCGGCTTTTGCTCCACTTCTGTAAGTATGATAACCTCGTGCCTCAAAGAGGTCACAGACTGCACTGTGTATTTCAGAGGTCGAAACTCCGGGTTTTACCATTCCCAGAGCTTTTTGTTGGGCTTCAAATACAATTTCATACATTGCCTTTAGTTTTTCTGAAGCCTCCCCTCTGAGCACGGTCCGCGTCATGTCCGCAAAATAGCGCTTCTTTTTGCTCCTTGGGAAAATGTCCAGGATGATCGGAGCATTTGCCTTGAGAGGCCCCTCCGTAGTTCCATGAGGGTTTGAAGTATCTTCCCCGCAGGAGACAATTGTCTCTTCGGCTTCGCACCCAAAATCCAGCAGAGTATGGTCAATGACTGAATTCACTTTAGCTCCGGTAAGGACATGCCCTTCAAAATAGAGGGTGCCGTCCCTTTCTTCTGCTCCTTCTATCAGGGAAATTGCCGCTTCCATAGCCTTTTCCCCAGCCATCTGGGCATACTTTATAGATTCGATTTCTTCCGGTCTCTTCACGCTCCTCATTTTCCTGAAAGGGCTTTTTATAGGGACTACGGTAAAACCTGCTTCTGTAAGATAGTTTGAATAAAAGACCGGAAAATCGTAGGAAACTGCAACTTTTTTTACTTTTTCTTCAAGGAGCAGTTCGGATACGCAGGCTGCATAGGCAATAGAGACATCCTTTTTCTCCTTAATTTTTTCGCGGTAGCCAAAGTCCTGAGTGGTTTTTATAGTCGAAACCCTTGACTCTATTTCAGCCCTTCCGCGCTCCATTTCCGAAATGAACATAACTTCTTTCCCGGTTCCGGTTTGCAGATAAATGAAATCGTCCGATGCCAGGAAGTGGGTTGCATAGTAAATATCGGCATTATGAATGCCCCCGGTCATCAGGTAAGCATCTGTTCCTGCTTCCTCAAGGGCTTTTTTTATGCTGAAGTCTGGCTCTGTCATGTAGGATTAATCTGGTGTCCGTGAATAAAGGTGTTATCGTCAGCTTGCAGGCGGGCTTGTATATGTATCCTGAGCATGGGACACAAATTTAACAGGGGTATTTCTCATTTAAGTGTCGCATGATTCACTTTTTTACCTGGTTTACTTTTTTATTTTCTCTTTTTTATCTTCCCTTTTTATTTTCATTTTTCATCTTTCCCTTTCTTCATTCTTCTTTTCAATCTCATTCACCTCGTTTCCAAGAACTAAAAGCTCCTCGACCATTGTGAAATAGCGGTCAAGGGAAGCTGTCATCTCATCCGAAAACCTGAGAATACATATGTATTTTCGTCTTCCCCGCTCTTTCACCCATACACTGTCTTCAGGATCTTCATCTTTCAGGTTAGCGAAAACTTCTGCCGCGCAGCCCAGAATCATTCGAATGCTTGATGTAAGCCCCCTCTTCATTCTATCTTTTTTAAACTCAAGGTAGTCGCGGGAGGTGTCTGCCTGAAGAAGTTGATTCCTGTGAACCCAATACTCATCACGGTTGAGATTTTCTTCGACAATAAGTGGAATTTGGGAATGAATTTCCTTCAGGCGTGACAGTTTATTCAACTTATCTTTGCCACTTTCCACATTTTCAGAATAACCTTCATTTTTCAGAGGGGGCACGTTTACTTCTATTTCCCTTTGAATCCATTCCAGGGAGAAAATTTTGGTGGCTTCGATAAAAATGAGAGTCTCTTCTTCCATTTTTTCTCTTGTACTCTTCATCTTCTTGCAGAGATCGCTAAATCTGCTGGCTCTTTCTTCGGAACAATCCGGAGTATGGGATTCAATCCCCATTTTTGTACCTTCCGACTTCAGCTTTTACTTCAGCTTTATTCCTGTATTTGTCTCTCTTTACATGTTTTTTACGGAAAAAGTTCCCAGAGCTTCGAGAGATGGTTCTGACCTGTATGTGAAAGTTAAAAGGTTCCGAAAAATCAGGAGGGTAGAGCAGAAGTAAAGTACTCAGAGCAAGGTACTCAGGGTCAGGAATCTCAGGAGCGGGGGTTGATTAAAATAAAGACCGAACCGTACTTAAAAAAATCATAAATTATATCAAAACAGATCCATTACATAAGTGTATAATCAATTATGTAAAGTAATCTTATTGAAAATAAAGAAGCGCCCGGACCGGGATTCGAACCCGAGTCGGAGCCTCGACAGGGCTCCATGATAGGCCTCTACACTATCCGGACACTTTTGTCTTTTTAGTTGCTGTTTTGCCCGCGCTGCGAGCAAATCTTAAATGCATCTTTAATATATAAATGTTCCCGTTGACTTGAGTCTATTCTGGATTAAGTTCCAGGTCCCGCCTCCCAGACTCGAACCGGGGACATCGCGGTGCCTGCGCAGAAATGTACGGGATATTTCCCGCACGAGCCGAACTACAGCCGCGCACTCTACCACTGAGTTAAGGCGGGACGATGATACTGATCCAGTGTTGCATAGTGCTACACTGCCTCAGTGCACCATCTCCATATATGGTGATGGTATTTATGGTTTTCGCTAGGGTGAGTGATTATAGCTTACATTTATAACATTTTCCATATTTATCAAAAATACTTTTGTATATTACAGAGGACATATAGCATAATTACAGTAAGAAAATGAACTGATCTCATAATACCGAAGGGATATGGAATATGGTCGCTCAAATCTTTACGAATGCCAATAGTTTCGATACGGTCAGCATCAACCTTGGAGACACCTTTGTGATAAAACTCAGGGACCAACCCGGAGAGCACATGTACAGTAAGGATAAACCTGTTGCTGAAACTGTATGGAAGATGGAGGTCGAGGAGGGCCTTAAACTTCTCCGGGAACAGTTTACTCCTGATGTCCCGGATACAAAGACTGTTCCAGGGGTTCATGAATGGGAATACGAGGCTGTAAAACCAGGCACCTGGGAAATTGAAGGTATTTATACTATTTTCCGTTTTGGAGGCGAGGAAAAGTTCAAACTAACTGTTAAGGTTATCTAAAAACCTCCTTGAATTAAAATATTTTTATTTTTTGGAGGTTCCCTGAGAATATTAAAAACCTGTCTTACATAGCTGAAAGTATAATCTTTTTAAGACAGTTGAACACGACAGTTGAAAATGTAATCTTACCCACTGAGAAGCCTTAAAATACTTGATTTCGGCAAGAATACCTGAAAGGTTAAAAAACTCCTGAAAAATCCTATCTGTATGGCAGGTCCTGTTTAAAAATCTCATTTTAAGATCATGGACTGTTAATGGATTGACTGTTAATGGATTGACTGTTAAGACAGGTACAGTAAAAAAGATGTGAAAAGAACCCGAAGGTTCCCCTCGATATTTTCTTGCCTCAGATATTTTTGGTTTTATTAGAAGGTGTTCAGTTCTCCCCTGATAACCATTTCTGTAATTTTCGTCACATTGGAAAGCCAGTCGTCAATTACAACTTCAGCTTCCGATTTGACCTTTGCAAAGGAGGTGCCTTCTTTTGGAATGATCTGCGCGCTTGCCACAAGTGGCTGGTCAATGGGCTTTCCGATCTGGGAAAGTAGTCTGATATTGACGTCCTGTACTTCCGGAACCTGCTGTACGATATCCCGAGCCATCTGTGTCGAGAGGAGGTTGTAGATTTTTCCGATATGGTTAATCGGGTTCTTTCCACTGGTTGCCTCCATACTCATTGGCCTGTTAGGTGTGATCAACCCGTTGCAGCGGTTTCCACGCCCCACTGATCCGTCATCTCCCATTTCAGCTGAGGTGCCGGTGACTGTAAGGAAGATACAGCTTGTTTTCAGGTTATCACCTGTGTTTATCTGGACTTTCACATCCCGCTCAGTATAGTGAGTTGCAAGCTCTTCCACATAGGTCTTCATTTCTTCAGTCATGCTTATGTAGCTGTCCAGATCGTCAATATACCTTCCAATCATGCCGCTGCATATAGTAAGGGTTATATCTTCCCCATCCCTGAGCCCCATAACTTTCATGTCTTCTCCTATTGCAGGCATGCGGGACTTCAGATCGGTAAGGAGCTGACGCTCTGTATTGTAAACGATATTTTCAAGTTCAGAAAATGGGGCATGCCCAACTCCGAAAGAGGTATCATTTGCAACCGGCACCCTGTCTCTCTTGAAGACGTCTCTGAGGTCTGAAGATCCTGTTCCGAGTTTGCAGTCCATGATCACGTCTCTCTCTAGATCCATGTTCACCAGGGTGTTTCTCAGGTACTTACGGGCAGCCTGGAGGGCTACGGACTCGGTGGCAAGCTCGGTACCTTCGAACTCTTTAGTGGCTCTGCCTACAAGGAGCATATATATGGGCTGCAGTACCTCTCCTCCTCCGAATCTCGGGCTGGATCTGCCGGCTACAATCTGGGTTTCATCAGTGTTGTGATGGAGTACAGCTCCACATTTGGTTATATATTCCCTGCATAGCGCTCGGCTTACGGCTTCGGCAAGTCCGTCCGAGATGCTGTCGGGGTGCCCTATTCCTTTGCGTTCTACAAGCTCTATCCGCTGTTTTTCGATAGGGGTTTGCAAGAGCTCTTCCACTTTTATATTTCGGGCCATTTGGATCCTCTTTTTTCAAAATTATTGGTAACTTTTATTGCTAGATGTTAATATTACCGCTTTATTAATCTTTAGTCTGTTGGCTTAATCACATGTGACAGGCAGGAAGCCCTGTTGCTTTAGCGCAGGGAGGAATGCCGTCAACTTTCTGGCATTCCGTTCCACGTTTGGATTTCTCCACTCTGCTTTGGAAACGAATTTCCGTAGCAGGTAACACGGTTTTGGAAAACCGTCTCCCCTCGCCAATGTTGGATATGCTTGTTAGGTGTAGCACACCGCCCCTACCTCTCAGGACTTTTAATGCTACACGATAGAGCTACAAACTGAGGAAGCATTCGTAGGTATCATGACATTTCCAACGTAGTCAATTAAGACTCAGGCTGGTCAACCAGGGCTTTTGCAAGCCCCACTGCTTGAGCGTGGGGTAGTTGACTTATGATTTTACAACATTGATATTATTATTTATATGACTCGATAGTCCGTTTCTATTAAATTACTACGGCTATATAATGTTTCCCATCTATTCATTACCGTGGGTAATACTTCTCTTTCAAATGGCTTTCTTTCGGCTTTAGTACCAAAAAATTAGTCTATCCCCTTTGTGTGAAAATTTCTCACAATGTAACCCGAATTATCCTTATCAACAGGGGTTCTGAAAAAAAGGTTTGCACTGAAACTTACCGTGAAGTCTATATTATACAAGAGTATTCTGGATAAATGTTTTATATGGAATGAGCATACCCGGAGGTAAGCTTCCCGGCAGATCACTTAGATCACTTATTAGATCACTTATTAGATCACTTATTAGATCACTTATTAGATCACTTATTAGATCACTTAGATCACTTATTAGAGGACAGAGCAGATGATTCGCATAGCAATACCCAATAAAGGGCGCCTTCACGAACCCACAATGTCTCTTTTTAAAGATGCAGGGCTTCCCATCAGTGGAGGAGCCGAAAGCCGAATACTCTTTGCAAAAACTACAGACCCTGAGATTCATATTCTCTTTGCCAGGGCTGCTGATATACCTGAGTATGTACAGGACGGAGCTGCAGATGTAGGTATTACAGGAATGGACCTGATTACAGAAAGAGGGGCAAATGTTGAGGCTCTCCTGGACCTTAAATTCGGGAGAGCGAGCCTTGTTTTGGCAGTTCCTGAAGACTCTGTTTTCCAGAATGCACAGGATCTTGAAGGCAAAAAAGTGGCAACTGAGTTTCCGGAGATCACGCACCAGTACTTCAAAAACCTTGGAGTTAACGTTGAAGTTATAAAGGTCAGCGGGGCCTGCGAAATGACTCCTCATGTGGGAATTGCAGACGCCATTGTAGACATTTCAAGTTCCGGGACAACTCTCCTGATAAACCACCTGAAAGCTATCGACACCGTCTTTTCTTCCACGGTCCATCTGATCGCTAACAAAAAAAGCCTCAGGGAAAAGGACAAAATCCTGGATATAAAAACTGCACTCGAGAGTGTGCTCAATGCAAAGAATAAGCGCTATTTGATGATGAACGTTCCCGAAGCCGCTCTTCAAACAGTAAAAGAGGTTCTTCCAGGAATGTCAGGCCCAACAGTTATGAAGGTTGAGTCCAGCAAATCGTCTTCAGAATCATTCCTTGCTGTTCACTCCGTTGTGGATGCAGACCTGATCTTTACCCTGGTAAACAAGCTCAGGAAGGTCGGTGCAAGGGATATACTTGTCGTTCCCATCGAAAGGATCATGCCCTGAATGGATCTTCTCTGAAAGGATCTTCTCTGAAAGGATCTTCCCTGAATGGTAAAATACCTGGAAATAGTGCAGGCGTAAAACAGATCAGAAACAGAAGATAGTTTTTTTGCAGATATGCCGGAGATGTGGTTTTCTATGGCTTTTGAAGTGATTCCAGCAGTGGATATGAGAGGAGGAAAGTGCGTTCAGCTGGTGCAGGGTGTTCCTGGAAGTGAGATCGTGTCCCTTGATGATCCTCTCGCAGTTGCCCTTGACTGGATTGGAAAAGGGGCTAAGACTCTTCATCTGGTAGACCTTGATGGAGCAATTGAAGGGGAACGAAAAAATGCTCCAATTATTGAAAAAATAGTCAAGGTATGTAAGGAGAAAGGTGTGAGTATCCAGGTTGGGGGAGGCATCAGGAGCTTTGAAGATGCAGTTTCCCTTCTTGAGCTTGGGGTTTCAAAGGTAATTCTCGGAACCGCTGCTCTCCAGAATCCTGAACTTGTAAAACAGCTTTCCAGTGCCTTTGGAAACTCATGTGTAAACGTTGCGCTGGATGCAAAGAATGGGAAAATCTCCATCAAAGGCTGGACTGAGGAGTGCGCGCAAACTCCTGTCGAAATGGGCAAGAAGTTTGAAGAACTTGGGGCGGGGAGCCTTCTTTTTACAAATATTGATTCTGAAGGCCTGATGCAGGGTGTAAACCCTGCTCCGACAAGGGAACTTGTGGAATCGGTTAGCATTCCTGTAATTGCATCAGGAGGGGTAAGCTCCCTCAAAGACCTTCAGGTCCTGAAGAAAACCGGAGCTGCAGGAGTTGTAGTAGGCAGTGCCCTTTACATGGGCAGGTTCACTCTTGAGGATGCGATTAAGGCTGCCCTCGATGACTGATCTGGCTGCTTGTTTTTGTCTTCAAAGAGGCGCTATTTATCAGCTCCTTTCTTTCATTTTTCCGGAGCAAACCGAATATAAGGGCCACAAGCAAGGAAGAGATAAGCAGTTAAATACAAAGTATTTAATTATTTTAAAAGAGAATGTGATGCTGTATGAGAACAAGCAAAATCTCCCGTAAGACAAAGGAAACCGATATCCAGCTTGAGCTTAACCTTGATGGTAATGGCATTGCAGATGTCAGTACAGGGATAGGATTTTTTGATCATATGCTTACTTCTTTTGCCAGGCATGCCGAGTTTGACCTTAAAGTGCGTGCCGAAGGCGACCTTTATGTGGATGAGCATCACCTCATTGAAGATACGGGAATAGTCCTCGGAAAGGCTCTTGCCGAAGCTCTCGGGGATATGGCAGGAATCGCCCGCTTCGGGGAAGCCAGAATCCCCATGGATGAAGCTCTTGCCGAAGTTGCCCTGGATGTCGGCGGGCGCAGCTATCTAGTCCTGAAAGCCGATTTTGTTGCCCCACTGGTAGGGCAGTTCAGTACCCAGCTGGTGAAACACTTCTTCGAGACCCTTGCCTCAAATGCGAAAATTACCATACATGCCAGTGTCTACGGAGATAACGATCACCATAAAATCGAGGCTCTCTTCAAGGCTTTTGCTTATGCAATGAAAAGGGCTGTAAAGGTCGAAGGTAATGAGGTAAAAAGTACGAAGGGGACGCTATAACAACCAATCAGCACTTAGATTCACCTTTCACCTCTTTATTTTGTAGCTTTGACTCTCCACTCATTCGCAAATACCAGCATTGATTCTGGCCTTAGCTGCCCCTCCCGAATTGCGCCTCGCCCGAATTGCGCTTTGGGATCTCAGGAAATCGGAGATTTTCTGGGAGTTGCACTGTAAGTGCAACAGTACGCGGTCCTTTTCGCTGCGCTCAAGAGGACTAACTTATGGACAAGTTTAGCAGCAATTCTTAACGTTTTACTCTTTTACTTGTTTACTCTTCTAACTATTTTAACTCTTTATTTTGTTATTTTTGATTCGCCATTCATTTGCAAATACCAGCATTGATTCTGGCCTTAGCTGTCCCACGAGGCAAATGTTCGCTTGTTTTGCAGCTTCAACTCCGGAGTCAAAGGGCATGGCTTTGGTGGAGACAAGGGGGATTCCTGCACGAGCTGCTTTTGTAATCATGTAGGCAGGCTGCCTGCCTGTGGAAAGCATATAGTGTTGAGAAATGTCGAGCCCCTGGAGAAAAGCAGTCCCTACTACCTTATCCACGGCATTGTGCCTGCCGATATCGACAATATGTGCTGCGAGTTTTCCTTTTCTGTTTATAAGGGCGGCAAGATGTGTACCCCTTGTGAGCTTGTAGGTCTCGGATTCGAGATGATCTGTGCCTGTAAAAATGGCTTCTGGATCAAAAACAGCATCCGAATCTACGAAAATCTGTGCCCTGGTGGCCTCATCCCGTGGGGTTCGGCTTTCCTTTCGAGTCAGGATATGGACATCATAACCTTCCACCTCAACCCCTGCAATCTCTCCGTAATTGATAACCCCTTCCGTAATCAAATGCCCTACTGCGAGCTCTTTCAGTTCAAAAGGAGATGCAAAAAGGGTCGTAAAAGCTTTCCCATCAAGAAAAAGTTTAACAGGGATTTCCCTTGCAAGCAGTACTTTAGTGTCTTCGGCCCTGCCGTTGGAATGGATTCTTCTGGCAGGGTAAGGTGTGGTGTATCTCTCAGGCATTTTCTTTCTGCTATTCCTATACGTTTTCCAGACTTATTATTTCATTGATCGTGTTTCCTTTTTGATTGTACATTACAAGGCAACTGCAATTTCTTTCTTCTTCTTCCTTAGCTGTTAACTATTTCATAGTCTGCACTGCAGTCAAAATACGTGTTCTCTGCATCGAATGTAATTCTTAGGAAGTTATTATTGGTAGTGGATGGTCCTATATTGTATAGATTGATTGCAGAGTCATTTTCCGGCCACCAATTGATCAGGGCATTTTCGTCAACCTGTAGTTGAGTGCCGGATAAGTATGATGGAAGTTTATAAGTTAAAGTCGATTCATAGTCTGAATAACCTTTCACCCATATTCCAGTGACTTTCCCTTGATCCACGAATTTTCCATCAATATACATTTTAACATTAAAATTGAAGTTTGTGATCTGGTTGGCGCTCATATCTGCAATTCCAGACGTCTGGTCTCCGTCTATTACAAGCTTTACAATGTCATTCTTTTTAATTTTCTTTTGAGTTCCATCAATTTCGACCCAGTAATGGTTATTTTGTCCATTGTTTTTAAATTGAATGTAAGTTCCCGAGGAAATAACTCCCCCGATTCCAGGTTTATTTAATATGATCCTATTTCCATGAGTCGGTTCTTCTTCGGATTCCTCATCATCTTCTTCAGACTCAGAATCGTCTTCCTAAATGCTGTTCAGACTGCCTCCAGCTCCCAGTTCTGCCTGGATAACAGATTTGCTTATGTAGAGCCTCTCGAGGTTTTTACCGTCGGTGGGATGGAAAGAAAAGTATACGCTATCTGAGCCTATTTTACCAAGGTCATAGTCCGTGTCATACTCAAGCTCTGCATTTTCTGCTGTTTCCTTGAGGTAAGAAACCCAGGCATCCGGATATTTCGTTATAATTGTGCAGGTGAAATTATCAATCTCTCCTGTCTCGGCGCTGTCATAGATAGGTCCGGCAGAAATTCCGGTCAGCCTCAAAGAAGCATCGGTATTCGAGGAAACTGAATCATTTTTGCCTCTCATTTCGATTGCTTGGATCGATACAGTATAATTTCCTTCTTCAGTTTTCTGTATACTGAATGATGGAATCTGCCTCATCAATGATCTCTCGTTCTGGGAAAGGATTAGGGCTCCGTTTTCATACCTGAAAACCTGATCCAGATATTGCCGGTTGTTTGAATAATAGGTAATGCCTCCACAGTCCACGATTTGAGGAGATTCTTCAATCGAAGGCCTTTTGGGAGTTATGACCATTCTGTAACGTTCTGTGTTCACTGATAGTGTCCCGCTTGATTTCGACGGTTCCAGAACAGGGATTTCTCCTCCTCCCATGGTAAATGGAACAGTTACTGAATAACCGTAGGCTGAAGAATTTTGGTCTGAGGCCGTGAAGAGGGAGACCATGTCTGCCGTTGATTTTAGTTCGGCCATATCGTTCTGGACTTCACTCATATGCGATTGTTCGGCATCAGTTTTCCATTGCGGAACATATTCAGTCCTTACCACTGTAAGCACAGTAAATATGATGCTCATCAGCAGTATTGCCGCAATTACTGTGGCTCCTGCGGATTCTGAGTTGAAGAGGCTCTTCCTGGCCTTTTCCCTGCTTTTGTTCTTTCTGGTCTTCATAGCGGGACATCACGTATTTTTTTAATTAAATATTTTTTTTACTCAGATCACTTTTTTAATTCCCGTTTTTTAAATCTTAGCCAATAAAATTCATTATGTTATTTGTGAGGTAATGGAGGTGCAAAAATTAAGCTTTAAGAGCTCAGCTTAATCCATTCACAAGTTCCGCATTAACTGCGGTCTTTCCAACATAAAGCCTGGAAAGGCGATTTGTGCTCCCATCCTCCGGAAACGAAAAGGACAGACTATCGTTTTCAGTGAGTTTAAGGGCATAATCTTCATTTTTCTCCAGCCCTGCTCCGGTCAGCATTTCGTTAAAATAAGTTTCCCATGCGTCAGGGTGTTCAGTATCTATTGTTAACACGAAGGAGTCCACGTTTCCATCATAGAGGGTATCAAAAGCACAATCTTTCAAATAAAAAGAACTGTCTGAGTTTGATGAAAGGGTATCTTCTAAACCCTGGACTTCTACGGCATTAATTAAAAAGCTGTAGTTTCCAGACGAAACTTCGGAGACACGGATTGAAGGATAAAGTTTCATAACCGACTGCTCTTTCTGCGCAAGAATCAAAGCCCCATTTTCGTACTTGAAAGTCTGATCCACATAATACTTATTGTTCGAATGATATGCAATTGTGCCGCAGTTGATGACCGTCTCATTGCCATTTTTCGGAGTTATAGTCATTTTGCACCGGTTGGTGTTCACTGAAACGACCCCTCTGGACGTCATGGTGCCGATTAGAGGCATCTGCCAGCTTCCAATGTGAAGGGGTATATTCCTGGTTATTTTTGGGGCAGAGGAATTTGGGTCTGAAATCAGGAGTAATGTAGTCCTGTCTATTTGTGACTTGAGTTCTGTCATGTCTTCCCATACATTGGCCACGCGGGAATGTTCTTCATCAGCTTTCCATTCCGGATAATATCCAAGATGGACCACGGAAAAAATTGAAAATACTATTCCTAAAAGCAAAATAGCTGCTATAGCTGTCGATGAAGCAGATTTTGACTCAATGAAAGGGTCTTTATTTACTCCTATCATTTTATCTCTAATTTCTGTCATGTTTTCCCCAAATCTTCAACCCTACTCCGTCTTTCTAATATTTTCAATCCCTGTCTGATTACAGGTTTTCTATATGAATTCCTATGAAATCAATCAGAAGGGCTTTATTCCAGTTATTAGAGCCTGACTTTGTGCTGGGCACAAACCGGATTTTGATGTTCTCCAGCTCAGTGGTGCTGGACACACTCCCCTCCAAAGGAATGTTCACTGTGTCCATAACCCAGCCTTTTTCCGATGCAGGTTTTCCATTATATTCCCACGTTTTAATTTGTATCCAATCGCTGGGGTTGCCGTCATTCAGTTCGAGAGCAATCTCATCACTACTTGAGTCATGTCTCCAATAATCGACCTTTAATGTGGCATTAAAATTTTCGTTAATGCCTAATTCCGAAGCTTTTATTCCAAAAGTGAATTCCTCATATTTGGAACCCAGAGAACCCTTTGGCGGTATGATCTCTATGAACTGCCCATCTTTCGGCTCGTCGACTGTTATGGTCAGTGCCGAGGCACCGATTTCGTTTATAGCGCTTCCATTCGGATGAGGGGTTATCCAATCAGGGAGGCTTTTTCCGTTATACTCTTCCTTTTTGATTTCCTCATCCATTTCGATTTCTTCATTTCCGCTCTGGAGCATAACTCTCTGGATTACCTGATCCGATCCAATGTGTACAAAGTACATGTCAACGGTATCCGTGCTCTTCAGGTCGAGTCCCCTGCTCAGGTTCGTGTTGATTACAATCTCGTCCCCGACCATCAGGACATTGTTTGTGGCACTGTAGTTAACGCCAGGGTCGGAAGGGTCTGATACATCAAACTCTTCCGGGTGCCCATTGATGTTGAGAACAATTTTCACATCTTTCAGGTCGATAGCCTCTCCCCCCCTGTGGAAGATCTTTACGGTATTAGTGTCAGTGTCAATTGTTTCCTGCAGGTCGGCTTTTGGCGTATGAGGGGGATTTGCCGCCTCCTCCTCTGAAAACACGAATGCGGCGATTGAAGCAAAAGCCAGCACAACTATAGCTAACATTAGCACCTGGCCTATTACCTCTGAAACTGCCTGGCAGTCCTGGCCAAGTGCCCTGTATTTTTTACCCACCACGATAAACGTCACCTTCTTAAAATTTATTGCCTAACTTCCTACAATGTTGTTAATTGAATATTAACTTGACTGTCTAATGAAAATTCTTTTTATTTTGGTTAGATATTCCCAGTTTTCAGAATAATATTAATCATTCTTAATAAATTAAGTTTGTATGTTCTCTGCAAAAATTTATATAAGAATAAAGAATTGCTTAAAGTAATATCCTAAAAAAATACTAATTGTAAATTGTATATTCAAGTGTTAAAAAATTCAGACAGGCTGTCCTGTATGGATGTCTTTAACTCAGGAGGGAGAAACATATGGATCTCAAAAAAATATTCAGGAATGACAAGGCAGTGTCCCCGGTTATCGGTGTCGTGCTGATGGTCGCAATCACCGTCATCCTCGCCGCTGCAATCGGTTCATCCGTTTTCGGCCAGGGAACTGCCAAATCTGCACCGCAGGCGAATATAGACATTAAAGCAGTAAATCTCGAAGACAACGGAACTATAAAATTCGAACACCTTGGTGGTGACCCCATTCATTTCGAGACTGATAATTCCACAACAAAGGTCATGGTATCTGTTAATGGAGGAAACTCTGTTGACCTGAATGCTACTACCCTTGGTACTTTTGATGTTGGTGACGTAACGCAAATGGTTCTCAATAGCAACACCACAGCATCTGTGACGTCGGGGGACAGTCTTAACGTCAAGATCATCGATGTACAGACCAAGCAGCTTATATGTGACAGAACTATAAGGTTCTAATCTTAAATGGAAAGCACCTTCTTTAGGTGTTATCCTTTTTTTTTTTGTTACTTTTTTTGAATCAAGCTTATCTTTGTGCCTCATCATATACCTCTCCTCCCTTGTGGAAGATCCTCATGATATTAGCGCCTGTGTTAATGCTTTCCTGCGGGTCACTTTTGGCGTATGAGGAGGATTTACAGCTCCTCCATCGGAGAATACGACCACGGCTATTGAAAAACACATCAGCGTGGCAATCTGGCCAAATGCCCTATATTTTATCCCTCCTCTATAAAAATAATATTCTATAAATTTCTTGCAAAACTTCTTACTATTTTTGTTTATTTTATCTAGTCTTGTCTGTCTGAGAAAACTACTTTTTATTTTGAGGGATTACAAGCATATTTCCAAATAATGTTTGCAAATATTTATAAATAAGTTTATAATGTTATCTGCAAAACTTTATATACTAATGAAGAATATCTTTAAGTATAGTTCTAAAAAAATAAAAATTGTAACTATGGTATTCAAGTGTTAAAATTCAGACAGATTGTCCTGTCTGGATGTATTTGATTTTGGAGGGAGAATCATATGGATTTCAAGAAAATATTTAGGAACGACAAGGCAGTTTCCCCGGTTATCGGTGTCGTGCTGATGGTCGCAATCACCGTTATCCTCGCCGCCGCAATCGGATCATCCGTTTTCGGTCAGGGGACTGCCAAATCTGCACCGCAGGCGAACATAGACATTAAAGCAGTAAACGAAACAGGCAACGGAACTATAAAATTTGAACACCTTGGTGGTGACCCAATTCATTTTGAGTCTGACTCTATGACAAAGGTCATGGGATCTGTCAATGGCGGAAATTCTCACGAAATTTATGCGGTTGCTCTTGATACTTTTGATGTCGGTGATGTACAATTAATGGTACTCAATAATGTTTCTGTGAATTCGGGCGACAATCTCAACGTCAAGATCATCGATGTACAGACCAAGCAGCTTATCTGTGACCGAACTGTAAGATTCTAAACTCAAATGGAAAGCACCTTCTCCAGGTGCTATCTTTTTCCTTTTCTTTTGTTACTTTTTCTGAATCAAGCTTCTTTTATGCTTCATCATCATAAGCCTCTTCCCTCTTGTGGGAGATCTTTACGGTATTAGCGCCTGTGTTATTGTTTCCTGCAGGTCAGCTTTTGGTGTATGAGGGGGATTTGCCGCTCCCTCCTCTGAAAACACGAACGCAACTATTGACGAAAAAGCCAGCACAACTATAGCTAACATGAGCACCTGCCCAATTATCTTCAAAACTTCCTGGTATTCCTGGTTAAGTTCTCTGTACTTTTTACTATCCTCTGCGACAAATGTCACATCCTATAAATTTCTTGCCCAACTTATTACGATATTTTTGATTTACTAATGTATTGGCGGTCTAAGAAAAGTTCTTTTTATTTTGAGTACTTAATATTTTCTTCCATAATAATATTAACAAAAATTAATAAATAATTTCAGAATGTTGCCTGCAAAAATATTTATACAAACAAAGAATATCTTTGAGTGCAGTTATAAAAAATGATGATTGTTAATATGTGTATTCAAACGTTAAAATTCAGACAGGCTGTCCTGTATGGATGTCTTTAACTCAGGAGGGAGAAACATATGGATCTCAAAAAAATATTCAGGAATGACAAGGCAGTGTCCCCGGTTATCGGTGTCGTGCTGATGGTCGCAATCACCGTCATCCTCGCCGCTGCAATCGGTTCATCCGTTTTCGGCCAGGGAACTGCCAAATCTGCACCGCAGGCGAATATAGACATTAAAGCAATAAACGCTACAGGTGGTGGATGGATAAAATTCGAACACCTTGGTGGCGACCCAATTCATTTCGAGTCTAACTCTACAACAAAGGTCATGGGCTCTGTCAATGGTGGAAATTCTGATGAAATTTACGCTGTCAATCTCACTACTTTTGATGTCGGTGACGTACAAGTTATGGCACTCAACAACGTTACTGTGACGTCAGGTGACAGTCTCAACGTCAAGATCATCGATGTACAGACCAAGCAGCTGATCTGCGACAGAACTCTAAGGTTCTAAACTCAAATGGAAAGCACCTTCTTCAGGTGCTATCCTTTTCCTTTTCTGTTGTTACTTTTTTTGAATTAAGCTTCCTTTTGTGCCTCATCGGATTTTTGAAGTTTTGTCGATCATTTTACTTGTCGCATCCTACTGTTCCAACTCATTCAAACTTTTATTGAGACGCGCGCGAAAAATAATATGTCGAATTAATCGGTTCTTGAAGCATATATCTCCTAAATCAACTCTCTTTACAGTGAGGTCAATGAGCTGAAATGAGTCCTCTAAGGCGAGGTTTAATAGTTCTACAGGAAAATACAGCCGCGAACTGCGTCTTATTGGCGCAGCATCAGGTGGGATATTGTGGAATATCCCCTTGATAGCTAAAACTCTTGTTTTCAGAATTAAAGACTGCCGCAGGAATGTAGAATGTTTATTTTTAGTTCATTTTCTGGTCTTTAGATCTTCTATTGTGATAATCCAAGTGTATGCTATCTGCCTTTTTAAATCACTTTCCTGAGCACCAGGGGCACGTTTAGGGAAAGATTTTGATCGTGTATCGAGTTCTTTCTGGTGCAAAAATATTTTGAACTTCTTTCTCCAGGATGGGGCTAAAATCATTAAATTCAAATAAAACCGAAAATGGCATGCATATATATTTTGTTGATAATTTGGGATCATTTTTGCACTTTATAGTGAAATTTTCTCTTCAACTATCGTATTATTTTATATGTGTTAACTTTTCTAAAAAAATTAATTAAAATATCCATGTGATTAGTAATTTTTTGTGAATTAAAATAGAAAATTCGAGCTTCAATATTTAATGTTTGGAAAAAAATAATAAAAATAGAAATAAAAATTTTCTTTTTGGAGAAACAAATTTTTGCTTATGTCCCCTGCTTATTAAGTCTCGGTTTCGATTTTTATCATGGTATTGTAGGCTTCAAAGTTGATAGTTCTATTATTTTTATGGGGGAGAGAAAAGGTGACCAGGTGGGTGCCGGTGCTGAGGTTGTAGTCCGTGCCGTTCTGGAGGTTAATCTCATTGGTTGAATCTTCAAAATATTTTTCCCAGGCTTCCGGATTTTCTGTGTAGATAGTCAGGTCCACAGAGGTGATGTTGGCTTTTACAGTTCCGTTTGCATTACTATATTCTCCGTTATAGAGGGTTCCGAAGCCTTCGCATGTCATCCTGACGTCCTCTATGCTATTGCTGGCCAGAACTCCGCGGTTCCCTTCCAGGGTTACGGCCCGAACTGAAAGGTTTACTGAGGAGGTATCTCCATTTATCACAATTCCCGGGGAAAGTTTCATCATGGACCTGTCGTTCCGGGAGACTATGAGAGCTCCGTTTTCGTAGCAGTAAGTTTCGTCTACGTAATGGATGTTAGTAGGACGATATGAGACCGAGCCTGTATAAAATAACGTGTTATTGCTGTTGTATCCCACAACATCATCATCTACGACTATTAACATGCCTGAGATGTCGTTGTTTATGGCAAGAGTCCCACCTGTTTTCATGCCTCCTATGAATGGCACATCACTCCCCCCCATCTCGACCGGGCTGTTCAGCACGAGCCTTGAATTCGGGTTTATCTCGAGCCCTGCTGCCAGAATGTCAACGTTAGACTTGAGCCTGGCCATGTCCTGCCATACATCGGACATATGGGCGTATTCTGCGTCTTCTTTCCAGACGGGCACGTAATTAAGCTGGATTGTTGTCATTGCGGCAACTACAATTCCGAGCAGCAGGGCTGCGGCAACGGCGACAGCTACCCCGGATTCGGATCTGTAAAAAGAGGATATTGCTTTAAAGCCCCTATTTTTCATTTTCTCCCTCTACTTTTATTTTTTAATTTACATTCAATGCATGTCGTTTTTCTTTCTGGACATCGAGGAGTCCTGTTTGCTCTCCCTGGGAAGTGTTTACCTCGGAACCTTATGGAGCAGTCCAGTTGGAAGCCTCTAAGTATTCGGAGGAAATCTTCAAATTATGGATGATTCCTTTTGAGGGAATATCGATCAGGTACACATTTATTTCATCTCCTTCTTTGATGTCGATTCCCCATTCTCCGAATGTGTTAATTTCTATTGTGTCTCCCAGCTTCCATAAGTTCCTGTTTCCCAGATTCGCATATATCTGGGACGAAGAGTAAATGCTCCGATGCTCATTGATGTTTACTGCAATTTCAAAGGATTCAGTATCAATAAACTCTCCTCCGCTGTTTACCAGGTAGATTGTATCATCCTGTGCATTCATCCAGCCTTTCACCTGAGTGTGGGGGATGTCAGCTGCTCCGTCGTATGAAAAAACGAAAACGGCAATTGAGCTGAGAATGAGAACTGATATTGTCGTCATGAGCACCTCCCCCATGACATCTGAAACGGCACTGGAGTTTTTAATGAGTTTTTTCACATCTAACAAGCTGATCCCTCCATCCCATATTGATTCCCAAGTACCTTTCGTAAATATTTGAATCGCTCTTTTTAATATAGTCCTGATTAAATCCTGTCTCGAAATTCTGTCAAGAATCTAATTCACTCTCGGTGCTTGTTTGTTCTACCCATAAGGCCAGATAATCGATGCTTATCTGTTTCTTCGAACTTGGATTTGCTGTAGTTGATGCTTCTATCCGTACTTTGAAATTCGCCAGGTCATCATATGTATTGATGTGATCTGTCAGATTGATACTTTTGAACACGAAATTACTGTTTGCTGCATTGTCTGTAACTGGGTTGTAGATAGGTTCTGTGTAGTATACCCATTTTCCATTTCCATATTCGTCGATATCATAGAATTTGAGTTGAATTTCTTTTATGGAGCTATCATGACAATAATATCTTATCACGAGGGTTATGTTACAGAAAGTATCATCCTGTCTTATCCCGTGCGCTATGGGATTGAATCCGAAATCGAATTCCTGATATTTACTGGGGTTTATCGCATCTTCCGGAGGGTAATGAGTGGTACACTTTTTGTTTTCGTTGTCATCACCTTTCGCGTCTTCTGTATTACTATCTGAAGCATGGGCCTGTTTATTGTCCCCATAGCCTCCGGATGTATCCGTTATATCTCCCATCGGGGTGAGCCATGTTGCTAAACCGGCTCTCTTTTGGAACTCTGTAGTAAGCCTGCTTTTCTGGATCAATTCGTTTGATGGGGTATCGACCAGAAATAACTCCACTTCATCGCTATTTTTTAGGTTAACTGTCCACATGGTCATTGTATTGATTTCAATAGTCTCCCCTACTTCCCAGGCGCTGCTGTTTCCCAGGCTTTCGTAAATTTGAGAAGATGTGTACACATACTTCTTGCCGTTAATGTTTACTATTATCTCGGCATCTTCGGCTCTTATGGGCTCTCCTCCACTGTGTTTCAGGTAAATCGTGTCTGTGGAAGTGTCCATAATTTCCTGGACATTCGTATGGGGGATATCGATAGGCCCTTCCTGTGAAAATACGAAAACACTCAATGAGCTGAGCATGATCACTGCTATGCCTACGAGAAGGACCTGCCCCATTACTTCCGAAACCGCGTGCTCGTCAGATGTTATCTTTTTTTCAGTTCGGTTAAGCAAAGAAATCCCCCTTAAACCATGAATGTAAAGACCACATACGTGATTATCATCATGCTGACGCTGTACTTCAGGCCCATGTATACTGAACCCTGTCCCATCTTTCCGGCAATAAGCCCGGAAGTTAAAGCCTGGACAAGAGCAGAGTGGTACATGAGCATCGTGTACTCTTCGATGTTGAAGTAGCTATTTCCGATCCCTCCGTATCCTCCCACTCCCTGAGCCGAATTCTTGAATGATGCACTTTCCGGAAAGAAATACACAGCCAGGACGTAAACGATGAAAAGGAAGACAAAAAAGGCTACGTAGATGGTTACGACGTAGACCACCATTTCCGAAGAGCGCTCTTTTTTCAGCCTCTCATCACCCTTTACCTGTTCTGCGGTAATGGATAGCACACTTTTAAGGTCGCTTGTAGATTCGTTTGCCTTTATGAGGGTATGGATAATCCGGCTTGAGGAAGCGGTTCTGATGTTGTTTTCAAGTTTCATGAGGGCTCTTGAAGTAGAAGTTCCCCATGAGATGTCTTCCTTTAGCTTTTTGAGTTCTTTGCTAAGGAGTCCCATCTTGGATTCTGCTATTATTTTTAAGGAATTAGAAAGCAAGATCCCTGAATCGTTCATACTTGACAGGTTTCTCAGCAGGTCAGGCATTCTCTCATCAATTTTTCGCATTCTCCATGCCCTGATCTCGTAAAATATGATGAAAGGAATGAGTGAGATTACGATAAATATGACCAGGTAATCATCAATTGCGCTGATAAAATGAACACTGCTATCACTGATATGGGCAAAGGTCAGGTTCCAGTGGAAATTATAATTTATACTATCCTTAAGAGCTTTAGGAAGATGGGTGAGATAGTAAAACCCTAGAGGGATCCCGAAAAAGAATGTATATCTGGGTTCTTCCCGGATAGTCCTGTACGGATTAAAAATCCGGTCCCTGATATTGTAAAGCTGCTTGTATAGCTTTAACTTTTTGTCCCTTTTTTCCTCCTCTTCTACACTGAGTTCTGACCTGAGCTCCGGGATATCGGAAAAGTCTATGGGATAACCGGGAACACTGCCCTTTTTCGGGCTCATGGAGAGTTCTCCCACTGTATCTAGAAACACTATGAAAAGCAGGGTTGCAAGAGGTATTATGGCATAAATTAACATGTACAGGATCTGGGCTGAAGCTGGCTTGAAAAACTGCAGCACGACAAGGGTTGTCATTATGAACAATGGGCCTGCGACAAGCACAGTCACATAGACTTCTGCAAGGACATCCAGCCTCTTTAACAGGTTCCGGTTTGCCAGTTCCGCCATATCCTGGTACTGTTCAGACTTATTTTTTATGTATTCGGTTATGGTTCCGCTGCTTGAAACAAGGATCAAGCCGTCAATAAAATCCTTAAAAAGGTCCGAAGGGGTGCGTTCTTTGGCTTCTTTAAGGGCACTTATAAAATCCTTTCCCAGGTAGTCCATGTCCCGCACAATGTAGGAGATTTCTTCCGCGCTTGTGCCAAATATATGGGTATACTTGCTAAGAGACCTGAAAACATCATATATTGACATGCCGCCCTTTGTAAGAGCGTACATGTAAGTTACCGCCGGCAGCATGGATTTATCTATACAGGCGTTCCGAATATCTGCCTGTAAATAAGGATAGATGTATGCCACCCCGAAGACGGTAAGAAAACTTATAACGAATATCAAAAGAGCGACTAAAATCGCAAGTAAATAAAGGTACTCTTCTGCAAATCCTGCATTCGTGGAATCCACAAAAAGGCTGAGTCGGGAAATAGGGTCTCCAAAGGTTTTCAGCCCGAGCCATCCCCCGAAGATTCCTCCGATTATACCTGCGAATATCGAATACATGAAGGCTGAAGCCAGGTACTGGTCCACTGACATTGGAATATGGGAGTGGCGTATCTTTACTTTGAGCTCCTGAAAGCTTTCCTTATTTTTGTAGAAGAAGTTCCCAAAAGTTCTGTATGCCAGTTCGTCCACAGAAATGTAAGTCATGTTCCCCCTCTTAAGCAACCATATCCTGTATCATACCTTGCAGGGTGTCGTTTTCTATACCTTCCATGACCATTTTCGGATAACTCTGATACGCCTGCACTACAAGAGATACCTGGATGTAACTCCTCATATTTTTCTCATACAGGTAAGTCAGGATCTTTCTTCGGCTCTCGATCTCGTTTCTCAACTGGCCCGAATCCCATCCTCTAACGTGCATGATATCCTGCATGAGATGGGAGTCCCCAACTTTCAGGAAGCTGTCTTCAGAAGGTTCCCAGTTGAAAATCTCGTTTATGCCAAGGTCTCCTGTCTCAGTGTCCACGTTAAGGACTTCTACAAGGCTCCTTGTTCTCCTGACTCTTTCATCTTCTATGTACACCTGTTCCTGGATACACAGCACATCAAGCGACTGCAGCATAATATGAGGCACATTTATGGGTTCGTGGGTAAGCCTGTTTATAACAGTCTGAACATCTCCTGCGTGCATTGTCGAGCTTGTTGCATGCCCTGTTGACATTGCCTGGAACAGAGTAAGAGCTTCACTGCCTCTTACTTCACCCACAATGATGAAATCCGGACGCTGTCTCAGGGAAGCCCTTAAAAGGTCGTACATGGAAACTTCTCCCGTAGCATCTGCGGCAAAGCTTTCCCTTGAAATACCCGAGACCCAGTTGTTGTGGTAGAGCAAGAGTTCCCTTGTATCCTCTATAGAGACTATCTTGGCTGTGGAAGGCATGAAAAGGGAAGTGGCGTTAAGCATTGAGGTTTTTCCTGAAGCCGTCCCTCCTGCAAAAAGCATATTGTAGCCGTTTTCAATGACCAGCCAGAGGTATACCAGCATTTCCATATCGCACGTTTTAAAGCCGAGCAGGTCGATAGGTGTTATCGGATCTTTTCTGAACTTACGGATAGTAAATGAACTGCCGCGGGGAGTTATTTCTCTCCCTAACATAGCCTGAAGCCTTGATCCATCCTGGATTGTTGCATCCACGATTGGCTGGCTGACAGAGATGTGCTTGTTATTCAGCTGGCACATCTTGATTACAAGGGAGTCGAGTTCTTCCTCTTCAAAAGAAATATTACTTTCAATATTGAGATACCTCGTATGATAAATATAGAGTGGAACTCCTACACCGTCACACGATATGTCTTCTATATATGGATCATAAAGAAGAGAATTGATTTTTTCATAACCAAGCAGGTTCCTTCTGAGGTAATACATTATCTTGTGAATGGCTGAGGCTGAAATTTCAGCTTTATAACGTTCAAGAAGGAAAAGGGTTTTGTCCACAAGGTACGCATCTTTTTCTATTTTAGAGGTCGTAGGGTTCAAAACCATTACATCTTGAAAATCCTCATAAAGTCTCTCAAGCAGTTCTTTTTCAAACTTTGTAAGGGCAGGTTCAACCAGCCTGTAGTATTTTGTTCTGCGGTCTTCCAGGATCGATACCAGACAATAAGGTTCTTGAAGCCAGTACCTTTCGATTTCCTTAAATCCTTCAGGTACTTCAAACTCTATGAGAGGTCCTTCATTTTCCTGGTCGTACGTCGGCATGCTTCTCAAAGGCTTATCAAAATAACTTTTAGTCCTTTTTAGTATCTCTGAGATGGAGTTACTATCGCCTGTTTTCCCGAATAACCCCGAAATAAAACTTTTCTTTTCCGAGATTTCTGTTACTTCATCCATACTCTCGCCTTCAGATTTCTCCTTGAACTATATATGAATCAACATATTATAAAATCTTCCTATAGTGTAGCAATATCTTCCTAACTTTTAATCCTTGAATTTCTCTAAATAAAACGATTTTTTCAATTTAATCCTCTTTTTCAAAGTATTTGTCTATAAACTAACTAAATTTACTTCTTAAGTATATTATAAACTTTTTTATTAAGACAACTGGGTTATTTTAAAATCGGGATAATTTGGGAGAAGGTCAAATATACTGAAAGAGTCCGAAAATAGTTCTAAAACCAGATCTTTCAGGGTAGTAAACACTGATCTAAACTCACAAATAATGCCCTGACTTTTTTATATTACGAAGCGTAAAACTCCCTGGTCTTTTTAGCTTGAGAGTGGTTCACAAAGACTAAAATTCAAAAAAAAGATTTTTTTGAGAAAAGGTTTTTTTGAGAAAAGGTTTTCAGCTCTCTAAATAGTTCTCGAAACCTTAATTGCTTTTTATCCCTGACGGAGTAAGTCCAAAGAAGAGCTTTTCGCCGGAGAGGTCCGCCCCCCTCATTTTTGTGACTGAAAGCATATGTAATAGTCTTCCGTTTTCAGTTTTTTCTTTTATTTTCAGTTCTATTTTTCCGAACACGAGATAATCTGCAAACCCCTGGTGCTGGGCGTGGGCGCGGTCGTCCATAAGAAAAAGAGATGTGCAACCATGTTTTGCCAGGATGCTGTAGATGGCGTCAAACTTACTGAGGGCTTCATTACCCACACAATTACGTGTTCTGGTAAGAGCTCCAAGGCTGTCCAAAACTACAATGTCTACATTTTCAGCCAGGTCTTTGACCGTCCCAACCCGGTCTTTTTCTGCTACTTCAAGCCCTTTTCCCAGGCGAGAAGAAAAGAGTGTCTCCTGAATCCTGCTCTGGAATACATCTTCTACCACGAGCAGCCCGGAATCAATAAAAGGTTCAAGGTCCATTCCCAGCGATTTAGACTGAAGGAGGACATCTTCCAGAAGGGCTCTTGTAAGGATCAAAAGCCCTCTCTTTCCTGCGGAGCAGTTGCTGTAAAGGCAATGTGTGCCCATTATTGTCTTTCCCGAACCTGTAGGTCCCGTAATAAGGATACCTTTTCCCCTTGGGTATCCTCCTCCAAGGAGTGAATCAAGGCATTCTATCCCGCTTGTTATTCGTTCCATTTATCTTGCTCCTGAAAAAAGTTAGGTTAAATTAACTTATATAAATTTAGTGTTATGTAATTATATTGCCCGGAGCCTATATAAAAAACAATCTATAAAAATTAAGGAATGTAAGCCAGAATGTAATGTGTTTTCTGCTTAAATACCGGATCAAGTTCTCAGGTTTCGGTTTTCAGGATCTAGTTTTCAGATGCCCTTTAAAAGAAACCTTTTTTCAGGAGGCAGGTAGTTTTCATGATACAAGGGCTTTGAGCGCGTTGACTGCATTTACAAGTATGTCTACTTCTTCTTCTGTGTTGTAAAGTGCAAAAGAAGCTCTCACAGTGCTGTCAACTTCAAGGAAGCGGGTAATCGGGATTGCGCAGTGGTGTCCACTGCGAACGCAAATTTTTCTTGTCTGGTCAAGGATCAGGGCAACATCGTGAGCATGAAGCCCTTTCACATTAAAAGGCACAATCCCTGCCCGGTTTTCAGGCCCGTAAACCTCCACATGCTCGAGTTCTGAAAGCCTCTTTGCAGCTTCACCGGAAAGTTTCGCTTCATGCATTTCAATCTCGGAAACTCCTATTTTTTCCACATACTTTACTGCTCTCCCAAGCCCGATAACCCCAGGAATGTTCGGAGTGCCGGCTTCAAAACATGCAGGGGAAGGCTCAAGTGTGTATGAAAGCCCTCTGACGTCCGAAACCGCACCTCCCCCTACTAAGGCACTTTCCAGAATCTCCGGTTGTCTGATGTAGAGTACGCCAGTTCCCTGAGGGCCAAGCAGCCCTTTGTGTCCTGCGGTTGCAAAAAAGTCACATTCAATGTCTTTCAGGTCCACTGGCATATGTCCTGCAGATTGGGCACCGTCAATAAGAGTTTTTACCCCGTTTCTGCGGGCAATTTTCGTAGTCCTTTTAATATTCTGGATAGAACCGAAAACGTTTGAAACCTGGGTTATAGCGATGAGTTTTGTCCTGTCTGTGAGAGCATTTTCTATCATCTGAGGATCAATTATGCCTTTACGGTCCGGGTTTACAACTGTTATATTTATCCCTTTCTTTTGCAGGCGCAGCCAGGGCAGGAGGTTTGAATGGTGCTCGAGCATGGTTGTAACGATGTGGTCTCCTGCCTCCCAGGGATAGCTGTTTGCAACAAGGTTTATTCCTTCGGTTGTATTTTTCGTAAATACGGTCTTTGACGGATCTGCATTCAGGAAACGGGCAACAGTTTCCCGTGCATCTTCATAGTGGTTTGTGGTTTCCCTGGCAAGGCGGTGCGCTCCTCTCCCGTGGTTGCCTGCATACCTGTAAAAGTAGTCAACCATGGCTTCAACTGCAGGGATCGGGGTCTGCGTAGTCGCTGTGCTGTCCAGGTACACAACTTCTTTTAAAACAGGAAAATCTTCACGGACCGCATATACATCGTACATGCTTCTTTTCTAGGAATGAGTACTAAAAAAAGCTTATGCAGGTTATTTACCCTGCACGCCGCCTATCATAAAGCGGTAAAGGTCTAATTCATCTGTGTCAAGGCTGTCTGTGCAGCCTTTTACTACGGTATGGTAGCCATTTTTACGGTTTTTGTATCTATATTCACTTTTTTTTCTGTCTTCGTAATTCAGTTCACTCATAAGTTTTCCTCCTGTCTCTTCAATGCTTGCACTCTGTCAGGGTTAAAATTTCACTCCTTCCGGATACAGGTTCCTTCGGTTAGGGCAGAATTTTTGCCCCTTTCGAAAGGGTAAACTGTACTGCAGGTTAGAGTTCAAATCTTTCCGGGTTAAATTCCTCAAATTGGAATTCCCGGCCCTTACGGACGAATTCCTGAAATACAGGTCATAAATCTAAGTCCTTCAGGTTGCAAACCCCACAACAGCGCAACAAGTGTTGTTCTTACCCACAACAAAATATTAATTGTAATTCGTAATATATATCTATTCCGGAATTTTTTTTGATTTCCTTCAATTTTTTTTTGGAACAGTCTGATTTCAGGGCGGCTGCTCCACTGATTATTTTTTTTATCTCTGGGCTTTCTAATTTTAAATTCAAAGGTTACTTTTTTGTTACCATGATTTCCATGAGCCCTGAGAGGTGGGCAGGTATAGCCCCTATTGCAGTGCATGTCTCAAGGGAAAGTCCTTTAGAGGTAATATCAAGATGGTATTTCCCTCTCTCAAAGAGTTCTTTTGGAAGCCCCTTATGCCCGAGGCCCACAAGAAATAGAAATGAACGGTTGCGTAGCGCTTCTTCAGCAACTTTTACAGGCATAACCTGCCTTTTTGGGTCCGGCTTTGAAGTGGTGATAACTATCTCTCCAAAGTGGGAAGGAAATCCTTTTTTTGGAAGGTCGGACACTGAAAGGTGGTTTTTTTCGTAAAGGATTCTGAGATAACTTCCCGATTCTCCTATAGTGGTTTTATCCATTACGAACGCGACCAGCTCTTCTGCGGTCATTTTGAATGGGAAGTCATAAAGGGCAAGGTGGAACCCAAAAGCATGGCAGATTGGGGCGGCTCTGGCAATTGCACGGTAATGCGCATCGAGAACTTTGATCTTGTCGTAGGTATTGACGATTCCAAGAGTGAGCATAAGCTGCTTCATTGTGCTTTTTTGTAAAATAATGTTTCGTTAACCTCTATAAGGTCTGTTTCTTCAGGAAACTCGAAAATATCTCATGGCGTGCTGTGCACACTTCTCAAAATGCTCGCACTTTCTGCAGTCATCCCAGAGAAGCAATTTTTCAGCGTCCTGTAGTTTTATAAAACCAAGTTTTTCAAAAAAGCCCGGAGCAGTAGTCCGTACATATAATTTACACACTGGGGCTCCAGGAGTCTCCGGACAATCAATAGTATTTATAAGGTACTCCATAAGCCTTGTTCCGATTCCTTTTCCCCGGAGGTTTGGATGCACGGCAATGGAGTGGAGCTCCAGAAAAGTCTTCTCGTTTGACGTGTCCCTGATAAGGGCAGCACATCCGACCACTTTTTCTTCTTTTTCAGCCAGCACAAAGTCCTCGGGCTCAAGCTCTTCCATATCCAGAAAATAAGTGGATAGGAGCCTCTGGATTGCAGGCAGGTCTTTTTTTTTGGCTTTTCGGATTCTAATTTCTGTCATATTTCTTCAGCAGTCAGTCTTTTTGTGGTTCATCTGGCTCATCTGGCTCATCTGGCTATTTCGATATTTTTTCTTTTTTGAGCTCATTCTTCTTCGGTTTCTTGTCTTTCCGTTTCTTCTTTTTCTTCCGTTTTTTTCTGCATGTGGGGTTCATCCATACTCCCTGAACGGAAGCCTTCAAGGTCGAGGGTTACATAGTCAAAGCCAAGAGCTTTAAGATGCCTGGATATTTTTTCTTTTTTGCGGAGTGCGTCCTCAAACTCCTCCCCAGTAACCTCTATTCTGGCAAGATTGGAGTGCATTCTGACCCTGAACTGCGTAAAACCCAGAGATAAAAGATAATCTTCGGCTTTTTCTATTTTCTCAAGAGCTTCAGTGGTGATAGGCTGGCCATAAGCAATACGTGTAGCAAGGCAAGCTGCAGACGGCCGGTTGGCAGCTGAAAGGGAGCGGTTTGAGGCAATCTCCCTTATCTCTTCTTTCGTAATGTTAAACTCCACAAATGGAGATAAAATCTTTTCACCGGCTTCCTCAATTGCTCTGTACCCGGGACGGTTTTCCCCTTTTATTTCAGAAGCATTTGTTCCTTCAAGCACTACATTATATCCGGTTTTCTCCGCGAACTCTACCAGGGTTTCAAGAAGGGCTTTTTTGCAGAAGTAGCACCTGTTAATAGTATTTGCGGAAAAATAGGGCACGCTGTTCAGGGAGAACGGGAGGATTTTATGCTGAATACCTATTTCACAGGCTGTCTGGGCAGCTGTTTCGAGCTGCTGCCTGGGAAAAAGTGGAGAATCTATAGTTACGGCAAGGGCTTTTTCCCCAAGTATCTCAAATGCCAGCGCTGCAAGAGTTGTACTGTCCACTCCCCCTGAAAATGCAATGACTGCACTTTCTCTGGCTTTTATAGCCTCTTTTATCATTTCGAGCTTTGCAATATCCATTAATAACGAGTTTTCAGCTAATAAGATATATGTATTTTCCAGCCCTATAGCCAGGTGCCTTACAGCAGCTATAGTAAGGGATATGGTGTATTTAATCGGGGTTTTTTCCTGAGCTATATATCTGAAATAGCATAATTTCTAAAGTTGCTTGCTTTACTTCAAAAATTCTTTAATCTCTTGTACCGAAACTTTGTTTTCCTATCAGGGTTCTGGTTACAATAAATAAATCTAATTAGAACATAATTTCCTTATAATGGTATAATTTTGACGTAAATAATGAGATGGAGATCTTAAATGGAATTATTCGGAACTAATGGTGTGCGTGGTATCGCCAATGAATTTGTAACGCCTGAACTGGCAGTCAATTTAGCCAAAAGCCTTGGCACATACATGGGCTCGAAAGGTACGGTTGCAATAGGCTGCGATACCCGGATTTCGGGTCAGATGCTGAAATCTGCAGCAATTGCCGGCGCTCTTGCAACAGGCCTGAGTGTGATTGATGTAGGGATTGTCCCTACCCCCTCTATTCAATACTATGTGCGCGACTATGCTGATGCCGGGATCGTTATTACGGCATCTCACAATCCCAGGGAATACAATGGAATCAAGCTGATTGCAGGAGATGGCTCAGAGTTCCCGAGGGACGGGGAGAGCGATATTGAAAAAATTTATTTTTCAGGCAAATTCTCAACGGTCTCCTGGGAAAAAACGGGAAATTTCAAGGCAGATCCGTCAGTTAACGATTATTATATAAAAAGTATAATCCGTGCAGTGGATGCTGAAGCCATACGCAGCCGGAAATTTAAGGTAGTTGTGGATATGGGCTGCGGAGCAGGTTCCCTTACCCTTCCTTTTCTGCTCAGGGACCTTGGCTGTGAGGTACTGACTCTTGGGGCTCAGCCTGACGGGACTTTTCCATGGAGAAACCCCGAACCCACGCCTGAAGTCCTGACTGAGCTTTCGGACCTTGTTAAAAAGACAGGTGCAGCCTTTGGGGCAGCGCACGATGGGGATGCGGACAGAATAGTCTTTATGGACGAAAACGGGGTATTCGTAAATGAAGAAATTCTGCTTGCCATGATGGCGAAATATATGCTTGAAAGTGAAAAAGGACCTATAGTCACCCCGGTCAGTTCTTCCCAGCGCATGGCTGATGTCGCAAAGGAAGAAGGGGTTGAACTTTACTGGACAGCCGTCGGTTCCATAAATGTCGCCCGAAAGATGATGGAAGTAGGTGCCGTTTTCGGAGGAGAGGGCAATGGAGGCCTTATTTTCCCCAAACATCAGTACTGCAGGGACGGAGCAATGGCATGTGCTAAAATCCTGGAGATTATGGTTGGAGGGAAAAAGTTTTCCGAGTTAACTAAAAGCGTGCCTGTATACTTCAATGCAAAGACCAAAACGCCTTCCAGGGATGTTACGGGCACTATGGGGAGAATCCGGGAGGAGGCTTCACGCCTGGGGCTCACAACAGATACCATTGATGGGATCAAGATCTGGTATGACGATGGTTGGGTCCTTATACGTCCTTCAGGTACGGAACCTATTTTCCGGGTCTTTGCCGAGGCAAAAAAGCAGGAGCGTGCAGAAGAATTAATGCAGGCAGGTCTGGAAATGGTCTTAAAGGCAGAAAAAGCCTGAACAGTAATATTTAGCCAACAGTATCTTTTTGGAATGCAGGTTCTCAACACATCCCGAAGTAAAGTTTCCGGGTAGTGATGAACGAGTCTACATGATAGATCATAATGCAGGTGAGGCTCAAGTTAAATTGAGCCTTGATCTGTCATTCTTAATTTGACTGCCTCTTATCGAAGACGGAGCCAAAAAAGATGAACTGGCTATGAGTTTCTAATAGAATTTCACCTTTCAATTAAAGTGATTAGTGATTAGTGATTAGTTTTTGTATATACTTTCATTCTGTAAATTGATCTTCTGGAAAACTTACTTCTACATATTTTACTTCTACATATTTTACTTCTACACATTTTACTTCTACACATTTTACTTCTACACATTTTACTTCTACATATTTCAATTTTATGATTTATATTCTATGATTTGTTATTTATTATGCATTACGTTAAAATACGTAACAATAAATTATAAATACATTGAAGTGTTTCTTACATATGGGACTAAAAACGAAATATCTATCCTGCCGATAAATGTGTTAGTATGAGAGCCTCCTAATCTGAAAAACATATACCTCCTAAATAGTAAAAGAGTATCAGAAGGTTCTAAATCACCTGCTAAGACGAAGCAAACAACAATACAAGATCGAGAAGCATATCTCCTAAAGAGAACTAAATACGGGATCAACAGACATTCTTTGAAATATACGAGCCATCAAAGCAAAAAAATCAGTGAACATACTTTATAAATAGGCATAGATCAAACCTGCAGAAATAAAGAGTTCTTGAAAAATAAATACCTACCAGAGAGTCAATTCCGTTAGTCGGAATTGATATCGAAGTAAAGTAACAGGATCAAAAACAAAGGTCTCCTTGTGCGGTTTAATTTAAAAACGGGTTGAAAAACCAGAAAGCAGGATTTGGGTTTAAAAGCCGGGATGGGGCAACACCTGTCGGCTTTCCTTAATCCTCTTCTCCTTCTTTTTTCAGGTTTTTTAGACTTTTTTGTATTTTTCCCAGTAGCCCGTTAGTTTCCCCTCAAGGGCAAGTTTTCCAAGCTCCCGCCTTACATGGTCGTTCACTTTCGAGGGGACTGCTGATGCGTACGGAGTGTCCGGTAGTGGGGTCAGGTAATGAGCCCGGACAGTCCCTCCTTTTCCGCAGATCCAGCGCACGAGGTCAAGGCTTTTTTCCTGGTCCTCTTCGGTTTCTGTGGGAAGCCCGAAAATGAAATCAACTGCGGGGACAATCTCATTTTCCAGGCAGCACTCAACAGCTGAAATGCTGTCCTCAACCGTATGCCCTCTCCTTATTTCTTTGAGGATGCTGTCACTTCCGGACTGAGCGCCAAGGCTAAGGGTGTCGTTTGCACAGTATTTTCTCACAAGTTCGGCAGATTCCTCGGTCACGAACTCAGGGCGGACCTCGGAAGGGAAAGTTCCGAAAAAGATTTTCTTATCGGGCAGTTTGTGCAGGGCGGAGAGCAGTTTTTCTACCTTGTCGAACCTCGGGTGAATTCCATCGCTTCCGTAAGCGAAAGCATTTGAAGCTATGAAACGGAGGTCATTATAATGCTGTGCATTCTTCAGGATACAATCAATGCTCCTGTGCCTGACCTCTCGTCCAAAAAGCCTGGGAGTCTGGCAATACTTACAACCCCAGGGGCAGCCACGGCTGATTTCAATGGGGGAGCGAAGTTTTTTCGGGTCAAAACAGGGATATTTATCCAGGTCCACATGTGGCCTTTCAGGAGTTCTGATCATCTTGCCGGTATCTGAATTTTTGTAAGCAATCCCCTTTACCTCTCCCGGATCTCTCCCTTCCTTCAGAACCCTTACAAGTTCCGGAAGCGTTTCTTCCCCTTCGCCAATCACCACGTAATCAAAATAGTCAAGTGTCTCTTCAGGGGAGCCGGAAGGGTGAGGCCCTCCTGCTATGAAGATCGAGTCCGTTCCTGCATTTTCAACTTCCCTGAAGATTTTCGCTGCCTGCCGTGTAGTAAAACTGTAAATCATGATCCCGTTAAGGGGGCTGTCCGTAAACCCGGTTTCAGGAAGTAAAGGTGAAAGAACCGCCAAGCTGTAAGAGTTCTTTTTGCTATACCGGAAATGCACATCCATTATTTTTTTCTCCTTTTTTCAGTGCTTTTTTCAGGTTTCGGTTCTCTTCAGGTTTTTCGGTTCCTTTCAGATTATGGGCTTAAAAGGAATAAGGGTAAAGCAGAGAAAGCCAAGGATGAAGGTAATTATTCCTATAATAATACGCTTTCTATCCAGCTTCACTTTATCATGAAGAGGGGAAGGATGCCCGGCCGCTGCAAAAGCCCATAGGAAGAGAGCCCAGAATATCCAGATAAATCCGTCTCCCTTTAACCAGTAAACCACATAAAAACCTATCAGGAAAAGGATACGCGGCATCATTGAAGAAATCCTGTCCGCTTTTTTGCCGAGCATTGCCCTGAGCACGTGCCCGCCGTCAAGCTGCCCTGAAGGAAGGAGATTTAGAAGGGTTACAAACATCCCCACCCAGCCTGCAAAAGCCACAGGGTGCAGGTTGCTCCCTGTAACACCGACAAGCTTCTGGATCATTACAAAAAGAGGTGGGAAGCCAAGCTCGAACATCAGGGCATCGGGCAATGGTTTGGCTGTAGGCGCATTAAGATTTAGCCCTATTATGGTGACTACAATTGAGACAAAAAGCCCTACCAGAGGCCCTGCAATTCCCACGTCAAAGAGAACTTTCCGGTTAGGAATAGGTCCTTTGTAACGGATTACCGCTCCCATTGTACCTATGAAAGTCGGAAACGGGATGAAGTAAGGGAGAGAAGTTTTCATCCCATGGTACCTTGCCATTGCATAATGAGC
The DNA here is from genome assembly GCF_028693135.1 of Methanosarcina sp. Lineage (GTDB taxonomy): Archaea > Halobacteriota > Methanosarcinia > Methanosarcinales > Methanosarcinaceae > Methanosarcina. Next base: position 118,269 of record NZ_JAQUVZ010000004.1, read on the forward strand.
CATCTCATGAGAGCCTAGCACAGCCATTATTGCAAAGGTGAAGGACAAACCCTGAAAAACCTGCAGAGGATCACTCCAGAGGTCAACCCCTAACATCCAGGCTCCGCAGATCATGGTTGTAAAAACTGTTGCTATGAAAAGTACGAGGTTTACCCAGATCTTTTCCTTTGTCTTTTTTACAGGAGTAACAATAAGAACGTGCTCCCCAAGCTCGTACTTCAGGGTACCTCCAAACCCTCGCTGTTCGAGGGGAGCCCAGAGTTCTCCCATTACATTTTCGGCATCCGTTTTAGGGGTGCCGAATAAATAAAGAATCTCTCCGGACTTCTGGATTTCATATACATCAAATACCCTGGTTATGAAAGGGTATATGCGTGAAATCATCTCCTCAGTCTCTGACTTACCATTGCCTTTTCTCTGGTCTTCTCGTCCCTGTTTCATTTTAGGTTTCACGTCTCTGAAGCTTGGGGTTTTTTTAGCTTTTACATTTAATGCAATTTTCACGTTTTAAGCTTAAACGGCACGGTATTCAGGTTTAAAATTAAATTCGAATCATTAAAGTTTATCTGCATCATTATTCTGTCTTACCGCCTTTAGGTTTAATTAATTCGATATATCCCTCGCTGCCGTTTACCAGGACAATGTCTCCATCGTTTAAATACTCGTATGGGTTTTTTTCCAGCATATCAACTAAAGGAATTTCAGATATAATTGCTCCTACAGCTACAATCGGTTCGGTTTCCAGATTAATAATCGCTATTGGGCCAGCCTCGTTTTTCTTCAGCTGGTACATTACATAGGAGCCAACAGTCGAACCCTTCCCATGGGGAAAAACAAGAACCTTCCCTTTGATTGATTTTCCTGCGAGAGAGTGTTTTTCTTCGACAACAATTCCTGTTTTAGGGTCTACACTGCCAAGGAAGGATATGGGGTCTCTGGAAAGCAAAACTTCCCCTTCTGCACATCCCCTGGAAATTGTCCTGCCTTTGAGTTTAATAGGAACCACCTACCTTTTTTCTTTTCCCTCCGGTTGCTTCCTCGATGCAGGCTTCCATATTCCCGTATACACTTTCAGCCCCGCACATCCCGGGCACGTAGGCAAAGGCTTTTCCCGAATTCACCATGACGCAGGAGTAGCGGTTGGTTGCCGGAGAGACTACCATACAGGTATCGCAGACAACCTTAGCTCCACTTTCTTCAATTGTCCGGATATGGTCCGGATAACGTTTTGCAAGTTCTCGCGAGGTAAAGATCCAGGTTTCCTTTGAAACTGTTTTTCCTTTCAGGAGCTCAGCCGCTTTCTTAAGTTCGGCTGCAGAGCAGTGAGGGCAGCCTATAGTAATCAGTTCCGGCTCTTTTCCAGCTCTTTCTCTGCTCTCATAAACTTCATCCAGCTGGCTTCTCTCGATAATTATTTTCTCTTCAGGTTCTTCAAAGCCCATCCTGCAGGCTTCAGGGCTCACTCCTTCCACGTGATAAAGTGCCACTGCTCCGGATGCCGCCATTGCAGCTCCAAGGGCTTTAAGTTCATCCTTTTCAGGAGTATCCTTCAGGTGAAAAATAGGTATCCTGCTCCCTATGATTTTGCCTGCTACATATCCAAGTGCTCCATAATCCGATTCTTTAAGTGAGCACTCCACACTGATCGAGACTTCAGGAACGCGGTTTTCATCAAGATGTAACCCATAGTTTGCAGTTTTTCCCAGAAGCGCTGCTGAAAGGGCGGATGGGCCTCCCTCCCTGTTTGTCCGGGCTCCTATTACGGAATTTGCATAGGAGATTGCTGAGGATTCGCTCCAGGCCAGGTGGTCGCCATAGCCCGCTGAAAAGCCTTCCAGGTTATAAGGAGTGCAGGTACATTCACAGCTAATCCCAAGCTTTTTGTAAGCCTGAATAATTGCCTTTTGCTTTTCTGCAAATTCAGGAGAGATTCTCAGCCTCTCCCAGTCTTCGAGGTCCATTCCAGCCGGGTTCAGGATTGAGGGAACCTTTACCTGCCCCTCAAGGTCTGAGATCCATTCAAGTCCGGCATCACCTATCGTTTTATAAGAGACCCCTGCAATCTGGGCGCTTTTGATGGGGATCAACCCATCAGCACCATAGATGTCCCCGAGAGCTACAAGAATCTCAATTGCTTTCCTGAGAGTCTCTCCTGCTTCTCCGTTAAGAATTTGTTCTTCTTCTTTTGTAAGGTACATGAAAATTCACTCTTCAGCTGTCAGGTGGTAAAGGCGTAATGCAAAATATTGAAGTCCGTATAATCAATTAAGGCAAGTACAGGACTAATACAAGTATAAAATATTAAGACGAGTATAATATATTAAGGCAAGGTGAGGTTTATTCCACCCCCCGGCTTGCAGTCTCTTAAGGTTTACCTGCCCTTTAAAAAGTCTATATTTTTAAAAGTTCTATATAAGTCATTCTTCAGGAATCACAGCCCTTTCGAAGTTCTCTTTTTCAATAAGAACCTTTGTAGCATCGATTCCTACTTTCGTAGTCGTCCCGTCAGGAGCTCCTCTGGGATCAAGGGAACTTCCGCGGACATTAGGAATAATCATAATATCAATATCCCCTTTTACCCTTGTAGCAATTGCAAACTCGACATCATCAGGGTCAAAGATATTTATATCCTCATCCACGACCACTACATGTTTCAGGCTTGTATGGGCTGCAAAGGCTGCCATAATAGCGTTTTTCCCGTCTCCTTCAGTCTGCTTTTCGATCTGCACAACCGCATGAAGGTAACAGCATCCTCCTTCTGTCAAGACCACGTTTTTGACGGTCGTAACTTCCCCTACAGCCCTGTATATCCTTGGCTCGTAAGGCACTCCCATCATCAGGAGGTGTTCGGGACCAGCCGGCAGAATGCCATGATAGATCGGGTCTTTTCTGTGGATCACGCGGGTGATGCGGATTACAGGTTCTTTCCTTACAACATCGTATGTTCCGGTAATGTCCACAAAAGGCCCTTCATCAACTTTTTCCACAGGGTCAACGTACCCTTCGAGTACGATCTCGGAGTGCGGTACTTTAATCCCGTTTGAACACTCAAAGAGTTCTACCGGAGCTCCCCGCAGGGCAGCTGCGTATTCAAATTCCTTTCCAACAGGGACCCTTGTAGAGGTTGCGTAAATAATCGTAGGGTCGCAGCCGATAACAATTGCAATGGGTAGAGGTTCGCCTTTTTCGATGGCTTTTTTGTGCAGGAGGTAGGTATGCCTCGGGGGGACAAGGCGGGCTGCGAGTTTGTCTTTTCCTGCGAGCATGAGACGGTGAATGGAGGCATTCATGCCCCCTCCATATTCGGAAACCACAATCCCTGCAGTTATGTAAGGAGCGCCGTCTTTTTCAAAATGGGTAAGGATAGGAAGTTTTGTGAGGTCTACCTCGTTTTCTATGACCTCAAGGGTAGGAGACTCTGAAACTATCTGGACTTCGCCTTCCGGAGAAACTTCCGCAAGCTTCCTTATAATTTCTTCTTTAGAGACCCCTAGCATGGAAGCAAGCTCGTCCCTGGACCCAAGAAGGTTCATAATAACCTTTGAGCCTGAAATGTCGTGGAAAAGAACCGGAGCTTTTGTTTTTTTTGCAATTCTTGAAGCCTCGAATCTAGGGGAAACGGGCTGCGGAACTTCTACCAGTTTTCCGTTTTCTTTTAACCGGTCTATAAAATCTCTATAACTCATGGGTATCTGGATACCAAAAAGCGGTCAGATGATAAAAAGATTATCCGGTCAAACGTATCGGGGATCTCTTCCTGACGAAAACATTTGCATAACTGGAAACTTAAATCTTTGATTCACAGCAGTTTTTCCCAGACATATTAATTTTTAGTTTGCTTATATTCTTTCGACAAAATAATTTTTAGATTGAAAATTCTCTAAATTTAAACTATATATGTTCAAAATAGTGTCTCTATTTTTTCTTAAAAACCTGTAGTCTCTATTTTTAATTTTGTATTGTCCAAATGTATTCTATATAAGGCTACCTAAATGGTTACAAATAATTAATTTTATATCTGGATAATTTATTTTATATACTGGACTATATATTTATTAGATGTTATTTTTTATATTCATATTTTTAATAATCTATTAATATATTTTCCTAATAAGGATGAAAACTATATTTTTATATCAAAATTAATCTATATTTTCCTAACTAGGTAAATAAATAGTCTAAAATGAATATAAAACATCCGGGGAAAAAGGAATAGGTCTCCTAAATATAGGAAGTGGAAATCAAATGGAAGTTACGAACAAAAAAGCTGGACCGATAATGGTAGCAATACTAACGGCATTAGTTATTCTATCATTAGCAAGTCCAGCAATGGCAGCCACATCAAAGGCATATACTTTAGATGCTGACTTCGATGAAGGAACACTTGTTGGAGTGGAACACGACACCGCAGCCGATCAATTACAATTATCTGAAAAAGCTGTTACTCTACCCTTTATCTGGGTTCCGAACTACGACGGTACAGTCTCTAAAGTCGATACAGAAACAGGGGATGAATTAGGTCGTTATCGAGTTGCTCCTCATTCCTCTTGCGATCCTTCCAGAACAACAGTTGACCTTCAAGGTAACTGTTGGGTCGGCAACAGAGGGGCAGGGACGGTTGTGAAAATCGGGCTCTTTGAAGCTGGACAGTATATAGATCGAAATGGAGATGGTAAGGTTCAAACCTCTGAAGACCTGAATGGAGACGGAGACATAACAGGTGCTGAAATCCTTGACTGGGGTAAAGACGAATGCGTCCTCTACGAAGTTGTCTTAATTAACGACAAGGAAGGCACATATGCACCTGGTGAATACACCGGTGAATATGACTATGACTACTGGGGTACTGCTCCAAGAGGATTAGCTGTTGACTCTAAAAATAATTTGTGGGCAGGGACCTCGAGTTCACAGAAATACTATTATATTAATGGAGAAACAGGCGCGATTGAAGAAACACTTGATGTATCTAGCTGGGGGCACAGTGCCTATGGAGCCGTGATAGATAAAAATGGTGTCCTTTGGTCGGCGAAACTTAGTGAACATATCCTTAGAATTAATACTGCAGATCTTACAGACATAACCCTTATCCCCCTCGGCTCTACATACGGAATGGGGCTTGATTATTCGAATTATCTATTTGTGGGATCAGGTGGACAGCTTACTAAAATAGACATCAATGACAAGGGGACTCCAATAGAATGGACAAAATCTGCAATGACAATGAGAGGCGTTGTTTGTACTGCTGATAACAACGTATGGGTAGCTGGTACAGATGAGAATTGGAATTATAACAGTGTATCTAGGTACGATAACGACGGAAATCTTATACAAACAATAAGTGGTTTCAATTCGCCTTCTGGCGTAGCAGTGGATGCCGCCGGCAAAGTCTGGGTGACAGATATATCCAGTGAAAACATCTATAGGATAAACCCTGATACAAATTCGGTTGACCTTACAAAAAATATACTTGGAAGCGGGGGACATTACACTTACAGCGACATGACGGGTATCGTGGCAAGAACTATTACTACAAAAGTAGGTACCTGGACTGTTGACTTTGACAGTGAAGAAGCAGACATGCCCTGGGGCACTTTTTCCTGGAACGCCAATGAGCCGACTGGGACATCTGTCAAAGTTGAGGTAAGAAGTTCAAATGATGGAAACACATGGTCTCCCTGGGAAACCGCGGCAAATGGTGTCTCATTGAGTTCAACACCCGATGGTAGATATCTGCAAATCAAGACAACAATGCAAATCAACAGTGGAGAAGTCTCGCCAATCCTCTATGATCTCAGTGTTGAAGCAGAGAAACCAGCAAATATGTCACCTGTAGCCAATGCAGGTGAAGATCAGACCGTTGAGCAGGCTAATCTGGCCGGTACATCGATAACTCTTGATGGATCAGGTTCCACCGATGACGGGCTAATCGAACCATTGACATATGCCTGGATCTGGGATGGTGGATCAGCTGAAGGTGTCAATCCTGAAGTGACTCTCCCGCTTGGAACAACAACAATAACCCTCGAAGTCTACGACGGGCAGTTTTCAGCTACTGATACTGTTGACATCACTGTGGAGGACACGACCCCACCGGAGATAACAACGGCAGATGAACCGATAGTACTCTGGCCCGCGAACCATAAGTATCAGACTGTTTTAATCTCTTATTTTGTTACTTCAGTGGCCGATATCTGTGATGCTGGTGTGGGCATTAATAGTATAGCAATCACATCAGTGAGCAGCGATGAGCCGGAGGAAGTCACAGGCAATGGAGATGGGAACACGCTGGAGGATATTGTTATCGTGGATTCCCAGACAGTTGATTTGAGAGCAGAAAGACAGGGAGATGGAAACGGCAGAGTATACACAATTAATTATGCGGTAACAGATGCATCCGGTAATACAGTAGCCGGCTTCTTCCAGGTCTGGGTTCCCCATGATCAGGGTGCAGGAGCTACAGCTGTTGATGATGGTGCAGTCGCAGGCTATACAGTGAATTACCCCTGAGTAAACAAAACATTATTTGTCAGTTGAAGTGAAACGTGAAATATATTAGCCTAAAAGACAGGAAAAGGTGTATCTTTCTGTCTTTTTACTTTTTTAAGGTAATTTTCTATTTTTATGGGGCTACACCGATGAATGCAGAAAATGTGAAAAAAGGAGTATATCTGGTCGGTCTGATTCTTATTGTTCTGGTGGGGCTATTAGCTGTTAATATTTTTAATATAGAAGAGAAAGCATCAGGTGTCATTTCCACTAAAAATGTCTCTATGTTTAATGAAAATTTTAGTGCAGGAGTTTTGAATGCACAAACATGGCAAATCACTCGTGAAGGAGATTTTAAGGAAAGCATAATAGATGTATACGATGCTGACCCCTCGGAAAATATTGATTCTCGATTGAGGTTGGGCATGAATACAATTGGCACAAGAGATGATACGGTAAAGTTCGAGGGAGTCAAAAGTGTAGAGAAAGTGAACTTTAGTGACGGAAAGGAAATTTCTTTCGATCTTAACTGGAACAACCAGAGCAATGGTTGTTACCTGACTGGATCGGTCTATCTCTGTCCTATCGCAACTAACGGGAATCCAGAAGATGAAACTGATTGGATCAAATTTGAATATGTTGGGGTCCCGCCCGGGCAAAATGCTCGTAGCGTTATCGCCAATAAAATTGATGGGAAACCAAGATTGTTGTATGCTGATGGCTGGCCTGAAGGGCGAACTGGCAGGAAGATTGCAGATCAGCACATAAAAATAATCCTGGATGATAAAAGCTTTAAAATTTTGGAAAATAGCAATGAATTATATGCTTCACCATTAAGCGATTTGAACTTCACATCTGCTTACATTTATTTGCAAATGAGTAGTCACAGTAATTACCCTTTGCGAGAAATCTATTTCGACAACGTTGTAGTTACCAAACGTACCCAGTGAGACGTCTCTTGAGGGGGTCTCAAAATCAGTTGTAAACATTCAACGGGCCAAGAATCAGTCTTATTATCGTGACGTTGATTTGAAACGTATCTGTAACTACTAACTCCTAAAACAAGCAATTTATAATCAGCACTTCCTGAAACCGAGTTTTGAAGGATGAGGGAAGTAAAATGGAACCTCTCAAAAATTACTCCTCATTTTTCTTCAAAAACTTTTCTCATATTTTAACATTCATCAAGCATGAAGGCCCTTGGCCTTATGATCTTTTTCTTCTCATACTGGTCGAGGCAATGAGCTATCCAGCCCGAGACTCTCCCGATTGCAAAGATCGAGGTTGCAAGCTGCGGAGGAATTTCCATATATTTGTAGATAACTCCGGAATAGAAATCAACATTTGGATAAATCGGCTTCCCTCTTTTTTCCACAAGCTCGCGGACAACAGTATTTTCGATTGCTTCGGCTGTCGCATACCAGTGCATATCCCCTTTAGATTCAGCCAGTTTCCTTGAGAGCTGCTTGAACACTGTGCCTCTGGGGTCATATGTCTTGTACACTCTGTGCCCGAAGCCCATTATTTTATCTCTCTTTTCTATTTTCTCAAGGACAAATTTCTCGGCATTTTCAGGGCTGGCAACTTCTTCAAGCATATTCATAACCTCTGCCCTTGCTCCTCCATGAAGGGGACCTTTAAGCGTGCAGAGCCCTGAAACAACTGCTGAATAGAGGTCGGACAGGGTTGAAGCTGTAACTCTGGATGAGAATGTGGAAGCATTCAGCTCATGCTCGGCACTGAGAATAAAGTCTTTTTCCATAACTTCAGCTTCCAGTGGATCTGGCTTGATTCCTTTTATCATGTACAGGAAATTGGCTCCGTGGGAAAGGGAGGGGTCAGGAGGTACAGGTTCCTTTCCATTTGATACTCTATAATAAGCAGCAACAATGGTTGGGATTATGGCAATTAGCCGTATAGCTTTTCTCAGATTTCCTTCCGCAGAGCTGTCATTCAGGTCCGGATCAAATTGAGATATGAAAGAAACGACTGTACGCAGAGCTTCCATAGCATCGATGTTGAAATTGCACATGCGGATAATGGCCATTACTTCCCCGTTGATTTCACGCACCGCATGCAGGCGGGCTGAGTACTCGGCAAGTTCCTGTTCTCCAGGGAGCTCTCCCTGGATTAGCAGATATGAAACTGCATCATAAGAAAGTTCGACCAGTTCGTTGATGTCGACTTCCCTGTATTTCAGAATGCCCTCCAGCCCGTCTATGAAACATATATTTTTACTCATTTTATACCTCTTATTTATGCCTCGAGGATTTTCAAAAAACTTTGAAATTGGGGAATCCTCTGAGATTCTACGTGAAAGACTTAACACGAAGGACCTTTTTGGGTCCAAAAATAGGGACAATGCAACTGTATTATCATCGAATAAGTATATTAAATTTGTTGAAATTGTAAATTTTAATCGTTTTAAATATATTTTCTGATGTTAAAATTCCTGCCTTCTTAATCTATTCACCTATTTTAATTACAGTATCTAATATTTTTGTAATTTGTTCTTCTTCAAAATACACATTTTAGGTAAAATAACCCGTGTGCAATAAGGATAATAAGAAAGGTTCCAAAAAAAGACGAATCCTTATTAAGGCGCGGAACCTTCTAAAAATAATTTTTATGCCATTATGGCATAAGTGACATATTACTTTTTCTTCACCGAATCCCGCAGGAACTTATGCAAAATTCCACCGTTCCTGTAGTACTCTATCTCTACAGCAGAGTCCAGCCTCAACGCGACCTTAAACTCTATTTCTTTTCCTTTATCGTCTTTTACCCTTACGAGAAGCTCTCCGTGTGGCTCCATTTTCTCAATACCGAGGATATCGTAGCTTTCCTTTCCTGTGAGACCAAGGGTATCTGCGTTATCCCCTTTATTAAACTGCAGAGGGAGAACTCCCATGCCCACAAGGTTGCTTCTGTGGATGCGCTCAAAGGACTCGGCAATAACCGCCTTTACTCCAAGGAGGAATGTCCCTTTTGCTGCCCAGTCGCGGGAACTACCTGTTCCGTACTCTTTTCCTGCGATAACAATCAGGGGGGCATTGTTTTCCTCATAGAGCAGAGATGCATCGTAGATCGGAATTCCCTTGGAGGACTCAGGTGGGAAGTCTTCTCCTTTCAGGTGGTAGGCAGTCCAGCCTCCTTCCCTGGTTACAAGCCTGTTCCTTAGCCGGATGTTCGCGAAAGTCCCGCGCATCATTACTTCATGGTTGCCCCGGCGCGAGCCGTAGGAATTGAAATCTTTCTGGTCCACACCCCAGGATATCAGGTATCTGCCTGCCGGGCTGTCTGCCGGGATATCCCCTGCAGGAGATATGTGGTCTGTAGTGATACTGTCCCCGAAAAGAGCAAGAACCCGGGCATTTTGTATATCTCCCGGCAGAGGCAAAGTAAGCGGAAAATCCACAAAATAGGGCGGTTCCTGAATGTAGGTGGATGTAGGGCTCCAGGCATAGAGGGTACCCTCAGGTACATCCAGCTCTTTCCAGAGTTTTGCGCCTTCCAGAACCCCTGAGTACTCTTTTTTGAACATTGAAGGCTTAACGCTGTTCTTTTCGACTTCCCTTATCTCTTCGTTTCCAGGCCAGATTTCTCTGAGATAAACAGGGAGCCCGTTCGGGTCGTAAGCAAGGGGGTCAGTTTCAAAGTTTATGTTCACTGTACCCGCGATTGCATATGCAACAACAAGCGGAGGGGAGGCAAGGTAGTTTGCTTTTACATGGGGGTTGATCCTGCCTTCGAAGTTCCTGTTTCCACTGAGTACGGCTGCAACTGTAAGGTCTTTTTCTTCAATTTCCTTTGAAACATGTTTGGGCAGAGGCCCGCTGTTCCCTATACAGGTCGTACAGCCGTACCCAACCTGGTGGAAACCCAGAGCTTCCAGATAGGGTAGAAGACCTGCGGCTCCAAGGTACTCAGTAGCCACTCTTGAGCCTGGAGACAGGCTTGTTTTCACAAAGGGTTTAACCCTCAGCCCCCTTTCAACAGCATTTTTTGCAAGCAGCCCGGCTCCTATGAGGACTGAAGGATTGGAGGTATTGGTACAGGAAGTGATAGCTGCGATCACTACGGAACCATGTGTGACCCTGAAGTCTCTCTCATTGGAGTCAACCTTTTTTGCCTCATCCTTGCCCGATTCTTCGGATTCTTCTACAGGTGCTCCTCCTTCTCCCAGCCAGCGCAGATAGGCAGAGTCTCTGGCAAGCTCAACACCTCCTTCCTTCTTTCCTATAAAGGTCTGCCTCATTGTTTCACGGAAATTTTCAGAGACCTCGTTAAGGAAGAGCTGGTCCTGAGGGCGTTTTGGTCCTGCAAGGCAGGGCTTTACAGTACCCATATCAAGATCTAGAGTGCTGCTGAAAAGAGGTTCAGGCTTGTGGATAGAGTAAAGAAGGTCCTGTGCTTCCAGGTACTTTTTCACAAGGTCAACCTGCTCGTCGCTCCTGCCTGTTCTCCTCAGGTAGTTTAAGGTCTCCATGTCAGGCGGGAAAATCCCGAGCGTTGCCCCGTATTCCGGAGCCATATTTGAAATCGTTGCTCTGTCCGGGAGGCTTAAGGAATTCAAGCCGGGCCCGTAGAATTCGACAAACTTGCCGACTACGCCATGATTTCTTAACATTTTGGTGATCGTAAGAACGAGATCTGTGGCAGTAACACCAGGTCCCAGTTTTCCATAGAGTTTGAAGCCCACAACCTCAGGAACAGGCATATAGTAAGGCTGACCGAGCATTACGGCTTCGGCTTCTATGCCGCCTACTCCCCAGCCGAGCACGCCTATCCCGTTGATCATTGTGGTATGGGAGTCAGTCCCAACAAGAGTGTCAGGGAATGCAAATAACTCGCCTTCTGTCTCTTTCAGATGCACGAGAGGGGTCAGGTACTCAAGGTTCACCTGGTGGATGATCCCTCTTCCAGGGGGTACGACCCTGAAATTGTCAAAGGCGTTCTGTGCCCAGCGGAGGACGGTATAACGCTCCCTGTTGCGTTCAAACTCTTTTTTCTCATTTTCCTCAAGGGCATATGAGGTTCCGTAGGAATCCACCTGAACCGAGTGGTCAATGACCATGTCAGCAGGAATTACAGGATTGATTTTTGAAGGGTCTCCTCCAAGACGCTCCATTGCCGAGCGGAGGGCTGCCAGGTCAACTACCGCAGGAACCCCTGTGAAGTCCTGCATGATTACCCTTGAAGGAATAAACGGAATGTCCCTCTCGTTTATATTTTCAGGGCTCCAGCTGGCAAGGGCTTCTATATCTTCTGCAGTTATTATAGTTGTTTGAGTGTCCGCATGCCGGAGCAGGGATTCCAGCAGGATCCTTATAGAGTAGGGGAGCAGGGAAATCCCTTCAAAGCCCTTTTCTTCCAGTTTGCTCAGTCTGTAAATCGTAGCTTTTCCGGCAGTTGTTTCGATGCTATCTCTTACCCCAAAGGGGTCCAGGCCTTCTCTCATTGTATTTTTTACCTCCAGCAAAAATATAAAGTAAAGATAAGTATGGATTAAAGATAATCGTGGCTAATGTTCTCCCATTAACTCTTTATCTTATGAAACTTCCTCTCTTTTGTCCCTGAGACTATTTTATTCCTTCGGGCTTGTTATCTTCCTTTTTTTGGAGACCAGAAGTTTATCGCTCCTTCCCCCACCTGATTCCCGGTTCTCGGTATTCTATTTCAATTATATATTCAGGGGCTCTTTTCCAGCTCTTCCTCGTTTTCAAGCACTTGCAGGATAAAAGGTAAGTTTTAAAGACAGGTTTTTTTGATTTTTCCTGGGAATTATGCCCAATTTAATTATATGCCATTCAATATTATATGTTATCTATTATAATAACCATCGACCGTTTCAGCTTTCAAAAACCTGTCCGTCAGGGTTTTGGGATATGAATATCCAGAATTATGTATCCCCACATACTGTTTTAGCAGGGGCAAGGGAGAGGTGGACAGGAAAAGGATTGAAATCCGGGTAGAGAGATATTAAATGCTTCTTCAAAATCTCTGAATTCGTCGGTTCTGCATTCTCAGGGGTCTATAAACAGATTCCAGGCTCCTCCAGCATCCTGAATATCTGATGAAGAGGGAAATGGATCGGAAATGGATCGGGAATGAATCTAAAAAAAGGGGGCATTTTATAGAGAAATAAACCAAAAAAAGGGGAAACGGGGCCGTTTATTCTTTTGCGTCCCTGATTGTAATTGTGTAATCAAAGTTTTCAGTGTTTTTGGGAAGGATTGAAAGCGTCCAATCTCCTGCAGCTCCCGGAACTGTATATGTTGCCACGAAGGTTATACGATGTTTATACGAGATGTTCACACGATGTTTCATTACTACCAGCGTTTCAGTATGACAGTTCCGGGTTTACAGTATTCCTGTACGATAACTTGAGATTTCGCCGCAATGTAAACAGAAAAAGATATTAAACCCCGGAATGAAATCTGTTTATGTAATTACGAACCATATATGTGGTAAAGATGATACTGAAACCATTTCAGGCTATGAACATTTTCGATAGAAGTCGAGTAATTCTTGCTTCATAACAGGCATGGATGTGATTTTCTTGCTCAAAAATAAACAGGACATATTCAGGAAATTTTCAAGTTCCGGCAGCAGGCTCAGGAAAAGCCGTGGGTCCGGGAAGGATTCTTTACGCGACTCTCTCATGTGGTCCTGTCCTGTAATTGATGCTGACTTTGTCGAGGTCAGAGAAGACCCTGCATCTGATGAAGATTATTCTGAAGAAGACTATTCTGCCGAACCGGACTCCGAACTGATCGAAAATCTCAGAGAATACCTTAGAACGAGATCTAAGGAGGAAATCACTGAAATCTTTGACGAAATTCGCAAAATCCTGGAAAGCAGAACTTCCGAAGGCAGATTTTCAAGAGACACCAGGGGGAGCTCTTATGCTTACGAAAAAGAGTGGCTGAAAGATATTCCGGGAAGAGCTTTCAGGACGGTTTCGAAAACTGCCTCCTGTGGGAGGGACCGGGTAATAAAAATCTCAAAAACCGTCTCTTCAAAAGCCTCAACAATAGCTTCCGAGAGTAAGGAGTCAGTAAAGGGCTCTTCGAAAAAACTCAATGATAAGTGGAGTAATTTAAGTCCCGGGGACCGCAAGATGATCTCTGAAGTGATAATTACAGTGATCGAGATCGGTCTGCTTAAGAATTCCAACAAAGGTAAAAAGGCGGCATTTGTTGTTCTGTCAAGTATTTACAAACATCAAACGCCAGGTAAGAAAGATCTGGAAGATTTCATAGAAGAGATGAGCAGGCGTTTTAAACGCAGACGTTAATTGTAAATCTCCGGTCCTGTTTTTATAATTAGACGTGAGAACCCAATAATCTCAATTTACACTAAAGTTGTTCTTTCATTTCCCCAATCAGTTAATACATCCTCACAGGTCTGCTGATTTCTTTTATAAACCTTGCAGGGCTTTCCTCAGCCTGCCAGTTTCCGGCATCAGGGATAATATAGGTATGGTCTGAGACCTGGTCCAGCCCTCCTGCATCATAGTTTCCTATTATGAGGGAAAATATGCGGGCTTTTCTTTCGGCTTTTATTTCATTCCATTCCCGGATAAGGGGTATTTCTGAGAGTTCGGAGGCACCGTCGGTAAGGAAAAGGAGGTCTGCTCCCTGATAGGTTTTTTCTTCTTTTATTGCTTTGAGCCCTGCACGAAGAGCCGTATTGAAGTCCGTTCCGCCCCCAAAAGTATATTTGAGAAACTCCAGAAACTCTTTGCCCATGTGTTTTTTAGCCGTAAGCTCGATCTCAACTGTCTGCCATTTCGATGAAAAAAGAATTACTTTGACATCCCTGTTTTCTCTTAACATCCTCCTCGTAATTGCCAGGACCATGGCTTTTGCAAGAATTTCAGGGGCTCCACGCATGGAACCAGAGGTATCAACCAGGGCAACAACAGGTCCTTTTCTTTTTTTACCTGCAGAGTTCGAGTTCCAGTTTTTCCCTCTGAGCTGGTATGTAAGGAGTTTTTCTTCGAGCATGTCAGCATAGAACTTGAGCTTCAGGACGGGGTTTTTGAGTTTTACGGCTTCTACCGGAAGCAGGGTCTGGATATCACCTGAAAAGGTAATTGAGTGCACTTCACTTCGGCTGTGCGGCGATAATTGAAGTTTCTTTGAGCCGTACTCAAGCTCAATTCTACCAACCTGTTCGAGAATCTCATGCAGGTCAGAACTTTTTCTGAGGATTGCCGCATACTTTTCAAGGTTTTCGAAGTATTCCCTGTGCAGGGCCTGTAAGGAGTAGTCCCACATTCTTCCCGGAAAGAGCATTGAGAGGAGATCAAGCATGTCTAAGTGGTCTTCGAGGACAGGGATAAGCTCCTCAAGCTTTACAGCTATCTTTTCCCCTATTAAAGAGTCAACTGCTTCTCCAGCCTTTTCGCTGAACATGAATTCGTGGGTCATTGAGGCAAGTCTTTCCGACGCCAACGTATTTTCGGGCGCATGATCCTGGTTCTGGTTCTGGTCCTTGTCCTGTCCCTGGTTATTCGCTGTCCGATTCTCAGCATTTTTAAGGAAAATTCCCTTATTATCATCTGCTCTTTGGTTATTATCTTCTGCTCTCTGGTTATTATCGTCTGGTCGTTTTCTGTCCTGCCACCCGTTCGTATTTCTCTGCCAGTCAGGGTATTTAGGGCTTTCAATCCTTTCCAGCCTGCTCCTTTCCCATACTGCTTGAGTTTCACTGATAAGCTCTTTCAGGGCTTTTAGAGTTTTTTCCAGCCCTCGATGGGATTTTTTGAACAGGTCTTTTTCTACTTTTTCGTAGTCTCCAAGAAGCGTAAAAAGTTCTTCCAGCAGACTTTTCAGGATAAAAATCCCTGCCATACGGTTGGTTCCTGCAAGGATTTTTATTTCTTCCCAGACTTGCTGGTTTCTCATACTAAGAAAAACCGGATAAAATGCCCCGAACTTCTCCATAAAGCGGTTTTCGTCCTTTATTTCGTAGTTTTTTCCTGAGAGTAGTTCATAAATAAGCACTTCTGCAATCTCTTCCCTGAGCCTGTAAGGTACTTTTCGGGGAGTTACCAGAAATTCCCGCAGTTCTATATTCAATATAGTAGAGGGGTTAAACGCCTGATCAAAAGATAACGCCTGGGCTGATCCGTATAGATCTTTGATACCTCTTTTCGAGCTTTTCTGGTCCTGCATATTTTTTGTTTCCTGTCTTTTTCAGGCTTTTTAAAACCTTCCTTTAGGCAACTTCTGCTTTTTCGAGTTCCACATCAAATATTTTTGGTTTTTCGAGCAGGGCCCGGATTTCGTTCAGATGGCTTGCAATCTCATAAATATCCGTATTTTTGGAGCGGTATTTTATCAGTATTTCCTTGCTGTCCTGTCCGGAAACCCATATATTTTCCCGAAGGGTTTCCTCAAGGGCTTTTTCTTCTTCCTGCACCTGCTTTCTGAAGTAGTTCAGCCTTTCTTCAAGGTTTTCGTACTCTTTTTCATAGAGCTTCCTGTCTCCGTAGTCCAGGCTTAGCTTGAACTCAAAATCGTACCTCTGGCGGAACTGCCCTGCCACGGCTTCGAAGCTCAGCGCTCCGTTAATGCTGCTGTACTCAAGTCCGAAACTGTAGGTATGGGTCGGAAACTCGGTATGGTGCTTTAAAAAATCAAGGGCATTATTAAATGTGAGATTTTTTGTGGCTTTCACCCCTGTAAACCTGGATGCTCTCACGCCACCTATCGTCTTTTTCTCCTCTTCAAAGCACTTATTGCAGGATACGGGGTCCGGGAGTTCCTGCTGCAGGCAACTGTATACGGAATTTCTAAGGTCAAGCACATTCTGTTTGAGCTTTCCGGTATCAGTGCCTCCGGAGACCACTCTATCCAGGATAAGTTTCCTGATCGTTTCCCTCTGTTCAGGGAGGTCCCAGAGCATGTGCTGGAGCAGGACAACAGTCATCCTGTTTACGCTTGTGTGCCCATTCACGGCTGAAGCGACCCTGAGCACATTTATAATCTTTTTCCAGCGCCTGTCCGAAACGAAGATATTGGAGTTCTTAAGCTCTCTTCTCAGCCCTCTTATAATTGCCCGGACCTCGGGGTCTACACGCATATCCCTTGCTTTCGTCTGGATTTCCTTTATATCTTCAACCGAGAGTTTCGTTGAAGGCAGGAAATCCTCTGTATTTTCGAAAATGAGGTCTTCAAGGTTTTCTTCATGCTGAATATAGTCCACACTATACCTGAAAAGGAACCTGTCGTAAAGGGCTTCAAGGTTTTCCTCTTCTTCTGGCAGTTCGTTGGAAGCCCCAAAAACGGAAAAGAGAGGAACATCCAGGACTTCCTTGCCGTTATGGTACTTCCTCTCGTTCAGAACTGTCAGAAGGCTGTTTAAGATAGAGCTGTTAGCCTTGAAAATTTCGTCAAGAAGGGCGATATGCGCAGTTGGCAGGTAGCCTTCTACTCTCCGGCTGAATTCGTCCTTTTCAAGCGCCTTTAGAGAAAGCGGTCCAAATACTTCTTCCGGAGTTGAAAAACGAGTAAGGAGGTAATGGAAAAAGTTTCCGCCTTCGATAGTTTCGCAGATTTTGTTTGCGAGCAGGGTTTTTGCAGTTCCCGGAGGGCCCAGCAAAAGAACGTGTTCTCCCGAGAGCAGCGCAAGAAGAGAACCGTTGATTTCAGCATCTCGCTCTTTAAAGTAGCCAGAGAATTCCTGTTTAATATTGAGGATAGTATTTTTTAAATCCAGAACTTTCATAAATTTCAAAACCTTTATAACTCTCTCTTTTCCAGCATCTCATCTGTTAAACCTGTAAAGGGGCTTTGTAATAATGAGCAGCAGTACCCGGCTCCAGTAATCTTAAAAATGATTTAACTATTTTTATGGGCCTTGCCTTAATTAATTTTTCCAAAAAAATTCTGATTCGTAACCTCTAATATGCCTGTGTGTTATCCTTCCTTTTCAGTGAATGCCTTTTTACCTTAAGGAATGATAAAAATATAACTTCTAATTTTCAGTTTGGGAATTGATCTCTAGTTCCATTCCTAAAATAATCATTCTTGGCAACAAAACCCCTTGATATTATATTTTAATCATTTCTAAACAGTTGAATCTGGAGTACTCTCTTTATCAAAGCTTCACATTTTACTCTCTTTATCAAAGCTTTTACTTATTCCTTGCCTGTTCTCTGTTGTCCGAAGATGTTATGCATAAAGAAATCAATCACTAATGGAATGGTTTTTAACTTCTCTGGATAATAGCATTTTCGGAGACTGACCAGCAAAATAAATATTCTAGAAGAATATTCAGGAAAATCTTACATGAATGATTTTGAGCGTGAAAAATACAGCCGGCAGATCCTCCTTTTCGGGGAAGAGGGGCAGGAAAAGTTGAAAAATGCGAAAGTACTGGTTGCCGGTGCAGGCGGACTCGGAAGCCCCATTTCCACATATCTCGCAATAGCCGGGGTCGGGAAAATAATTCTTGCAGATTTTGATTCGGTGGATCTCAGTAATCTGAACAGGCAGTTTCTCCACCATGAGAAGGATATTGGGAGAGCTAAGGTAGAATCTGCAAAGGAAAAGCTTCTTTCTATGAATCCCGGAATTGAGGTTGAAACCATTGGGGAAATGCTTACCGAATCAAACATTGAATCCCTGATTCCTGAATGTGATATTATTGTCGATGCCCTTGATAACCTCGAAACGAGACATCTGCTTAACAGGCTTGCCGTAAAAAGGAGAATTCCTTTAATTCATGGGGCAGTTACAGGGTATGATGGGCAGGTCACAACAATCATTCCTGGAAAAACCCCCTGCTTTTATTGCATTTTCCCACGAATTTCCAGAAAGGAAGTTTTCCCGATCCTTGGAACAACTCCGGGTATTATCGGTTCTATTCAGGCAAATGAAACAATTAAGTTTCTTACTGGAAAAGGAAAGCTTCTGGAAAGCCGACTCTTATTCTGGAACGGGCTTTCAGGAAATTTCAGTGAAATCTCTCTCTCAAAGTTAAATAATTGTCCCGTTTGCGGATATCTTAATGAATCAAATGAAAATAAATGAAAATAAATGAGAATAAATGAGAATAAATATAATTAAATGAGGGGTGAATGCCCAATCCTGGGGACGAATGGGCCTAAATATGCCTCTGCCTTTTCTCAAGAAGGACAAACCTTTTTTTTAATTTCCTGCGGGTTGATTCTTTTTTATATATCCTTTGTAATAATATCTTATAACATCTTATGGGATATGTCATAGGAGGATATTTTATGAAACGGAAGGTCCCGCCAGTTGAGGCCAAAGATGGTAATTGGCAAGACAATCCAGGCTCACTGCCTCAGGGATTTCATGATCTGAATCCATATGCACCTTATTTCTCTTATTCTTCTGTCCCGAACGTCCCTTATCTTGACCTTGGAATCTATCGAGAATCCAGAGTGAAGTCATTGATAAAGGCACATAGTAAGGATATGTACCGGTTGCTTGAGAAGGTTAATTTTGATGGAAAATACTACAGGGTAAAGTGTGTAAATTCCGGGGAATGGGAATGTTGCTGGGACCTGGCTGTCAGGGTTCAGTTTTTCGGGAAAATGCAGGGGGTGGTTCTTTATCCCAAACGTCTGGTTTCCCGGAAAGAAAAAAAGATTGTTTACAGGTCTGTAATCCTTGTTAACCCCTATCAGCTCTGGGATGAGACTCTTGTAACCAGATTTTGGAACTTGCAGGAGAGAGTTGAGTTCCTTATAGCCAGAATCCTTTTCCATGAGTGTATTCATCTTATGATCTCGCTAGGAAACACTCTACCTTCTGGTTTTGGAAATACGGATATCTATCTTGAGTTCAGAAAGATGCTTGAGATCTCCAGCTCTAATAAACTTTTATCTGAGCGTCATGAGGTGGAGTTTCGCCTCTGGAGTCTTGTCCTTTTTGGAGCTTCAGATTCCGAAAGTGAACAAACCCTGCTCAAAAGAGTTCAGGAGATCTATGAATTTCTTATTAATGAAAAATACAGTAACCAGAAAACGGGAAATATTTTTCATTCCCCTTCCAACAATGAACAATTAGCCCGGAGGTACGCCTGGATAGCAGCTGTTAAAGCCGGGGGGAATGGGCAGATCAGTAAAAGGGTGTGGCAGGTTGAAGTCCGCAGACTCAGCATAGCCCTGAGAGGGCTGTATAATGGGATTGATGCGTTGTTACTAGAAAGATAAACTCTGACCTGTATAGATGCCTGAAAAAATATCTAAAATCGAGGGGCAACATATACAAAAATTAGAAAGAAGCCTCGTGCGTGATTCGAACACGCGACCTAGTGATTACAAGTCACTCGCTCTGCCGGGCTGAGCCAACGAGGCACAATGAAGCTGATTGCAGACTTATCTAAATACAATACTCACAGATAAACTTTATGGCAGAATCCCCCTTTCGGAAGTTTTCCACAGTGTTTTAACTGTCTCCCTTTTCCCTGTTTTTGTTGTTGTCAGAATGTTGCGGCGCATAAACCTTATGGCACTCTTTATCTATATCTCGCATAAGATGTGGCAGGAAATGGCAAAATATGGGCGCAAGCTGGTAGGACACGGGCTTGTGGAATCAAATTTTGGAAACATCAGTGTCAGAGCCGGGGATAAGATGCTTATTACCCGGAGCGGGACTGCCCTTGACGAGATCACCGTCGATAATGTTGTTGAGGTAGAAATTCAGGATACTTCATCCCTGGACATAATTGCATCTTCCGAGACTGTAGTGCACAGGGAGATATACAGGAAGACCTCTGCCCTTGCAATAATTCATGCCCACTGCTCTTATGCAGTTGTGGAGTCTCTGCTTGCCGGAGCCGGGGAAGTGATTGTTCCTGTGGATAGTGAAGGCCAGTATTTCCTTGGGAATATCCCTGTGGTAGGCGGCGGGATCGGGAGCCGGGAGCTTGCCGAAAACCTGGCAGATGCGCTTTCAGAACACAGGGGTGCTGTGGTTTATAGCCATGGGACTTTTGCCATTGGAAGGACTCTGGGAGAGGCTTATATCGTGACCACGCAGCTTGAGCACTCCTGCAGAGTAAAGTACCTTTATGAGCTGGCAGCCGTAAAAAAGTGAAAATAAGAAGTGAAATGTGAGATGAGTAAGTATTATCTATGGAGTGCACTGATAATCAAACTTACAGCCTTAAGTATAAATACCAAAAGACAGGTAAACAAATAAATATTATAAATAAGTAGATCCAGATCGGCATAAGACCCAGGATAAGCTGTCATTCTTTCAGGCCTGTCTTCTATAACGGATATAAAACTAAAAGGAAGATTCCAAGCACCATGACGTTTAATGCCCTGAGACCCGTTGCCTCGAGAGTTATTGATCCACTGGCAGATTTTTTCATAAGATATGAGGTCTCACCTGATACGATTTCCATAGTTTCCCTTATATGTGCTTTCTTTGCGGGACTCAGTTTTTATTATTCTCCTGTATATAATGAACTTACCCTATTAGCAGGCATCTTGGTAGTGTTTAACTCGCTTTTTGATGCCCTGGATGGGGTAATTGCGCGCAAATCCAACAGGGCAACACCGAGGGGCGATTTCCTCGACCACGTAATCGATCGCTATTCGGACGTGTTTATTATCTGCAGCATTTTTTTTGCAGGTTATGTGTCCTGGCAGATAGGGGTTGCGGCAATCGTAGGCGTGCTTCTTACGAGTTATCTCGGGACTCAGGCCCAGGCACTCAATCTCGGAAGGTATTACGGAGGGATCATGGGCAGGGCTGACCGTCTTGTAGTCATAATTCTCGCCGCTTTCGCCAATTCGATTTATCCGGCTTCGATTGCAGGTTTTACCATCCTGGGTTGGGCGGTTGTCCTGATCGCTGTGACCAGCCATATTACTGCAATCCAGCGGATTATTTATATCTGGAAAAGGCTGGACTGATGCCTTTCAGCGTTTTTTGATTTTAGCTGTTTTTTGGGCTCAGCCTGATAAATCTCTTTTAAATCGTTTTGATGCCTGAAAACAGGCTTCTGAGGCGGATAGGTTAATGTAAGACAAAATCCAATACTGGGCTATGCCGTCTCAAGGAAAAAAGTATGAGTATCTGGAACACACTGCAGATGTAAAGTTCCGGGCTTATGGAAATACGCTGGAAGAGGTATTTGAAAACGCAGCTCTTGCTATGTTCAATGTTATAATTGACACCGGGAAGGTTTCAGGAGAGACGGCAAGAGATGTTTTCCTTAAGTCCCCTGATCTGGAATCTCTGCTTGTGGACTGGCTCTCTGAGCTTTTATATCTTTTTGAGGTCGATGAGGTTGTTTTCTGGAAATTCCGGGTAGAGGAAATCCGGAAAGAAGAAGGTGAATACTCAATAAAAGCCCTGGCAGCAGGTGAACAATACTATCCCGGAAGCCACCCCTTTGAAACTGAAATTAAAGCTGTCACTTATAATCAGCTGGAACTCGAGAAGACAGCCGATGGCTGGATGGCTCAGGTTGTTGTTGATATTTAAGAATCAGTGTTTTTTGATTTCCTTATGTATGGCTGGAATTTGTAGCTGCTTTTTGATTTTCCTATGCATGGATGGAGGATCTAGCTGCTATGCATGACTCTCATATATGCCTCCTGTTTATTTCTACTATTTTGAGCCATACATATCTTCATGTACGTGAATTATTATCATTATCCTGAGCTATAAATCTGGAGTTAATTTTTATATTCTAAATTAACCTATGACGCTTAACCGGTTAAGTGGGTTTAACCCAGCCTAATTTAAGTTAACTCGCTATGTTAATTAAGTAATTCAATCAGGTTCTAACGGCTTGTTATTCTCGAGTTATACTCTTTCCAGGCATTTCGTAAAATGCTGGTCTTTAAAGCAGTCTGAATAATTGTATATTATTTGTGTTTCCAGATTAATTTGTAGATCATTAAGGAAACGTAAGGTAAATGAGTAATTTCAGGATTATATTCATATCAAGAGTATATTTATCAGGATTATATTCATATCGAGATTATATTCATATCGAGATTATATTCATATCGAGATTATATTCATAACACGTAAAGGAGTAGGGAGCATCAATTATGGTAGAGAGTGAAGATATCGGTACTGAGGAATTGGGCACGGAAAGTGTACCTCGAGACATAAAAAGCATGGTTCTGAAGCTTTCCGATAACAGCTGGGAAATCCCGAGAGGGCACATTCCTAATATGAGGGTTCCGGGGCGCCTGTTTGTATCCGAAAATTTGCTTGGAGGCATCGATCCCGATACTATCGACCAGATTGCAAACGTGGCAACTCTTCCTGGCATTCAGAAATATTCAATGGCAATGCCTGATGCCCACCTGGGCTACGGTTTTGCTATAGGAGGCGTTGCAGCTTTTGATGCAGAGGAAGGAGTTATCAGTCCCGGTGGAGTGGGTTTTGATATAAACTGCGGGGTGCGGTTAATCCGCACAAACCTTCAAAAAGAAGATGTAGTTCCTAAAATAAAAACGCTGGTTGACGAGCTGTTTAATAATGTACCTTCAGGTGTCGGATCCAAAAGCAGGTTCAGGGCTTCTGACCGGGAACTGGACAGTGTGTTTCTTGAGGGTGCAAAGTGGGCAGTAGAAGCCGGGTATGGTGTGGAAGCGGACGTGGAACACTGTGAGGGGAACGGCTGCCTGGAAGGAGCAGATATTTCTCATGTGAGCACAAAGGCAAGAGCCCGCGGAAAACCTCAGATAGGCACTCTTGGAAGCGGCAACCACTTTCTTGAAGTCCAATATGTGGACGAGATTTATGACAGGGAAGCGGCTTCGGCCTTTGGGCTTGAAGAAGGCCAGGTTACGGTAATGGTCCACTGCGGGTCAAGAGGTGCAGGGCATCAGATCTGTACGGACCACTTAAAAGAACTTTCTCAGGCTGTGAAAAAGTACGGGATTGAAATTCCGGACAAGCAGCTTGCATGTGCTCCGGCTCAGTCAAGGGAAGCACAGAACTATTTCAAAGCAATGCTCTGCGCTGCAAACTATGCCTGGGCAAACAGGCAGATGATCACTCACTGGACGCGTGAGTCTTTTGAAAAGGTATTTGGCAGGGATGCCGATGACCTGGGAATGAGCCTCCTGTATGATGTTGCTCATAACGTAGCAAAACTGGAAGAACATAACATTGACGGCAGGAAAAAAGAGGTTTACGTGCACAGAAAAGGGGCAACAAGAGCATTTCCCGCCGGACACCCTGAAGTTCCAGCCGCATACAGGGATGTGGGACAGCCGGTTTTAATTCCTGGAAGCATGGGGACGCCTTCTTTCATACTCTGCGGTGCAAAAGAGGCCATGAACGTTTCTTTCGGAAGTGCCTGCCATGGAGCCGGGAGGATTATGAGCAGGGCACACGCAAAGAAAGAGTTCCACGGGCAAAGCATAAAAGATAACCTTGAAGCTCAGGGAATAACTGTAAGGGCAACTCACCCCTCCGTAATTGCGGAAGAAGCTCCTGGCGTGTACAAGTCTAGCAGTGAAGTCGTAAATGTTGTCCACGAGCTTGGTATTGCCCGCAAGGTTGCAAGAGTTATCCCGATCGGGGTCGCAAAAGGTTAAATTGGCAGAAATTTAACCTTCTTTTTCTTTAATTTTTTCTGATTCTTTGAGCAGCCTTTTTTCTCAGGAGCTTTATTCTTTTGAAATGAAATCAGATTCTATTAATTCTTCTACTCTTTATAAGTCGGAGCTGTCTTCAAATTCATGTTCCTTATAAAAACTGAACACTATCATACTTGAATATGAAGAAGTTACAAAAGCTGTACGGTTTTCTCTGAATATATTTGAAAAATATTCGACAAGGTTCTGGATAACCTTTTCATTTTTGAAATCATGATAGATGGTTACTGATTCTTTTCCTGGTTCAAGACATATTTCTATATTCTTTACGAGCTGGGTTGCCAGGTACATCTTCCTGAAGTAAATCAGTAAATCGGGAAGAGACATTTCGCTTATTGATTGTTTACACAGGCGTTCCAGTATCTTTGTCGGGTTTGGGACCTCTCCAGCTGCAAAAGTTTCGAACTGGCTTCTGTGCAAAGTCACAAGGTTGTACCTTTCAACATTGTATGTATACATTAGCTGGGTCCAGAACTCTGTATTATCGTCAAGTTCTCTGCATATAATGTCAAGGTAACCAAAGTGTTTTCGGATCCCTGGCATGGTCTCATTAAGAGAGACCGAGAGGTTCTTTTTGAATGAGATCTGGGTTGAATTTGCCCGTCTGAAAATGTGTTCCACATCCAGTTGTTTCCATCTGGCCAGAAAATGGGCTATAAGCTGGGCAAAAAAATCTCTGCTGTTTACAGTGGCATTGGAAAGAAGTATAAGGGCAGACTCAGGATTGCGGATATCCTCACACTTGATTGATGTTCTGATTGTCCATTGATAGTTTCTGGAAATCCGGTTAAGGTAGTCCTCGAGTTCTCTCATATCACTAATTTCAAAAGGATTGATGAGCTCATTAACCAGCTCTCCATCCGTAAGCCTTCCTTTTGTATATCTGAAAAGCCAATCGAGCATTGTATTATTTATAATGACATTTTCCCCGTTCTTGATTGTGTCACTCAGTTCTTCTTTTGCGGGGGTTTCTTTCAAAAAATTAATTGCTTCGTCAATGCTTTTATGATACGTAAGTGCTGTATCTGCAATTTCAATTGTGTCCCTGACTGCGGCGCTAAGATTCCCGTCATTGGCGTCCAGAAGGGGCTGCAACTTTTTAAGGTACTTATCATCAAGGGATATATTTTTTCTGATCAGCATATTTTCACCCAAGATGGTCTAGCTTTCCGGTCCTTTATGCTACGATCCATAATTTATACCCCGATATTAATGACTTTTTTATCTCTTCCGGCTAAAAACATAACAAATTTATTTTATCAAATGACCCTTATCCCTTTAAAAACTAAAAATATTTATCAGTGGTTTATATACTGGTAAGTACTACCGAATATTAAATCTTTCTGTTTAGTGCCATTTTTTGAGAATTTTTGTAATTTTATATTATTCTTCAGGATGGTCAATTCATCTGCAGTTACATATAATATTCTCTGTTTATAACTTCTTGCAAATTCATCTGACTCCTAATTTTCTGTTTATTCCCTTATGGGCTGCATCAGGCAGTACTTTCCGCCCATGTGCTAAAGTGAGACAGTGACAACGTATCTAAAACAGATAATATCAGTTCACAATTCTTTATATATATATGTAAAACAGTGTACGACATGTAAATTAAATAAATTAGTATGTGAATGGGGCTCGAATGGCCTTGAAAATCAGGTTGCTGATTTCCTATGTGCTCACAGTTTATATGTCTTTGTTGTCCTCTCCAGTTTCGAAAGACATTGGTTAACTCTGACAAATGGTGAGTCTGGAAATGGATTTGTATGTCTTCTGATTGGGCGGGGGGTTTTTATGGACACTCAGTCAGGTCGTTACATTTCCTTAATAATCTGATCTTCTACAGGGGCTATTTGTTCTTCCTAAAAAGCGAGTTGGGAGTGGATTCATCGTACCTGGCAGGCTCTTTATAATTCCAGTCTGCCGGGTACTTTCCTTCTAAAAAACAATCTGAAAATACCAAAATTTCTTTAAGATCTATACTTTTTCTTCATTTTTTTTCAGCTCTTTTCTTCAATTTTTTTCCTCAGCTTTTTTTCTGGTGCATGGCTTCCAAATTATGGAACTAAAACCGGGCTTTGAAATCAATATTGTTCAAAGAGTTCTGGCAAAACAAAGAGTTCTCATAAAAATTAGTGTACATTCACTCTTTAGCTAATCTCAAAAGAATTTATGAACCACGGAAAGCACGGAAAGCATGGAATAAAGGAATTAAGGGCACAATTCTTCCATGCTTTCCATGTTTTCCGTTGTTAATCTTTCACTCAAGATTAGTGAAAAAAATTTTCGTCCTTGACTATAAGGTTGAGAAAACTAATGCTGAGAAAAACTAATGGTGAAAAAAAATGGCACTGAGAATAATTACGGGAGAATTAATTATATAAAAATTTCCGGTAATGCAAAAAAAGAAAAAGCAAAGAGAAAATGCCTCTTTGCTTCCGGATCTCGCGACCCATTTAATAATTTTTGAACTTACGTCAGTTTGGTGACCGGGTGGTTGTCCAGGTCTGCTATCTCGACGCCAAGTTCCTTTGCGGTTTCGCCGAGCATGATGTCTACCATGGCGACAGCAGGGAAAATCTGGTTGACGTTCTCGATAGGACCGTAGAGCAGGAAGTCAGAACCTGCTATCTGGGCTACGAGGTTGGTACCAATGTCCGTAGGCATGTAGATTGCCTTGGGGTCAGGCTGGGTTTTCTTGAATTTCCGGAGCCAGTCCCATGCGGATGCCATGTTGTGGTATCCACCGCCGACAGGCAGGCCGAGCTTGCCCTTGATGGTCGGGATAGAGCGGATTGTTGCGCCTGATCCAGCGCCAAGGGGCATTGCAGCAACGTCGACAAGAGGAATCTTGATTCCACATTCCTTAGCGACCTGAAGCATACCCTTTGTCTGCCCGGAACCACCGACTTCAAGGATATCCATTTTCCCTTTTACGGTTGGGTCGGTTGCGTTAAAAGCCAGAACTATTGCGGCTTCCACAGCGCTCTCTGCGAGCACGTCCATTTCTGCCTGTTCAATACTTGCGTTGATGGAGTTGTGGATTGCCCTGTTTGCAACTCCGATTTCAGTACAGTACTTGGCTGCAAATGCACGCACATCTCCGGCTGAGGAGTCGATCAGGAAGGGAGTCCTGTCATCGATCCCAACGAACCAGTCGATGTAGTTCTTGATTGCTTCGGGGGTTTCCCCTACTATCTGGTTTACATAGGGGTTTCCTGTGGCGTCGCTCATTGACACCTGTGTGTTCCACAGAGTTTCTGCAGCGGCTTTGTCAAAGAGACCTTTGTCCTCATCGGTCACGATCTTGTGCCTTGCATAGAACATGGTACTGACTAACACGGTTGGGTTTTCGCCCGGCTGTCCGCCGAACTTAACTCCACCTATTTCGTAAACTTCCTGTTTCTTGTCAAACTTGAACATTTTGATCCCTCATTATATTGCAAACATTGATGATACCGAGACATAGATCAGGAAGAGAAGCAGTCCTATCACTGCGCCGTACAGAATTCCGATGTCTCTTCCTACCTTCTTTCCGATTCTCTGTGCAACTTCACTGTTGACAAACTCAACCTTTTCATCGATCTTTTCGAGCCTTTTCATTACTTCGTTAAACTCGTCTGGATCTACAAACGCTGCTGGTGCTTTTCCTTCCATAGTTTCACCTCTCAAGCTTAGAGACCGACCATTAACGGGAGTATAATCACCATCAGCAGTGCAAAGAGGAAGCCTCCTGCAAAGCCAATCATTCCGGTGGACATTACCCCGGAATCCAGCTTCTGGTTCCTCGCAATCAGTTGTGCTCTGTACCGAATGCTCTCAACAGTAGCGTCAATTGCACCCATCTGAGGGTTGAGCACCATTGGCACTCCGTTTCCGTATTCTTCTGCCATTCTCCTTACCTCCCGAGCAGTAATAACCCAAGCAGGGATATGGTTATTGTCAACCCGATCATGGCACCTTCGACCTTTCCTGCATGAATCCCTGAGTGGAACTTGTTCAAGTTTCCTATGTCAAGCATCCGGGCTTCAATGCCTTTTAGCCTGCTGCGGATGACTGCAATCTCACCGGAAACCGGCCTGACGACTCCTACATCTTCTTCTTCTTCTCCCTCTTCTATTACCACAACCATTGGTTCTGCATCAAGGGCACCAGGGTCCTTTGATACAAGTTCCCTTACCTTGGCTGTGATTGCACCCATATCTTCTGTGTTCAGCAGGTCTACGGTCTGGACCTGCTGCTGGAAGCGGGCAATTACCTCCTCGTTCAGGTTTTCCACATACGGGATAGCACCTACTGCACCTACAATTCTGTGGTCTTTTACACCATTTGCATGGACAGCAAGCATTGCCTGTCCTGTAACGTGCCCTTTGACTTCAGCTCCTGTTACAACCAGGAACCTGATATTGGGGTTTGCAATTACGTCGGCAACGACCTTCTCTATGCCCAGGTTTTCGGTTTTACAGGACCCCGTAATTGCTGCTCCTGCATCGAGAATAGGCTTTCCGGGGAGGTGTGACGCACAGGTAATGACTGCAACACAGCTCTTTACATCGCCTATTTCATACTCTCCTTTCAGGATGGGCCATCCAGGTGCTGGTTCTCTTTTATTTACCATTTTACATACCTCCCTCGATCAGTCTCTGTATGAATATGATCAGGGCAAGCAGTCCGCTGAAGGCAAGACCTACAACGACTCCGTAGAAAGAGTTCCCATAAATTCCTGCCATATAGGAGGTGTTCTCACGGCCGGGCCATGAGTTCAGGAGCGGTTTGCTGGGTGAAAGCGAGTTCATTAGGTCCTCTGCAACCCCATCAAGTTTGTCCAGCCTCTCAAAGACAGGTTCCATGGAATAGAGAATAGAGTCTGCCCTTTCTTCTGCTACAGTTGCAGTGTCAGGGTCCAGGACCAGATGTACTTCGGGAGCTATGCGAATTATGCTCATTCTAATTCCTCCGCACTTGGCAGCAGCCCGGTTCCAACAACAGAGAATGCATCTCTCTTGACAAGCTCATAGTACTTCATAAAGGCAAAAGCCCAGATAACAAGTCCTACAAAGATGTTTAATCCGGCTGCCATCAATCCTTCATGGAGTGAAGACGCAAAACCTGTAATTACCACTGCGATGGCTGCCTTTTCAACAGCTAACATCAGAGTTCTGTCCTGTTTCTCATCAGGACCGAGGTTAGCATTGAAGGGGTGAAGGATTCCCATACCTCCTATGATAAAGATCAGTGCAATGTATCCATTGGCGACCACGTTTTGAACGACATCAGCGTAATTAAATGTTCCTGCAATGACAACGCTTAATCCGATAATTGCCAGGGTTCCTGCACCTGCAATTTCCACCATCGCCTGTTCCATTATAGGGATGCCCATTCCTATTACTTTGTTTGCGAGGACACCAATTACGGCACCTATTATCGCTGCGGCAATGAAGGACACTATGGGTCCTGCAATACCTCCAACGGAAAGCCCGAACAGGGCGGCTACAATACCCATACCAAGGGCGATCATACCAATGGATGGAACCCCGGTACCAAGCCCATAGCTTGCAACACGACGAACCGCATCAGCACCCCATACAATGGCGCAGATTGCTCCAAGTCCTCCAAAGAAGGAAAATGCTGGAGGCATGAAATGGCCCAGGTAAATCCCTGCAAGGCCGCCGACTGCACCAATAGCCATTATTGTTTGTTGAGGATAAGCGGCTGTGGCTCCTCCTCCTGCTCCACCTGCAGACATTTTTAGATACCTCCGAGCTGTGAAATTGCGATTACTGCCACGATGGCACATAATATCGTTGCTACAAAGGAAGACATTACAGCTTTTGGCCACTTCTTCCACTTAGGGTCGTGGAACCCTTCGATTGTACCTCCAATGTTATAGGAGGGTATCACAGCGTTCACGAAGAAGATGCCTATTGCGAACATTGCAGCAATTCCTACAAGTTCATTCCCTGTAACCGAAGAGCTTGCGCTCGCAGCGAGACCTGCAGTAACACCCACTTCTATAAGAGAATAATATATGAGAGCTCCGCCGATTCCACCAAGGCAGCCGCCAATAACACCACTGACGAAAGAGACTGTTGGAAGTCCGTGCCCCTCAGTACCCTGGGATACATACAGATCCTGTCTGTATTTTGTAATAGGGTCGACTTTTACCTTTGCTGAGGAAGGCACACAGCCCACACCATAGACGTAAACCCAGGTTCCGACGATCATGGTTACAGAAATCATGATCATTGCCCCTACTGCACCTGAGGCAAGAATAAGGGGGAGATCCTTTGTCACGTTCATCATGAACCCTGCACTGACAAGCCCTGTCAGGCCTGCTCCGGCTGCCAGTTGTACGGTACCAGTACCGATACCAGTTGCCTGAGCCATAGCTGCAGGTGCGCCACCTACAGGTACAAAGTGGACACTCCAGGAGATAAGGACGCCACCAACTACAATGAATACCATCCAAAGGATGTTAGCCATAAGAGCGTCAATCATGCTGAAGCCTCCTCGGGTTTGTCTTCCTTGTAAGGTCCGAAAGCATTACGGGCTTTGACTTCAATTTTCCAGTTCCAGATAATTAAGATAAGGACAATGACAACACCTGCAACAACAGAGAGCCAGCCTCTGGCAATGCTTACTGCAGGATCAAAAATAGTGGTCACCCAGCTACCAAGGAATACAGTCATACCAAAAGCAATGCCTGTGACAGGACCTCCGAACTTGGCACAGAACCAGGAGTTATCGTACCCGTTCCTGACCCCGGATTCTCCATATCTGACAATGTTTCCCGAGTTTGAAGCGTTGAGCCCGGAACCGAACTCGAACTGCTGGAATTCACGCTCTGCACCGTAGTGGACATCACCTGTAGATGAACCAATTGCACCTACTGTAATACCCCAGATAAAGGCAAGCATCGTTAGCGGGAAGGGGTGTCCAAGCACGACGGTCATCAAATAAGATACAATAAGGACACAGAAAGTCGTTATGAATGAGTATCCCATAATTACCGGGGTGTGGCTTCTTATCATATCCAGATAAACTGGCTGCTTGAAACGCCTCTGGCTGGCTGCACGGCCCATTGTAGATGTGACGGCAAAGGTGCCGTGGACGCATGCTGCAACAAGGGAACCGATTACCAGTGCAAAGAGTGGTGACAAAGTAAATTCACTTATCAATACTGTAGCTACGGCTGCACCTACCGAACACATTAAAGCGTTTGAGGGTGGTTCCCCTGACACCGCTTTATTATATATTCTGTGCGGAAACATCATTTGGGGGGCTAACTGGACCTGTGAGTTGGGATTACTCTGGGACCCAACATCGGATTCTAGGTCTTCTGAGGCACCTGCAATGGTTGCAGCTACGCCAATAAGTGCCAGCACTCCCATGCCTATGAGTGGTTCCATTTATTTTCCTCCTTTATGTTATTAACATGTTAATAAGCTGGATTCAAAAACGTTATACATTTTTTTAAAACCGTCTGCCATCTCATTGCAAATAAAAATGATGATGACGAGCGTTAAATTTTGGATTAGAGAGGATCATTCATAAACCTTTCGAAATAAAGGCGCTTTTAAAATATTTTTATATAATTATATAATATATAATCAATTTTATAAGGACGGTTGGGCAGGGCAAACTAATCAAAGTCCTATATATATAAAAAAAAAAAAATCATACTTTCTTCAGTATCATATAAAGATTCCGATTGTTACTAATGAATTTTCTTATTTATTTCTATTAATATATTAATCATTTTTATAATAATCAGTTATCCTGAAGTGGTTTTTATATTTCTAATTTTTATAAAAAACACACCTCACAAATATCCTTCCATTTCTTTTGGGACAAAAAGGATATTTTTCAGCTTCAAAAATTCGAATTATTTTATATTGTTCTTCTTCTACGTAATCATATATTCCTGAGGGTAAAACTATCTATTTTTTTCAGAAACTATCTATTAATTTTTTTAAAAAGAAAACCTGGTAACAATTAATTATATATAAATATGTTGGCTATTTTTCTGTATTTTTAGAGCTTTAACGCCTTCTGCCCCGGGTTAAATGTAAATCTCATCTTTTTTTCCTTTGGTGCTCATGTGTTTCTATAAATTTACACATTTTGCCGTATCCCGGTCGTTGCGGCATCGCAAAAGAGCTTTATATTTTGTTTCCTTGCTAAATATGTGATCTTTGGAGCTTCATCCTTTGCTGGTTCCCTTAAGGAACTAAAGGAAAATGTGAGGTCTATAGAATTATATGTCCCGAAATTGGGAATTTACAATGGTTCGTTACTTGAAAAGAAAGAACTTGAACTTATCTTTGACGAAATGTCAGCATACTGTTTCGCAGGCACTGTTCACGCCCCCTATTCTGCAGCAGATCCTAAGTACCCTGCAGCCCTGCAGGTGGATACTGCAAAAATGGGGGACAGAGAGTTTACTCTCATTGAAGAGTCCATGTCAATTGCAAACAGTATCGGAGCTCATGTAGTGGTGCTCCACCCTGGTAGAGTTGGACCTGATAGAGAAAAATCCTTTTCTTCAATGGTAAATAACCTTAGATTTCTTGCCTCTCTGGCTGAAGACTATGGAGTTATGCTGGGGCTTGAAAATAAGGAAGGGACAGACCCCTCGAACTTTTGCTGTGAAGCAGAAGAACTTTCCCGAACCATTGAATGTGTGAACTCCGACCAGCTTAAGGCTACTTTTGATATCGGGCACGCGAACCTCACCTGTGGGGGAAATTCTGATAAACTCAGGACGTTTGTCCAGACCCTGCAGAAGCATATTATTCACCTTCACCTGCACGACAACAGCGGGCAGTGGACCGAAAAATATGATGGAGACGAGCATATGGCGCCAGGGAAGGGGTGTGTCGATTTTTCGGTCCTCAAATTACTTTCCGACTATAAGGGGGTCTACAATCTGGAAGTCTTCTCTCTGGAGGATGTTCAGCTTGGAAAAAAAATCATTGAGAAAGCTCTAGGTTATCAAAAATGATCAAAATGTGATCAAATATCTTCAAAAGATGTTATCAAACATCTCTTTGGGTGTAACCCTCCACCCTCCACTCCGTCTGCAAATGCTTTTGGAGTTGCTTTCCTGATTATATTCAGAGCTCCGTTGACGTCGGCGTTGATGATTATCCCAGTTGCAGATTTGAATAAACCCCGTTTGATTCGTCTGCCGACATATTTAGCTCTGTGTTCTACAGGTTCGTTATCAAGGAAACTACATTTTGATGTATGGCTCTCTTCTTGAAGAACAACTTCTATGTTGACTTCCTGAGCTTTGTACTGGATCATCTCAATTAACCTGGCCAGGGGAAGCTGAACAAATTTCTGGTTGGTTTTTCGTCCCATGTTGACATCTTGCTTCCAGTTTTCGTT
Source organism: Methanosarcina sp. (assembly GCF_028693135.1). GTDB lineage: Archaea > Halobacteriota > Methanosarcinia > Methanosarcinales > Methanosarcinaceae > Methanosarcina. Next base: position 151,768 of record NZ_JAQUVZ010000004.1, read on the forward strand.
TTTGCCAATTATGATTGATTTGACATTGTTTTTGATAGCGTAATTAACTATTCTACGGCTAAGTTTGTGGAAATAATCCTTTATCATGTTATTTCGTTTGAAGTCGAGTTTTGCTAATTTACTACCCCATTTAATTTTAGCCAGATCGTATATGTGCTGAATCCTGGCTTTTTTCATGTTATAGAACTGATTAATGTTGTTTGCAGTATTACCCTTAACAACAATTGGGTTTGCACCAAAGTTGTTTGCGATAGTTGCAATATTGCGAACACCAAGATCAATTCCTAAAACCCGACTGGAGTTAATTTCATTCTCAGAAACTGTTTTGTCGTACACGATTTCACACGTATACTTATTTGCGTTTGGGATTACCCGTACTTCTCTCAAGTCCACGTCTACAAGTCTGGTTTTCAATTCCAGGTTTACCGCTTTTGGGAATTTGAGTAATCCATCTACGATTTTACATTGCTGGTTTGTGAATACCAGGATATGTTCTCCATCTTTGTGTTTGTATTTGGGTGGTTTAGGTCTGCCTAAAAACAATTCTGGGGACTTTGCGTATACTTTTAATGCTTTGAAGAACGATTTCCAGCTTTTATCCAGTAGTTTAAGTACCTGTTGAGCTGTTTGTGCTGGCAATGTCCGATACTGCTCTGTATTTTTTAGCATTGAGTAAAGCTGTTTATACCAGATACCTTCACCCTTTTCACCAGTTTCCTGGTATAGCTTATCATTTTCAAAGAATCTTTGTCGTATTATGTAGTTGGCAGTATTAAACAAATTTTTAGAGGCGTGAGCTAGACCTGAGATTGTTTCGGATTTAAATTGTATTTGCTCGGTTCTAGTCACTAATGCCACTTTAGTCAATCTCCAGCTTTTATATGAATATATTAATTGATAGTATCAGATGATTATATTAGTTACTATTGTTACCATTTTTCGTCACCATATTCCTGACGCGGTTAAATTCCAAAAAAGAAATTGACGGCCGGGTTCGGTTAAGAACCTCAGCCTTTCTTAATAACTTTTTGTTAATAGAATTCCAGTTCTACTCCTTTCTTTCCAAGAACTTTTTTAAGCTCTTCGTAAGCTGTAAAAAGCTCTTTTTTCTGCCTTCCAACGGTTTCAAGTTTTGGTTCGGCTTTGAGCCAGATATCCCTCTCTTCGCTTCCCCTTGTAACAGTTACGCAGGCAAGCATATCCCCATGTGTCAGTCTGTATACGGAATCAAGCCCTGTTGGAGTAACCCATGCCGGAGAACTGGTTTTCAGCCTTTCCACAAGTTCGTGCCAGCTGAGAGCCCCTGAAGCCCGGAGGTTAAGTTGAAGGTGAGTGCGTTCCCCTGAAACTTTCTCATCAACGTTTTTGAGAAAAGCAATGTATGAGGAGTCTGTCTCATTGATCTCACGTGTCTCGTAGCGGGCAAGCTCTTCGGCTTCCTCTTCGAAAAATGGTGCAAGGTTAACCCTGCTTGAGGGCTTTGTCATAAGGGAGACCCCGAAGAAGGCAATGGCACTCAGGCCCATACCCACAATAACACCGTGACTCATCAGAGCCGGGTGGACTGTTTCAAGGTAGTAAGGCGCCAGAGGTGGGGTCTTTATAAGGTCCAGGGCTACAAGGGTTACCTGAATTGTAAATCCTGTCACCATCCCTGCAAACGCTCCTTCCTTTGTCGCTCTTTTCCAGTACAGGCCTCCCATGAGGGGGAAGAAGTAGGAAGCACTTGCAATAAAGGTTGCAATATGAATTGCATCGATAATATTGGGGATCACAAATGAACCCGCGGTTGCAGCAAGTACAATAATGAGCACGCTGATCCTGTTTACAACCAGCATTTCCTTCATTGTAGCATCAGGTTTTATGTATCTCTGGTAAATGTCCCTTGAGAGACAGGACGCTCCTGAGGTTGCAAAAGTGTCCGCACATGACATCGAAGCTGCTGCAAGCCCGATTGCGCTGAGGGCTATTATCAGGGGAGCTGAGGCGAAACGCTCACTTACAAAGGCAAGAAGTGCAGGTTCTGCCAGAGCCATTCCTGCAGGAAATCCCATTACTGCTATTTCAGGGTAAATGGCGTTGAGGGCTATTGCAATTACAGCACATGCCGCGAAAACTACAGTGATCATAAGGGACCCTATGATCATCCCGAGCCGGGCTGATTTTGCATCCCTTGCAGCCCATACTTTCTGCCAGGGGTCCTGTTCCGTAATCCAGCCAGGGACGATTGCAAACACAAAGATAAGGACCATGGGAATGCCAATTGAAAAGGGGTTCCACCATGTATCCGGTACGTTTCCGAAAAGCTCTGAGCTGCTCATTGCAGGAATATTAAGGCTGCCATCAGTTACTGCTCCTACTGCGGCAAAAGCCATTGCTATTGTGAAGATGGCGAGGAAAGCAAACTGGACGACATCTGTCCAGATTACCGCCGAAAGCCCTCCCAGGGTTACGTAAATGGAGACTGCAATTGCAACAATAGCTGCAGCATAAAGAGGATTAAGGCCATAGAAGACCTGAAGCACCAGGGAGAGCCCTGTAACATCTGCTACCGCAAAAAGAATCATCACTACAGTAATGATCAGGGCAATCGGCCATCGGACAGCACTGCCATAGCGCTGTTCCAGAAGTTCGGGTTGTGTGATTGCAGGCAGGTTCTTGATCTTCCCCACAAGCATCGCAATGATAAGGAGGGCGAGGATGTTCGGGGCAACAAAAGCCCATATAGAACCTATTCCCTGTAGCATGTAAAACCCGATAACCGCAAGAATCCCTCCGGCTGTCAGCCATGAGGCTGCAGCTGAAAATCCAAGGGCGGCTGGTCCAATCCTGCGTCCTGCGAGCCAGAAGTCAGTAACAGATTTCTGTTTTTTATTAAAATACCAGCCAATAGCCACAAGCCCGGCTATGTAGACTGAAAGCAATACTAAGAAGATATTATAACCATCCATAAGGATACACCAAGAAATATTTATTAATGTTTGTGAGTCTATTATTTATCGAAACTATGGGATATTATTGATATTTCTAAAATATATAACCATTTATATATCCCCCTCGTATCGACCTGTATATAAATAAACTTTTACTTTCATTCTAGTATTTATTTACTTCTTTACTACCCAATGAGCTCTTTTTTTCTCACTATACAAGTTAACTTGAATTAAAATGATTTTTATGTTTATATTTATATTTTTTCTACTTCCCACAAATCCCTTCCGGTTCTTTTTTTAGTTTCTTCTCTTTTTGCGGTTTATATGGGTAAAAAAACTTTATTATGCTTTTAATAGCTTTTTTATCTAAATATTACTTCTTTAATGTAAAATAGCAGTTATTTTTCCTTCCAAAGGTTTATATTGTTATATTCAAGAAAACATAACTATGAATGTTAATTCCAGATTTTTTAAGTTAATTTCAGTTCTCTTAATCCTGGTTGTATTTGCCGGTCTAGGCTGTGTTGATAACCAGTCCGAGAATGAAAGTGCCGGAACAATGGAAAACGGGGCTGAAAACCCCTCTGCAGGTACAGGGGAAGTCCTGACGATTTTCCATGCCGGAAGCCTGGGGGTGCCCTTTGAGGAGCTTGAAGCCGAGTTCGAAGCCCAGCATCCGGGGGTCGATGTTCAGCGGGAAGCTGCAGGGAGTGCGCAGAGTGTTAGAAAAATCACCGAACTGGGAAAGCAGGCTGATGTTCTTGCATCTGCAGACTATGTCCTGATTCCGTCCATGATGATGCCGGAATATGCGGACTGGTATGCGGCGTTTGCAAGAAACCAGATCGTAATCGCTTACACGAATGAAAGCATGTACAGCGACGAGATCAACGCAGATAACTGGTATGAGATCCTCAGGCGTCCAGGCGTAACTTACGGCTTTTCCAACCCTAACGACGACCCATGTGGCTACAGGACCCAGATGGTGACCCAGCTCGCAGAGTCCTATTACGCTGACAGTGAGATCTATGATGACCTGATTCTGGATAAAACCGGCATGACCGCTACAGCAGAGGAAAACGGGACAGTTCTTGTCCACGTCCCCGCATCCGAATCCCTTTCCCCTGACACCAGCAAGATTATGCTCAGGAGTATGGAAGTCGAACTTTCCTCTGCTCTTGAAATGGGAGAAATCGACTATTTCTACATCTACAGGAGTGTTGCTGTCCAGCACGGTTTTAAGTTCGTGGAACTCCCGTCTGAAATTGATCTGGGGTCTCTTGAATATGCTGATAATTACTCAAAAGTACAGGTGGAAATGGCAAACGGAGAAGTGGTCACCGGGTCTCCTATCGTATACGGTGTAACAATTCCCAAAAACGCGAAAAACCCGGAGCTTGCCGCAGAATTCGTAAAACTCCTCCTCGATGAGCCCGGTCAGCAGATATTCATCGAGAACGGACAACCTCCGATTATCCCTGCCATTGCTGAAGGAAAAGATTCAATGCCTGAAGAAGTTCAGGCTCTTGTGGAATAAGGATAAACTTCTCCCTGGTCCGGAAAGCTGTTTCAAACACCTCTTGCATAAGGTGAACATCAGAAAGCACGGACTCAGGGAATTACTTAAAAACAAAAACGGCAGTAAAGGGATTAGAATGAAAGCCACAACCCGAAAAATCCGTAGAATTGAGCCTATGATTTTCGTCTTTTCCCTTATATTGCTTGTTCTTTTTCTTTTTATTTTCCTTACTCTTTCAAACATGATCTTCGGGCAATTGTTGGGGGATTTTACGGGCCTGATTAAAGCTGTAGAAAACAGTTCAGTAATGGGTGCGATTTCCCTCTCTTTGTATGCGGGTTTTCTTGCCACTCTTCTCGCTCTGTTTCTCGGAGCTCCGACAGGTTACATTCTTGCAAGGTTCGATTTTCCCGGAAAAAGGCTGGTTGAGAGCATAATTGATGTGCCTGTTGTAGTCCCGCATACGGTTGCAGGAATTGCCCTTCTTACGGTTTTCGGGTCAAGGGGGCTTATTGGCGGACCCCTTGAACCCTATATCCAGTTTCGAGATGCTCTTCCGGGAATTGTGGTTGCAATGCTTTTTGTGTCCATGCCGTATCTGGCAAATTCTGCAAGGGAAGGCTTCAAAAGCGTGGACCCTAAACTTGAAAATGCCGCCCGTTCTCTGGGAGCTCCTCTCTGGAAAGCCTTTTTCTTTGTAACCCTCCCGCTTTCAGCAAGGCATCTCTTAATAGGCGCCGTCATGACCTGGGCAAGGGCTATAAGTGAGTTTGGAGCTGTTGTGATTATCGCCTACTACCCTATGATAGGGCCCACGCTTATCTATGACCGTTATCTCTCTTACGGGCTTTCGGCGTCCAGACCCATAGCTGTACTGCTTATACTGGTCACGCTTTCGATATTTCTTGTGATAAGAGTTATTTCCGCAGGCTGGAGTATTTATGATAGAGATTGAATCCCTTTCCCGGAAATGGAAGAATTTTGCCCTGCACGAGCTTAGCCTTAAAATTGAAGCCGGGGAATATTTTGTGATACTTGGGCCCACAGGCTCCGGAAAAACCCTGCTTCTCGAACTGATCGCGGGTTTTCATGTCCCTGATTCCGGAAGGGTTCTGATTGATGGAAAAGAAGTAACACACCTGCCTCCGGAAAAGCACAACCTTGCTTTTGTTTACCAGAATTATTCGCTTTTTCCTCACATGAACGTGAAACAGAATATCGAGTTCGGGATGAAGATGAAAAAAATAAAAGACCCGAAAAGGGTTCTGGATGCTGCCCGAGACCTGAAAATCGCCCATCTTCTTGACAGAAACCCTCTTACGCTTTCAGGAGGGGAACAACAGAGAGTAGCCCTTGCAAGAGCCCTTGTCACTGACCCTAAAATTCTCCTTCTTGACGAGCCCCTGAGTGCGCTTGATCCCCGTACGCAGGAAAACGCCCGAGAACTGCTTTTGGCGCTCCATAAAAAGACTAATCTGACTGTGCTGCATATTACTCATGACCAGACCGAAGCCCGCATAATGGCTGATAGAATTGCAATCGTAATGGATGGAAAGCTTGTACAGGTTGGGACCCCTGAAGATATTTTTGAAAACCCGGTAGATAGCCAGGTAGCCAGCTTTGTAGGGTTTGAGAATGTGCTGAAAGGCAGGGTTCTCTCTGCTGACCGCGGGCTTCTCCGGATCGAAACCGGGGGGGCAGTGATCGATGCCTCAGGGGATATGGAGGCAGGAGATCAGGTATATGCTTTTCTGAGGCCTGAAAACATAGCTTTAAGTAAAACTTCTACGCAATCCAGCATCAGAAACTCTCTGCAGGGCAAGGTTACGGAAGTCTGGATACTTGGAGCTCTTGTGAGGGTGAAGGTTGATTGTGGGGTTTCTCTGAACGCTCTCATAACACGGCAGTCGGCAGAAGAGATGGATCTCTCTCCGGGTGTTCCGGTTTATGTCCAGTTCAAGGCAAGTTCTGTTCATGTGCTCCGTTAAAAGGGTGAAAGTCTGTGAAAGCGAAAACAAAGCTCTGGTTTACTGAAGATGGAAGAACGGTAATGGGTGCTGGCAGAGCCGAGTTGTTGAAAACAATTGACGAGGAACGATCCCTTCGGAAAGCCTGCCAGAAACTTGGAATCTCGTACAAGCATGCCTGGTTAATGCTTAAAAAAATGAATGAAGCTCTCGGCGAACCTGCGGTAGTTACTGTGCGCGGAGGAAAGGATCAGGGTACCTTTCTGACTGACCTGGGAAGAAAACTGCTGGTTGAATACGATACGAACAAAAAACTGATTAATGAAGCCGTAGAAGATGAAACCTCGTGGGAAAACGTAAGTTTCAAACTTTCAGCCCGAAACAAGCTTCCCGGAAGGGTACTTGAAGTCGAGAAAAGTGGGCTTGTCTCCAAGATCACTATTGAATTGGAACCTTCAATCCTTACCTCTGTAGTTACGGAAGAGGCAGTGGAAAAGCTGGATATAAAGCCCGGGGACCGGATTTATGCGGTCATAAAATCCACTGAGGTAATGGTTGCAAAAGCTGTCAGTGAAAAAGAGTTTACAAACGCCGGTTCGAAAAAGTCCGATCTCTCAGACTGAACATTTCTTTTTTAGATCCTGTATATTTTTGAATTCAAGATCTGTAATAAATAAGGGGTGAGTGGACTCTGGTCCAAAATCCAGTGATTTTTGCATTTTTTGATTGAAACACTGAATTTGCACAAAGAATTCAGACTTCGACTAAACTAAATATTCGACATCTATAGACTTCAATCATGATTCCGTATTCAAAGAATTATAACCAATTTTGAAATCCAGTGATTTTTGATTTTACATTCATCACTGGATTTTGGAACTGAGTCGGTGAGTGCCTGTAAAAATTATATTTACAGACACATTTCTTTCTGGTTGTTCAGTTATACGGTTTTCCCGTGTTTATTCCTGCTTCTGTTTCTTCTTCCTCAGCACAACGAAACATGCTGCAAGTATCATTGCAACACCTGCTCCAATCTCGTATCCCGGAAGCGATTCTTTTGCTTCCAGAACTTCGGTGTTGATCTTGATGGTATCTGAAACCTGGTCGTGCCCGTCCGAATCTTCATAGAGAATCTCACTGCTCAGGGAGTATGGCTTTGGAGTTGCAGTTTCGTCTACATCCATATCAAAAACGGCAACAGCTTCTTCTCCCGGATTCAAAGTCCCAAGGTAAGCCTGGTCGTCAGTCGTACTGAAAGGATCAGCTGCACTGACTCTTACAGTCGCGTCTTTTGCAGGTTCTTCTCCTGTGTTTTTGTATGTGACGTAAAGCATCCCGCTTTTGCCAGGGTAAAGATCACCTGTTACATTTGCGGCTTCAAAGTAAGGTTCTTTTTTGACTTCTACATATATTGTCTGGGTCTGAGTCTTGTTTTCATACCAGATACCTACATCCTTGTTTGTCACAATGCCTGTAGTAGTATCATACTCATCTCCGTCCAGCTGAACATTGTTCTGGTACTGGTATGCAAGTTCAAGGTTAAGGGGATATGTACCTGCAGAAGTTTTTTTATTGATTTCTATGGTGAACTTTGTGGGGCTTGAACTCTGTTTTCCCTGTTTGAGAGTGCCTGCTTGCTGGGCTCCCGATTTGACTTTAATGTTTGGATCATCGGATTTAAGAGTTGCAAGAATGCCTACTGCTGTTGTAACCTGTGCCTCATACTGCATTTCTGTCTGCTGGAGAACCAGATCCACTGACTCTCCAAATTCCACGTCTTTATCAGCCTCAAAGCCGGTGATTTCTCCCTTATTCATCATTTCAATACTGAGGGTAACAGTATCTCCTCTGGAATACTCATTGTCTCCAATGAGTGTTGCATTGATGTCAGGGCTTCCATACACATTATAATAGTTCTCACTGATGTCAAAATTTTTGGGTAAAGCAGCCTGCGCTGGCAGGACTGCAGAGCAGAGGATCAGAAGAGTTGTGACCGTAGCAAATAATCCATTTTTATTCATTTTCATCACCTGATGCTTTTTCATCGGTTGGTGCATTTTCTTCATTCCTGTTTCTTTTCCGGTGTACATTTATGATCTGGTAAAGGGCGATAACGATAATCAGTATAATTGCTATTCCTGTTGTGCTGAATTTTGTCTCTGTGGCTTCAAGAGGTATGTTCACTTTCATGCTTTCAGAAAACGATGTCTCTCCGTCTTCATCAACGTATTTTATTTCACTGTTAATTCCGTAGTTCTTTACAAGGGCTTCCTTGTCTGCCGAAATTTCAAAACTTGCAGTCTTCTCTTCGCCGGGACCTATGTCCCCAAGCCTTACTATGGATTTCTCAGTGCTCAGGGGACTCATGACGATTATCCGGGCTAAAGCGTCTTCTGCTACTTCTTCTCTTGTGTTTTTATAGGTGACATTGATGAGCTTGCTTTCTCCCTGTACAAGGCTTCCGGAGACATTGATTACTTCGAATTTAGGTCCGCTTTTTACGGAAATGGGTATTCTGAGAGTTTCGTTCTTTGTTTCATACACTCTTGCAAATTCCACACCCGTAACCCCGAGATTTATTGCATCCGCAGTTACAGTTTTAACATTTGCCTGATACTGGTAAGTTACAGGCAGGAGGAGCTCATAATCCCCGGCAGGTGTGTCGCTGTTTATTTTAATGGTGTAACTGAGGGTTGATGTGTGCCCCGTTTCAAGTTCTTCTACACTCTGAGGATTAGATGTGGACTCGACTTCGATGTATTTGTTTTCCGATTGGAGGGTAGCCTCGATATCTTTTGCTGTTGTAGCTTCTTCCTCTTCTTCCATCTCTGCCAGTGCAACTGTTTCCTCAGTGGAGTCGTTTATTAGTCTCTGGTTTGCATTCAGCCTCTTAAAACCGTCTATTACTCCGGTGTTTGCGATTTTCACCTTCAGGTCTATTGTTTCTCCTCTCGTTAACTCGGGATCCCCTGTTACTGACGCCTCTATAACTGGCTCTCCGTAACTCTTGTAGTAGTCTACAGTAGAGCCTTGATCCAGAATAATGAAATTCGTTTCATCGTCATCGTTTCCGAGGGCGGGAAGTGCAGTCACTGATACTAATAATAGAATTAACGCAAACGTAGTAACTTTTTTAATCATTTTTTGCCTTAATATTTTTATGGGCACTCGTGTCATATCTCGGCCCCCTGAATTTGTTTTTTTATCTCTATTTCTTTTTCTGTTTTCCTGATTCCTTTTCTCCTATCCCTCCAGGTATCAAGGAATACTATCAGTGGCGGGAAGACCACAAAGGTTGCAAGGAGAGCCAGCACGACATCGATAACCGTAACCATACCGAAGTCGGATATCATGGGGAAAGGAGAAGCTAGTAGGGCCATAAACCCAAATACTGTAGTAGCTCCTGAAGCAACGATTGCACTTCCTATTTTGGAACTGGCCATATGGATTGCTTCCATAGGACTTTGTCCTTTCTCCTTTTCCTCAAAGTAACGTTCCATCATGAGGACCGCATATTCGGACCCCACTCCTAAAATCAAAGCTCCCAGAGTTGCTGTTAGAGGAGTATAGCTGATGTTAAGGGTGCTCATGATTCCTCCTGACCAACCGATAACTATTACCATTGGGATTATAGGGACCAGAGCTTTCACCCAGTCTCTATAAACAATATAAAGTCCTGCGAGCACGAGGACGAGACCCAGGAAAGTCATTGCTACTCTTCCACTGGTAAGAGCAGTAATTACCTCTATAAAGACAACCGAATTTCCGGTAATCGTGGCCGTGACACCCGGAGGAGCTGGCATCCACTGCATATCCTGCTTAACGATGTTTGTAAGTTCTTTAATACCTATTACCTTGATGTCGGAAACCGCATTCCCTATATTGAAGTTCAGGAGAAGCATATTTTTTCCGTACATGTAGCTGTCCTTCTGTGCATCAGGGATTTCTGAATAAATATCCTCTATCTCCTGGCTGGTGTCAGGAATCACTCCATCATTCCGTTCCTTTACAAGAGATACGATACTCGAAGCGCTGTAAATATGGCTACTGGTTGCCACTTCATGTTCGGAAAACTGGTCAATCCATTTCAGGACCTCAGGGCTGGCTGTGTCCTCAACCTTTATTATAAGGTTTAATTCGTCGCTTCCACCCATTATATCCCCCATGTGTTTTAGGTCCACAAGGGAAGGCATATCCTGGGGTACAAATTTTTGAACGTCTGTCTGGATAGGTACGGACTGATCGAGGTAGATACCGCTAACGCAGAGTAAGGCTGCGACTCCCAGCACGATAACATCATATTTGATAGTCAAATCCGTGGTTTTCTGGAGGATCTTTCCGATTAGATGGCCGCTCTCGGTATCTCCCTCTGGCTTTTTCTGTTTTCCCGAATCTGCCGGTTTTATCTTATTTACTACCTTTCTCAAGGGGTTTTTATCTGAATAACTATCAAATATTGAAAGTGTTGCAACACCTACGAATATGGAGGAGAGGTAACACATAACAATCCCTATCATTAGCAGTTTTCCAAAGTCCTGGATCATTGGCACCGTGGATGTAAAAAGGGAGAAAAAGCCAAGGGCTGTCATTGTCAGGGCTATGAGGACTGCAGGACCCGTGTGCTTTATGGTTTCTATAACTGCTCTTGTTTTATTCCCTTTTTCCTGTAGTTCTTCTTCAAGCCTGTTGTGGAACTGGATGGCATAGTCGATCCCTACGCCTATGAGGATCGGGAACGCAGACATTGAAACCATGGACATTGGAATCCCGGCATAACCCATAGCTCCGAAGGTGTAAACAATGCCAAGCAGAACTACTGGCAGAGGAAGAAGACACCAGCGGACATGTCTGAACACGATGAGCAGCACAATAACCATGAAAATAGCTGAAAGCCCTAAAAGTACACCCATACTGGAATTCATCTCATAGTTCATGGAGATCTGGAATGCCGGATCCCCCGTAACGATAATATTGTAAGAAGGTGGAAATTCCGCAAATGGGACCGCATCTTCAGTAGCAGTAAGGATATCTTGCTGAGTTTTGTCATTGGCTGAGCCGGCCATGACTACAGAAATCAGCATATGGGTATTGTCAGGGATAATCTGGCTGAAAATATCAGGATTTCCATCTATGATAGCTTCTATTTCTTCATTGGTTTCGGGAAGTTCATACCTCCCTGTCATCTTGTAGTTGATCGTCTTGATAAGGGAAGCAGGGCTTGTAGTCTCAATCACTCCATCTGTTGCTGCCAGCTGATGTTCTAACCTGTCCACAGCTCTCATCAGGTCAGCATTTCTCACATCGTTGCCTTCTACCATCACAACAATAGACTGTGTTTGAAAAATATTCTTATAAAGGTGATCGTAGTTCTGGTAGAGAGGAGAATCTTTTCCTACAAAGGTCTCCGTTCCTGATTTCATCTCAATTAGCTGTGCTCCCTGAATTGATATGATTATGAACAGGAAAGCTACCAGGAGTACGGAAAAACGGTTCTTCTGAGTAAAAAACCCAAGTTTTTCAAAAGATTTTTTAATATTTGATTCCTCTCATAATTTTTAATATGAAGTGCCATTTAGGAACCTTGATTCACAGCTTCAACCCGCCGTTTTTCCCTTTGGGCCGGAGGTTCCACATTCAAGGTTTGTTATTATTACATTCCTATCCTTTTTATACTGTCTTATTTTTTTTAATTATTGTAGATTTGGTGACGTATTATAGATAGAAAAGATTTAAATCTATTGTTACTTTAGGGGTAACAAATGTTTTCACAACTTAATCCTCAGCTAATTAGCAATCTGGAACGGCTAGGGCTAACTGAAAACGAGGCAAAAGTCTATGTTGGGGTTGTCAGTTTGAGGGAAGCTACAGCCAGGGAAGTCCATGAACTCACTAATGTGCCAAGAGCCAAGATATACGAAGTCTTTAAAGTGCTGTCAAAGAAGGGTTATCTGGAAGTCCGCCAGGGCTCTCCAACCTATTTTCGTGCAGTTGACCCTAAGCAGGTAATAGGCAAGATAAAAGACGAATTCATCAACTGTGCAATCGAGACGCTTGACCAGCTAAATGAATTAAGTTATGAACTTCCTAAAACCTCTCCTGTCTGGTGTATCCAGAGTGAGTGGGGAATAAAAAACAGAATTTTTGAAATCCTGAGCGAAGCAAAGGAAGAACTCATTATTTTCTCATCCAATCCTGAATATCTGCAGGAATTTGAAGCGGCACTACAAAAACTGCAAAAAACGTGCAGGTTAATTTTCATTGTGGACGAGATTGAAAAATTCAAATCGCTGCCTTTTGAGTTTAGAGAAGTTACTCAAGAGTTTAAAGATTTTATCCATGATATTGTAATTGACGGCGCTCAGTACAAAGAAGAACTTTTCATTATTGCTGACGGGAAGGAATCGATTGGGGTCCACAGTGCAGGACATAAAAGAGAAGCAGTAGTCATCAGAATGCCGTTTGTCTGTTATCTTCAGAAGATGATTTATAATAAGGTACTGGAGCCAGGTTTCGTCAAAAAGGACTGATAACCGGTCTCCATGTCCGAATTTTAACGTTGTTCTTAAACTTAAGGAAGCTTATTCTTGAACCCTTTAAAATCATAAGTTTGCCCGGGATTTTAAGGGATCTTTTTCTCTCTAATGAATAGAGTCAACGCTGTCGGATACTATTAATATAATCCGGGAACAATCCTTCTATAAGTTTTTCTCGCAGGCTCAGTTACGGAATCCGCAGGTGTATGATATGAACAGTGTGAAGATTGAGGATGTTACTATTCAGTGGTTGGGAAACTCTGGTTTTTTACTTGAAGGGGACGGCAAAAAGATATATATCGATCCCTATGAACTCAGTGAAGAGCCTGCTTTTGATGATAAAGCAGATATTCTTCTCATTACACATGAGCACTTTGACCACTGCAGCCCTGCAGATATTCGGAAAGTACGGAGGTCTGACACAACCACATTGATCCCTGAGAGCTGTTCCCTTGAGTTCAGAGGTGATGCTCGGAGGGTTGAGGAAGGTGATATCCTGGCTGACGGGCTTGAGATTAAAGGGGTTCGGATTGAGGTAGTTCCAGCCTATAACCTTGATAAACCGTACCATCCCAGGGGGCTTGGAGTGGGGTATATCATAGAACTCGGAGGATTGAGGATCTACCATGCAGGAGACTGTGATTTCTTTCCGGAGATGGAGACTTTCAGTGCCGATATAGCTCTTCTGCCCATCGGGGGGACGTATACCATGGATGAAGAGGAAGCTGCCAGCGCAGCAGCAGTTATCTCCCCAAAGGTTGTAATTCCCATGCACTACGGGAGTTCGGGAGAAATAGAGGGAGATCCCGAAAGGTTTAAAGCCCTTGTACACAGCAAGAATCCAGATATTAACGTGATTATTCTTGATTCCTGATTTCGCTTTTTGAGAGAAGGGCTGAAACGGGACTCTTCTATCATAAAAAGGATCGGTCTATCAATGCCTAAAGTAGCCAGGAAAAAGCAGAAAAACCTTATTCAGAATATAGCAGTCCAGCGTATGTGGCGGCTTTTTGAGCTTGCGAAAGTTGAGTTCCCGGAAAACCCAGAGCACAGCAGGCGTTACGTGCAGCTCATACGAAATCTCTCTATGAGGAACAGGATTAGCATTCCAAGGGAAATTAAAAACAGGATCTGCAAACACTGTTATGCGTTCCTTATGCCTGGACACAATGCTCGTTACAGATTGAAAGGAGGGTTTATTGTCGTATCCTGTGAGCACTGTGGAAAGGAAACGAGGCACCCCTATAAAAGGTTGAAATAATAAGGTTGAACTTATGGTTTTAGGGTGTTTCCTCTTGAATCGGATTCAAGTGAACATCGAAGTTAGAAGTTGTTTCACAATATAAGTTACAAGGAGAATCACGCTTACGATCAGCAGATATGAGGATACATTTTTGTATACTACGTCTTTTTCCGAACCTGCCTTCATCCCCAGGGACCCGGCACAGCCACTACAAGCAGAGTCGCACCCGCATCCCAGCTTGATTTCTTGATAGGGGTTCTGAGCATTTTTATTGATATTAACTGAACTGTTGTTTATGACAGGCAGTATTTTTTTATTGCTTTCGGACATGTATGCAGGTTTTGCATCCAAATGATATAAACGTTCTTTTTATGTCTCAAGAATATCCCGAAAATTTCCCGAATACTAATGAGGCTTTTATCTTCTTTAAGAATCGTATCAAATTCCAGGGTCAGAGCTTAAAGGTTAGATGTTTGCAGGGTCAAAAATACTGAATTTCCCGATAATTCAGATGTTTTTCAGGAAACATACATCTCAGACATATATTACAGAAATCCTCTTCGGGCGCTCTTTCCCTGCTATTAAGATATCTACCGGCGAGTTTCCGCTTTAGAAGGGGTTTCATGCCCTCTCGTCTTTCTTATTGCTAAAGCGATTTGCTTTGCAATAACGGATTTTGGACCCTTATCATCCACGAGCACTCTCCCGCTAACTTCCCACCAGAATTTGGGATAGGCTTTTTCAGGCTCTACTTCAGGGTTCAGGCCCAGTTGCCTGGAAGCTTCTTTAATCTCATTCAGACGCGGCTCCTTTATGGCATTTTTTCGAGCGATTATCCTTCCACTACTTCTGGGTTTAGTCTGGTCAATGTATGCAGGCCAGATTACAAGTTTTCCTTTATCTTTCATCATCATGCTATCTTCGTTCTAAATTGCTGTCATTAAATTTAAAACTGCCCGGAAGCTTCTGAAGTTCCGGAGTTTCTTTTTGTCAATGTAAAGTTTCTTTTTTTCAATGTAAAGTTTCTTTTTTTCAATGTAAAGTTTCTTTTTATCAATGTAAAGGTTCTGGCTTTTCTCCAGATACAATAACCTGTAACTATTTATACTCCCCAAACAATTTCTGCACGGTGTGTTATATGATTCCGGTTTTTTCAATTGATGAACAAGTCAGGGCTTACATCAGGAAAAGCGGGCAGGACTTCAGGCTTTCCACTTCTTCAGAGGGGCCTGTGCTTCTCCCGCTTGGGGAATCTGCTTCCAAACCCTCTGACATGAAAATCCTTATTGGCAGTAATATTCTTTACGTTTCAAAACTTCAGGCAAAATATATCAAAAAAATTGACTGGTCCATGGTAGAAAGGTATCTGAGTTCTTCAGGAGACTCAAAAACCTGAGTTTGAGCTTTGATTGTTATTTTTATTTTTTCTCAATAAATTTTTTCTTTTCTGTTAGCTAAACCGGGGTTATTTTGTGTTTTTCTTCTGACAGGTTATCCGTTTTGTTTATTAAGAAGAGAGAGCATAGGATAAAGGCTGACCTGTTACAGATCCTGCAAGCTTCGCTTTAAATAACGAAAACTGCTGCAGGCTGAAAAGAGATCGCTTCAAGCCCAAGGGAGAATTTTTCCGTGAAACTGATAACAAAAAGTATATTTATACTCCTTGCCCTGCTGGTGGTCTTCATGTCGGGCTGTATCGATCAAAAAAAGGAGATCATTCTGGATGAGCCTGGCAATATCTCTAACTATGAATTTGAAGTTTTTCTAGATGATTGGGATAATAATATTCCAGCAAATACCACCACATATTATATTCTGGAAGACAAAACAGAGGTACAGGTAGTCAGCATTGTCATAAATAGCAGTAAGCTTGAAATTTTCCCGCCTGATTCCCTTGGTGGCAGTTCCAATGAAGGCCCGATTAAAAATTTCGTACTTCTGGCGGAACCTGCAAACGAAACCGTAGCAAGTTCAAAAACTTTTATGAGGTTTTCGAACAGCAGCAACGTTTCGGATCTTAATTATACTCTTACGCAGGAAATTTCCCAGAACATGAAGGTCATACACCTTGAATTTGAAGCTCCTGTTACGGGTTTTGTTGCATACACCCTTGATACACCTGGAACTCAGAGTTTTGCCTTTATGAAACCCGACTCTGAGTTCATCCGTGTAGTTCTTCCGGAGGGTTTTATCACAGGTAACAGAATATTCGGGATAGCAAGGCCTGCACCTTATGATACAAGCTTCGATGAGGATGGAAGGCAGACTCTTCTGTGGATCTCTTCTAAGATGGGAGAACGGGAAGAGGCTATTCAGGTTAAATACTATGCTGAATCCGCACCCATGTATTTCTTCGCTGCAATTGTAGCCTTGCTCTTCGGGGCTGGTATGGTGCTTTCGAGGTATTCCCGGAGCAAAAAAGAACTTGAAAGCGTCCGGAATATTTTCAAACTCGAAAAGGAATATGAGGAGAAAGGACGTCGGAAAAATAAATAATCCGGGACAAATATTCCCCTTCTTTTTTTTGCATCGATTCCTAAAAAATTCCAATTTTTGGACAAACAGTTAGCTATTTATTCAAGTTCGACGTATAATCGTCTTGATGAGGGCGTTGGGAAGTCTCCGGCATAAATTCCGTTATTTCTTTAAATCTGCAACGGAAGGTCTCTCTCCTGTTGTCGGTTCCCTTCTCTCTCTTCTAATAGTTTTTGTGCTCGTAGGTGCAGTTGCCAGCAGCATTAATCTCTCCGGAGGCAGGACAAATTTTCAGCAACCTATGGCAAGAATTGCTCTTGAATCTTGTGAAGGGGGGCTTTGCCATGATGGGTCAACTGAGCCAGTTAAGTTCGAAGAAAATCAGATTGTCCTCATGCACGAGGGAGGAGATTCCCTTCCATTAGACTCTATATCGATAAGGGTTTCCGGATATGGGAATTCCCACAGGCCTGTTTTTGGGCAGGGTTTTCTCACAGGAGATACCTCCGTCTTCTACCTGGATCTGGGATCCGGAGGTAAAAAATCCGACTACTACCCTGAACACAACGGGGACACTCTTGAAGACGGCTTATGGGACGTCGGGGAAAGGCTTGTGCTCTGTGGGCAGGACAGTGCAGAAGGATCCATAGAATCCAGCGTAAAAGTAAGCGTGAATGGCGACGATAATACTTCTGATAACTACGGTTTCAAAGCGGGTTCTGAAATTACCCTGATGGTTATTGACCGTGAAGGCAGGAATGTCATTGCTGAAAGAACAGCTATTGTCAAACTTGCCGAGTGATTAAAAATCTATGGCTTCCTATTTTTCGTGGGTAAATTACCTTGTGAACTACTCCACCTGCGTTCTGATGAAGGCTAGGAAGGGGACTTCACGCTATGTCTCCGCGTTCACAGAGTTAATAATAAAAATTTTCGCTGTTGTCCTTTTTTTGAAGGAAAATTCTTTCTCAATCGACAATTTTATAAAATACCTGTTTATATATTTTGAGCACAATAGTTTTGTCTTCCGTTTTTATAGATATGTTGCGCTTTACATATCTGGAAGCTACAGAGGTCTGGATGGTGGGTATTTTCAGCATCCTGGTCAATTAAGAGGATTTCTATTCCTCAAATTGAGATTCCACCAAACTGAATCCTTCTATAATCAATAAGTTTCTGTTCAGAAGTTACCTATAAATACAGTGTATCCTTCTGCGTTATGTTGAAATTTACATAATGTAATACCTTCCAGTAACACGGTTGTCTGACATTTTTCCTGTCCGCAACTGTATTCAATACCATTATGTTCATAAAAACATAACGCTAAAACCCGTGGTGGTGTATACATTGCATAAAAACTCAGACTTAGAAAACTCCCACATGGAAAAAATTCTAAAGCAGGTAAAGGACCCTGAGTTGCGTTCACAGCTTGAAAAGGTAATCCCCTTTCACGGCTTCCTGACCACCGGGGCATTAATCGGCATCCAGATGCTCAATATTGCAAGAAGGGAGCTCGATGTCCGGGACGGGGAGCGCATATACGTGACCTGCGAAACAAAAAGCTGCATGCCTGACCCCTTTCAGATCCTTGCCGGAGCTACCATCGGAAACAACGGGTTGAAGATCAATAATCTGGGGAAGATGGCTGTTACGGTAAACAAACAGGCACCTGAAGGAGCGCACGGCATAAAAGGTGTCCGAATCATTCTCGACACTGAGAAGACAAAGGACTATCCTAAACTCCACGCTTGGTTCCTGAATACTGAAAAGCTTCCCCATGAAGAGGTTGTGCCCATCCTTCTGGCTGCAGGAGAAAAGGTGTATTCCTGGAAACCTGTGAACCTGGAAATTCCGGTTCGGAAGAAAAAGCGGATACAGTGCTGTAAAAATTGCGGTGAAATGTTCATTCAACATGATAATGAGCTGCTGTGCGGCGGATGCACAGAATAACGCTGAGAGGTAAGCAAAATGCAAAATGATATACGATTGTCTGTCTTTTCCGAAAAAAAAGATAGACAGCTGGTCTATAAGCCTGAAAAATGCATTGGCTGCGGAACCTGTGTACAGGCATGCCCTAAGGGTACCCTGGCTATAGGAGCCGTGGGAGCCATAGCAAGAGGGCTACTGGATGCGGATTTCCTGGAAATGAAGGAGAGTGAAGAATGCATTGTCTGTGGAATTTGTGCGAGAGTCTGCCCCACAGGTGCTCTTGAGTTGAGGCAGGAAGGAAAAACCCTCAATGACAACTCCTATCTCTCCGGAGCCATGAAACCAACTTCCGTAAATGATAACTGCGTCCACTGCGGGCTTTGTGAAGATGTCTGTCCCAGAGGCTGTATTGAGGTAACCCGCGAGATTTCAGAGGACGGAAGCCTGAAGCTGGTTGGAAAGACCCTCATTGATACAGAGTGCTGTGTACACTGTGGCTGGTGTGCTGCAGTCTGTCCAGTAAACGCGATTTCTGTGGAAAAGCCCTTTGAAGGACGCTGGACCCGGGACGAGAATGTTTGCCAGACCTGTCATACCTGTGTTGACGTCTGTCCTGCAAACGCCATTTTCAATAAAAAGGCTAAACCCGGAGAAAGAGTCGAAAAGATTAGTCACCGTCCGGATGCCTGTATTTACTGTGGGGCATGTGCTGTTGCCTGTCCCGTAGATGCCATTGATGTCAGGAAGACTGCAATTCTTCCGGAAATGGAGAAAAAGGGTCCCCTCGAGAAAAAACTGCTTGAAATTCCTGCCCCTGAAGCCCTGCTTCGCACCCGCCTGGAAACGGATGAAGCCGCTTGCCTGGGTTGCGGGAACTGTGTGATCGTCTGCCCGGTAAACGCTCTCGATAACCGTGAACTTGCTGCAGGGTACCTGTACAACATGGACGAAAAAGCTCTCCTCGGGGTTAAGAACGGAAAAATTTCGGTTGTAAACCAGGAACGCTGTGGAGGAGATGGGACCTGTGCCCTTATCTGCCCTGTTAATGCGATCTGGCTTGTAAAAAAAGAGGTGGAATGAATGGCAGGAACAATCGCAATCAAGAACGGGTACGTCTTTGACCCCCTGAACGAAATAAAAGGGGAGAGAATGGATGTTTTCATCAGGGACGGAAAAGTTGTAAAAGAGCTTTCTGCAGCCGAACTGAAAAACGCAAAGGTTATTGATGCCTCAGGTATGACAGTCATGCCCGGAGGAGTTGACTCCCATTCTCACGTTGCAGGTGCAAAGGTTAACGCCGGCAGGCTAATGCGGCCGGAAGACCACTATAAAGCAACTCTCAAGAAGACTTCTCTAACCCATTCCGGTTCAGGATACACTGTCCCCTCAGTCTACAAACAGGGATATGATTACGCAGCAATGGGCTACACAACGGTCTTTGAAGCGGCAATTCCCCCTATTGAAGCCCGCCACACCCACGAGGAGATGAAGGCAACTCCCCTTCTTGACATGGGCGGGTACCTGGTGCTCGGGAACAACTTTTTCTTAATGCGTTATCTCCGGGACGGAGACATAGAAAAGGCTGCAGCATATGTGGCCTGGATGATGAAAACTCACAAGACCTACGGGATCAAATGCGTCAACCCTGCAGGAGTCGAAAACTGGGGCTGGGGTAAAAACGTAAGCTCGCTTGATGAGGCTAACATCCATTTCGAAATTACTCCTCGAGAGGTCATAAAAGGGCTTACCGAGATCAACGAACGGCTTGGCATGCCAATGCCTGTCCACCTGCATGCAAACAACCTGGGCCATCCGGGCTGCTATGCACTTACCAAAGATTCCCTGAAAATCCCTGACGGGGTAAAGACCAGGCAGAACATGGATGTTGAATGGGCTGAAACCAAAATGGACCCTTCAAGGGACCGTTCCGTATACCTCACCCATCTGATGTTCAACAGTTTTGCAGGCACAACCTGGGGAGACTGCGAATCCGGCGTAAAAGATATTGCAGACTACATCAATAACAAAGACCATGTGGTAATCGATAGTGGGTGCACTCCTTTCGGAGAAGCAACAGTTATGACCGGAGACGGACCTGCTATTCACGACCTCTACACACTTACAGGAAACAAGTGGTCGAATACAGATGTTGAGATGGAATGCGGCTCAGGTGTCATTCCCTTTACCTATCTCAAGTCCAACCCCGTACACAGTTTGCAGTGGGCAATGGGACTTGAATGTCTCCTGCTTATCAACGACCCCTGGAAAACGATAATGACCACGGACAGTCCTAACGGTGGGCCGTTTACGAAATATCCTGAGGTTATGACCTGGCTCATGTCCGAGGCTTTCAGGAAGCAGACCTTCAGTGAATGCCACAAATGGGCAAATGACAGGAGCGAACTCGGAGGCGTAAACCGGGAACTTTCCCTCTATGACCTTGCGATTCTGACCCGAGCCAACCCTGCTAAGACAATTGGCATGGTCCACAGAAAAGGCTCTCTTGGCGTGGGCGCAGACGGGGATGTTACAGTCTACAACATAAACCCGCAGCAGCTTGACCCGAACAACTACGAGGCTCTCCTCAGGACCTTCAGGAAGGCAGAATACACCGTGAAGGGAGGAGAAATCGTGGCTGTTAAAGGAGAGATCGTCTCCGTTCCTGAAAAACGGACTTATTATTCCGAAGTGCATGTAGAAGACGAGCGGGAAAAGGAGATGCTGGCCGACGTTAAGGAATGGTTCAGGTATTACACTCTGGGTTTTGCCAACTATCCGACTTCAGAGAAGTATCTGGAAAATCCGACTCCCATAAAGGTTAACGGTGAGAGGTGAAGTGATGTCAGAAGTAATTCTTATTCTTAAGAGAGAGATCGACATTAAACTGGAGGCAGATGCCATAACTCCTGACTCCTTTGCAGGCAAAAATGCTGAAGAAATCGGAAACCTGCTTATCTGGCAAGGGCCAAAGACCTATCCTCTTTCCGATTTTTTCGAAGTGAAAGGCAATGGAGGCAGTTCCGCAGCTGAGACTCTGATCCGCATAAAAGGCGACGTAACGAGGGTCAAAAGGATTGGAGAAGGCATGAGTGCAGGAAATATTGAAATTGAGGGTTCCACAGGTATGCATGTAGGGTCCGGGATGAAAGGAGGCGAGATCCTTGTATCCGGAGATGCGGATTCCTGGGCAGGCATGGAAATGCTTGGCGGGCTCCTGCACATTAAAGGCAACGCCGGAGACCACGTGGGCTGTGCTTACAGAGGCAAGTGGCACGGCATGAAAGGCGGGCGTATCGTGATCGAAGGCTCGGCGCGGCACCAGCTCGGAGGCGGCATGGACGGTGGGGAAATTCTAGTGGAAGGCAATGTTGAAGGCTTCTGCGGGATCCGCCAGAACGGAGGGCTCATCGTTGTGAAAGGCAGAGCTCTTCGCTGCGTTGGCGCTGAAATGGCAGCCGGTACCATAGTTGTCGGGGGAGTAATTGAACGCTTCACTCCGGGTTTCGAATATACAGGTATGGTAGATGGCTTCACCCAGGGTGGGGTTGAGTTATCTGGAAAATTCAAGAAGTTCACCGGGGACTATGCAATCAGCAAGCGGGCAAAAGGAGTGCTCTACGCGGCTGCAGATGCAAATCCGGAACTCTGAGGTGAGAGGTATGGAAGTATTACTCATTACCGGAAGTACGATTGATGAAGGCAGGCTTGCCAAAGGCGGGGACAAGTTAACAGATGATTATATCACGGAATGTGCATCTTGCTGGCTTTCCCCGGTTGATTTCGTGTCACTCTGCTCCCCCGAAAAAGTGAAGGTTACAAGCCGGGACGGGAGGCATTCTGTTGCGGTCTATACGAAATGTACGGATTCAGTCTGTACAGGGCATGTGTTCATGCCAAGAGCTATCTGGTCCAATGTTATCATCGACCCTGATACCCTTTCTACGGGATCTCCCCTCTACAAAGGTGCCCCCGTGCAGGTTGAGCCCACAGAAGAAGAGGTCCTGAGCGCTGAAGATATAGTGCTGAAAGTTTATGTCGGAGGGCAGTGAGTATGATTTACAAAAACATAATCTGTCCGGTCTGCGGGGCAGCCTGCGACGATATCCAGGTTGAATTCGGAGACGGAAAGATTGAAGCTAAAAATGCATGTAAGATGGGAAACGCCAAGTTCCAGGAAGTTGTAAGTTCCCACAGGCTCAGGCAGCCCCTTATAAAGGGAGAAGGAAAACTGACCCCTGCCGCCTGGGATGAAGCTCTTGAAAAAGCTGCCGATATCCTTGTTTCGGCAAAGCGTCCCCTTCTCTTTATGGGCAGTGAGACCTCCTGTGAAGCGCATGAAGTCGGGCTTAAAATCGGAGAATACCTGGGTGCTATTGTTGACTCCAATGCAACAATCTGCCATGGGCCAACAGCCATGGGAATCCAGGAAGCCGGAAAAGTCGGCGCAACCGAAGGGCAGAAGAAAAACAGGGGCGACCTTATAATCTACTGGGGAACAAACCCTCTTGAATCCATGCCGCGGCAGATGTCCAGGTACGGGGTCTTCCCGAGGGGTTACTGGACCAAACGCGGGCGTTTCGACAGGACAATCATCACCGTAGATCCAAGAAAAACTCCAACAACAGAAGCTTCCGATCTGCACGTGCAGCTCAAACCCAACTCAGATTATGAACTGATAAGTGCGCTCCTGACCCTCCTGCACGGAAAAACTCCTCACCCGTCAGTGGAAGAGGTCACAGGGGTCCCCATTGCAGTGATGGAAGACATGCTCGATATGATGAAGAACTGCAACTTCGGGGCTATCTCAGTGGGGCTCGGCCTTTCTTCGTCCATCGGAAAGCACAGGAACGCCGAAATTGCCATGAATCTGGTAAAGGAGCTGAACAATTACTCAAAGTTCACCCTGGGCGCACTCCGCGGCCACTGCAACGTGGCAGGTTTTAACCAGGTCGCCTCCTACATGTACGGCTACCCCTTCGGGCTTGACTTCACACGTGGGTATCCGCGTTACAACCCCGGGGAGTTCACAACTGTGGACTTGCTGCGGGAAAAGGACGTTGATGCAGCTCTTGTAATGTGTGCTGACCTTGTCTGCCACATCCCTGCAGATTGCGCCTCTTATCTTGCCGAAATCCCTATGGTCTGCCTGGACATCGCTCCCTGCCCGACCACAGTTGCCTCGGATGTTGTACTCCCAGGAGTCATCGACGCCATGGAATGCGATGGGACTTTCTATAGGCTAGACGATGTGCCTGTGCACTTTGAGCCCTTCACAAGCTCTCCTTTTGAGTTCACCCAGAGCAACGAAGATACCTTAAAACAGCTCTTTGCAAAGATTAAAGCAAGGAAGTAAATTAGTTACTTATTTCTTCTCTGCGTTTAAGCGGTAGAGATAAACACTATCAGAAGGAGGAGGGCAAATTGCCCTTCTAATTTTCTTATTGAAATATTTATAAATTTTTTCAGGATCCCTTTTTTCAGGATCCCTAATCCTTTTTTTAGAATAATGGCTTTGAAATCCTTTTTTTATTCGGACTCTACAACCTGTGGTTCGATGTCCGTCTGAACAGCCGTTTTATTCCGATATATTATTGCATGATATTTGTATTCATAATACATTGACTGCACGCAAATCATTTCAAAACCATTTTTATTTGCAATTTTTCTAATTGTATTGGGATTATGGGAATATCCAAGAATATCTCTGGGCCGATTTTTCAAGCTTGATGATATTGTATTTCTAACCCCACAAAATGCTTTACATAATAATTTCCAGCAACTTTTGTCCTGTGAAAAAAGCCCTATTTTCCATAACGGATATAAGCGAGGGTCCAGCATGTCAAACAACACTATTTTTCCCCCTTCATTAAGATATTTTGATGCATTAAAGATAA
>NZ_JAQUVZ010000071.1 GCF_028693135.1 Methanosarcina sp.
GAAAAAGCCAAAGAAGAAGCTTCAGTTAGTGCCGAAAAAGCCAAAGAAGAAGCTTCAGTTTGCACAGAAAAAGCCAAAGAAGAAGCTTCAGTTAGTGCCGAAAAAGCCAAAGAAGAAGCTTCAGTTTGCACAGAAAAAGCCAAAGAAGAAGCTTCAGTTAGTGCCGAAAAAGCCAAAGAAGAAGCTTCAGTTAGTGCCGAAAAAGCCAAAGAAGAAGCTTCAGTTAGTGCCGAAAAAGCTAAAGAAGATGCTTCAGTTAGTGCCGAAAAAGCTAAAGAAGAAGCTTCAGTTTGCACAGAAAAAGCTAAAGAAGAGGCTTCAGTTAATGCCGAAAAAGCCAAAGAAGAGGCTTCAGTTTGCACCGAAGAATCTGAAAAAGAAGCTCCAGTTAGCAAAGAAGAAACTGAATAAAAGGAAACTGGAAGACGGAACAGGCACCATACTTAATGTCCAGGAAAACTATAACTTCAACTGTGAGCAGTTTAACTTTAATTGGGACTTTGACCGGGAATGTTTAAGGGGTGGAACCTCCGCCCCACCAACTCTCCAGGGTAACTATAAATTCGACTGCCTGCAGATACGAAACCGGTACAAAACCTGTTTCACCCAGAATTAATTAAATTAGAATTGAAGATTTCAAAAAACCTTTAGATTTGGCCGTATAAATGGCAGATAATCTACCCATAAAAAAATGGGGTTTATCGGAATCTTCTTTAATCTCTTTTTTTAAACATTCTTATGAAGCAACAGGGGTATGTATACTGAACAGAGAGATGGCTTAAAAGCAGACTAAAACCGAATGGTATCAAGAGGGCTAAAGCTCCTGCTGCTGAAAAGAATTCAGGAAAGGGTCAGGATAAGACCATAGTTATAACTTCCCTGCTTGCAGTTCTGCAATATAAGTATCATACGGAGCCGTTGAGCTGCCTGAAATGCGTGCAATATAATAGTCTGCAGCAATCGAAGCCTGTTGTTCGCGGTTATAGTCACGTAAAGATGGTTTTGCACCGGGAATGTATCCATATCCTTCCTTTGATCGTGCATAAACTGCTTCGACCAGATATTTTGAGCCGACGTGTTCCATCTGTGCTACATGGGCTAATTCATGAATAAGCCACTTCATGTTTGAATTGCCTGCAGCGGTCTTAATCTTTTCATTGAAGTTGATTGTATGAAAGGTGGTAACACCCATACCCGAGCAATTGTTTATCTTTGCCCCGAGCCAGGCAATTAGCGAATGTTCGTCGATACGCACCTGCCGGTAATTGATGCTGTCTCCAAATACGGTTCTCGCTTCCTGTTCCTCTACCGGAGTTAGCCTTCGGGTCCTGGGTTTTATAATCTGCCATAAGAGGTCCATAGCCTCTGGAAAAACGAAGAGGTCGAGAACTTTTGCGATAATTCGGCCTATCCGGACAGTAAAGGACAACAGGCTCTCACGACCCCATTTACAAAAGCACTTGATCTCTTTCCCAACCCGTATCATGACAGATTTCAAATTATCCCACATATTTTTCCTTACAGAACCTAACACAGATTGCTCTCAATAAAATAACTATCGATAAAGTACCCTTCAATAAAAAGAGGAGTCTCTATTCTTTGCTTTCAGTATATTCCGGAGAAGATTTTCCAGATAGAGTTTAGAAATCTTTATATCTCCTCTCTATTTTTTAATTAACCATGATATTACACGTTCCCCACATTCTTCTTCCAGAGGCTAACTGGAAAGAATGGGCAGTAATTGCCTGTGACCAGCATACTCAGGATATAGGGTACTGGAGAAAAGTAGAAGAATTTGTTGGAGATACTCCTTCTGCTCTTAATTTAATTTACCCTGAAATATACCTTCCTTTAGATGAAAATAGAGTAAATCAGATCCATAAAGCAATGTGCAATTACAAAGATGCTCTTGTTGATCATGGCGCCTGCTTTATTCTTGTAAAGCGTGCTGTTTCAGGCAGTGAAAGGACGGGTCTGGTTGTCGCAATCGATCTGGAAGGATACGAATACGATGGATCTGAATCCTTCATCAGGCCAACTGAAAAAACAATCAAAGAAAGGCTTCCTGCAAGAGTCATGATAAGAGAAAATGCAGATCTGGAGCTTACGCATGTTCTTGTTTTATATGATGACCCGGACTTTTCCGTTATCCCACTGAAAACCGATAGTCCGTTTTATGAAGGAAATAAGATTTATGATTTTGACCTGATGGAAGACGGTGGCCATATAAGAGGCTTTAAGATCAGCGATGAAAAGACAATTGGGGAGATTTCGGAAAGGATTCAGGCTCTTGGAATCCTCCTTGTTGGGGATGGAAACCACAGCCTTGCCGCCGCAAAGAGTTTCTGGGAGAAAATTAAAGGAACAGTCCCGGACAACCACCCGGCCAGATACGCACTCGTAGAGCTTGTAAACATTCATGATCCAGGACTTACCTTTGAACCAATTCACAGGATTGTAAGAGGGGTTGACCCTGAGGAACTGATTAAAAGGTCCAATGCGAGAGTTATAGAATCTCCATCCATAAAATCTCCATCCGACAATTTAACTTCCGATCCTTCAATTACTGGGAATTTGGTCACCAATAATTCGGGCACTAATAATCCAGCTACGGATAATCCAGCCACGGATAATCCGGTTACCGGTCACTCAATTGGATTTATTGCAAAAGACAGGCGGGGTGTCCTTATCTTTGAGAACCCCAAGCATGACCTGGAGGTTGAAACCCTTGACGAGGTTATTGACGGTTATCCGGTTGAATATGAACATGACCCTGAAGTGGTGGAGAAACTAGGAAAAGAGCCTGAAAGTATTGGTTTCTTCCTTCCTTCATTGCAAAGAAGCGAATTCTTTGCTCTTATAAAAAAGAAGGGAATTCTCCCAAGAAAATCCTTTTCCCTTGGAAAGGAAAACGAGAAAAGGTATTATATTGAAGCTAGAAGGATTACGCAGTAATTCTTCCAGTAACCTTTTTAGTTATTTTTTTCCAATTTTTCAGTCATTTTATTACTACAGGAGTGCGAAAGGTCACGAATACCCCGTCCTTTAGAGACTGTCCGACAATCAGGCCCAGTACGAATTTAGTCCCTTCTTTTTCTATTTAAAGGCTTTAAATGCCTTATTATTTACATGTTTTTGCCCTGAAATTGAATTGTCGGACAGCCTGTTTAGGGTGAGGTGGCCGCACGCAATTTGATTTAAGAGTCATTTAATTTAACAGTCAAATTATAAATACCTCTAATCAAATAATGGATTTATTGGTTAAACAACCACAGGGGGAGTAAAATATGGCAGATCTGATTGGACTTGCAGTAGTATTTTTAATCTTAGCATTTATTTCATATATTTTAGGGGCAAGGGGGATTGCCGGTTTATCTATGAATATCGCAAAGTGGCTTGTTATAATCTTTGTTATACTTGCGATAATTTCGCTAATTTTCTGACGGGATCCCATATCGCAGTAGTGTCAAAATTTGATAGATGGGCATAAACCAATTTTGTGCTCATGCTTCTTCTTTTATCTTAAAAACCTGTAAAGAAAAAGTTATACTTTTACCTCTACTTTTTTCAGAATTTTAATTAAAGAGAAATGAGAAATCAGGATCTAACCTTCCGGAAAACGGTTAAATAGATTAAATATTTGAGGGAGTAATCAACAGTTGAGGAAAAGCAAAAAAAGAATCCATTACTGGCATATAAATACTGTCTTAATCAAAGTTGCGCTGGCGGTGGCGGCGGCGGCTCTCCTGAATCTTCCAGAAACATCGACGTAAAGGAACTTTCCCAGGTCTTCGTTACAAACGGAAAAGCTGTAAAGTTTGATTTTAAAAATAATGCAACCTGCATTGTGTATGTAAAATTTGATGCGAAAAAAACAGCAGATAAAACCACAACCATTGTTAAGGAATTAAAAAATAAATCCGCACTTGTTTCCGAACTACCTTCCGGGGACATTTATAAGTCCTTTAATGTCTGGGTAGGAAACAGCGGGTATGCAACCTCAAAGAACATTGAAAATTCTGTCCTCTGTTTTAAGGTTGAAAAGGCCTGGATGCAGGAAAACAGAACAGATAGCTCTTCCATTGCCCTTAACAGGTATAACGATGGAAAATGGGAACAACTACCAGTCTCCATATTGAAAGAAGACGATGAGTTTACGTATTTTACAGCCGAAACCACCGGTTTCTCTTCCTTTGCGATAACCGGCAAGATAAATGCCTCTTCAGAAAATGCAACTGAATCAGGTTCTTATCCGGAAACTCGTTCGGTTAATCTGAAAGGTAAGTACAGGGCCGACGGCTGAACATATGTCTGAGCAGGGAAATCGTAAGGATGGTCAGAGCTCTGAAATGATCTCTGAAATAACCATCCTGCTTGGCGAATTGATTAAATCTCTAAAATCTTGGACGAAGGCCTAATACTTTCATCCAGATTTTTATTTTTTTTAGGCATGAAAAATACCTGAAAATAATTATTTTTGCGCTCTTTTTCTTCTATAAGGTTGCCTGGTTTTCTGGAGTCTCAGACAGACAGACTCGAGGGGACACATTATAATATCTGGATTTCAAAGTGTTTTCCGGGGGTCAAGATACAAAATCATTATTATAATATTTGGATTGAAAAACACTGTCTGGTAAATTTCAGTTTAAGATTGAAAGAATAATCATAATGATAAATTATGACATTTCTCTGTTTTTACTGCACTAATTTGTCTTCAGGAGAGAAGCCTTTTTTATCCAGCCTGTAAACAAAAAAAGGTAAGAAAAGATGCCCTCTTGCATCCAAAATTTCCTACATGAAGAATAAGTTTAGAGATGTCCGGAAGAGGCAAATAGGGTTTTTTTGGTTTTGAGACCGTGTTTTTGTGGGTTATTTCCAGAAACAGAACTAGAATATGGCTCCAAGGCATGTCTTAAAATACCAGCCTTGTACCTTTAGAACTAGCTTTCAGCCAGACCTTTTGAGAAGAACATCGTAAATGAATTTTTGTTCCGGCATCAGTTTAACCCGATTATGATAATCAAATAATCATTCAGAAACGTATATATATTTGGTCAAGCAGGTACTCCTAATAAAATTTGGAGAAATGGTCAATGAAATTTAATAAGTAGGTATTTCTTCGGTTTTAAGAAAAACAATATCAAACTTACAAAAAGTCCCTTGCTGCCTTTCAGCAGCCATTCGTCACCTAAACCGGTTGCGGATGCATTGAGTAATGGCTCGATAATTCCCTACACAGCCATTATGTAAAAAAGGATAGCAACCTTCAAAAAACAGGTTTACTGAAATCCATCTAAAACGGAAGAATAAACTGTCCGTTCAAAGTGAAAGAACTGTCCGTTCAAGATACCGTTGAGCCACACCCAGGGCTGCCAGAAAAAACCTGAAACAAACCCTAAACCCAATTAAGGATTTGGCAGAAAATCTGACAGGTTCCTGCCAGAATCCAGCTTTGAATCCCGATTCGAATCAAACCCTATCCCGATTTACTCCAACCAATCGGGACCCTACCAGGATCCAATCCAACCAAACCCACGGGGCACTACCCGGAAAATCCAACCCACAATTCATCGGGTACTGCCGGAAGTCCAGCCCCCACTGAGTGTTCAGACACTCATTTCCATATCGAATTCAGCGGGGACTCCAACCCCGAATTCGATCATACCCTATCTGGACTCCAACCCCGGATACAATCGCAGACCTAATTTCAATCCAACCCACAGGGTCGTAAAAGAACCATGTCGATTGTTAAAGAGAAACCCCAATTAGACCTTGTCTTAAAAACTCATCCCGGAGTAATCGGACAAGAAATCGAGCAAAAAAACAGGCACGACGACGCAATTAAGATTTACAGCTGCTTTAAAGAATTTGAAAAAGTAAACTTTGAAACCCTGAACCCTAAAATGAATTTTTCTATCCAATCCGGTACTTATCCCATTCCCCCAAATACCAGCACCCTATCTGGCAAAATATCCGGAGTTGAAAAATCAGGCTTGAATCCCCTGCAGGCTGCAGAAAAAAGCCGCTTAAACTTTAACCAGCTGACCGAGAGTTATTCAATCGTAACTGGCAGGGCACCAGAACTCTGTTCTTGCCCGAAAGCCCCGGAAGCCCCGGAAGCCAGAAATTAAGAGAACGGGGATTCTCATGCCAGTTAACGAATCAGTCAACAGGATAGTGGCAGGTTCCGGTGTGATCCTGGCAGGAACACTTCTTGGAATGCTGCTTGATATCCTGATTAAAGGAGTGCTCACATCCTATCTCTCGCCAGCGGATTTCGGTACCTATTCCCTTGCACTTACAGTAATCTCAATCACAGGCGCCGTAGCAACTCTCGGACTCCACGAAGGGGTACCAAGGTATATTGCATACTTCAGAGGCAGGCATGAGGAGCACAAGATCCATGAATTGATAATCTCGGCTGTATTAATGGGCCTTGTTGCCGGTATGCTTGCCATGCTGGTCTCCCCCCTATTGTTTGAACGTCTGGCTGGGGAAGGGTTTGACATACAGGGCAAAATCTTATCCGTTATCAGGATAATGATTTTTGCCATCCCGTTCACCATACTCCTGAACCTGTCAGTGGCGATCTACAGGGGATTTGACCGTACAAGTGTCAACATGTACTTCTACAACATCATAAGGCCAGTTTCCCTGCTGGGCTTTGCTTCAGCTGCCGTGTTTTTCGGAGTGTCCCTGAAAGGAGTTGTATTTGCAGACCTGCTTTCAATGGTCTTTACATTTGGCGTAATGTCAGTTTACTTTATAAAAAACCCCCCAATCAAACCGGAATGGAAACTTAAATTCAGTGAGCCCACAAAAAAGCTGATAAGGTACTCATTCCCGCTTTTAATAAGTGCGACCCTGCTTAACCTTATGACCTGGACTGATACCATAATGCTTGGTTATTTCAAATCAGCCGAAGTCGTTGGAGTTTACAGTGCAGTATATCCTCTTGTCGGGTTCCTGTCCATGATAATCGGCTCCATGGGGTTCGTGTACACCCCTGTAACATCAAAGCTGTGGGGTGAAAACCGAACTGAACCACTTGGCTCGATTTATGCAATAATGACAAAGTGGTGCTTTCTGCTTACCTTCCCGATCTTTGCATTGATGTTCGTGTATCCGGATTTTCTCCTGACAAAAATCTACGGAGCAGACTATGCAGGCGGGGCTACGGTTCTGCGCATCCTTGCCCTGGGATTCGTAACAAACTCGTACTTTGGATTTAACTATCACACTATAATGGCATCCGGAGACTCTGATTTCCTGATGAAGTGCTCGGTTGCAAGTGCAGGAATTAATGCAGTACTTAACTTCGTGCTTATACCCCAGTACGGCATGATAGGTGCAGCAGCAGCGTCTTCTGCGTCTTTTGCATCCATAGAGGTCTTGATGACTCTGAGAGCCTGGAGAGCACAGCACATGCATCCCTTTACTCCGATGTACAGACGGTTGACCCTTATAGGTGCCATTCTGGTTGTGGGTATGCTCACAGCCCGGGAAGTGCTTCCGCTGTCCGGGGCAAGCTGGGAATATACAGCCTTTATGATTGTGTATTTCGTGGCTATCCGGTATGCAAAGGTGCTCGATGATAAGGAAATGGACATGGTAAACGGTATCAAAAAAACAGTCATGCAGAATATCAGTACCCTTCTCCCGCAGGCACTCAAAACTCTCGGATATTGAAGCTTTAAAGGATAACCTGAAATATAGACCTGGTGACAAATTTAGTTTGTGCTGTATTTAAGAATCAACGAATTTGCCATAAAAAAGGTCAATTATTATAGAACAATTAAATATTTAACAAAAATAATTTTATTTTTGTGAACATTTGCGGAATGTCGGCACCAAGAAAGAAAAAAAGAAGAAAAAATAAAAAAGTAAAAAAATCAGAGAAAAAGAAGAAAAAAGAAGAAAAAAATAAAAAAGAGCAAATGCCCTTTCAAACGTTCCTGATTCCGAAGGACTCAAGCAGAATTTCTGGGTAGATCCCACCGCTTGAAATAGTCTTTGTGCTCTTGAGGTCGTTTACGGTGACTCTGGCAGGAGCAAACATGCCTGGGTCAACTTTGAAAAAGTCAAAGTTTGCTGCCTTGAAGGTCTGGTAGAAGGGCTTTCCGAAATCCCCGGAGGTTGTTGAGGGGGCTTTCTTTACGAATTCTTCGAGTTCAGCCAGCTCGCCTTCGAAGCGGACTGTATAGTTGGTCTCGCCGCAGTAGATCACACAATCGTTGGTTGAGCCCATACACTGGACATCGTTTCCGACAATGGGAGCGATAGGGGCAATTCCGTACCCGCTCTTGATGCAGTTGATATCAAAACCTATGGATTCGAATTTGTGGATACCGGTTTCTACAACACGAGCTGAGATCTGGACAGAGCCTGCAATGGAAGCTGTAGGCGCAACGGCGATCATGACATTTTCAGGGTCTACACTGCAGTGTTTTGCAATGTACTCGACTACTTTCTCATCAGGGAGCTTGTCGGATTCCAGGACAAGGACCGCAGCTTCGAAATCATCCTCATACCCGATTTCCTCATAGAGCTCTTTGGGTTTTAAGCCAAGGGCACGTGCAGGGCCTGAACCCATTCCAAAGTAACCCCCAACGGAGATTCTCCAGCCTGCGTACTGGGAAGCCATGCAGGCAATTACCGGGTTGTCAGTTGCCACCTGGATGGCAGGCCATTTGATGCCGTTAAGGTCAAAGGTACTGTATTTAAGGTCAGCAAGGTCAGCAAGGCAGAGTCTTGCCAGGTACATACCGGCTTCATATCCGCCTTCAGCATTAACTCCACAGTCAATGATTGTGGCGCCGTTTTCAAGCTTGATTACTTCCGTTTTCAGGTCTTCACTCCAGTCGAGCATCTCTTCGATGACGTATGATCCCATTTCGTTGACGCTTATCAAAATATCACCTTTACTTATAGATTAGAGAATTGTTTATCGAAATTTTTATCGAAATTTTTATCGAAATTGTTTACAGGTTAGTATTTGACTGTAAACCATATTATTGATCAGATGGCTGGCTACCAATCGAGTTAATTTACCCGGCTGGAAGTTAGTCCTGCCAGATGAGTATTAATACTTAATAACTGGGCTATACAGAATAACTAAACCAACTTGTGTCAATTGTTTCCGTAAGCTGTAATCCGTATAAGGAAGAATCCAATATATAGATACTGTTATAATATTTTAATTAGATAATAATAGAGTACTTAGATAATACAATTAATCAGATTATAAATATTCGGTCATTTTTTCTGACTGGCCCATCAACAGCGAGTCCAACCTCGTCCCCTTTTTCGACTGTTTGCAGAAGCATGCCTTTTTTTACAAGAGAGCGGACCTGCTGTTTCAGATAGGTAGTGCTTCCTTCGATCAAGATCTCATCACCTATTGCAAGCCCTTCTTCGAGCAGTCTTATTGCTGCAGCCTGTTGTTTGGGATAATAATTCTCTACAACCCCTGCAGCCCTGCGTTTCTTTTCCGAGGCATTCATTCCTTTATCAGGAGAGAAACCCTCCAGGCCCGGAATTCCGAAGTAAAAACCAGTAGAAAAACCTCTATTATACACAGAAGCCAGCTCAGATCTCCATGCCTCTACTTTTTCAGGGGTATAGTTACCTTCTTTGCAGGCATCAATTGCTTCCCTGTAACAGCGGGAGACCACTTCCAGATATCCGGGGTCACGTAGCCTGCCCTCTACTTTAAATGCATCTATCCCGGCTTCAAAAAGTTCCGGGACATGCCCTATCATACATAAATCTTTTGCACTGAGGAGGTATTTTCCCCTGCTTTCCACAACAAGCCCATTTTCCCCGTGAAGCTCCCATTCCCAGCGGCAGGGCTGGGTGCATTCCCCACAATTCCCGGATTTTCCAAGGACATATGCCGAAAGGTGGCACCTTCCTGAAACTGCCATACACATCGCCCCGTGAACAAAAGTTTCGACTTTTATCTCAGTCTGCTGCCTGATTTTCCGGATCTCTTCTAAGGAAAGTTCCCTTGAAAGCACTATACGCTCCGCTCCAAGGGTTCTGTAAAACTCCGCAGTTTCGTGGTTCGTAACGTTTGCCTGTGTGGAGATGTGGATCTTGAGCCCGGCTTTACGTGCCTTAAGGATAACAGCCGGGTCCCAGGCAATAACTGCATCCACTCCGGCTTTTACAGCTGCATCTACCACATCATCTACTTCATCAAGCCTGGCTTCATTTACGGCTGAGTTTACAGCCAGATAAGCCTTTAGCCCCCGCACCTTGACCTCATAAACGAAATCCTCCAGAGTTTCAAGGGTGATCTCTTTTGCCTTTGCTCTCAAGCTGAGCCTATCCGTTGAAAAATAGACAGCATCAGCATACCTGGAACATGCCTCAAGCCCTGCAAGATTTCTGATTCCAATGAGAAGTTCTGGTTCTGAACTTTTATGCATGAGAGGGGAAAATGTTTTAACTTTGATTTAAGAATATCTTTGCTGCCTGCATCAGCCTCACAAATAATGGCAAGGACAACCGAAAGCTTTATAAAAGTGCACTCTGTTCTTTAAAATAATAAAGAAGTTGAATTCAAAAAAAAGAATTTCACGTATAGACAAAGAAACCACATAGAGACTTTTAATATATCAATCATGGGGGTACATAAAATGGAAGACGAACTTAAATACATAGAACTCAAAGACGCAAAACTCGAAGATGTCGAAAGAGATTACGTAGAATTCAGAAGGGAAATAGGAGAAGAATAAACCAAAAAATAACATAAAATGGCAAAAAATAACCGAAAATGGCAGAAAAGAGCAGAAAACAACAGGAAATAGCAGAAAAGAGCAGAAAATAATAGAAGTCAACTACTCGCTAAATCTAAAGATTTAACGGGTTTCCTGCTGAAGGCTTATGAATTAAAAAGATGTGGGATGACTATAGATCAAAATTTAATCACTACTTTTTTTTATTTTTTTCTTTTAGCGAATAAAAGATTTTTAAATCCTGAAACTTGGCACTGCAATTTCAACTCGAAATTTTGAATGCTATAATCCAACTATTTATGCAGAGCTCATATTCAGGTTTTTACATTGTACGACACTGTTCAATGGACTGCAAAAGGCTGGACAACCCGTCACTCCAGAAACTGTCCCAGAGGGCATCTATTTTTGACTTTTTTTATGGGTGGGAGTCTCATGTGATCACTTGTTTTCAACTTGTTTTGAGCGTTAGTTTCGGGCATTGGAGTTTAAATGTTGTGCTTTGTTGTGGATGTTAGGTAGCAGTACTGCTAAAGAATAAGAGTACAGTCGTTGCTCTTTTATACTATTACTTACATATATATAATTGGTCCATAGGGTCAGTCCCGATGTATGAAGAAGACGTACAAAGAAGATATGTGACTTAAATAAGTAATAACTTGACTAAGTAACTTAAATGGGTAATAACTTAAATAAGTAGTAACTTAAATGAGTAATAACTTAAATAAGTAGTAACTTAAATGAGTAATAACTTAAATAAGTAGTAACTTAAATGAGTAATAACTTAAATAAGTAGTAACTTAAATAAGTAGTAACTTAAATGAGTAATAACTTAAATAAGTAGTAACTTAAATGAGTAATAACTTAAATAAGTAATAACTTGACTAAGTAACTTAAATGGGTAATAACTTAAATAAGTAGTAAATTAACTGAGTACAGAACTAAATTACATAAAATTGGACCAGACCCTATGGATCACTCCAAAAAATACTAAAATGTCTTTTTTAGTAAATTAATTCCTTATTTTAACTCAATTTTGGTTTTGGATTCTAATTCTTCCAGGTTCCGATTTCATGCTTATTTTAGCCCGCAGATACTGTCAGTTATTTCAAGTTTTCAGCACCCCACACTCTCACCGGTCGCAGGCGACCGGCCTTTCAAAAAAAAGCCATGAATAAGAGCCTTAAAGCCCGAATGATGAATTTTTAAGCCTTCCAGATCTTAATTTATTCGCTAAATCATTTTTTTATTAGACAAGTTCTCATGTGAAGGCTTTCTGCATGAAGGTGTTGAATAAGGTATTGATTTTCTGGGAAGATTGTTTTTGAGATTGCTCTATTTGCTCCCTTACCGATTTTTTCTGTCGCTCTCAGTTTGTGGCTGCTTTGTAGCTCTTTCTCGGTATCATTTTCGTTCTCTTTTTTGTCTGAAAGCCGCTCTCCTGCGTCGAGCGTGACAAAAACGGCTCAGGATGATGAATAAGGTTGTATGGGTCAGAGAAATCGTAATTTAGTCCTCTTGAGCGCATCTCAGCTAAAACCCATCAAGTAGTCCTCTTGAGCGCAGCGAAAAGGACCTCGTGCTCCCGAAGCGAAACTCGGGCGTGACAAAAATGACACGGAATAGCTAATACGGTTTTACAGGTCAGAATTCAGAATTCAGGATTTCGAGCTAGTCGTTTATGATTCAGTTCCTTAAAACTTCATTTTTATGAGACCAGTTCCCCTGAGAAGGCTTTCTGCAAGAGGGAATTTATTTTTGACTTTTTTTCGGGTGGGAGTCTCATGTGATCACTTGTTTTCAACCTGTTTTCAACCTGTTTTCAACCTGTTTTCAACCTGTTTTCAACCTGTTTTCAACCTGTTTTCAACCTGTTTTCAACCTGTTTTCAACCTGTTTTCAACCTGTTTTCAACTTGTTTTCAACTTGTTTTCAACCTGTTTTCAGCTTGTTTTCAACTTGTTTTGAAAGTTCATTTCGGGCTTGAAAAATCCGATGCCGAGATGAGAAAAGCCATGTTGAAAAAGAGTGGACTTGGAGTCAGATACATAAAAAAGGCAAATGGTAAATACGTAATATACAGCGAATGTTCAGGTGATATAACCTGCTTTCGGCAGGTCGACATAAAAATCCATTCAATTATTCTGTTGATATCGTTTTTTTCAGAACTTTTGAAATTCAATTTAAATCAAAAATTACTAAATGTTAACCATAACATAATTAATATATATTTGCGATAAATGAGATAAATGTCAAATCGTGTTGGATATATAGTCCGTATGATATTGGTTTTTAAGTGAATCTACAAAAAATAACAATTAAGGATATTTATATGTTAGAATGTACTTGCTGCCGAATGTAGGATAGTGCGACAAGAAGCTACGTCATAAATTGCCTTCGTGCTACTCTTTCCATTTGGAGTAATCCTACCAGGATGTGCGTTTACAGTAATGTTTAGGTGCAAAGCTCCTGGGACAATGTGAAGACCTCTAA
>NZ_JAQUVZ010000072.1 GCF_028693135.1 Methanosarcina sp.
ACGTCCACATTCCGGACCCTGACTTCAATTTAACAGGACAAAAATGCTATATTTGCTTCCAACATAATCATAAATTCAGAATGAGGGTCCGGAGTGCGAAATCAGAGGTACTTTCATGCCAAATAATAATATATGTAGGATAGTTATGCTCTAAAATGAAAACCCTTCCAGGTATCAAAAATGAAAAAGTTTTTAGGGTATTATACAGAAGTAACAGGGTAAACTACCGGTGAGCAGATGAAACAGTCACTTATTAATCTCATCCTCTTTTCTAACAGAAGAAAAGAGCTTTTATTTCTTCTGAGGGAAGAGCCAAAAGATATCGATACAATAAAAGAATTGCTCAACGTAGATGCCGGCGCGATCCAACCCCATATTAAAAAGATGAAGGATGCCCACCTGATACTCGAGGAAAAGAAAATCTACAGTTTGTCCGAAATCGGAAAAATAATAGTTGAAAATATGGAGTCTCTCCTCAATACAATTGAGATTTTTGAAGTCAATGGCGACCACTGGAAGACCTGTGATTTAACCCGGATTCCGGATTTCCTTCTGGAGAGGATTGACGAACTTGGGCGCTGTGAACTGCTTGAGCCTGATGCGGAACATCTTTTTGAAACCCCTAAGGATTTCCTGGAAGAATTCCTGAGTTCAAAAGAGATCCTTACCTTTGTATCATACTTCCATCCGGAAGCCCCTTCCCTTTATGCAGACGTTGCGGAAAAAGGCACTAAGCAGGTTTTATGCATGACAGAAAATGTTATAGAGCGCTTATTTTCCAGTTTTCCGGAAGAAGCTGACAGGCTGTCCAAAAATAAGAATTTTAAAATGTTTGTCTGTCGAAAACCCGCACCTCTTTCCTCAATTGTTGTAACTGACAGGTTCCTTGCGCTTAAACTTTTCGAAAATGATGGCAAATTCAGGGATCAGATGCTTATAGCCACCGGGGAAAAAGCTTTAGGCTGGGGAAAAGAGCTTTTCTGGCACTTAATGAAAGGGGCTGAACCTCTGGAAGAAAAACCAGGCTTTTGAACTTTTTAAATAAAGACAGAAATTATTATTTCAATCTAACCGTTTCTCAGGAATTACCTGATAAAAAAATAGAGGACGCTTCTACTTTTATGGGTGTTGATGTAGGCATTAATTCTTTCGCCGTAGCTTCTACCACTGATAATAAATGTAAATTCTTTGCTGGCGGAGATATAAAAAATAGAAGAAATGTCTACAAAAACATGAGAACAAAATTACAATCTAAGGGAACTTTGTCAGCTAAACGTGTACTGGAACGATTAGCAGGGAAAGAGAAACGTCTAATGACAGATGTTAATCATTGCATCTCTAAAGCAATTGTAAAATTTGCAATTGAGAATAGTGTTTCTGTACTCGGTTTAGAAGACTTGACAGGAATAAGAGACCGTACAAATAACAAGCTGAGAAAGAAACAAAAATATCTCCATAACAGTTGGGCTTTCTATCAGTTGCAGCAGTTTATTGAATACAAAGCCAAAAACGCTGGAATAATAACAGAGTACATAAACCCTGAATATACTTCTCAGCCTTGTTGCCGATGTGATCACATCTCTAAAAACAATAGAAAAGGGTTAAAGTTTCGATGTAAAGCATGTGGTTTTGAGCTTAACGCTGATCTAAATGGTGCTCGAAACATCGAACACAGAACACGAGACTATAGGTATATCTTAGAGTCTCAAGAGTGTCTGTCAACCGCCCACACGGATAATAGATCTGAGAAATCAGGGATATCCATGCTTGCCACCTCAGTGGCGAGTAGTTGACACCATATGTTTGAATAACCGGGACAGTATTCAGAAAAATAGATAGTTTTCAGAAAAACAAACAGTATTAGAAATTGTAAAAATTTAACAGACATCTGCGGAAAATGGGTTGTATTATAATTTTCAATGGCATTAAAAGTTTAATCACAATAAAAATATATAGCCAACTTGAAATTTTTGATTAAAAAAGGTTTTTTGCATCGGTGATGATATATATTACCGGGCCATTATAAAATATAATAGATTGGGAGTTATAGGGTTTCTTCTCAATCTAGGGTTGGATCGTGGGTAGGGATCTCGAGAATAGGGACTCGAACCCTACCATCTACTTCTAAACTAATTATGAGAATCATCCTCGCTTTTTTATAATGTATTTATTTTAAATAAACCTTATGATCGTTCCTAAATTTCTGATTTTCTTTAAATAGTAAGCCACCTGGCTGTTTGGCGATTTAACAGTCCTTACATCAACTATGTTCCTGGTGAGTTTCTGCTCTGCGTAAAAAATTAGAACAACATGGCGCAGAAATTAATTAAAGAACGGCAAAATCAAGTTGGAGAGGTGATGAATAAGCTTTTGCCGTTCTACATAAATTACGACATTTTTCAACTATTTTAATGTTTCTTTTAACCTTATTACCGGCAAAAAGATTAAGGGCAAAGTTAAAAATATATATTTTCTTTTTAACTCACACTTCGAATTCTGGCATTTCTGTATAAATCCATGGTACAAATATACACCAATTAGTTAAGAGAATTTATATAAAATGACCAATGTGTCGGAATTATTTGCCCCTGCCGGCAGGGGGTCGAAATGTGGATTTTAAGGGCTTAATTCCGTGATATAAAAAATCATGAAATTCTTCAAATCACAGTACATTTCAAATCACAGTAAAATCACAGTACTTTTCAAATCACAGTACTTTCATGCTAAAGAAAAGTACTTTTCTTTAAATGCACGAGGTAAAAGTGGATACAAGGTAAAAGTAAATAAGTCTTAAAAAAGTGTTTACAGGCGGATTTGACTCATATCTCCACCTGCTTGTTGCTGAAATTTTTTACCTTTGAAATATTTACCTTTATACCTTAACGTTCTCTCTCGCCCACTCTGCACCGGCCTCGAAAACCTGCTGGTTGAATGCAATAACCTTTGGTTTACCTGCAAAGTTTTCGGCAAGAGCTTCTTTGAAGGCTTCTTTTTCAAGACCAGTTGCATTCAGGCCCAGAAGGACTCCGATCATAAAGGAGTTTGCGGCTCTTTCATCACCTGCTTCCTTAGCTTTTTCGGTCGCCGGAACTGCAACGGCTTTTACGCCTGCAGGAGTCTCAGCTTCACCTATGGTCGAGTCATAGAGGATAAAGCCTCCTTCTTTTACTGCCCCTTCAAATTTCTCAAGGGAGGGACGGTTCATGGCTATAAGGATGTCAGGGGTATAGACCGTAGGAGAACCTATGGACTGGCCTGAAATCACGACCGAACAGTTTGAGGTTCCTCCACGCTGTTCCGGACCATAGGAAGGGAACCAGGAGGCGTTAAGGTTTGCCTTGACTCCAGCCTGCGCAAGGATAAGCCCCATACTCAGGACTCCCTGGCCCCCGAAGCCCGCAATTTTCGTCTGGATCGGGGCAAAGTCTGCCCTGATGGGTTTTTCCTCGGCTCCGGATTCAATCCCGTAAAGTTTCTCCAGGGTCTCCGTTGTGAAGTCGCTTACGCCCCTGTGGAGGATTTCGGCTTCTGCGGAATTATCCCTGAAGTTCTTGAGCGGGAATTCCGGTTCCATTTCTTCATTGATGAATGCTATAGCCTGTTCGGCATCCATCCTCAGATTTGTCGGGCAGGCTGCAAGGACTTCCACAAAGGCATAGCCTTTGCCGTCGCGCTGGATCTCCATAGCTTTCCTGATAGCCTTTCTGGCTTTCCTTATATGGGAGATGTCCGAGACCGAGACTCTTTCGATGAATACCGGGGCTTTCAGGTTGGATATGAGTTCACACATGTGCAGTGGATAGCCTGCAAAGCGGGGGTCACGGCCTTCGGGAGTGGTGGTGGTCTTTTCCCCTATAAGGGTCGTAGGAGCCATCTGCCCGCCTGTCATGCCGTATACGGTGTTATTTACGAAAA
Organism: Methanosarcina sp.; assembly: GCF_028693135.1. Lineage (GTDB taxonomy): Archaea > Halobacteriota > Methanosarcinia > Methanosarcinales > Methanosarcinaceae > Methanosarcina. The sequence continues at coordinate 3,916 of NZ_JAQUVZ010000072.1, forward strand.
AGACTGCAAGCTTTTCTCCTCTGTTTGCTGCCTGCAGAGTCTCGTTCAGGCCGATTGAAGCAAGATCCCCGTCACCCTGGTAGGAAATAACCACAGCGTTTTCTTCAGCTCTTGAAACACCAGTCCCTACTGCAGGGGCACGGCCGTGAGCAACCTGAATATTTCCTGCGTCAAAGTAATAATAAGCAAAGACTGCACAGCCCACAGGACTGATCATAACTGTCCTGTCCTGGATTCCCAGGTCATCAATCGCTTCAGCGATAAGCTTGTGCAAAACCCCGTGTCCGCAGCCAGGGCAATAGTGGGTGGCTGTTGGAGCTGCCCCTCCTTTGCGGGGATATTCCTTATACAGGGCTTTTGGCCTTCCGATAACTTTTTCTCCGTTAATGATTTCTGCTGCCATTTTTATGCCTCCCCTGCAACCTTTTTGATTTTGTCCATAATCTGGTCGAGGGTAATCAGGTTTCCTCCCATGCGGTTTACCAGTTCCACGGGCTGTGAACATCTGATAGCAAGCCTGACATCGTCTATCATCTGCCCGTTGCTCATCTCCACGGAGATGAAGGAAGCTCCCTTATCTGCAAGGGCTTTCAACTGCGCCTCCGGGAATGGGAAAAGAGTCTTTGGCCTGAAAAGCCCTACTTTTATTCCTTCCTGCCTGGCAAGGTCTACGGCTGACCTGCAGATCCTGCTGCTTATGCCATAAGAGACGAGCACAATTGAGGCATCTTCGGTCATGTATTCTTCGTAATCGACCTCATTCTGCTTTATCAGCTCATACTTTTCCTGCAGCTTCTCATTGAACTGTCCCAGTTCATTGAAGTCCAGGAAGATTGAGGTTATCAGGTTAGCCCTGGTTTCTGCCGTACCATTGACTGCCCAGCTGGTATCAGTTTTCGGGACAAGGGCTTTTTCCGGAAACTTCAGGGACTCGATCATCTGCCCGAGCACTCCGTCAGCAAGTACGACTGCAGGGTTCCTGTACTTGAAAGCCAGCTCAAAAGCTTTCATGGTAAAGTCGCACATTTCCTGTACGGAATTGGGGGCAAGCACAATGGTCCTGTAATTTCCGTGCCCTCCACCTTTTACGACCTGGTTATAATCTGCCTGCTCAGGCCCTATGTTCCCGAGCCCTGGCCCTGCCCGCATAACATCCACGAGCACGCAGGGCAGTTCTGCGCCTGCAAGGTAAGAAACTCCCTCCTGCATCAGGCTGATTCCGGGCCCTGATGAGGATGTCATGACCCTGTGTCCGGCTGATGCTCCTCCAAAAACCATGTTGATTGCAGCTTCTTCAGACTCGGCCTGAACAAATTTTCGGCCAATTTTCGGGAAGTAACTGGAAGCATCGTGCAGGATCTCACTTGCCGGAGTAATGGGGTATCCAAAGAAACAGTCACAGCCAGCGTAGAGTGCGCCGACGATTACTGCGGAATTGCCTTTTATGAGTTGTGTTGCCATCTTTCTTCCTCCTTATCCTGCCTTATTCGGCTTCCTCCTTTTTCAGGGGAATATGGATTTCCAGTGCCAGGGGTTCAGGGCAGGTATAGTAGCAGCTCGCGCAGCCTGAACAGCCTTCTCCTTTATACTCTACGTAGTGGTAACCCCGCGCGTTCAGGTTCTCACTCATGAAAAGCACGTCCTTCGGGCAGGCAAGAAGGCAGCGCCCACAGGCCTTGCACTCCAGAATATTGATAACAGGGTACGGTTCTTTTCCATCATTTTTTACCATGTAGAATCCTCATGCTATTCTTCCAGTCCCTGTTTTTCTCCAGCCGATTTGTATGGCAGACAGGAGAGCCTATCATTTTTAAGGGGCTTTCTGAATTCTTATATGTTCTTGAATTCTCTTCTGTTTTAATTCTAGTATTTAATCTTGGATTATCGTATCATGAATTGCAGTATCATGAAGTACAGCATCTGAATTACAGTATCTGCTAAAAAGTAAATCTGAGTTAACTCTTCTTTGAGCTAACTTTTCAGAAAAAGTTTAAGGTACTTATTTCTTTTCTTCCTCTTCGCACTTTTTCTGGCAGAGTATATCCTCAGTCGGGAATATTCTTTTGATTTTTAAATTTGAACTGCATTCCTGCTGTATATATCATTTATTATTTTTTATTATTTTTTGTCCTGATCGCGGATTTCAATCCTGCGAATTTTTCCGCTGATGGTCTTGGGAAGTTCGGGAACGAATTCCACAATCCTGGGATACTTATAAGGAGCCGTGACATTTTTTACATGTTTCTGCAGCTCTTTCTTAAGGGCTTCGCTCGGCGTGTAGTCCTTTGTAAGCACAACGGTCGCCTTGATTACCTGACCTCTGACAGGGTCGGGAACGCCCGTGATTGCACACTCCAGCACAGCCGGGTGCTGGATAAGGGCGCTTTCCACTTCAAAGGGTCCTACCTTGTATCCTGAGGTCTTGATAATGTCGTCAGCCCTTCCCACAAACCACAGATATCCGTCTTCATCCATCCAGCCCATATCTCCGGTATGGTAGTAGCCGTCGTGCCAGGCTTCCGCCGTCCTTCCGGGATCTTTTCCATAGTGGGCAAAGAGCCCGACAGGTTTTCCATCCTGTGTGTTGATTACGATTTCCCCTTCTTCTCCAACATCGCAGATCCTGCCGTCCCTGTCCATAAGTTCAATCTTAAACCCGGGGGTTGGCTTTCCGATAGACCCGGGTTTTGGTTCCATCCAGGGGAAGGTCGCAATGGTAACAACGGTTTCAGTCTGCCCGAACCCTTCCATAAGTTTAATTCCTGTAAATTCAAGGAAGCGGTTAAAGACTTCCGGGTTGAGGGGTTCGCCTGCAACGACTGCATACTGCATAGTACTGAAGTCATAATGAGAAAGGTCTTCTTTTATCAGGAAGCGGTAAATTGTGGGGGGGGCGCAGAAGGTCGTAACGCCAAATTTTGAGGCTTTTTCAAGCATGTTTTTGGCTTCAAATCGATCATAGTCATAGACAAAGACCGCACAGCCGGCTATCCACTGCCCGTAGAGTTTGCCCCAGACACATTTACCCCAGCCACTGTCTGCAACGGTGTAATGCAGCCCGTCATCCTCCACATTCTGCCAGTATTTTGCAGTCAGGATATGTCCGAGGGGGTAGGTGTTGTCATGTTCTACCATTTTTGGAAAACCAGCGGTTCCGGAGGAGAAGTAGGCAAGGCAAATGTCTTCATTCTTTGTTGCAGCCTCGCCTGTCGGCCGCTCGAAGACCGGGGAAACTTCCTCAAGCTCCTTTCTGAAATCAATCCATCCTTCCCGGGCTTTCCCTCCGACCACGGCTTTTTTGAGCTGGATATCCCCACATTCTAAATGGGCTTCATCAACCTGTTCAGGGACATCGTCCTCTGATATGCAGACAATCATCTTTAATTCGGCTTTTTCGATCCTGTACACGACATCCCGGGTTTTCAGCATATGGGTTGCAGGAACAGCAATAGCCCCGAGTTTATGGAGGGCAAGGATGCAGTACCAGAATTCGTAACGGCTCTTTAAGGTCAGCATTACATAGTCGCCTTTTCCGATGCCGTGCTTTGCGAAGAAATTTGCAGCCTTATCGCTGTAGTATTTCAGGTCTTTAAAAGTAAAGCTTTTCTCTTCCCCGTTGTCATCACACCAGATCATGGCAAGTTTCTCAGGAGAATCTCTTGCATAGGCGTCGACCACATCATAGGCAAAGTTGAAGTTTTCAGGAACCAGGATTTTGAAATTTTCCTGGAAATCCTCATAGGATTCAAAATCGGTTTTGGAAACAAATTGGCTTAGCAAGGAAGTCATTCTGAACACCCGTTTTAGGTAATTTTCGCTATGTTTTCTATAGTTTTCAGGCTTCATGAAGCTGAATTTAAGTTTCAAAAAATTCTCTGAGTTTTTCCTGTATTTCGAATTTTTTATGCAGATTTTGCATGAATTATTCAGGTCTGCATTAATCCGGGTTACATTATAACTGCCAGGAACTTAGCGGATTTTCCTCCCAGCGCTTCCATGGCATGCTCATAACTGGAATCAAAATAAATGGAGTCCCCTTCATTAAGAGTAATCTCATTATGGTGGATGTAGACTTTCAGGCTTCCCTCAAGCACATAATTGAATTCCTGTCCGGGGTGGGAGTTTGTTCCGGGTTTGGTGCCCTCAGGCTTGGGCTCAACTGTGACGATAAAAAATTCTGCTTTTTTGTGGATGAACTTCTCAGCCAGGTTCTGGTACCTGTACTGCTTTCTCCTCTCCACACTGACCCCTTTTTCATTTCTTGTAACGGTAAAGATATTCATCCTCGGCTCTTCTCCCGTAAGAAGGGTAGCCATGTCAACCTGCAGCTTGTGTGCGATCTCAAAAAGGATACTTGCCGGGATATCCTCAGCTCCACTTTCATAATTCTGATAGGTCTCATTGGGAACCTGCAGAGACTCTGCCATTTTTTCAACCGGGATCTCTGAAAGTTCCCGCATTTCACGGACGCGGGCTGCAATTTCCTTTATTTTTTCCTGCATAATGAATCTTCTCCACCTTGATTTATTTGAGAAACCTAACTTTAATATTTACTTAAAAACCTTTGTGCTATACCCAGGCTTACCTGAACCTGTTAGAAAAAATACTTTCAGAACCATTGAAAATTATAATTAATATACGTTATCATTCATGGACTTTGAAGCAGGTTTGTTTATAACAGAAAATGGAATGCGTAAAAAGAAGGGTAAAAAAAGAAATTATGAGAGTCAGACTGCGTAATATTGGAATCAGACTGCGTAATATGATAGTCAGGCTGCGTAATAGATGAATGTCAAAGCATTAACTATGCTGGAAACTTTGCTCCCAGGTGAATCAACCCGATACAACCACATGCATCAATATACAATCACTCCCATTATATAAAAAAAACTGTTCTTCATTTAATATTTATATATTGCGATGCTTTATCTAATTTGAATATATATTCATTATAATTTTTTATTGATATTAATTTTAATATCTTTTTTATAATATTTAATTAAACCAACAATTTTATATGCTTTCCTTATAAAAACTTGTTAAGTAAATTCCTGTACCTGAATAGGGGTTGAGATGGCACAAACACAAACTTTCGGTCGAACCTGCTTATTACTGGCAATTTTTATTTTGATTTCAGTCTCAGGGACTGGAATGGCATCCGAATTTCGTGTTTTGCCGGGAGAATCCATCCAGAATGCGGTAGATGAAGCATTTCCGGGAGATATTGTCCTTGTAGAATCCGGAGAATTTAATGAGAGTATCTACGTTAACAAAGATAATTTAACCATAAAGTCAGCCTCCGGAAATCCTGATGATACCTTTATTGCGGGAGAGACATCCATAAGTTACGTTTTTGAAATAGTTGCCAATGATGTAAAGATCAGCGATTTTTCGATAAGAGATGGCCGATGTGGAATTTTCCTTAACAATGCTGAGAACTGTATAATAAATGGTAACAAAATTTCAAACCAGGAAGCAGGAATTTATCTGTTCAAATCCGACAATAACCTGTTGAACAACAATATGGTATATTCAAACCTGGACTGCGGCATCAAACTTCTAGCTTCTTCGGATAATGTAATCCGCGGCAACTACTTCGACAACGCAGAAAATGCCAGGGATTATAAGTTCAATGTCTGGAATAAGAGTACAGGCAATTACTGGAGTGATTACGAAGGAACGGATGAAAACGGAGACGGTGTTGGAGACATTGCATATGGCGTCAACCCTAAAGCTGGCAGTATGGATTACATGCCTTTAATGAAGTATGTTCAGGCACCTCCGGTATTACCCAAAGCATGTTTTACTTCAGATGTAACAGAAGGCTCTGCCCCCCTTTCTGTCAGATTCAAGGATTTTTCCGAAAATGCCACGTCGTTGTTGTGGGATTTCGGAAATAATAACACCTCAAGTTATTCGAATCCTCAGTACACTTATCCCATTGAGGGAAATTTTGTTGTTTCTCTTACTGCCAGCAACGAGAACGGTAGTGATTCGGAATCTGTAACTATATCTGTTTTAAACGCTTCCGAACCATCCGGCCCCAGACTTCCTAAAGCTAAGTTTATTTATAACACCACAAGCGGCCATGTCCCTCTTGTCATAAAATTTGTTGACATTTCCGAGAATGCAGATTGTGTTAGGTGGACTTTCGGAGATGGTAAAACATCCTGCTGTCCGGAGCCTGCACATACTTTCTGTGGTCCCGGGAGTTATACAGTCGCCCTGGCAGCTATAAATGAAAATGGAACCTCTTCAGCATCTATAGTCGTAACCGTCCTGCCAGCTAGCGAAGAAAATGTTGAGGCTGCTGACAGTATTGGAAGTTCAGATGTTACGGAAAACTCTGAAAACACAGGGAGTAGCTCTGATGATACAGAATGTGCCACCTGTACTGATGATGAACCTGTCGATGCTAATAATATTATTGAATCAGAAGGAACTGAAAATTCCAAATCAAAGTCTAACAGCGGAGGCGAGGGGACAGGAAATTCCAGGATTATCCACAAGGAAGAACTTGAGTCTATAAAAGATTCCGTTATTTCCACTGCCAGCTCGAAGATTCTTACAGAAACCGGACGGTCCCTGGAAAACGAAACTCTCAAGGTTCAGAAAAACGTTGAAGATTTTGTAGATGATTCCTTACCAGAGTCTGTAGGGGATTCCTTACCCGAAATGAAAAAGAAAATCTTGCCCTGGATTCCTTCGTTCCTCGGACTTGCCGGGATAATCTTCATGGTTTCTGTACTGAAAAGAGGAAGTCGAAGACGAAAATGATATCCTGTGAAGACAGAGAATTCCTGTGAAGACAGAGAATAGCATTATCAGTAGCATCCCATGATCAGGGTAACATAGTTAATCAGTAGCATCCCATGATCAGGGCAACATAGTTATCTTCATGGTTTTTGATTTCTTCGTGCGTGGCGTTTTTTAACCACTTTTTTCCCCCATGAACGGCATGATCCCCGCAGATGAAGAAAATGGTGCCTTTTTCTGCAGTCTGAAAGATCTCTTCAAGGTTTTTATCGATGGCTTTTGCGGCTTTTTTCATCTCTTCCCAGGTCTCTACTCTGTGGGAGTAACGGTCGAGGGCTCTAAGATGTACAGCCAGGATGTCGGGCTTTTCCCTGAGAGCTTGTAAAGCATACTCTGTTATCCGGCGGTCATAATCAAGTATGTCTTCGGAGTTAGGAACCCCATAGAAGTCCTTTATTCTGCCCCTGAAACTCTCGGCTCCTTCGGTCTCGATTACAGCCGCAACTTTCATTCCTGCCCTGTAAGCCCATTCCATGATGCTTTTGAGCTTTGGATTTTCAGAGTCCTTTGAGGTCTCAGCATAGATGTCCGCTGTTGAGTAGATTTTATGCTCCTCAGGAAGGTAGCCTGTAAAGATTGAAGCAATTGCAGGAGATGTAATATTTGCCGGAGACCTGCACTTTAACAGGAGCCCTTTTTCTGCAAGCTCATGCAGGTTTTTCATTACCGGGGAGAGGTGCCAGTAGAGAGAATAACCAAGGCTGTCAACTACAATAATAACTGCTCTTTTGCAGCCTCTCTCTTTCGCATATTCTTCTATTTCAGGAATCACCCTTCCCGAAGGTGGAACCATCGGAATTTTCAACAACCTCGAAATCGTAGGGGCAATATCAATGGTACTGCATTCAAGAACTTTCATAGAGTCTCCAGTCTATCTATTTGGCAGGGCAGTTTATATGTGTTTCTGGCAATACCTATTTTAGACCAGTTTATTTTCAAACTTCTGCTCCGTATCTTTGGAAGTTTTTCTAAAATTGTTGCAACTCCCGGTTATTACCACCTTTTTTTAAACGATAAGTCGTCCACTGTTACATGGTTGCTATTTTTGAAAAACCCGAATTGCGCCTCGGGAGTACGCGGTCCTTTTCGCTGCGCTCAAGAGGACTACTTGATTGGTTTTAGTAGTGAGCGTAATTCAAGAGGACAGAATTAAAAATGTTTATGACCCGTACAACGTCATTCGCCTTATCGTGTCGTTTTTGTCCCGCTCGACGCAGGAGAGCGGCTTTCAGACAAAAAAGTAAGACAAAAGACCAAAGGAAAAGCCATAAAGTAAAAGTGGAGTGAAAAGAGGGGGATACGGTCAGAACCGGATAAAAATATACCTGAAAAATACTCTTTTCCATGTCTGTTTTTATTGATTTTTATTGGAGATTTCAACCTCTTGTTTCATCCTTCTCTTATTATCTTTCTTCTTTTTTCTACATTTTTGCAGGGCCGCCAGGCAAGCTGGCAGATACGTCCGATATTACCTGTGAATTAAAAAACGGTTTCCGGGGTCAAGGGAAGTATTCTCCGGACCAGGAAGGCATTTCACTATAATTCTCGTTTTTCTCAATACCAGCAGGAATTTGCCTGTTATTTTTTTGTGGACAAGCGAGACGGTTTCAGCCCTATAGGGCGCAGAAGAGAAAAAAAGATTTCATCTCAGGATATTCGGAATAATACCAACCGATTAAGCAGGAACCACCAAACGATACACGAATAAATTATTCAGAATGGGAGACAGATCAGTTTCAGGACGAGGAATAATGGGCAAAGAAAATGAAGAACTTACTGAAGAGGAACTTGCTGAAAAAGAACCTGCTGAAGAAAAGCTTGCTGAAGAAAAGCTTGCTGAAGAAAAGCTTGCTGAAGAAGAGCTTGCTGAAGAAGAATTCCCTGGACAGGAAGAAGAATTCTCCGAGCTGATCAAATATACCCTTCCTGGCTATGTTATAGGGCTTCTGGTAGGGGTTTTCCGGGATGCTCAGGGCTACCAAAAGAGTCCCATAGGGCAGTGGCTTGTCAGAACCCTTGCCGGAGAAGGAGAAAGTATCTTCGATCTTTTGGCAATGTGCCTAATTTTCTGTAAAATCACAAATCTCAATAAGTTATTGGGGAAAAAATCCCGCATCAAGAGAACCAAATTTCATTCAGTACGCAATAATTTGACTTTGAATTGTCGGATAAGTCAAGGGGATTACTCCCCCCTTCTCTCCTAAGAACCGTACGTGAAAGTCTCCCTTCA